>DATAKM010000026.1:0-70924 GCA_036261665.1 Chloroflexia bacterium
GGTCAAGCAGCCAAAGATCAGTCCAAGTCCGACAGCCATTTCACCGAAGACGATCAACCAGGCGAACCAACTGTAGCTGCCACTGTCGAGCAGACCTTTGATAAAGTCGGCGTACCAGGTGTAGGTGATGGGCGATTTGCCGCTGGCCGGGATGGTGACGGCTCCTTTCCAGAAGCCCATCAGGGATTTACCTCCGCTATCCAGCCAGCCTCCCCCGGTCATTTTCTCGAAGCCGGCGTAGAACCAGTCGAGACCGATCCAGATCCGCAGAGCCAACCAGAGGGGGGCCGAGCGGGTATCGTTGAACAGGAAGCGAGCAATCGGTGGGTCGCTGACCAATGTGCGTTTTTTGTTAGTGACTAAAGTGGCGTCCATATTCTGTGCCTATGCCTTTCTAAAAACCTTTCTCTTCCTCTCTACTTCGGAAGTTGTTCTTGTCTTTGTGACTGTATCTTATAGGACCAGGGTTAAAATCCCGGTTAATGTTGGTAAACAAAGGTAAACATTATGAAAAGTTGTTATTTATTGCACAGATTACTACGGACAAGGCAAAGCTGCCCTCTATTTTCAGGGCGCTCGTAGAGGACTATTTGTGATTATCTCATGGGCATTTTAGAAGGAATATCCGCCACCGCTGTTAGCGACAACTGCCGGGACAGTGAAGCAGCCCTGGCAGTATGTCCACAGCGAAGAGTTGAAACACTCACCCTGGCAAAGTCACCGTGAGGTATGGCTAGCGCCAGAAGCTTTGCAGGCTCCTGGCGCTAAAAGGACAGTGGGTTAAGACTGATTTGAGGACTGACTACCCGGTTACGACCATCGTGCTTGGCCTGATACAGGAGTCTATCTGCGGCTTCTATCAGATCGCCTGGTGTAGCGCTTGCGGAAGGCACTAAGCTGCTAACACCGATACTCAGAGTGATATGTTTGCTCACTTCAGAATAGGCGTGTGGCAGCTTTAGTTTGTGGATTTCGGCCAGAATTGACCGAGCTACCTCAACTGCCCCAGCAATACCGGTTTCGGGCAGAATAACGCCGAACTCCTCGCCGCCGTAGCGCGCCACCAGATCCTTTTCGCGACCTACTACCCGGCTAATCCCCTGGGCCACCTGGTAGAGGCACTGATCACCGGCTTGATGACCGTAACCATCGTTGTAGCGCTTGAAGTAGTCGATGTCGCACAAAATCAGGCTGACCGGCAAGGGATGAGTATGTTCCCACTGAGCTTGCAAATACTGGTCGAATCTCCGACGATTAGCCAGCCTGGTTAGTTCATCCAGTACGGCCAGTCTTTGCAACTCCTGATTGGCTTTGCGTAGAGCCGTTTCGGCAAGCTGGCGTTCTCTGATTTCGGCCTGTAACTCACGCTGAAGTTTATAGAGGGTCAGGTGTGCATTCACGCGTGCCAGAAGTTCTTCAATCTGAAAGGGTTTTGGCACATAATCTACCGCGCCCGCCGCAAAACCCTTGAGCTTGTCTTCCATGTTGGTCAGCACGGTCATAAAGATTACCGGAATATCTTTAACCTGGCTGTCGGCTTTAAGACGGCGACAGGTTTCAAAACCATCTATTCCAGCCATCTGCACATCTAACAAAATCAGGTCGGGGTGAGCCAAACGGGCGCGGTCGATGCAGGATAGGCCATCCCGAGAAATAAGAACCTCAAACCCTTCCGCTCTTAGATGCTCTGAAGCTACCTTCAGATTGGTAATGTTATCGTCCACTACTAGCACTGTGCCCTTTGGACAGGGTGTCAGCATGGTCATGGTTTACTCCTGGCGATTTGTCTTTCAATTAAGGGCCTCGGCCTTCGGATGCAAATATTCTTCGATTAATTCCTGAATCTTCTCATCGTCAAAGGTCTCGGCCAGGCGATAGATATGCCGGGCAAAGGCCCGGTACTCGGTTGAAAAGCTTTCTAAATAAAGGGCATATTCCTGGAGCCGTTGCATGTTGCCCAGGCGTGATAATTCGTAAAGGATTTCCAGTTGTTGCTGGGGCGGTGGGATTAATGAAGCCTCTTCTTCCAGGCTTTCCTGAGAAACAGCTTCCGGAAGGCTATTATCGCTCTCATAGATCCATTCCAGCTTTAAGTACTGCTGCAACAGGCCGAAAGTCTTGGCAGCGTCTACAGGCTTGGAAAGAAAGGCATTACATCCGACTCGCCTGCTCTGAGCCTGGTCAATTTCCAGCACGCTGGCCGAAACGGCAATGATCGGCACATCTACCAGAGCCTCATTACTCCTGATGATCTTAACGGCTTCAAAACCGGTCATTACCGGCATTACAAGGTCCATCAAAATCAGGTCGGGTGAGGTCTGGCAGGCCAAATCCACACCTTCCTGGCCGTTTTCCGCCAGGATAACTTCAAAGCCCAGCGGTTCAAGCAGGTTTAACAGGACGAGCTGATTTTCAGTGCGGTCGTCCACTACCAGAATGCGCTTGCGAGGTCCGGAATAGCCCCTGATACCGGCAGCCGAGGTACTATCGGGTAACTCTTCCTGACCGGTCAAAACCGGGAAGGCGACCTCAAACCAGAAGGTGCTGCCTGCACCCGGTTCGCTCAATACCTGTAGCTGGCCACCCATCAGGCTGACCATATGCTGGCTGATTGCCAGACCCAGGCCTGTGCCTGCCGCCCGGTGCCGGGCGCTACCGGCCTGTTCAAAAGGCTGAAAAATCCTGGCTAGCTGGTCCGGCGCAATACCGACTCCGGTGTCTTCCACTTCAAAGCGCAAGACTACTTTTTGCCGGTCGACCCATTCCGGGCCGGGGTCAACACTTACCCGCAACGTGACCTGACCACGCTCGGTAAACTTAACCGCGTTACCTAGCAGGTTAAGCAGAACCTGGCGCAGGCGCTTCTCATCGGCCATTATTGAAGCCGGCAGAGCAGGCGCAGGCTGGAATACAAAGCGTAAGCCCTTCTGGTGGGCTGACATCTGCATAATGCCGGTAAGATCACTTAAAAAAGTATCAAGCCGGAGAGTTTGCGGGAAAATTTCCATCTTCCGCGCTTCAATTTTCGCCAGGTCCAGCATATCATTGATTAACGTCAAGAGGTGGCGCCCGCTTTCGTGAATAGTGTGCAGTCCTTCGCGCTGAACCGGGCTGAGGGTTGGGTTACGCTGCAATACCTGGGCATAACCCAGGATACCGTTGAGAGGCGTGCGCAGTTCGTGCGACATGCTGGCCAGAAATTCACTTTTAGCCTGGTTCGCCGCTTCGGCCTGATCTCTGGCGGTTTGCAAGTCACGAGTACGCTCGACTACCTGGGCTTCCAGGCGCCTGGTTTGTTTCCTGGAATTAAGCAATATTCCCAGGAAGACCAGACATACGAGCACCAGGAGTCCGACTCCGACCAGTCCCCAGAACCAGGCGGTTTGCCAGTAGGGAGTTCTAATTACCAGGTTTAAAACGGCCTGCTTGTCGCTCCATACTCCATCCTGGTTGGTACCCTCTACTCGTAAAGTATAGTTGCCAGGCGGCAAGCTGGCGTAATTGATCGAGCGCTGTCCTGGCTCTAGTTCATACCACTTGTTGTCCAGTCCATCCATCCGGTAGCGGTAGCGATTATTTTCCGGGGCAGCATAACTGAGAGAGGCAAACTCGAAAGAAAGATTATTCTGGTCAGGGTTAAGGGTTAGCTGGCCGACATTCCAGGCCGGCGTTTGCAGTAGCGAGTCCGGTTGCCCAACCTTTAGAGAGGTGTTGAAGAGTCGGATATCGGTAATTTTTACCTCGGGTTTAAAGGCGCTATCAGAAATGTTTTCCGGTTGAAAGAGAGTCAAACCATTATTGCCACCAAAAAGTATCTCACCTTTCTGGTTGCGGAAGTACGAATAGAGGTTAAACTGGTTTCCCTGCAACCCATCGCTGACACCATAGTTGCGAAACTTCACAAAGCGGCTTTCGAGACGAGAGAGGCCTTTAGCGGTTGAAATCCACAGATTACCCTGGTTGTCCTCCAGCAGACCGGCAATAACACTGCTGGGTAAGCCGTCTCGCTCGGTGAAAAGGTCGAACTTTTCTGTAGTGCGACTGTAGCGCATCAGCCCGTTAGGGGTTCCCAGCCATAACTCGCCGGAGAGGTCTTCCTGAATGGACTCTATCCAGTAAGGTCTCATAGCGCCCGGTTGGTTGAGACTGGGATAGTAACCTTTAAAGCGATTGGTCTGGCTATCAAGCCTGCTAAAGAAACCCTCACCTCCCACAAAAACTTCGCCCGTTTTAGCAACGTAAACCCGCCGGGCTTTACCCACCCTGGCAGTGGGCGGCATATCAGGATGTAACGGCAGGGTTGCGGTAAACTGGCGCCTGACTGGATCGAAATAGTGCAGGGCTTCACTGGTTAATAACAGCAGGTTTTTGTCCTTATCGCGGGTAAGATCCTGCATCTCAACGTAGCGCTTCGTTACCGAATTCATACCCGGTGGAGTAAACTTTTCAAAGTGCTCAGTAGCAGGGTCAAAGTGATAGAGGCCATCCACCCCATCAAACCAGAGCCCGCCCTGGCCATCAGGGAGGATTGAGGCAATAGATAGAGCCTGGGGCTGAATATCGGGCAAGTCTTTATCATAGTAGTTATAGTGCTTGAAAGTTCCACTGCTCGGGTCAAAGCGAGTCAAAACATTGTGAGCGCCAATCCAGATTATGCCGTCCTGTTGCTGGTAGAGTGCCTCAATCTGGCCTTTTTGAAAGGTGTTAGAACTGAGCGGGTTACGCCGGAAGTATTTAAACTGGGTTTGCTGCAAATTCAACATATTCACCCCGGCATTCAGGGTTCCAATCCAGAGCAGTCCACCACTATTCTCATAAATAGTCGCTACCGCCCCGGCGCTCATACTGTCCTGGTCGGTTACATCATTTTTGTAACGGGCAATATATTTAGCAGTCTGCGGGTTGAAAACTACCAGGCCGGTTTCATCACTATGACCGCCCAGCCAGATCAGGCCGTCCTGGTCGAATAGAATTGAGTTAAAGTCAGGTTTTGAACTGTCTATGCCTTGCAGGTCAAAAACGCTACTGGCAGCCGTCATATTGAGCAGGGAAAACTGGTTATTTGACGGGTCAAAACGGTACAGGCCATTTGTACCGGCCAGCCAGAGATTACCGTCTGGTGCCAGGGCCAGGTCATTCAGGCCAGGACTGAAACCGAAAGCTGAGGAGTCTGGACCACCCGGTGGAGGCCCAGCACCGGGCAGAGGCCCAGCACCATTACCAGTACCCGGTTTCTGGCCGGCATTTGCCGCTGTAGTATCTCCGGGGGAAGCAGGCGGGTTTATACCGGAAGCGGCAGGAGCCACCTGCCCGGGATTTGCGGGTGAACCGGGAGGTGGAGCAAAGTCAGGATCAGGACCCAGGCAGGTGAATTGCTTACTTTGAATATCGAAACGTAAAAGATTACCCGCCAGCACCCAGATTACATTCCGGTTATTATCCGCCAGCACCTTGCTGACCCGGTTATTGTGAGTGCCGCACTGCTGCAAAGTATAGTGACTGAATTTTTCAGTTTGAACATTAAACTGGTTAAGACCACCGTTATCAGTACCAATCCAGACATTGCCTGCACGGTCAATATTCAAGCTATTAACAAATACGTTAGAGATCGAGTCAGGATTGGTGGTGTCGGGTGAATAACGAGTGAAACGCTCGGTCAGGGGGTTAAAACGGTTAAGACCCCCTCCTCTGGTAGCTACCCAGATCATCCCCTGGTGATCTTCCGCCAGGGACAGAATGCCATCATTGCTGAGGCTATCGGGCTCATCAGGGTTGTTTTTGTAAGTCACATAGCGATAGCCGTCGTAACGTACCAATCCTTCCAGGGTACCAAACCACATAAAGCCCCGACTATCCTGCAAGATAGCTTCTACATGATTATTTGCCAGGCCGGTATCTGTGTTGAGGTGGCGAAAGCGCAAGGTAGTCTGATTAGAGAGCACAACGGGCTGTCGGGTTGTTTGCGCCTGGGCCTGCCCAACAGCGTTTTCCAGCAGTAAAAACGGGTTTAAAAGGAAAGATAGAACCACCAATCCGAGCCATCGCCTGTTCCAAAAAAACCGGCGATATGCAGAAGTGATAGAACTTTCTTTTAGCGGGTAAAGCCAGGACAAAACGTTACGAGTATTCATATTTACTATCGTTCTTTATCAGCTTAGAACTCAATATTAATTTAACCCGGGCAAGTCACATATTACGAAAATAAAAAGTGAAGTAATAGTTGCCAGTTTAGCAAACTAACCTTACAAAAATCATTACTGTTCATTTTTACTCAGGAGGTTTCTTTATTTCCAGTCTTTACAGCCAGGCTCAATTATCAGGATAGTTCATGCTACCATAGACTCCACTTACAAAATTTGAATTCCTATTATTACTAACTCTCGCTTGCTGTTAATGCTACTGCCTGCCGTAAAGTCCTACCGGCGTGCCAGGCTACGCCGCCTGCCAGCACAAAGATGGCTGTCACAAGCCCTCCAAATACTTCCAGGGTAAGAGCATCCGGCGACAAAAGCGGTTGTCCTCGCAGTGCTTGCCAGGCCACCAGACCTACCAGACCCAGGCAGCCAAGTGCTCCTATTCCGACCAGGGCCACCCGGTGACCACTCCGGTAGCGCCGCCGGTCAAGCTTCATTACCAACCAGCCCAGAAGAAACCGCAGGCCGGTTTCTATATCTCCATGCGGGCTGGCTGCCAGAAGCCGGGCTAGCGAGTTTTCTGCGCTGGTAAGCTTACCCTCTGCGAGGTATGGGCGTTTCATGAGGGTTTCACAGGTAGCAATCAGCCATTCAATGCCACTCGGCCGCCAGGCTTCCTGGGTAGCCCGGGCGGCGGCTAGTGCACCCACCAGATCGCCCTGGTAGTAGCGCAGGCGCGACAAAAGCAACCGGGCGTTGAAGGTAATATCTACCAGGTCACCCGCCCGGCTCATTTCGACCAGCCGGTTAATATATTGTTCGGCCTCGTCCAGTTGGTTTTGTTCCAGAGCAATCCGGTCTAATCCGGCCTCGACATAACCCATTACCGCTACCGATTCTAAGCCGGCCCTTTGCAAGCGGACTTCCGCATCAGCCTAACGGTGGCGGGCCCGAGAGAGGTGGCCTTGCTGGAATTCGATCTCAGCAGCCCAGGCCGCTGTAACAGTACTTCCCCCGGCAAGCGTTCCAGCCAACCCCTCAATCTGGCAAAGGCGCTTTGCTGGAAAAGCGGATCAGTCACCTATTCGAGCAAGGCGGCAACCCTCTCGTAATCCTGTCCGGCCAGGGAGTAGTGAATAGCTTCACTTAACTGGTCTTTGGATTCAAACCAGCGGCTGGCTCTCCGGTTCAGTTCCTTAATCTGTTCTACCTCATAAATCCTGCTTAGCCGGTGGCGTAACAGTTCGGCAAACAGGTGATGGTAGCGAAACTATTCTCGCCGGTTATCCAGCAAGATCACAAACAAATTGCTCTGATTCAATTTAATTCAAATAAAGAAAGAAAGAGGATATCAAGATGTACGACTATGAAGAGCATAACTGCGAGGGGCTTTGTACGCTTGTAGCATCTGACTATATTACAGCAATTAGATCAGAAGAGCGCGAGACTCTGAGCCTGGGGCGAAGTTGTAAGGGCTGACCTATCTGACCAGGCGCGGCAAAAGCAAATATGCCAGGGAATGGAACGGTATTACATCTGGCGGCTGATGAGAGCCTAGTGCTACCTGGAAAAGGTTGTTACCCAATAATATTACTGGCATTTATAATCTTTTTACCGCCACTAAAACCGCCGGATAATTTATGCCTCCTCTGAGGACAAACAATTTCAATTCGCTATTTTTCACAGCCTTAGTAACAATCGCTTCAAACGACTGGATATCTCAGATGCGATTGGATTTTTGGGCTACACTCCCCAGGATGATAATATTCCAGAGCAGCCCGCCCTCAAAAACCTCCACCTGAAGTTGGAGGTTATGGCTCATAACCTCTCGGATAAAGGGCAACAATCTGGTATTCGAGATGTAGCCCAAACTGGGGTTTAATCCAAAAAGACAGCAAGAAGTAGAATACTTTGCCTGAGACAGCTTTTATAAAGGTAATGATAACTGACCCCTGGTTACCGGCTACTTGTTAAAACAAATGCTACCCTCTTAGCTATCGTGCCCCCCAGCGCCCTGGAATTAAGTTGGATAAAGCTGGTAGCCACTATCACTGAAGTGTATAAACTTCCTGAACAACAATTTGCTGAGCAAGCTGTGCTATTTCCTGGTATGTACCGATGTCAGTACCGCTGCGGCTGGCCGTGGCAGCGCCACAGGCTACCCCCCAGCGGAGAGCCTCAGTAGGGCTATTCTGACAGAACCCCCAGACCAGCCCGGCGACCAGAGAGTCACCGGCCCCGATGGGATTGCGCTCCTGAACGGCGGGCGCTGAGGCAAACCAGCCTCGCCCTTCATGCAAGAGAAGCGCACCTGCCCGGCCCATTGAAACTACAATGTACTCTACTCCTTTCAAATTGCCGGCGGCGATGATTGCTTCATCGACTGTGTTGACGGGTCTTCCGGTCAACTGGCTTATTTCTAGAGCGTTTGGTTTAATAAGATAAGGTTGAGCCGCGTAGCCACACTTTAAAGCCTCAGCGCTGGTGTCAAGGATTACTCTCCCGCCAGCAGCCTTGATGTCACCAATCAGTTCGGCATAAAAGGACGGTTCGATCCCCGGCGGCAAACTCCCCGCCAGCACCCACCAATCTCCCGACCGAGCGCGTTTTTGTACCAGCGCTTTGAGGGCGGCCTGTTCCTCTGCCGAAATGGTAGGCCCACCCTCGTTTACCTTGATATGATGGGCGCAATCCTCCGTAACGATGCTGACATTGGTACGAGTCTCACCGGCGATAGGGATGAAGCCCGTCATAATGCCCAGGCTAGCTAAACCCTCTCGCAGGGCCTCACCGGTCCGCCCACCGGCAAAGCCAAGCGCAATGCTTTCACCGCCCAGGACAGCCAGTACCCTTGACACGTTAAAACCTTTTCCGCCCCAGTCAACTCGTGCTGCTGTCGCTCTAAGAACACTATCAAAGGTAAGAGCCGGGACGGTCAGTTCGCGATCCAGGGCAGGATTTAAGGTGACAGTATAAATCATGGCTGCCAGAATCTTTCTATAAGTGCCTGCTCTGCCGCAGGAGTCCAGACATTGCCGGGGCCCAGTTTGGCAGCTACTTCTGGATAGTTATCCTTCAAGTCGGCTACACCGGTCAAAGGAAGACCGCTTATTTGCGGGAAAATGATGATTTTCCCGGTAAACCGGCCTTCCATCATGGCCCGCACCCCTTCATTGGCAGTCTCGATGCCGCCTACCGCCGCCACCGAGCGATTTGGCGAGAGTGTGCCTTCAATCGTTTTCTGGATAACCAGCACTTGATCGCTGAGACGTGAGCCGGAAGTGCCGGTAAATTGAGCGTTATGCAGGTAGACATCGCTGAGATTTAACGGAGCAAATGAGCCGTTTGGCACTCCGGCAAAGAGCACCAGCATGCCGTCCGTTTTCATCAGGGTAGCCGACTCTCCCATCAAGGCAGCCGAGGGTACACTGACGATTACATCATCCGCCCCGGCCCCGTTCGTTTCGCGCATCACCACATCATGTAACGACTCGCCACCGCTGGCCGAATTGATGGTTACCAGGCGTTTATGGTGCTGTTCCGCCAGTGGTGCGAAAAATTGCCGCAGGACTGCCAGGCGGGTGTCGTTAACGTCGGCAGCGATAATGGTGGCCGGGCCGCCGGGTAGTTCGAGGGCCCGCTGAACATGCATTTGCCCCATCGGGCCGCCCGCCCCTACAAACAGGGCCACTCCGCCGCTGCGTAACTCGGCGCGATTACGCTCTTCGCCGTAAGACCCGGCAATATCCGGCCCCGAATTCCCCAGGTAAGCCGTGTAATCGTAATGGATGCGGCCTACGTCAATCTCAGGCTGGCCATCCAGGGCTGTACGGCCCACCAGATTAAAAGTGCCGCGCCGGGCAATCAGTTTTGCAGCCTCGCTTACCACGCCGGCCGAGCGCGGGTCAAGTACCACGATATCGTCAAAGCCCTGCCCGGCAGTCACTTCAGTTTTAAGGGCAGCGTAATCGCCGGGTAAAAGGCCATCCCGCTTTACCAGGGTAGCGCTGCTGGTCCGCTCAATTAATTGGAGCAGGCTATCCTGAACATCGGTCACTACAATAGTGGAAGGTTTGTCGAGCCACTGAGAGAAACTATAATCCGTCTCATCACCTGGTCGCCCTACAATCCACATCGTGCCACCTGTTTTGGGAGTCAGGCGTCTTCGCTGGGTGTAAGCGCCTTCAACACAGGCCCAGGGTTCGGTCAGGGCGGTTTCGGCGTAACCCAGGTCCTCGACTACCGGTAACACATAGGCGCCATCGTCGGCCTGAAGCACTTCGGGGCCGATCAGGTGAAACTGGGTCAGGCCACCCGGGATGGTGTAACCGTAAGCGGTGCTTTTACCCTGCTGGTAAATGTCCGGTTGCATGGCCAGGCGCTGGCCGCGTTTATAGCGCTCGCGCAAGTTCTTGCCCACTTCCAGGACCGTGAAGGCGGCTTCGTGGCCGAGACGGGTTGGTTCACTGGCGAGGTCGCGGTTGTAAAGCTTAGGATGCTTGCCGCCCTGCTGGACCAGTTTCACATCCGAAAAACACAGGCCAACCGCGTCTACGCGCACCAGCAACTGGTCGTCGCCGGGTTGCGCAACCTCAAAGCGTTCCGGCTGGCCGTCACGCCCGATGTTTTCTACCCCCGCGCCGTAGGTATTCCAGGCCAGAGTTTCGGCCTTGATGGGAGCGTCCGGCGATCTGTAAAGCTCAAAACGAGAAGCATTCATAAGAATATTTATCCTCCTGCTCGCACCTGGGCGGCCGTAGCACATTTTAAGGCCTGTTGAGCACGCTCCTTGCAATCGGCGAGCGTTAATGATCTAATCTGGGCTTTAACCACTGGAATAGCCGGGGTACTGACACTCAGTTCGTCTATACCCAGTCCCAGCAGGATCGGGATAGCCATGGCATCGGACCCCAGCTCGCCACATACGCCGACCCATTTACCTGCGCGGTGCGCTCCTTCCACCGTGCGAGCGATCAAGCGTAAGACGGCAGGGTGCAGACCATCGGCGCGAGTTGCCAGGGTTGGATTGGTGCGATCCATCGCCAGGGTGTACTGGGTCAGGTCGTTTGTGCCAATCGAAAAGAAATCGGCTTCCCGGGCCAGTTCCTCGGCCATTAGCGCCGCCGAAGGCACCTCAATCATGATCCCGACCTCGACAGGAGACAGGCCTAAAGCGGCGCGTTCCTCCTCTACCATAGCTCTGGCGGATCGCATTTCTACCTCATCTGCAACCATGGGGAACATTATTCGCAGCTTTCCAAAGGCAGAGGCGCGTAAGATGGCCCGTAACTGTTGCCGGAAAAGCTCGGGGTGTTGCAGGCACAGCCGGATACCGCGCTGGCCGAGAAATGGATTCTCCTCGGCGGGTAAATTCAGGTAAGGAATAGGTTTATCACCCCCGATATCCAGGGTACGGACAATTACGGGTTTGCCATCGAGAGCCTGGGCAATCTCTTTGTAAAGCCCAAACTGTTCCTCTTCGGTCGGGGCCTCGGACCGGTTAAGAAACAGAAATTCGGTGCGAAGCAATCCTACCCCTTCCGCGCCTGACCGGTTAGCCTGGCTGGCATCGGTCAGGCCGCCGATGTTTGCCACCACCTCAACCCTGTGACCGTCGCCGGTGATGGCCGGGGCATGGGCTCGCTCCGCCGCTGCCAGCTTCCGAGCTTGTTCTTCTTGCCGGGCCAGTTGAGCGGCAGCCACGATCCTTTCAGGTGGCTCGACCTCAACAATTCCGCTGTTACCATCGAGAATGATTGGCGTACCTTCGGCAAGCTCCAAAATGGCGGTTCCGGCGCTTACTACGGCCGGTAGACCCAGGGCTCTCGCCAGGATAGCCGTGTGAGCATTGGGGCCGCCCACGGCGGTGCAAAAACCCAGCACTCGCTGCGGGTCAAGGGCTACCGTCTCGGAAGGAGTCAGGTCGTAGGCTACGACAATTACCGGGATATCCGACTGTGGCAGAGGAGCCAATTTGTTGCCGGTGAGCAACCGCAGCACTCTTTCGCCTGCATCGCGCACATCTGCGGCGCGCTCGGACAGGAGCGGGTCGGGTAGTTTTGCCATTTGAGCGGCCTGCTGATTAATTACCGCCTGCCATGCCCTGGCGGCGCTCTCTCCTTCCGCAATCGCCATTTCCGCCGAATCAAGTAGCATAGGATCAGACAGGATATCGCGATGTACCTCAAAAATGGCTGCCTCGTCTTCTCCCCCGCGTTGCAAAACCTGTTCGCGCAATTCAGCAAGCTGCTGCCGGGCACTCTCTAATGCGGCCTGGAGCCGGGCCTGTTCCAGGGTAGCCCCGGCAGAAGTCTCGTTTATCACGACCTGGCTGCGTTTAAATTGATAGATCGGGCCAACCGCGATGCCAGGAGCGCCTGCCACTCCCCGGATAGTCCTTGCCGTTTCCGGTTTAAGCGTGGCGGTTGCAGCCGTGTAGCCCACGGAGACTGCCGGGACTACGGCTTCCATTATGCTAACCCCGGCAGCTACTACGACAGGGGTGGTTACTACCTGCTCGGCAGGGCCTTCGCCCAGACCCTCGCGAACGGCAGAAACCAGGGCCAGCGCAGCACTCTCTTCGTCCACGCCGGTAATGTCGATATGAATTAGCTGGCCGCTACTCACGCCCAGTTGCAGGAGAGAAATCAGGCTCTTGGCATTGGCCTGTTTCGCGCCATGCCGCACCTGAATAGTAGACTGATACTGCTTGGCAATATCAACGAAGACACGCGCCGGGCGGGCATGTAACCCGGTTGCATTGTGAATGACAAGATCGAACTGTTGCATAACGCTCCCATTACGGCCCTGGATAGCCGCGAATGGCGGTTTAGTCAACTTCCGCACGGGCGCGACTAAGCCGCTCGATGATCAACATCGGATCGCTCGTTTGAGCAAGCTGGTTGACGGCTTCGATATCCTCGACCACTTCGGCCAGGTTGGCGAGAACGCTGATATGTTCATCGGCATCAGCCGCAATGCCGATCACAAGGTAAGCTCTCTCGCCCGTTTCCCACTCGACTCCTTCCGGTAACTGAAGAACTGAAATACCGGTGCGGCGCACTTCCGTAAGGCTTTCATGCTGGCCGTGCGGAATAGCAACTCCATTGCCCAGATAAGTAGACATTGTTTGCTCCCGCGATAGCATCCCATCGATGTATAGCGGCATGACACAACCACCCTGCACCAGTAACTCACCGGCCTGCCGAATGGCGTCCTGTTTATCCCGGGCGCGCGCCTGTACCTTTACCGTCTCAAGCGATACAATGGACATGGCTTTACTGAACCTCCCCGATTTCACCGCCATTTTTCAGTTGCTGGACCACTTTATCGAAAACCGGGTCGTTCAAGAATTGCGAAAAGGCGATTACAACGGCATTAGGCGCTTGCTGGCGGGCAAAATTAGCCAGACCCTTGTGAGCCATAATGACTTTGGCATCTGCCGGCACAGCTCGCACCGGCTTATGAATAACATTGATATTTAGATTGGCCTGTTTGAGCTTCTTCTTGAGAGCATTCACTCCCATCACACTGGAGCCGATCCCGGCCTCGCAGGCGAAGATAATCGTATCAACTTTCGCGGCAGAAATTGATGTTGCCATGGAACACCTCTTTTATGATTAACTGGTTGAGATGGCCAGAGTGGATATCCGGCCGAAGGTCTACCAATCCACTCTGTTAGCGAAATCTGCCATCCATCCTTTGAACCTGAATTATCTAATTTAATTAGCCGGTCCCGCTGTCCGAAGAATCTCCTTACCGGGCTTAATTTGCAACCACTCGGCGCGAGATTCTTCGGCTGCGGCCTTACCCCTCCTCAATGCAGGGGATGTGGCTCAGGCTTGCTGTATGGCCGGGGTAACGGCAGGTTGGGCAAGCATGGCATCCTCTTCCTTCTCCTCCTCCGTTTCAGGCATCGGGAAGAGCCTCAGAACTACACTGCCTGCTACAAAGGAGCTGACCGCTCCAATTGCCACCCCTCCCAGCACGGCGAAGTACTGGCCCGGAGGTGTAACCGCCAGGTAGGCGAAGATCGAGCCGGGAGAAGGTGTAGCAACCAGACCGGCGCCGGTTATCACGAACCAGAGATCGGCTACAATACCACCCGCCCACATTGCCACGATCATAATCGGATGGGCCAAAATGTAGGGGAAGTAGATTTCATGAATCCCACCCAGGAAGTGAATGATAATCGCGCCTGGGGCTGACCGTTTCAGAGTGCCTTTACCGGCAACCCAGACAGCCAGCAGCATACCCAGACCAGGACCGGGGTTGGTTTCAAGCAAGAAATGGATCGCTCTACCGCTCCTGGCAACCTCGGCAATTCCCAGCGGTGCCAGAATACCGTGGTTGATGGCATTATTAAGGAACAGTACCTTGCCGGGTTCGATAATCAGGTCGGCGGCAGGCAACAGGCGCGAATCGATCAAGAACTGTACGCCTGAGCCCAACCCCTCGCTGGCCCCCTGGACCACCGGGCCAATCACGATGTTCGCCAGGAGCACCACACCGACCCCCAGAAAACCGGCCGAGAAGTTGTTAATCAACAGCTCAAAGCCAACCGGGATCTTATCTTCGAGGTACTGGTCAATCTTTTTGATCAGGTAGCCACCGAGCGGCCCCATAATCATGGCTCCGAGCATCATCGGGATACTCGCACCGACGATCAAACCCATTGTCGCCACTGCGCCCACTACCCCACCGCGCTGGCCATACATCAGAGTACCTCCGGTGTAGCCAATCAGTAGTGGTAGCAGGTAATTGATCATCGGCCCAACTAACTTGGCAAATTGTTCGTTGGGCAACCAGCCGGTCGGGATAAATAAGGCGGTAATCAGCCCCCAGGCGATGAAGGCGCCGATATTCGGAACGACCATCGCCGCCAGGAAACTGCCAAAGCGTTGAACTTGCTGTCGCATAAAGAGTTTCTCCTTTGAATATCCATTGTTAGCGCATCTATCGCCACTGATGCGCCCGACACTAGCAATGGGTATCTCCGCACTATAATTTCCCGGGTTATTACAGCTGAAGATCTTCCCCTCTTACTGTCCTATAAACCTCTAGCTATACTGGCCGGTTGCCAGCGGTGGTAACCGGTCACCAGATCTTTCAACATGTTGAAGTTTTGATAAGGTTAGTCTCAATTTCGGGCCGTCTTACCTCGTTCAGGCTCAACCACTGGGTAAGGGCCGCAATATCTTCAGGCTTGAGCAGCGGATGCACCTGAATCACATCAATTGCCTGAGCCTGGGGTAGATCAAGCGGCACGGTAGTGATTAGCAGGTCTGCCGTGGCGATTTTTTCTGCCGACACTTCGCGTACCGGCAGCACTTCATAGGTTCCAAGGTGCAGGAAGCGCATTTTGAGCCGCGCCACGAGCAATTGAGTGGTTGCCATACCGCTGGGGCATACCACCAGGATGTGCCGGGTGTGCTCCGGCTGGGCGCGAATAACCGCCGCCCGCAGCAGCAATACCAGGTCATCCTGAGCTTCCGGCGGCAGCGGAACACCGGTGGCTAGCGCTACCTCGTCCGCTACGCGGGTAGCAATGGCCCGTTCTACCATATAGCGTTCGGTATAGCTATCGCCTGAGGCACGGCGTGGCAACCACAGGTTAAAGCGTTGTCGCACATAGGCTGGCATAATCAACCCGTCAAGCCCGTCGTACAACATCTGATCATGGGCGAGCTCAGGTAGAGCATAGGCTAAGGCAATCGACTCCATCAGCTTTTTAATCAAATTATGAAAGGTGGGATCGGCGCCGAATTTCTGCGACCAGGGTTCATCCCTGGCTGCCGAAAGAAACTGAAGCGCCAGAGCGGCTGTTTCCGCCGTACGCGCACTTTCAGGCAGATGCGGCCAGATACTCGCCCCCATTGCGGCTATCACCGGCCAGGCTACCTGCGCCTCTACCCATCGTAAAGCCTCTGTTTTCCACCCAACATGCTGGCCGGTGGCAACCCGCTGAAGTTGTAGCGCCAGGGCCAGGGTCATAAGGGTGATTGCTTCATCGGTAAAGCGTACGCCAAGTTCAGCTTCGGCCTTAGCAATATGTTGCTGAGCCGTCCCAAAATCCCAGCCACGTATCAGGGCATTCACTTCGTTTACGATGCGCAGTAAGGCCGAGTCCTGGGCCAGAGCGAAAAAGATGCCTTTACCGGGTTGGACCGACATGAGGGGCGGCGCTAACGGCACATCTCCCCATAGCAGGGCGGCCAGAGCCTGCCGCCTGGAAAACTCCTCACCTTCCACCCAGCAACCGCGGTGCGTACGCCTGGCTACTTCAAGATAAAAGGTACTCAGCCAGGGGCCAATCGCATCCAGATCTTTAAGCACTGTCATACGCGAAACAACCAGATCTTCCTGAAGTTGCTGGAGCGTCAAAGGCTCACAGGCTACCAGTAATGAAAGCGTCAGGAGTTGCTGGCGCTGTTCCGGGGTCAGGATTAACTGGAATTTGGTCTGAGACGAAAGTTCGGCCAGCAAACGCTGGCGTTGTTCAGGTGTACAGATCACCTGTAGACCAAGCCTGGGAGTACTGACAAGCTCAACTTGACGGCGACTTAACCAGCTTTCGATCTCGCGCAGGCCATACCGAACCTGGCGTAAGGTCAGATGTAAATGCTGGCCATAAGCCGAAGTATCAATTGGCTCACCGGTACTGATTAATTGTTGCAACAGATCGCGTTGCCAGGTCGTCAGTGACAGCATACGCTTCCTTAATCTTGCAGAGAGTTTCCCTGCCAGTAAAAAGTCAATAACCAAGTAAGGCTTCCGGACTTGAACACGATAAGCCAGAAGCTTGTTGCAGCTTTTTTATTAGTTTGATGTTTGGACAATTGGATACGACGAAGTAGTCGTAACGAGTGAGTATTTGTATGTGTATTATGTTACAGCCTACTTACCCTACCGTCAATTGGTAAAAGGGCCTTTATTAGTACACCTTTTATGCCCGGGATACTAACAAATATAGACTATTAAGGGGCACAGCCCTTGAGAGGCTTACTTAACTTCGGTTCTATGAGGTCAAAACAGGTAAGCTAAGGGCCGGCTAGTTAAAAAGGGGGTAAACCATCGCTGTTTCTCACACTTCTCCGATGATAATAAGCAAACTCAAACAATGGTTCATGCAAAAATAATTGAGAACCAATTGCTGATATCCAGGTACTCATCTAATATTTCGAAGCCGGGCAACCTACTATAAACACGCGATCAGTAAGAGAATATTTACCTGCTTCGATTTGGGATGGTTAAACTGCTACCGGGTTGAGTGAAACGCTGCCATCCCAATAAAAGGGTGAAGTGGGTAGTACCTCCTTATTTCGGCACAGTTGAATGTTTTTTACCTGGCGATGCGCCTTTAGCAATTGCCCGGTTATCCAACCAACCGTTATGAAACGAGCTCTAACAATGCCGCCGACTCCCGGTCTATGAAGAGCCGGGCTGCCTTGTGCTGGCGCAAAACCGAAGCCGGGCAAAGAGGTGTAACAGGCCCTTTCAGGCTATCGTAAACAGCTTTAGCTTTTGTTGAACCTGGCACTACACATATGATGGTTGCGGCAGCCATTATTGCGGGAATGGTAACGGTTAAAGCCTGTCGGGGTACCACTTCCAGGCCAGGAAAACAGCCATCATGGACTTGCTGCTCACGGGAAGTTTCATCCAGGTCAACTATGCGGACTTTCTGGGGATCGTTAAAATCGGCCAGTGGCGGGTCATTGAATGCGATATGGCCGTTTTCGCCAATGCCGATACAGGCCAGGTCCACGCCCGCCTCTCCCAGTAGCCCGGCGTAGCGTGCGCTTTCCGCCTGGGGATTGGAGGCAGCTCCCTGTAAAAAGTTTACCTTGCCCGGCTTGACAAGGTTAAAAAGATGCTCTTTCAGGTAGGTTTGAAACGACTGCGGTGCATCCCCGGCCAAACCCAGGTACTCGTCCAGGTGGAAGGCTATTATTTTATTCCAGTCAATGTCTGGTGCCAGGGATAGATTTTCGAGCAATTCATTCTGGGAAGGCGCGGCTGCGAAGATAGCTCGGGCCGTTCCCTTACGCTCCAGGGCCTGGCGTAAAACTATAGCCGCCTGGACTGCTGCCGCTCGACCAAGGGTGGCTCGATCAGGAAAAATTTCAATCCTTAAATTATCTACTGCCAATAATTTCTCAGGTACTAAAGCTTCTTCCGGCTCTTTATTAGACATATTGCCCTATTCCTCCTTCAGAATTGTGTAATTTATTACAAGAATAAAGGTCTTGACAAATATCAAAAGGATTATATACTAAGTTTAGGACCTAAACAAACTTCTCGATCCGATCAAAACAACTTTCATTCAAAAAGTCTAAGGTTAGCTAGACCAACTGATTTCACGTTGTATTTAAATCCAATTAAGTGGTAAAAGGCTATTTCAGGCCTATTTTCCGTTCTTGGGAATTTAGTAACTGGTAGCCCTGGTTTTGGCATACCGTAAATTAAGTTTAGGAATTAAACAAAGTTTTGAGCAACGAACAAACTAATCAAAAAATAGCCAGTACTATACAGCGCCAGGTAAACCGAGCAAAAATCTTACGCACCCTTAAAACTATCCAACCTGCCGCCAGGGTTGATTTAGCCCGTGAAACAGGCTTGAGCAGGGCAACCGTCTCCAGTATTGTTGATGAACTGGTGCTCGAATCGCTGGTAGAGGAAATCGGTGAAACCCTATCCCGGGGAGGACGGAGGCCGATTCTGCTGCGGGTCAGGTCGGGCCGAGAAGGACGCTGCGCCATTGGTTTTGAGCTTACCCGAAATAACCTGACTGGGGTAGTGGTTGATTTGCAGGGCCGGGTAATTGCCACTCACCGTGATTTGCTACCGGCAGGCTATCTCGAACCGGCTTCACTGGTGAACCTGGTGCAACAACAAGTTCAGCTTTTGACCGACACCGGGGACTCGGCTAGTCCGGCACTGGTGGGTGTAGGAGTGGGAGTACCGGGACTGGTCGACCCGGATACAGGTTGTGTCCAGGTAGCCACTCAATTTGGCTGGCATAACATTCCGCTGAAAGAGATGCTGGAAAAAAGCCTTAAATTGCCGGTCAAAGTTATGAACAACGTTAAAGCGGCTGCCCTCGGCGAGGTAATTTACAGCCGTGATACACCGCAACATTCCCCCAATCCCTGCCTCTACCTCTCGCTTGGCCAGGGTATTGGCTCGGCCCTGATTATCGACGGTAAACTGCTCAGTGGGGCCTCGCACACCGCCGGAGAGTTCGGCCATATAACAGTCGCTCCTGATGGACCTTTGTGTACCTGTGGTAACAATGGATGCCTGGAAGCCGTAGCCGGCCTACCGGCACTGGTAAGCCGGTATCTGGAGTTGGCCCGTCTGGAAGAGCCCTCGCGCCTGACCATGACGCCAGGTGAATTTCCTTATCTGACTTCTAGCCGCTTCCTGGAAGCGGTTAGCGCCGGGGATAGCCTGGCTGGTCGGGTAGTGGCGGAAGCGGCTGAGCAAATCGCGATTGCTTTGGCCGGTGTGATCAACTTTACCAATCCGGAACTTATTATTTTCGGCGGCTCGCTAAGCCAGGTTGGATCGGCTTTGCTGGAGCCGCTGATCCAGGCGCTTCGTCGCCGCGCCTTGCCTCTACCCCTCAGCCAGGTTCGTCTGATTCACGCCTCGTTAGGAGAGCATGCAGTCGGTCTGGGTCTGGGTTCGATGTTGATAAGTCAATTAAGTGAAGTCGTTCTGACCAGATGACCCCCGGACCGCCTCTGCCTGGGCGGTCCATGTTACTTCTTTGAATATAGGAGGAAAAGATGTCTGAAGAATCCAGGAAGAGACTAAGCCGCCGAAAGTTTGTTGCTCTGACGGGTGGCGCATTGGCAGCCAGTGGAATTCTGGCAGCCTGTGGTGATAATACTGCTACTCCTGCTCCGGCAGCGACTACTGCGTCTGCCGCTACTACGGCTGCAGCGGGTACTACCGCTGCAGCGGGCGCCGCCACCACCGCTGCTGCCGGGGGTAATCCCGCTGCCTTTAACTCCGGTTTTAAAGTGACCAGTGACAATATTACCTTATCCATCTGGGCTGACGATGCCGGAATGGCTCCCTGGTACCAGAAAGTCACAGCCGATTACACCAAACTTCATCCCAATGTTAAGTTTGACGTACAGGCTTTTGCTGTGCGCGATTTTGAAACAAAGGTAGCAGCGGCCATCCCATCTGATAGTGCTGCCGATATTCTACAGGGGGCCGCTTTCCCCAAATACATTGAAGCCGGGCTGATGCCCAAGAACCCGGATTCTGTAACCAAACTGGTTTCAGATCCTAATATCTTCCCTAAAGAGCTGACCGACACCCTTATATTCAAAAATGACTACTACGGTATACCCTTTTACCAGGGTCGCCACGCCATCTTCTATAACACCGATTACTTTAACGCGGCTGGCCTGACCAAACCTCCGGCGACCATGGACGACCTGTTGACCTATGCTCAGAAGCTGGTCAAGGTTGAGGGTGGCAACATGACGGTTAGCGGTTTGAGCTTGCGCCTGACCGGGGCGGGCAGCGGTATCGCTGAAAAATTCATGATGTACCTCTATCCCAACGGGGGTAATATCCTGGAGAAAACCGCGGATGGTAAGTATCACAACGGCTACAACAACGATGCCGGGTACAAAACTCTCAAGATGTACATCGACATGGTCTACAAGTACAAGACCGACGACCCGAAGATCAAACACGATACGGAAGCTTTTGAGACAGGGGCAACCGCTATGTACGCCCGCGAATCCAACGTGATTGGCGACATTGCCAAGAAAGCTCCCAACCTCAAGTACAATACCGTGCCCATGCCTAAAGGCGCACGCTGGGGCGACCTGTCTTCCCCGATCAGGCTCATCGTAAGTCGGAACAGCAAAAACGCTGATACAGCCTGGGACTTTATTATGTTCTCTCAGCAGGAGCAATATCTAAACCTCTTGCTCACGGATATTGGCTGGATTCCGCAGCGTATTGATTACAAGTACGAAGAGGCTTTGAAATCGCATCCTCAGTTCGCTGCTTTCATCTTTAAAGATCCTGAATACAAGCTTTTCACCACCCCGTCAATCGCGCCTTTTGACGAGTTAGAGACCAAGCTGGCCGATAGACTTTCGAAGGCTTTCCTGGACTCGTCGCTTCTGGATAACGAGGCCGGGATGAAGAAAGTCCTGGCAGACGCCGCTAAAGAAACCGACGATATTCTCAAGAAGGCCAACTTTTACGGCTAGAAAGGGCGGCCACGGAAGTAGCGGACTCATTCTGCTGAGTGAATCTCCGGACCGGTAATAAGCCCGGTTGGAAGCTATTTTGTGGCCTTGCCTGTTCAACAAATTACGGTTTACAGCTATCAGGTAAACTTTTAAGCCTCAACCTTATCCGGCCGCTCTATAGGCTATATAGGTCTATAAAAGAAACCAGGAAAGGAAGCATCAGGCCCGGTTTACCTGGTAGCCTGCCTTTTTTGCAGCTATTCCAGTAATTACAAAAGGACAATTTAGTGCAAGACAATCAAGCAAACATGGCTTCCTGGAAAGCCGGTTTTGGGGCAGTTGATATTACGCCACCTCCTGGATTGAAAATGGCGGGCTTTGCCGCCCGTTACCAACCGGCTGAAGGAACTCACGATCCATTAAGGGTCAGGGCTCTTGCTTTGGAGACAGGAACTTCCTCGCAGCCTCTGCTCATGCTGGTCTTTGACCTGGTAGGTTTATCGCAACCCCTGGTGGAGGCTTTACGAAAGAGCCTGGTAGCATCCTATGAAATTGACCAGGGTAGAATAATTTTATCCGCCACCCATACGCACTCCGGACCGGCCATACTGGATCGCGGTGAGATAGGTCAGGCTGAACAGGCTTACCTTACCGAACTGGTTGTCATGGCGGTTAATGCCGCCGGGCAGGCCCTGGATAACCGGGAACCGGTTACGCTCGAAGTAGGGCAGGCCCAGGCTGAAAACGCCGGGCGCAACCGCAGCCGTATTAACGGCCCGACAGACCCGGTTAGCGGAGTGCTGGCTGTCCGCAGTGCCAGCAGCGGCGAGTTGATGGGTTGCGTTATAAACTATACCTGCCACCCGACCGTGCTGGGTCCCACCAATCTGCTCTACACCGCCGACTATCCCTATTACACGATCCAGGCAGTCAGCCAGGCAACCGGTCTGCCGCCTGAAAAGATTATTTTCACTAACGGCGCATGTGGCGATATTAATGCCGGGCACTCTCCTAAAAGCAGCATCAATACGCCTGCCGCGGATAACCGCACATATGAAGCCGCTGCTGAACTGGGTGGAAATGTCGGTAAAGCGGCCGTGGAAGCTTTGCAACATGCCGCTACCCGGTTAACTCCGGCCCTGAATATTACAAACCTGAAAGTGGAGATTGAGTGGCAACCCGGAAGATGGCCCACTCCTGAAGAACTGGAACGCTACCGGGATGAACGGCAGGCCGAACTGGACCAGGCCGCCGCAAACAATGATGTTGTAGCGATTACCAACTTAACCCTGCTTAAAAACTGGGCTGAAACCATTCTGGAGAAACCACTGAACTCGCCCTGGTCTCCGCCTGTATTTGACTTAAATGTAGTGCGACTTGGAGAGCTAACATGGGTCACGGTGCCAGCGGAACTATTCGTGGAATACGGCCTGGCTATCAAAGAGCGCGTTGGGGTTCCCGCCTGGATTCTGGGGTATACGAACGGTGTTTTGGGTTACATTCCCACTCCGGACGCTTACGAAAGGCAGGACTACGAAGCTGACCTGGCCTATCGCTACCAGGGATACCCTGCTCCTTTTTCTTCCGGAACCGGCCAACTGCTGGTTGAAGCGGCCAGCCGGTTGCAAAGCCAGAGAACTTAATGTCTGCCACCGTGTGTGGAAAGTACAAACTCCATCTGACAGGAGTGTAGAAACTGAAGGAATTCTGGAAAAGGCAAAGCTTTATGGCTAGAACGATTAGTTTTCGCAAGCGAGGACCGGCCCGTATTGGCGGTTCCACGCTGCACCGGCAAAAATTACTGTTTGTATTTGTTGGCCTGACTCCTATCTTGCTGGTCTATACTGTGACCCGCATCTGGCCAATCCTTCGCACTTTTAGTCTCAGCCTGTACGACTCGGACCTGGCAAGACCCGAAGCTAACTTTATAGGCTTACAAAATTATGCCGACCTGCTCGATGACGATTCTTTTAAAACCGCTTTCATCAATACCACTCTTTTTGCGATTGGAACGGTAATCGCCAGCATGATTCTGGGCTTAGGGCTGGCACTGATTTTGACCCAGTTTATCCGCCGTTCGGGCCTGTACCAGCTCATTTATTTCTTGCCCTTTGTAATGCCTATCGTGCCTGTCGCGATTGTATGGCGCTGGATTTATGACCCTTCCTACGGCTTGCTGAACTTCTTTCTCTCCTGGTTCGGCATTCCCAAACAGGCTCTGTTGTTCTACCCTGAAACCGGGCTGTGGGCCATTGTAGCCATGAATGTCTGGAAGGTAGTGGGCTATAACATGGTTATTCTGATCGTAGGCATTCGCAACATTCCCCTGCTCTACAGCGAAGCCGCCGCGATTGACGGGGCCAGCCGCTGGGCCATCCTGCGCTATATAACAGTGCCGCTGCTCAAGCCGGTCATTTTGTTTGTCCTGGTCGTTACCACCATCGGGGCTTATAACGTTTTTACCTCGGTCTATGTCATGACCCAGAGTACCACCGCTTCCGGCAACGCTATAAAAATCCTGGTTGGTGAGATCGTAGATAACGGCTTCCGCTACTCCAAGATGGGCTACGCCTCCAGTCAGGCCGTTATTCTTTTCGTAGTGGTACTTGCCCTGACCCTGATCCAGTTCCGGGTAGTGCGAAGTGACACATAGTGACCTATAACCTGAGTCTAAAACTTAAATCTAGAACATGGAAAATGCCTAACCACTCTTTCCGATCAGTTTTGTACAAAACAGTCAAAAGCCATGCGATTAATAGCCAGAATAGCTATCGCATCGGCTCTTCAGGAGTAGCTCTTGATGGAAACCGAAATGGTAGAACTAAAGAAAGTTAAATCGGGCGGTAAACTCGGCTTCGCCAGGGATGCGCGTTTCAAGCGCGAGTTATGGTGGCGGATTCCCCTGCACATTGTTTTAATAATCGGAGCAGGCCTGATGCTACTGCCGTTTGTCTGGATGGTTTCGACCTCCTTTAAGCCTCCAACCGAAGTGATTTCCTGGCCGCCCTCATTTATACCGAAAAACCCGACCCTGGAAAACTACGGCAAAGTTTTTGAACTGATGCCCTTTACCCGCTATTTTATTAACAGCCTGTATGTCACGCTGGTCTGTATGGTCACAATTTGCCTGACCTCCTCGCTGGCAGGTTATATTTTTGCCATTTTCAAATTTCCGGGCCGTAATTTCTTTTTCATAGTTATTCTGGCCACCGCTATTGTTCCTTTTGAAACCTACATGATTCCCCTCTATCTCTTTATGAAGGATCTGAAGTCACTTAATTCCTTCCAGGGTCTTATGGCGCCCTACTTCATAATGAGTTTTGGAATTTTTTTCATGCGCCAGAATTACATCGCTTTCTTGCCTGAGGAACTACTTGACGCGGCCCGCATTGATGGGGCCGGAGAATGGCGGATTTACTGGCGAATCGTAATTCCGCTTTCGTCCTCCGCCCTGGCGGCCCTCGCAATCTACGCTTTCATTAATGTCTGGGCAGCCTTTATCTGGCCCCTGCTGATCACCAACTCTTCGGACATGCGAACCATTGAACTGGCCCTGGCTAATTTCCAGACAGCTTATACAGTGGAATATGGACCTCTGATGGCGGGGTCGGTTATCAGTTTACTGCCTATCCTGGTCATTTTTGTGGTGTTAAGACGGCAGATTATCGAGAGCGTGGCCATGACCGGCATGAAATAAAGCGAGAAGTTGGTTTGCGCTTTCAAGCGGTATAGCAAACTAAATATCCGGCAAGGGGTTAAGCAGGCCGGAGGAACCATTAATCAAGGATGATCTATGACTCAGACCAATTTTGTAGCTGCAATTATCGGTTACGGTACGATTGGGCATACCCATGCTAAAGGTTATCTGGCCGACTCACGAGTCAGGCGCCTGGCCCTGGCGGACCCCCAGACCCGGCCTGAAGAACTTTCCGAGCGGGTAGCGGGTTATTCAAATGCAGTTGAGATGCTCGAAACTGAGCGACCAGAAGTGGTTAGTATCTGCGTGCCTCACCACCTGCATCTTCCTGTGGCCCTGGAAGTCGCCCGGTATGGCGTAGGACGAGGCGGCAGCGTGCGCTATGTTCTGCTTGAAAAGCCTATGGCTTTGAATGAGAAAGAAGCGCTTGAAATTGAAGCTGCCTTTAAAGCGGTCGACATTCGGTTGATGCTGGCTCATTCGTTACGATTCTCCAGCCCCTTTCGGAGGATGGCCGAACTGCTTAAAGCAGAATCCGCTCCGCTGGGGCAACCGCGCTTGCTTCTTGGTAACTATTTAATGTACAAAGATTACAGCCTCTACCCGGCCTGGAAGCGCCAGGCGGATCAGGCCGGGGGTGGTGTGCTATTGCGTGATGGTTTGCACGTGCTGGACGCTATCTTAAACGTGGCCGGATCGGAACCGGTTGAAGTGTGGGGTCAGGCGGCTTTACTGTCGAATGAAGCTGAGGTTGAAGATACTTTCCTGGGGGGTATCCGGTTTGCCAGCGGCGCCCTGGCTCAACTCACTTACAGCAATGTGGGCCGGGCTGATAATCAGATTGCCTTAACCGTACACACCCCGGTAGCTACCCTTAAAGCCAACCTGGAGCAGTTGCAGGTCTGGTCGGAAGCGGTTGCCAACGGGGTTAGTTTACCACCGGCAGCAGCTCAGCCAGAAGGAGTGGTTGAACCGGCCCAGGGCGATTTGTGGGCTAATCAGATGGCTTATTTCATTGAATGTGTTGCGCAAAATGCTTTGCCGGAAGTAACCGGGAGGGACGGACGCCTGGCTGTGAAAGTGATCGAACGACTTTATGAAGCTGCCCGGCTAGGCCGCCATTTGGCTATTTAAAAGAGGAGGAACTTGTGGCCGTAAAACCTATTGGATGGTCGCGCGTCCTGGTATTTGGGGCGCATCCCGATGATGAAATAATTGGTTGTGGTGGAACCCTGGCCCGGCTGGCGGCGGAAGGAGCTCACACGGTAGTAGTAACCTTTACAGATGGTGGAACCGGATATAGCAAACTGGAAGAAGCTAATGCCATTGTCAATATCCGCCAGTCCGAATCGCAAGCTTCCGCGAAGGTTTTAGGGGTTAAAGAGCTTATAAACCTGGGATTTCCCACTCAGGCCCTGGTTAACAACCGGGAGACTTACCAGAAAGTCGTCCAGATTATCCGCTCGGTTAGGCCGGACGTTATTTTCTGCCATTACAAAGAAGATAAACACCGCGACCACCAGACAGTAGCGGCGGTGGTAGACGAAGCTCGCTGGAAAGCCACCGAAAACGCCCAGCCCGACCTGGGGCAACCCTGGTACACGCCCCAGCTATTTTTCTACGAGATTCATGATCTGTTTACCCACCCGTCCATTCTGGTGGACACGAGCGATTTTTGTGACAAAAAAATTGAGGCCCTGGAAACTCAGAAAAGCCAGTTAGAAGTTTTACCGGGTGTAATCTCCTATTGCAAGAGCCTGGCTCAGGCGCGTGGCTACCTGGCGGGGACTCAATATGCCGAAGCTTTCCTGGCTTCCAACCTGCTACCGCAATTACTTTAGACAAACCGAATGAATTTCTCGCGAGTATACAAGCCCCAAAAACGTCTCTTAAGCTGGCCTTTATAGCTATTGGGGAGCTGGAAGTGGAGGTTTTAGGTTAAAATGAGCGATTTAACTGTTGAGGTTGGTTTTGGCGCGGCTGATCTGACCCCGCCACCCGGCCTGGAAATGACCGGATTCAGTGCCCGGACCGAACCGGCGACCGGAGTGCATGACCATCTCTACGTCCGGTCTTTTTACCTTAAAGGCGCGACCGGGCCTGAATCAAGCCTGTTGCTGTTGACTTTTGATTTGATCGGTCTTTCGCAAGCTCTGGTAAAGCAAGTCAAAGAACAGATCCAGGAGCATTTCGGAGTACCGGGTGGAAGAATTTTGCTGGCCTGCTCGCACACGCATGGAGGTCCGGCGACCCTCGACCACGAGTTTTTGGGAAAACACGATATAAACTACCTCTCTTCTATTCCGGGCCGGGTGGTCGAAGCGGCCGGGCAGGCTATAACCGGGACCGTCCCGGCTAACCTGTACCTGGCCGAAGCCCAGGCTGAGAACGCCGGGAAAAATCGCAATGTCGAAGGCGGCCCGATGGACTCTAGCGTGGGAGTGCTAGCCGTGACCGAGCCGGATAGCGAGCAACTACTGGGGATGGTACTTAACTACACCTGTCACCCTACTGTGCTTGGTCCTAAAAACCTGCTCTATACAGCCGACTATCCATACTACACTAACCGGTTGATTGCCCAGGCAACCGGCCTTTCTCCGAACCGAATTCTTTTCACCCAGGGCGCTTGCGGCAATATCAACGCCGGGCACACAGCGAAAAGCAGCATGACGGCAGCCGGTTTAAGCCTGCGGACTTACGAAGAAGCTGAAAAACTGGGCGGCAATGTCGGTAAAGCGGCGCTCCAGGCGCTCGCGGCTATCCAGATGAATCCGGCAGAACATCGCCTGGATGTTACACCGGCAGTGCCGGTGTTAAACGAAAAGGTAAATCTGGATTGGGACCCTGAAGAATGGCCTACCCCGGCGTTCTTGAGTAATTTCAAAGCCGAGAAAGAAGCGATCCTGGCAGCCGGAAATGAGGGGGGCAGGGGAGATGCCGCTGTCCTGGCGCGCTGGTCCGGTCTCATGCTGGAAGAAAAACTCAACCCGGTCTGGCCGCCTTTACAGGCCGGGTTAACCGCTACCCGGCTGGGCCACCTCGCCTGGGTCTCCTTTCCCGGTGAGTTATATGTGGAGTACGGTAAGGCCATCAAAGAAAAAGCCCGACAGGCCGGCTATAAAGCCTGGGTGCTGGGCTATACCAACGGTGACTTTGGCTACTATCCCACCCCCGATGCCTTCGACCGCAAGGACTATGAAGCCGCCAGCGCCTATCGCTATTATGGCTATCCCGGCCCCTTCAATCCCCGGATAGGCGATCAAATCGGAGCGGCCGGTATCAAACTTCTGGAAGAAATTATCAACAAATAGGAGATGACATTCAGACCTATGGCAACTTCAAACACAGATGGAGTCACATCAGCCGGGCAAAACCTTACCGAAGGCGAACTGGCCCTGTTTGGCGGAAAAGCCGCTGCTCCGGCCTTTCCGGCCTGGCCTCAGTACGGCCCGGAGGAAGAAGCCGGGCTGCTGGAAGTCTTGCACAGCGGCGAATGGGGCGGTTATAACCCGGCTATACCCGAACTGGAAAGCAAATTCGCCACCCGGCATGGCGCTAGTTATGGTATTGCCATGGCAAACGGCACTCTTTCGCTGGTTGCGGCTTTGCAGGCCTGCGGTATCGGCGATAACCCGGAGGACGAGGTAATTGTTCCTTCCTATACTTTCTTTGCCAGCGCCTCTTCGGTCTTGCTGGCAGGGGCCTCGTTGCGCTTAGCTGATGTTGACCCGGTGAGTCTGACGCTTGACCCGGCGGAGGTCGAGGCCTCAATTACCTCTCGGACTCGGGCAGTCATGCCGGTCCATTTTGCCGGGCATCCAGCGAACCTGACCGCACTTCAGGAAATTTGTAAGAAGCACAACCTGGTCCTTCTGGAAGACGCTGCCCAGGCTCATGGGGCCTCTTTCAAGGGGAAACCGGCTGGAAGCTGGGGTGACCTGGGTAGTTTTAGTTTCCAGGCTTCCAAAAACATGACTGCCGGGGAAGGCGGCATGATTAT
Organism: Chloroflexia bacterium; assembly: GCA_036261665.1. Classification (GTDB taxonomy): domain Bacteria; phylum Chloroflexota; class Chloroflexia; order Chloroheliales; family Chloroheliaceae; genus 54-19. The sequence goes on from DATAKM010000026.1 coordinate 29,062, forward strand.
CAGCAATAATGAAGAGCTTGCCACCAAGGTCTGGGCGTTAACTAACCAGGGCCGCAAGAAAGGTGGCAAGTGGTACGAGCATTATGTGCTTGGCGCTAACTATCGTATAACCGGTTTTCAGGCTGCTATCCTGCTGGCTCAACTGGATCGCCTGGATGCCCAGGTAGAATTGCGCCAGGCTAACGCGGCTATCCTGGACCGCGAGTTACGTGCTAATCCGCAGCTTGGACTGTCACCGATTGGTCGCACTCCCGATACAACCAGCCATGCCTACCATATTTATGTCACTCGTTACCACCCTGAAGTTCTGAATGGCCTAGCGCGGGAACGTTTTGTAGAGGCCCTGGTGGCGGAAGGCATACCGTGCAGCACCGGTTATCCCATGGTGCTGGACGACCAGCCGGTTTTCCATGCCGAAAAGCTGGCCGGGCGAGTACATATAGGTGAAGTGCCGAACTCTCGGCAGGCGGTAGCCGAAGTGGTCTGGTTCATCCAGCGGGTATTGCTGGGCAGCGAACAGGATACTTACCGACTGCTGGAAGTGCTGGAAAAAGTCCGGCGCAATCGTGATAAATTAAAGAGCGGAAATTAAGCCTTGACGAACCAATTTTCACAAGAAAATATGGATTTTCCAGAAATAGGTTTTGGGCTGATCGGGACAGGCATGATTGCGCCTAAACATGCCCAGGCCATCCTGGCTACACCCGGCGCAAGACTGGTGGCGGCGCTGGGTACCAGCGCCGAACGAACCAACCGGTTTGCGGCTGAGTACGGTATTGCAGGCTATACCGACCTGGCCGCTTTCCTGGCGCATCCAGGCCTGGACGTGGTTAATATCTGTGTGCCGAGCGGCGAGCACGCTCGTTTTGGTATCGCCGCTGCCCGGGCCGGGAAGCATGTCATGGTTGAAAAACCGGTTGAAGTAACTCTGGAAGCGGCAGATCGCTTAATAGAGGCTTGCCGGAAGGCCGGGGTTAAGCTGGCCGTCATTTCCCAGCGCCGCTTTGAACCGGACATCCAGCGCCTGCGCACGGCTCTCCAGGCCGGTTATTTTGGCAAACTGATTTCGGCGGACGTTTTTATCAAGTGGTATCGCAGCCAGGAATATTATGATAGCGCTCCGTGGCGGGGTACTTACCGCCTGGATGGGGGTGGCGCCCTGATGAACCAGGGCGTTCATTATGTAGATGTCTTGCAATGGCTGGTCGGGCAGGTTAAAAGCGTGAGAGCCATCACCCGCACAGCCGCTCACGAGATTGAAGTAGAAGACCTGGCGCTGGCTTTGCTGACCTTTGAAAACGGGGCGGTTGGCCTGCTGGAAGCCTCCACCGCGCACTATCCCGGTCTGCCCGAGCGACTGGAAATAACCGGGCTGAATGGTACAGCGGTTCTGGAAGCGGGTAAGTTTAAGGTCTGGGAATTTAAGAACCCGCCAGAAGAAACCCAGGCAAAACCGGAGTTTGGTCTGCCGGGCGAAACCGGGGCCAGGAATGCAGATGATATTACCTACCGGGGTCACGCTTACCAGATAGCCGACATGGTAGCCGCCATCAGAGAGGGCCGCGAACCGGCCATTACAGGTGAGGCCGCTCGCAAGCCGCTGGAAATTATCCAGGCGATCTACCAGTCGGCCCGGGAAAACCGGGAAATATTTCTGGTCTGATTTATAGAGCCAGCCTTTATCACGCCGTCTATTTACAACCCTTTATAAAAAGGAAGTTTTCAGGTGACAGCACAACCTAAAGTTCGTTTTGCCGTTATCGGCTTAAATCACGGCCACATTTATGACCAGGTAAATATGCTATTGGAGGCGGGGGCCGAACTGGTTTCTTTTTACACGCCGGAAGAAGCCCTGGCCGCCTCTTTTGCTAAAGCTTACCCTCAGGCAAAACTGGCCGGTTCAACCGCCCAAATCCTGGAAGACCCTTCTATTCAGCTTGTCACCTCGGCTGCCATTCCGAACGAACGAGCGCCCTTAGGGGTGGAAGTTATGCGGCACGGCAAAGATTTTCTATCCGACAAACCGGGCTTCACTACTCTTGAACAACTGGCCGAAGCTCGCAAGGTTCAGGCCGAAACAGGTCAAATTTATTCGGTCTTCTACGCTGAAAGACTGGCGAACCCGGCCACTCTCAGGGCCGGAGAACTGGTTAAAACCGGGGTCATCGGAGAGGTAGTTCAGACTATCGGGGTCGGCCCACATAAAATTAACCTGGCGAATCGTCCTGAATGGTTTTTTGAGAGAGAGAAATACGGCGGTATCCTGACCGATATTGCCTCCCACCAGATGGATCAGTTTCTTTATTTCAGCCAGGCGCAAGCCCCGGAAGTAGTCTTTTCACAGGTAGCCAACTACCACCACCCGGATTATCCGGAACTGGAGGATTTCGGTGATGCTGTGCTGCGCGGAGAAAACTGTAGCGGCTATGTCCGGGTTGACTGGTTTACGCCAGGCGGCTTGCCTTCATTCGGCGATACCCGCCTGACCGTAATTGGCACTAAAGGCTATATTGAAGTGCGTAAAAACCTGGATATTGGTGGCCGGGCTGGAGCTAACCATCTTTTCCTGATAGACGATAAAGGCATCCATTACCAGAATTGCGAAGGAATCGAAACGCCTTTTGCCCGCCAGTTATTGGATGATATCAGGAACCGGACTGAAACGGCTATGACGCAGGAGCATTGTTTCCTGGCCTCTGAACTCGCTTTACAGGCGCAGGCAAAAGCAAGCAGGTTAGGTTTTCTGGCTCAACCGTATAGAAACCTGTGACCACTCCGCTACCCCTTACCGGCTTCATCCCCATCTATAATTTTAGAGACGGATGGATCAGTTGACCAGCATAGCCTTTTTACAACTTCTCAAAAACAAGTACCGGCTTATCCAGCAGCGGGGCAGGGTAGTTTTTAAGCCAGCAGCCCCCTTCAAATACAGGTGCATCTGAAGAGGCGCGAGTTTCCCACCAATCTCGCCAGCGACCCTCGGGCAGGTAAACGTTGCGGCTTTCCGCGCCCTCTTCCACTACCGGGGCCACCAGGTACCGTTTGCCAAGCATATACTGGTCTTCGATATAACGGCACTCCGGGTCTTGCGGCCAGTCCAGGACCAGGGCACGCATCATCGGTTCTCCGGTGCGAGCGCTCTCGCGTCCAGCCTGGGCTAAATATGGGACCAGTTCGAGCCGTAGTTGCGCCAGACGGGCGTAAGCCTCTACCAGCCAGGGTGCGCCGTTCTGCTCGGCGATGTTCCAAGGGGTGCGGTCCCGCAGGGGACGGCGGTGGGCGTAATATTCCGAGTGATACTGCATAATCGGGCAGAAGAGGGCCATGCCCGCGCCGCGTAGATAAAGCTCGGCGCCGGGGAGCGGCCCGCTGAAGCCGCCAATATCCCAGCCCCAGAAAGGGATACCGGAAAGCCCGGCGCTCAACCCGGCTACAATACTGTGCCGGAACGCGGCAAAAGTCGAATTTTCATCTCCGGCCCAGTGGCAGGGCGCGAGTTGAGAGCCGCTGAATCCGGCCCGGCTGAAGGTAATCCCCCGGTCTTCGCCTGTGCCGCGCCACTGCTGGAGAGCATCATAATACATACGGCTGTAAAGGGCAGGATAGGCGTTAATCAGTTCTGCCCCGGTCCTGCCGTCCGTAAAGCGCAAATCGCGTCCCCAGAGGTGTTCGCCGCCATCGGTCTTAAAGCCGTCCACACCCATCTCCTGCACCAGGTAAGCCCGGCGCTCCATCCACCACTGGCGGGCGGCAGGATTGGTCACATCCAGCACGAAAGCGCCGTTGAACCAGATGCCCGGGTTGCGGTAGGGCGCACCATCGGCGTTCATGACCACGAAGCCTTTTTCGAGGGCGTAGGCTACATCCAGGCGGTGTTGTTCCAGCCCGGCCAGTTGCGGTTTCTGTCCCGCTTCGGAGCGCTCCGCCATGCTGCGCTCTATATCTTCAAAGCTTTTTAGCACCGGTATCTGCCACAGAATTACTTTGATGCCGCGCTCGTGCAACTCATCAATCATCCCTTTAGGGTCGGGCCAGTGGCCGTCCACCGGGAAAGCGAAATCGGCCAATCTGGGTGGAGTAGCCGGGTCACGCGGCGCGTATTCGGCATCGTTCCAGGCGTAAAAAGTCGTTTCATCCGCCCAGGCCTCAATTACCACCACGCCTGCCGGAATATTCAACTCGGCGCTTTTGTTGACCCGCTCCATAACAGTCGCCTGGCTGTTCCACTCGTTACCGCTCATCCAGGGCGTGTAAATCCAGTCCGGCGGCAGCTCTGGCCGTCCGGTCAGGCCGGTAAAAGCCTGTAAAACTCTGACCGGTTCGCCGCAAAAAAAGAAGAGGCTTAAATCTCGGCCGGGCCATTCTACTTCACAACAAGATGCGCCGATCTCTGGCAGGTAGAAGCGAGCGTAGGCGCTGGTGTCCAGGAAAAGCCCGTAGCCCTCCGGCGAAAAGCCGAAGGGGATCGGGAAATAGGTCCGCGCGCCCTGGTTTTTATATTCTTCATAGACCTGAATATCGGGCGAAAGGCCACGCTGGTTCAGGTGATTGAAGCGCTCGCCCAGTCCGTAGAAATCGCCCGGACGTTCGCTGAAATTAAGCCGGACAGCCTGTACAGTCCCGTCGGCATAGAGCAGCCCTTCTAAAAAAGGCTTGCCGCTGGCCAGGACTGTAGTGCCATCCGGCTTATTGATGGTAAGCTGTGTTTGCAGGTTAGAGGATTGTGCCAGAGTAAAAATGCCTTCATCTGCCGCTATCTTTAACTCGGTCTCGCGCTTAAGTGCGCCGTTCTCGAATATTTTGCGCTCGGATTCAGCATGCCGGGTTAGTTGCAACCGGGCGCTGGCAGGTCCGGCCTTTTCCACGCTCAGAGTGGCCAGGCTTTCCAGTTGTGCCCCGGATAGTTCCCGGCAGAGCAAGAGTTCAGGAGGGGCTTGTCCCGCATCAGCAGTTACTGAGTGGGCCAGTACCAGGCGCCGCCAGCCACTCACGCTAAAGCCATAAGGATAGTCTTTATAGCTTTCTTCAGACCTTTCAGATTCTTCCTCATGCCCGGAGTGGCTGCTAAAGCCGTACTCTACCCGGTCACCAAAGTTAAACGGGCCGAAGCTAGCCTCCCAGCAAAGCCGCTGCTCTTCCGCCTCAACAGATTCACCCTGGTTATTAGCCTGCTCGCTGCCACCAGAAGCAGTTTCATTCAAGGGAGAAACGGCCAGGAAAGGAGAAGCCTGCTGCGGAGCCAGACCGGAAGGATGCAACTTGAAGGGCCCTTGCTCTAAACCATTCAGCCGCCAGTGGCAGCGCACCACTTCAGGCGCATTCAGGAGGGGCGTTGTCACGCCCAGTTTAACAGGCTGCTTTTCACTGGGACGGCGCGGGGTGCGCTCATCTGGCCCGGCCGTATAGGGAGCTTCAAAACCAAGCGGGCGATGCGCCAGTACCGTACTCGATAAATCTTTCGATTCGATCATTTTCAACTACCAGTCCTTTCCAGTTTTCCTTACCGGATTAAATGTTATCCTCCCCATAGAGCGCAATATACAGTATCAGGTACATGGCATGTGACCACAGCAGGGGCATGGCCGATTTACCCCAGCGCGTTTCCCAGACTGGTAGGTGCTCAGGCGCCAGCAGAAAATGGCTGACCTGCTCGGGCAATTGACCGTCATCACCGGCCTGTTTTACCATCCATTTGAGACAGGCCCGCGCTTTGTCGCGCTGCCCGCTGCGGACGTAATACCAGCCCAGCCAACCGGTGAGTAGTAGCCATTCTCCGCCCCCAAAATAAACGTCCTTACGGTAGCGGTAAACTCCGCCATCCTGGGCTACCAGTTCATTTTCAATCCGGGCGAGGGTGGACCGCGCCACCTGCCCTCTTAGTGGAAAGAGGTTATAAGGTTCAAAGGCTCCCAGCAGGCTGGCATCCACGTCGCTGCGGCCCAGCGATTTAACCAGCGAACCGTTATAAATTCCGGCTTTTTTAACAAAAGTGGCCAGCGCCGAGGCCTGCCGGTTGCCCGCCGCGCAAATCGCGCTTTCAGGGTAGAGCCGGGCAGCCGCCCGCAGCCCGCCATAGATAGCGGCCAGGGTAGCCGGGTGAATATCGTGCCGGTTTTCTTCCCAGCAATCGAAGTTAGGCAGTTTCCAGAAAGCGGACAGGTATTGTACAGTTAGTTCGACCGGCCCGGCTAATTCCTGCCTGAGAGCGGCATCCGGATGGCGAGTCAGGTATTCTCCCAGCGCCCACAGCCAGGTGCCGTAGCCATCCAGTTGAAAATTCCACCACTCCTCCCCATCGGCGTGCGGCGCTTCCTCCAGCCCTTCCAGGGTGTAACGCGTGTTAAGAAAATCGCCATCGGTCAGTTTTTCTGCCTGCTTATGGCGGCGCAGCACTGCCTCCGCTTTCTCCCGGTGATTTTCCAGCACCCGGCCTACCCAGCGATGGAAGGCGGCGGCTTCCTCTTTAGATCCGGTCAGCGCCAGGGCGTGCGCACAGAATGAACCATCCCGCAGCCAGCAGTAGCGGTAGACCGTGAAGTTGGGACAGGCCACGATAGCCCCGCCGGGAGCCTGCCCGGCCTTGATTATCTCGATGCTCTTTAGGGCCAGTTGGCGTAAGCGGTAGCGGTCCGCGCCGGTTTCCGCGCCTGTCTTGCCGGGAGCGCCCGCCTCCTCCGGCTTGATTAGCAGGTCAGTCATGAGTTTGAGTCCGTTTCCTGGGAATAATTTTCGTTCAGTCAAAAATCCGGTTCAAATTGAACTGCCTGCCCGGCAGGAGTCCGGCGAAACTTAGTTTTTTCGCCAGACTCCTTTTGCCGGGCCAACTTTACTTCTGGACCAGTTTGGTGATCTGGGTCTGAAGATTATCCAGGGCCTGCTGGGGAGTTTCCTGTCCCAGTTTAGCCTTGGTCAGTTCTTTGGTCACCATATCCTGCATCTCGCTCTGCTTCTCGATGACCGGCGGAGTGACAGCCGTCTCAAGCGCTTTGAAGACAATCTGGCGGCTGGCCGGAGGAGTAATCTTCAAATAGTCATCGAAGAGGGCCTGGTTGGTCAGGGCCGGTAATTCCCAGCTTGCCGCTACCCGCAGCTTGGCCGCTTCCGGACTGGAAGTGAAGAATCTGGCCCACTTCCAGGCTGCATCCGCTTTGTCGGACTTGTTCGAGACTACTACGGCGTTAGCAAAGAACTGGTGCGCCTTGGTGGTGTTGCCCGGTTCGAGGGCGATGTCCCATTTGAAAGGGGCGTCCTTCAGAGCGGCGAAGTTCCAGATACCGGTGCGGAGCATAGCGATCTTACCGGCTTTGAAAAGAGCGGTATCGGCATCAGCCTGCCCGCCCAGGTCCGCGTCGGTCGGGCTGATCTTGTAAGTGTTGGTTTTGTCCACCAGCCACTTGAGAGCTTCGACATTCTGGGGGGTGTTGATGGTCGGTTTGCCCGTGCTGTCGAACATCGCGCCGCCGTTCTGGGCGATAACCTTGTAGAATTCGAAGAACTGAAGTGGTTGGTAGCTACCCCAGACACCCGCTTTGCTGTCGGTCAACTTCTTGGCGGCGTCCAGTTCTTCTTTCCAGGTCCAGCTTTCGTTCGGGTAGCTTACCCCGGCTTTGTCGAAGAGATCTTTGTTGTAGTAGAGCACCACGTCCGAGAAGCTCTCGGCCAGACCGTATTGCTTACCGTCGCGCTGGAAAGCCTGGTAGGCCTTCGGATAGAAGACACCCGCGTCAAAAGTTTTATCGGCGCTAATCAGAGGCGATAAATCCTTGAGTACTCCCTTGGAGGCGTAGCTGATGAAGTTCTCGTAGTTTAGCTCAAAGACATCCGGGGCGGTATTTCCGGCCACCAGGGTCTGGAGCTTGGTGAAGTAATTATCGTACGGAGCGGTTTCCACTTTCACCGTAATTTCAGGATTCTGGGCCTGGAAAGCCTTGATCATAGCGTCGAGGTCTTTCAGGTGATCGGGCGCAGCCGAGAAAGTAAAGTAGGTGATGGTAACGGGGTTTTTAGACCCACCGGTCGCCGCGGTAGCGGCAGCAGTCGTAGCAGCGGCGGAAGTTGCCGCGGCAGTGGTCTGGCTACTGGCAGCGGTGGTAGCCGCGGCGGTAGTGGCGGCAGGCGCGGGTGTGGCAGAATTATCGCCGCAGGCTGCCAGGATTACGGCGACCAGCATGGTGGCCAGCATAGCCGTCAGGGGTTTAAAGCCGAACCGGAATAAACGCGTTGACATAGTTTCCTCCTCTTAAAGATTGTTCAAACAGGATGGCAGGATATCTGTGAAAAACAGGCTTACCAACTTTTTCTGCAAAAGCTTGCCTATCCTGAATGCCTGCTATTTCCTGTAAATTTAGCCTGGTGCTGCGAAAACTTTTTTTGCCGGGCCGGGCGAAGCTTGCTTCACCGGCCTGATCGAAAGCAAGAGTTAAGCTACCCGAATGTAGAATTACACTCAGGCTCTGTTAAGCCCTGTGGAAAGAACGCTTTTAGAGAAACGCTTTTAGAAGACTGTATTAGCCTTTGATACCACTCATAGTCATACCCTGTACGAAATAGCGTTGAGCGAAGAGATAGATTATCAGGATCGGCAGCACTGCCAGGACGGACCCGGCCATCACCAGGTTCCACTGGGTAGTCCAGCGTCCCTGGAGAGTAGCCAGCGCCACCTGGAGGGTCATAAACTCGGCATCCCTGGTTACAAAGAGCGGCCATAGAAAGGCGTTCCAGGCGTCCATAAATGAGAGCACCGCCAGGGTCGCCAGGGCCGGACTCGATACCGGGAGCAAAAGTTTGCGGTAAATAGTCCAGTAGGAAGCGCCGTCCAGCGAAGCCGCTTCTTCATACTCTCGTGGAAAGGTCAGGAAAGACTGCCTTAAAAGGAACACGCCGAAAGAAGTAAAGATACCGGGTAAGATAAGGCCCTGGTAGGTGTTAATCCAGCCCAGCTTACTCATCAGGATAAAGAGCGGCGTAATTGTCACCTGGGCCGGAACCATCAGGGTTGCCAGGTAGAGCAGAAAGAGCAGGTTGCGCCCCTTGAAAGGAATACGAGCAAAAGCGAAGGCCGACATCGAACAGAAGAGTAGCTGCCCTCCCGTAGTCAGGGCCGCGACCAGGGCCGTATTGAAGAGAATGCGCCCAACCGGGAAAGCATCGGCGATAGCTCCAAAGTTATCCAGCGTAGCGTTCTCCGGGATGAAATTAGGCTGGGTACTCAGCACTTCGTTCGCCGGTTTGAGCGCGGTCGAAACCATCCAGGCGAACGGCACCAGGGCAAAAAAGGCGGCGACCAGTAAAGCCACGTAAACCAGCCCTCCCCGGATAATCTGCCAGGGCCTGATCGCCCTGGCCGGAGTTTCAACCCTTGATTTTGGTACTTCCTGTTCCGCTTGCATCTGGCGTAGTCCCTTCAAACTCTGTCCCATAGCAGCCTCTTATTCCTCCGTTTAGCAAATTTCCGCCTGCGCTTCGCCAACCTGCCAGCCCCGGCTGCCTGCGGCTAACCGGTAAGCCCAATCTACTGGTAGTGAACGAACCGTTTTTGCATCAACCACTGGAAAACCGTCACTGCGAAGATCAGGGCAAAAAGCACCCAGGACTCGGCTGAGGCATAGCCGAATTTGCTGTAACTGAAAGCGTTATCCACAATATCGCCTACCAGGACCTGCGAAGCCCCGGCCGGACCACCCCTGGTCATAACATATACCTGTTGAAAAACCTGAAAGGAATTGACCAGAGAGATAATTACTACAAAGAAAATGGTAGGCGAGAGTAGCGGCAGAGTTACCCGCCTGAGCAGATTGAACGGTCCGGCCCCGTCTATTCGAGCAGCCTCTTCGTATTCGAGCGGGATAGCCTGTAGACCCGCCAGCAGTAACATCATGACGAAGCCGAGATCTTTCCAGACACTGGCCAGGATAATAGAAGGCATGGCCCAGTTTGGGTCGAACATCCATCCCGGCCCCTGAATACCAACCAGGCTCAGGAGATAATTGACCAGGCCATAGCGCGGATTCAGTAGCCATTTCCAGAGCAGGGCCACGGCTACCCAGGCTGAAACTACTGGCATAAAGAAGGCTGTTCGGAAGAATATAATGCCGCGCAACTTGCGATTCATCAGCAGGGCCAACCCCAATCCCAGTACCAGCACCAGTGGCAGATAGCCGATAATAAAGAAGAAGGTATGCTGGAGAGCTGCCCAGAAGTCGGCGCTGCTAAAAAGAGCGGTGTAGTTATCCAGGCCAATCCAGCGCAGGGGCGTTAAAAGATCCCACTCCGCAAAGGAGAGCGCCAGCGAGGCGACTATAGGAATGACCAGGAAAACCAGCATTCCCAGCAGATGAGGCCCTACAAAGAACGTGATCCACAGCCGCCGCTTCCAATTGCTCTCCCCGATTCTGGCCCTCTGGGTTGCCATACCCCTTTCTCCTTTGCTAGTGGTAACTGCTCGAACTGCCCCGTTCTAATTCAACTGCTCTGCCCGCCAGGTGTTTACGCTCCGTTTGTCCCGCTCGCGACCAGGGTTGGCCCGCGCGCCTCGATAGGAGAAAGGAAAAACTGCCTTAGCACCAGGCTGGCGGCCCCTCGCGCCCAGCTTTCGTCTCCCGCCGCTTCCATGGCCAGTTTTAGCTTATCAGCCAGGTGCGAGAAGACATAGGCCCGTAAGTAGCGCTCCAGCGGAAGGTAAAGCAGGTCTCCGGCCCGGGCGCCTTCCCCGGAGAGCAGGATCAGTTCCGGATTCAGGACATTCACCAGGTTAGCCAGGCTGATACCCAGCGCTCTCCCGGCCTCTTCATAGGTTGCAAGGGCAGCCTGGTTACCCTGCCTGCCTCTTTCTATCACTTCTTCGATGGTCAGGTCTTGCAGCGGCTCGGTCTCTCCACTTCTGCCGTTCTCTTTGCTGATATAGGTTTCAAGGATGCCGCGATCCGAGAGGTAAGCTTCCAGGCATCCTGCTTTACCGCATTCGCATTTGCGGCCACCGTCTATCAGGGTGACGTGCCCGAACTCGCCAGCCCCACCGAAAGCGCCTCGGAACAGATCCCCGTTAATCACCAGACCCAGACCTACGCCGCGACCTACCGTGACGGTGAGAAAATGCTGGAAAGGTTGGCCCTGGCCGAAGAGCTTTTCGTAGATCGCCAGGCTGTTGACGTCGTTATCAATATAGACCGGCATGCCCAGCAGGGTGCCGAGCGGTTCGCTTACCTCAAAGTCCTGCCAGCCAAAGATTGGCGAATCAATACAGCGCCCCTGTTCACCGTCAATGATGCCGGGCATACCACAGCCCAGGCCGATCATCTTTTCGCGGGGTAGTTCACTCCGGTTGACCAGCGCGTTAACTTCTCGCGCCAGATTGTAAAGCACTTCTTTATCCTGGCCTCTTAGCTGAATATCGAAATTTTCAGAGTAGATCAATTCGGCATTCAGGTTCAGGATTACCGCGATGGCCCGGTACTCGGTCAACTTCAGGCCTATAACATAGCCTCCATCCGGGTTGATATTCAAAAGAACGGCTTTGCGGCCTCCAGTGGATTCAGCCACAGAGGTTTCTACTACCAGGTTCCGCTCGATAAGCTCGGCTGTAATTCCGCTAATTGTGGCCAGGCTCAGTCCGGAAAGTTCCGCCAGGCGAGTGCGTGATACCGGGCCTTCGTTCTTGACCAGATTAAGCAGGCTATTCTGGTTGATATCCCGGATCAGTTTTTTATTGGCAGGCGGATTCCTGGCAGGCATAGGAATACTTACCTTTCTCTAGACTTTTACTATAGTTTGGCTTTGTGTAACTGCGCTATACTTTCTTTATTCAGTGAATAAAGAAAGTATAGCGCTATTCTTCCACCCTGTCAAGGGTTTTTATGAATATGCTTTGAATATAGTGGTATTTGCTAATTTTATTTCACGTCAAGGGTGTATTATTCTCTCGGAGCAACAGCAACTGCGGTTTCCGGCACAGTGTAGAGCTTTTTGTAGCTTAAAAGGTGGAGGATTGCGAGCAGGCGGCCAGCCTGACCGGCGGGCCACTCAGAATGCGGATGCAAAAGAAAGGCGATTGGTCGGTAGACCTCCTGGATGACTCTCGCAAATTGACCAGAAGCGGCTGGCACGCCCTGGAGTTGGTAGATAACCCCGAAGGGCGCTTTATCCACTGACATAGAGGACCGGTATTAAAGAGCGCATGGTGGAAATTATATGGAGTACGAACATACCCTATTCGACCTCGGTAGAAGTTGCTAAAGAGCTTGCAACTATCTGGCTGGATTAGTTACGCTACAGTTTTGAAGCTCATTTATTATCCAATCAGGGTAATCGGGTTCAGCTTGATTTTGTAACTTGTCCTTCTATCACTCCTGATCCCTCATATCTAACAGCATTGGTTACAAGTTAAGGTTCTGGCGAGTTTGTCGAATGGTGTACGAGGCTTAAACCAGGACTAAAGGCACTGGAATTTGCTAATGAAAGCTTTGTTACCGGACACTTTTAAAACCACTGCAGTCAGGAGTAATAAAAGTGCCGGTAAAACCAAATCCCGGTTCAAACCTGAGTTGAACAACTTAGATCAACTCCTCGGTACAGTGGATTACCAGGTTCCAGTCTGATAATTCGTAACCACCGCTACTTTCAGGCTATTTCAAGGATTTTCTCATAATAACGCTGTTTGAGAAGTGCCAGAAGTATTCCACCCGAATTTCGCCTGGTCCAATATAGCCAACCCTCAATCGCATCCTGGTGCCAGCCCTGATGGGCAGTCAGGGAGGCGCTGAACAGAGTGAGGGTCAGCCCTCTACTCTGCCTGATGTTCTTTTTTCTTTACCGGGAGCCAAATTTCACTTCGATACTTCGGATTATCGGTGTCCTTACTTTCATTCCATAAAATTTCAGGACCTTCCACTGCCTCATAGCCTGAAGAGGGGAACCATTCTGAGTAGATCCTTCCCCACACACTTTGCAGGGTTTGGGGGAAAGGTCCAATTGCTTCGAATACCGCCCAGGTGCTTGCCTCAATTTCCAGCTCATCAAAGTTTGTAGTTTCAGTACTTGAAGTTGCTACCCCGATGTAATGATCTAACTCACCTTTTTCTTCCATTCTTCCCTCGGAAAAATTAGTGGAAGCACTAATAAGGCCGGTTGGGTCAACATTTGAAAGGGCTTTTAATTGGTTAATAACCTCTGGGGTTAAAAGCTCATACATTTTAGCAATCGCTGGATTGACCCCATTGAAAATAATCGGAACTCTCTGCTTAAACCCCACTAACTTAAATGAGGCTTTCTCAACAATACGATAATTCATTTCACCACCTCCTTTAATTGCCAGTTGGAAAGTCATTCTAGGATAAGCTTTTAACCGGGTATTCTCATTTCTTGCCTCAGAAGGGAGAATACCGTGAATAGTTTGGAAAGCACGGGAGAATGCATCAGCCGAACTATAACCATATTTGACAGCCACATCGATTATGCGCAAATTGCTATCCTTCAAATCAAGGGCAGCCAGCGTTAATCTTCTTCTGCGAATATATTCTGATAAACTTAACCCTGATAAAAAAGAAAACAGCCGTTTAAAATGATACTCTGAACAGCAAGCAATTTTGGCCATTTCGCTATAATCAATCTCATCAGTTAAGTGTTCTTCAAGGTATGCCAGGGCTTTATTTAGACTGCTTAAAGTATCCATCAAACAACCTCCTTTCACCAACAATATTATCAGAGGATGGATTGATCGATCCGACTATCTATGCCCAGTTTAGTCGGTTCAACCTGGAATACTACTATTTGACTGAAATCATGGGGAAATAAAAGTTTTTCCAGTATTGGGGTCTATCCAGCTATTACCGGAGGGCAGTCTGATATTACTTATTGGTACAATAAGAATAAGGAGCGTGATCCTGGCGAAAGAAGCGGCTTAACCAACCTCTCAATCGAGCCGGTCGGTTATAACCGGACTTTACAGTACTTCAGAGAGTTCCCAAAGATCAAGAATCTAAAGTGGCCGGCTGTGGATTTGGCAGCCGGCCTTTTGTATACCCATTTAACCGGGTTTATCTGTCATTGTGAAAGCGTGGCGACTCAGCCGAGTTCCTGGGCCAGCCCGATGAGAAGGCCTTCCGGTCCGCGGATGTAGCAGAGCCGGTAGCTGTCTTCGTACTGGACTACTTCACTGCTGACAAGTTCTGCGCCGTGCTTACGGAGCCGAGCGAGCGTATCGTCGATGTCATCCACGGCAAACATGATGCGCAGGTAGCCCAGAGCGTTCACCGGGGCGTTGCGGTGATCGGCGACCACAGGAGGCGCGATAAAGCGCGAGAGCTCAAGCCGGCTGTAGCCGTCTGGAGTGCGCAACATGGCGATCTCCACCCGCTGGTCGCCCAGTCCGGTGACGCGCCCGGCCCACTCGCCTTCTACCGTGCCTCGCCCTTCTAGCTCGAGGCCAAGCTCAGCGAAAAAAGAGATAGCGGCATCGAGTGATACCACCACGATGCCGACGTTGTCCATTCGTTTAAGTCCCATGTTTTCAGTCTATAATATGCCGTCTGCCCTGTCAACGAATTTAGACCATGGGGAGTGGTTAAAGAGCAAGCTGACGCTGTCGCTGTTTCAGTTGTTCGCTTGAGGCTAGCCTTACGTTTATTTGTCTGGCATTACAACGGTGACAGCGTCTGATTATTGCTAATAACAACTACAAAGGTAAGTTATCTCTTGTTTATTAGCCACTTACCTCATTCTATCAAAACCTCTTGACAGTTGTAATCACCGGTAAAATATAGGTTTAAGCCGGAGATATGGATTTATCGGCCTTACCTACGTAAACCAGCGAAAAATCGCGGCCAAGTTTGAAACCTCCAGGTGCACCCTGGCGAGTTAAAACATTTAGCCCGGCAATCAGTTTGGGTTTCAAGTTCATAAATCCCGTCTGGTCACGACTGAGCAACCCGTTTCTTTCCAGGATGGCCCGAAATTGAGCCGGTTTCCAGAACCACTTAAAGTTGTGATGACCCACCGGGTTAAGTTTAATTACCCGCTCGAAAATAATAATAATCATGATGAAGGAAATCGGAGTGCGATTGGGCATATTGTAGATGAAACTTCCACCCGGTTTTAATACTCGACAGATTTCTTGCAACCAGCTATCCATATCCGGTCCGGCATGTTCCAGTATGTCGAAACCATAGACCAGATCAAAAAAGTTATCGGGAAAGGGCAAATTTTTGAAGTTAGCAATCTGGAAATCAACTGGCAGAGCGGCTCTTTTTGCTTCGGTTTCAGCCAGCTTTAAGGTTTGGTCATGCTGATCTATAGCAATAATATCAGCTCCCTGGCGGGCCAGACTATTACTTAGCGTACCCATTCCACCCAGGCCTAAATCCAGAAATTTTAAGCCTGCTACCGGCCCAACCATTCGGTTAATGTATTCAAGCCGTACCGGAGTTTCTTCATTTAAAACAGTGGGAGCATTTGCCAGCCATTTATCTCCTACCCGGTCGTACCATGTTTGAAAGCCTTTCGTAGTGCCGCTAAACATCCTGGTTTCGATGGTTTTTTTTGCGATCATTTTAATTTACCTCTTGTCACTAGCTTTGACATTAAAGTTTGTTTTACTAATCCAAATTTAGAGGAGAGACGTGACAAGCAGTTCAAATGCGTTAAATAGGGTCAGAAAGAGTCGAGAAAATTGTCAAGTAAAAGTGGAGCAGGAGCGAAGCTAAAACAATAGGAAAGATTGAACCTTTCTAGCAGCTTAGCCTCGTAAATCAGCAATTCAGCCGAGCTTACCGGCAGTGTAAGCCAATGGCGCACCTGCCGCACCTCCTTGATCCGCAGTTTGCTTTGGCCTTTGGTAGCAGCGTAAAGCCTTAACAGCAGAAAGGTTAGCAGCCCGGCAAAAAGCTGGATACGCACCCCGTTCTCGTTCTCACTATACCAATGGTTGAAAACCAGGTGACGCTTAAGCCAGGCAAAGAAAGTTTCGATTTCCCACCGCCATAAATATAAGCGGACGATGGCCAGGGCGGGGAGATCAAAGCGGTTAGTGAGATAACGATAGCTTTGACCTTTAGCCGTGCGGTAAGTAACCAGGCGTAGTTCATGCACTTGCCCCGTTTCATCTTTTAGCGCGATTAACTGATCAGCTACCAGGCCCAGGCCCTTTTCTGGTTCGAATAGGCGTAACTCTTGCTTGAGGTGGAAAAGGGCATTGCCCAGTAAGCGGGTCACGAAATAGGCCCCTTTAGTCTGGAACTGGCCGAATAGCAGATAAGAGTTATAGCCGCGATCAAAAACATAGGTCACGCGGGCTTCAATTTGAGCTAACAAGACCTCGCGTTCACTGGCTGAACCGGCACTGACAATCAACTTGTCCGGCAAACCATTGAGATCGAGGAAGAAATGCCCTTTGAGCTTGTTTTTGGTGCTGGAGTAACTGGCCCACAGCATGCTGGAAAGGGCTTCAAACAATGAACCATCCACCAAGCGCACCGCATTCAAGCCGCTCAAGCCGCCTAGATGGAGTTGTTTAAACTGCGGGCTAAGCTTAGGATAGAGCAAAGCAAAGAGCTCTTGCCAGAGCAAGTAAGAACGGTGCGCATTGGCCCGACTGAGGCTGGTAGCTGCCAGGGGCCGCAGTTGACCGACCAACTGGGCCGTAGGCTGTTTAGGATCGGCTAACTGTTCTGCCAAATCATTGACACTTTCAGCTTTAGCGAGGTGCGCATAGAGCGAAAGCAACAGATGTTGTTGGGCGAAAAACTTGCGGTAGCCGTAATCGCTGTGATGTTTGAGCACCAGGTCGGGCAAAAGGGCCAGCACCGGCAAGACGATTTGGTGGAAAAAGCGGGGTGTGCTATGCTGCATTTTGAACCTTCCTTTGTGTAAAGTTGGGAATTGGACACTCCAAGCTTAGCACATCGGCAGGTTCATGCTTTTTCTGCCACTATTTAGCTTTTAAGGTACTGATTTTCTTGGCTCTTTTTGTCGTGTTATTTAACGCATTTGAACTGGCGTTTACCTGTTTCCGTTATATTCAGCTTTAAAATAATTTGACGCTTTTATTAAGGCTGTAATATACTCGGATGGTTATATCGGGCCAACCCAACCCATGTTAGTTTGACCGACTATAGTCAAAGGACTGCCTCTTAGTCAGTTTACTGCTGTAAGCGCAAGTTGCTTTGAAAATTTGAGTATTAAAGTATTAATAAGGAAATAACTCACAGAATGTCAGAATCAATTTTAATCCCTCCCTACGGCGGTACTCTGGTAAACCTGGTAGTAAGCGAGCCGGAGTGTTCGGCTGTGATTGAACGCGCTAACCGCCTGCCTTCTATCCAGATTTCCAATCGCTCCCTTTGCGACCTGGAACTACTGGCCACGGGAGCCTTTTCACCCCTTGATCGCTTCATGGGGCAGGCCGATTATGAGCGTGTGCTGGCCGAAATGCGGCTGGCCAACGACACAGTCTTCCCTATGCCTATCACCCTGCCGGTAGACCAGAAACCGGAAACAGGTTCTGAGATTGCTCTGCGTGACGCTCGCAATAACCTGCTGGCTGTAATGCGCGTAGATGAAGCTTACGAGGCGGACCACCAAAAAGAGGCCCAATCGGTCTTCGGCACTACTGATCCCAAACACCCGACCATCAGTGAAATGTCGCGCTGGGGTAAATATTATATTTCTGGCCCGTTGCAAGTGGTAAACCTGCCGCGCTACTACGATTTTGCCGAACTGCGCCGCACACCGGCTCAGGTCCGCGCTATCCTGGAAAAGATGGGTAATTCTAAGGTAGTCGCTTTCCAGACCCGTAACCCCCTGCACCGCGTTCACGAAGAGCTGACCAAACGCGCCGCTGCCGAAGTAGGCGGTAGCTTCATCCTGCACCCGGTAGTCGGTATGACTAAACCCGGCGATGTCGATTACTACAGCCGGGTACGCATTTACAGCAGCCTGGTGAAAAGATATTACAACCCTGAAAGTACTCTACTTAGCCTGCTGCCGCTGGCAATGCGCATGGGAGGGCCGCGTGAAGCTCTCTGGCATGCTATTATCCGGCGCAACTACGGCGTCACCCACTTTATTGTCGGGCGCGACCACGCCGGCCCAGGCAAAGACAGCACGGGCAAGCCTTTCTACGGCCCCTACGATGCCCAGGAACTGGTTCAAAAGTACTCGGATGAAATCGGAGTCACCATGGTGCCGTTCAAGGAACTGGTTTACCTGGCCGACCGCGACCAATATGTCGAGGAGCACAACATCCCGGAAGGGGCCAGAGTGCTGACCATTTCCGGCACGCAGGTGCGCGAGCAATACCTGGCTAAAGGAAAGCAGTTGCCAGAGTGGTTTACCCGGCCTGAAACCTCCGCTATTCTTTCGGAAGTCTACCCTCCGCGCCACCAGCAAGGCTTCTGCATTTGGTTCACCGGTCTTAGCGGGGCGGGTAAATCCACTATTTCTGAGATTCTGACCGTGCTCCTGCTGGAACGAGGACGCCAGGCAACTGTGCTGGACGGAGACGTGGTGCGTACCCATCTTTCCAAAGGGTTAGGTTTCAGTCGGGAAGACCGCGATGCTAATATCCTGCGGATTGGCTTTGTGGCCGGTGAGATTGCCAGCCACGGAGGTGCTGTGATTTGCGCTGCTATCAGCCCTTACCAGACAACTCGTAACGAAGCCCGCAAGATGGTCGGAGAAAACTTTATCGAGGTTTACGTGGATACGCCTCTGGAAGTCTGCGAGCAGCGCGATACCAAGGGGATGTATGCCAAGGCCCGGCGCGGGGAAATAAAAGGTTTCACCGGGATTGATGATCCTTATGAACCGCCTGTTCAGCCGGAACTGCACCTGACCACGGTCAATACCACGCCGGAAGAAAATGCCTATCGCATCATCGCTTTCCTGGAGCAGCAGGGACTGTTGCTGCCGCGCTAGTGAAACTGATGAACACTACAACAATTAAATCGCACGAGCCACTCAACGCCGGGACACCCATTAATACGCTGGGGCGACATTTTGTCACCCCGGCGGAGCAATTCTTTATTCGAAGCCACAGTAATGTTCCCATTGTAGATCCGTCCTCCTACCGTCTGACGTTGGACGGATTGGTAAACCTTTCAATTTCGCTGACTATGGACGATTTAAGGGCACGGTTTGCTTCCCGCGAGGTTACGGCTACCCTGCAATGTGCTGGCAATCGCCGGGCCGAGTTACACGCTATTAAGCCTATCAACGGAGAGGTACAGTGGGGGATTGACGCTATCAGCACGGGCGTCTGGACCGGGGTGCGCCTGGCCGACGTTCTAAAAGATGCCGGGGTCCAATCTGGCGCAGCGCATGTACTGTTCGATGGGCTGGACACAGTCGAGCGCGAAGGACGTTATTTTGGATTCGGTGGCTCTATCCCGCTGGAAAAAGCCTTACACACGGAAGTCCTGCTGGCCTATGCCCTGAACGGCCAACCTCTCACTGCGGAACACGGTTTTCCCTTACGAGTAGTCGTGCCAGGCTACATTGGAGCACGTAGCGTCAAATGGCTGAAGCATATATGCGTAGACACGCAGCCTTCCGGTAACTTTTTCCAGACAAAGGCCTACAAGCTTTTCCCGCCGGAGGTTAGCACAATTGAAGCGGACTGGTCCAAAGGGCAAACCCTGGGCGGATTACGCGTTAACTCAGTCATAACCAGCCCCGTAGCTGGCGCCTTCTTGGAGGCCAATCGGCCTTTTACAGTAGAAGGCTATGCCATCGGATCTGAAAACGCGGTCGTAAACGAGGTAGAGCTATCTCTGGATGAAGGGAAAACCTGGCACCAGGTTGAACTGCTGTCACCTAGTTTGCAGACCGGGGTGTGGCAGCTTTGGAAAGCGGAACTAAACTTGCCACCGGGCAGCTATACCATGATCGTACGCGCCACCGATAGCGCCAGGGAAAGCCAGCCAACTGATCCCTTCTCGATCTGGAACTTCAAAGGCTACATGAATAACGCCTGCCCTAAACTGCAAATTAACGTAAAAATGGCAGAATAACCAGATAATGCTTAACGATGAAAAGCGCATCTGAAATGCCTGAACCACATTCCAGAATACCTCATAATTCTGAAGAGTTACTTCAAGTTTTCAAGAAGCGGCTTGTTGATCTTGAGAAAATTAATCAGGAGCTTGAGCAACATAACTTCTTGCAGCAAAAGTATATTCAAGCACTTGAACAGAATAGTAGTGACCTGGAAGGCCAGCTTAAGATATTACAAAAAAGCTGGCCTGTTCGGGTAGCAAGAACGCTTAATTTACTGAAGCGCAGCAAATTAGGAATTATACCAACCTTTTTAAAATCGTTCGCTAAAAAACAACCAGAGATTTACCTCGATACACCTTCGCCTTCTCAAATTATAGGTGTAACTCTCGAAGTACGTGGCTGGCTATCTCTGCCACGGCAATCTACCTCTTTAGAGGTGCAAATCTGGCTGAACGAAGTGAAGCTGGGAACAGCCATATATCCTGTTACTCGCTGGGATGTTTTACAACAGTACCCCTGGAAAACCAGTCCTAATTGTGGTTTTTCTGCCACCTTTTCTCTGGATAATCTTAATTTAAAGAATGGCCCAGCTTTACTAAAAGTGAAAATTTTCTCTGAATCTGATAGAGAGATTTTGCAACACGTAACGCAACCGCTAACTCTTAATCTGCCTGTACCTGTCCAAACTCAATCTGACACTGATGCAGCTTATCAAAAGCTACTTGCTTTTATTCAACCCTCCTATTGGGATTTACGGTTTCAACATGCCTTACAAAAAAAATGGCCCTACCGGCCATTAATCAGTCTTGTCACTCTGGTAAAACATTGCCAGATTGAAGAAACCATTGAATCATTGCTGGCGCAGACCTATCCGGAGTGGGAATTTTGTCTTTTAACCACAAATGACTGCCAGGTTTCATTAGAACCTTATACAGCTTATGATACGCGTGTTCAGATTAAATATGTTGAGGAGAGCGAGCTAACTGCTGAAGTTCTACTTGAAACAAGCAGTGGGTTATTTACAGGATTTCTGGAGTCGGGTGCTACTTTAAGTCCTGATACATTGTACGAATGTGTTAAAGTTCTTAACCACCAGCCTGATATAGCTATGTTATATACAGACTGTGATCAGGTTAGTGAAGCTGGGCATTATTACAATCCTTTTTTTAAGCCAGATTGGTCTCCACATCTAGCTGAGAGCTGGTTTTATACAGGTGACTTTGCACTGTACCGTACCGAACTTCTAAAAAATTTGCTTAAGCCTGCCAGTGGTTTGAACGAGGCAATCGCCTATGATTTTGTATTACGCCTGACGGAACAAGCCTACCCAGTTTATCATATCCGGAAAGTACTCTATCATGGTCGTGTTGACACTATCCAGTATTCTACTTATCAAATCCAACGACTTCTGAGCGAGCATGCAACCCGTATAGGGGCGCAGGCAACAGTTGAGCCTGGATTGGTAGAGGGTACTTACCGGCTGCACCGCCTTCTTAATAAAAACCCAACTGTTACAATAGTAATACCGACCAGAGATCAAGTGGACATTTTGCAGCGCTGTATTAATAGTATCGAGCAAAAAACCACTTATCAAGCTTATAGTGTAGTAGTGGTAGATAACGATAGCGAACAACCTGAAACACTAAAGTACTTTGAAAGCTTAGCAAATCACCCCAGATTAAAAGTAATTTCCTATCCTGGCCCCTTTAACTACTCGGCTATTAATAATTATGCTGTTTCCGGTGTAGCTAGTGACGTGGTGGTTTTTCTTAATAATGATACAGAAGTTATCAGTCCTGACTGGTTGCAGGCTATGTTGGAATATATTATTGACCCAGGTGTAGGTGCGGTAGGGGCTAAACTGCTTTATCCAGATAGGCGTGTTCAGCATGCCGGGGTGGTAGTTGGTTTACAAGGTGTAGCCGATCATATTATGAAAGGTATTTCAGCCGAAGAATCTGGTTATTTTGGTTTTGCTAAAACTATACGAAATGTATCGGCTGTGACTGCTGCCTGTCTTATGACCAGAACAAGTTTGTTTCGAGGGGTAGGCGGTTTTGATGAAGCTAATTTGCCGGTAGCCTTTAATGATGTTGATTACTGCCTGAGATTACGTGAACAGGGTTTGAATGTAGTCTGGACTCCTTATGCTGAGCTTTATCATTACGAGGCTGTTAGCCGGGGTGCTGATATTGCGCCGGAAAAAGAGGCGCGTTTAACTTCAGAACAGAACTACATGTATAGTCGCTGGTCAGACGTTATTTTGGATGACCCATATTTTAATCCCAATCTCAGCCGGGATACTTTAGGTTACGCTCCCAATCTTAACTTTTTCCGCAAACCTTGAGGTTTCAAAATCTTAACCATTTAATAGGTAGCGCTTTCCACAACCGGTAGGCTTTGTTACTCTGGTAAGTTTCTAGCTCATGGCTCAACTGCCGGGCAACTTTACCCAACGCCAGATTCTTGCCGGTCTGTTCTCCCAACTGATGTTCATAGGAATATTCCGAGGAAAGATATTCCTTTACTTTCCACAACTCTTGTTCGGCCTGTAATTTATCCTGGGCGCTTTCCTGTGCTACTGCTGTTGAAGCTAGAGGCCATATCCTAGTTAACAATCGATATAATCGGCTGGAGCGTAGACGATTCAATTCTTGTTCCATACTCCTTACCCATGCATTTGTCTGTTCATAATCCAGGCGAAGAATTACAACTTCCCTTTCTATCTTAGCTCTTTGTAAATCTAATTTTAACTGCAAGCATTCTTTTTCCAGTTGTAATATTCGGGCTTCATCTTCGCGTTTCCATTCAGCAATTAGCCTTGCTGCACGCCCTTCCATTAGCAAGGGATGTTCTGATTGTAAGTCATGTTGTTTACTGAGATACTTTTGCCACTCCTCAGCTAATGCCGGGTTATCTACTGTACCTGTACCGTTATTCCTGATGTTAATAGCAGTGGTGATTTGAGGTAGTGTTATTACTTTCAGGAATTGGGCTATCCGGTTAAGGAATTGCCAATCCTCTCCCAACTCAAAATCAGCCAAGAACTGTACATCGGCTTCTTCGACCAGTCTGCGCGGAAAACTGTAATTAGTAATCGGAATCAAGTTGGCATACTGCTGTTTAACCGGGCTAAACGGCTTTACGCTGTAATTAATAATGTTTTTAACGGTGTATGGAAAAGTTGTGGGAACTGTTGGGTTTCCCTGAACTACTATCCGGCGGGCCACTGCAAATGTTTGAAAAATATAAATATCGCCGTGCTTGTTAACTCCTTGCTGGAGTACATCTAAATGAGAAGGGAAAAGTAAATCATCGTCATCCAAAAAAGTAAAGTAGCGTCCTTTTCCGGCTTTCAGCAGCGCATTTAAGGGAGTACTACGCCCCGGCCCGTTGGCTTCGATAACTCTTATTTTTTGCTGGAAACTAGGGGGTAAATTTTTGAGCAACAACTTTAATTCTGTAAGTAAAGTTTGATTTCTTTCAGGATGGTGGTAACAAAGTACTACTTCATAATCTGTAAAAGTTTGAGCATATACAGAATATAAAGCTTCCAGTAGTAGTTCGTTACGCTGGCCCTGTGTACGCATCAGGATAGAAAACTGTGGTTGGTGGCTAGGTTTCTCAGGGTTGGGTTCGCTATAAGGAGCAAGCAGCCATACAAAGTACTGTACATGGTTATCCGGGTTAAAAGTGTTTGCTACTTCGTGCAACCACTGGCCTGCCAGGCTATCACCAGTGTGCAGTAAAGAAGTTAAATCTGCTTTTCCCAGAGCTACATCCTGGCGTGCTATCACTTTCCAGCCCGCTTGGGTTAGAAACTGGTTTAAGCCCTTAGCCGAAAAACCAGTTTGTACACTTGTGTCTGGCGTCCAGTTACCGCTCATCAGGTTACATATATTATGATAATTAGCAACATTTGGAGCTACTATAATAAGTCTATTAGTAGGCACAGCTTCTGGCCGAGATAACGCTTTGAGCAGAGTAAAAACCTGGTCTTTAGAGCGGAGCGATTCAGGAGCAATATAGTAGGCAACTTTTGGTTGGACGGCATTCGTACCAGAAGATGTATATCCAATATAATTCTCTATTGGTGCGACAGAGTTAAGTTCAAGTAAATTGTAACCATCTAAATACTTTTCAATTAATACTGCTACTGCCGAATGATAAGCGTGCTCCTGCATTCTCTACCTGGTTGAGCTAGGAGGTGTGACTTGTTGAGTGTAACGCCAGCAAATAATCTCTCTAACTCCTTCCAGCATTACACTTCCGAAAAAGCCGGTCTCATTTCGCATTTCATCATTTAAATCAATAAACAGTTCAGCATGAGGTAAACATTGATAAGTACGGATGCGATGCTCAACGCCGGATCCATCCCGGAAAAGCGATAAATAAATCTCAACCGGTTCCGTAGATGGGTTTAGAACAGTAAACTGCACTCGGTTGGCTTCACGAGTATCGCAGAATGGGAAAAACCACCATATACCCGGGATAGCTCCATTCGGCTGACTGGAATGATTATCGCTTAAGGTTTTATCCGGGTCGTATTCTACCACTTCCACTGCCAGATGATTTTTAGACTCAATCTGTAGCTGGCTGATACGGTTTATGGCTTTTTCTTCTAACTTAAGTAAAGTTGTCTGGTGACCAGGCAATTGAAACTCCCCGAGCTGTAGGTCATGCATAATCCCGGCAGCCCGGTCCAACAAACCTTCTGCTGGTTTATACCCCGTTACCTTAAAGCTTGTAGGTTCTGGTGTAGTATTAAGAACAGCTAGGTAACGCTGCAAGGAGTCTTTATTGTAAGTAAACCTATTCTCGACTTGCTGGACGTGACTCAGATTAAATTGCCACAACTTACTAATCTGGCTAATTCCCAGAGTAGACTGATAACTAGTTCTATCGGGGGAGTTAATTTTAGATCCCTTACTACCTGAAAGTAAAGCCTCTTCCTCAGTAACATCTTTATTTTGAGTTTGCGCTTTCGCCGGTTGTTTTGTTGATTCTTTAGGAGAGGTTGGCGCTTTGGCAATAAAGTAGCTAGGTCCCATGGAAGCGAGCATATACTCGTCCAGCATATCTCCGGCTTTGCCATGAGATACAACTTCACCTTTTGAGAGATAGATTACCTCGTCACAAAACCTCGAAATATCCCCCGCAGTATGGGATACAAACAACATAGTTTTATTGCGGTTCTTTAAGTCTTCAATTGCCAGGTGGCATTTGCGTGCAAAAGCAGCATCCCCTACAGCCAGGACTTCATCAATAATTAAAATATCAGGATCGACAGTAATAGCCACAGCAAAACCTAGCCGCATATACATGCCGCTGCTATAGTGTTTTACCGGTGTGTCAATAAACTTGCCTAATTCGCTAAATTCAACAATCCGTTCATAGCGCTCGTCCATTTGCTGTCGATTAAAACCGTAAAAAGCGCCATTAAGGTAAATGTTATCACGAGCAGTTAATTCCGGATGGAATCCAGTGCCCAGTTCTAGCATAGCTGATACGCGTCCATTAACGCGGATTGTACCGCTGGTAGGTTCTAGAATATGAGTGGCTAATTTAAGCAGCGTAGATTTACCGGCACCGTTCTGGCCGATAATACCGAGGGTTTTACCTCGTTCTAACTTAAAACTTATGTTTTTTAAGGCCCAGAAATCCTCATAACTACTTTTTCGTTTGAAAAAACCAATTACACGGTCTTGTAGTGTTAGCTTCGCTTCGTGATGCAAACGATAACGTCGTGACACATTTTCGAATTCTATAGCATAATCTTTATCTGTAGCTACTGGAAGGCTAAGGTTGTTAATTGGTTTAGGTTTATCCAGCTGGTTTTTAAAATCAATTTGCATTACTACAAAAGCTCCAACTTGTTCAGATTGCAGGGCTATCTATTACTCACAGCAAACACACTAAGCTTATGTCTACTACATCTACCATTAACAACGTTTACTGCCCTGGAAAGTTGCAACTGGCTGAGTATATTTTCGCCTTGCAAGGCTTGTCAAACTTTTTTAGGAAAATAGAAATTTTCGCCTTTTAAGTCCATCCTACCTCACAAATTGCTGTAAATTCTCCTCAACGTTTTTAACTATTTCAGGATGAGTCCCATGTTCTAGTGTAGCTCTATCACAAAACCACCTCAAATAACCCAGCCGGTCGTTTTCATTCTGTAAATTACTAAAAATGTTTTGAACATCCTTGCGGAACTGATAAATGAACATGGCATAGTTGCTAACCGGTAATTTTTCTTCACTTATGGCTGGAGATTTGGCCCATTTGAAATAAAGTTCTTGGAAAGATTGTCCTAATTCAACTTCAAAAGGTTGTAACTCCTCAACCTGAAGGCGATTTATAAACCAACTGGCGAAAGGAATGCGATCCTTGTTATAGACATCCGGGAAATTCCGGACTATATCAGGACGCTGCTGATAGACGTAGAGAGCATAATTGCTCAAAGGAACCATGGCCTTGTTACCTTTATTAGGGTCTTCGCTGGCTGGCTCTTTAAACCAGTTTTGCAGTTTCTCCGAAACTGGTTTTATAAAGGCTGAGTCGTTATTGGCCTTGCTATCCTCGGACTGCGTAAACCATAACAGAAATGGTACTCTATCAGAACCAAAAATATCCGGGTAGTTTTCCATCAAATCCGGGCGCCTACGATAGACATATTCTGCATACTGGCTAACTGTCGGTAATCCAGTTGAGTTGGAATCTTTCTCTCTAGGTAGATTGGCAGACTGTACCGAGAAAATGGTAGAGAGATTATAAAACGCCGGATCTAACTGGTACTCCGGACCACCATAAACACTAAACCATTCTACAAACCCTTCGCGATCTTTACCAAAAGGTTCCGGATAGGTTTGTTGCAAGTCAGGCCGAATATTATAGATAAAAGCAGCCAGATTAGTAACTACTAGCCAGGCTGTATCTCGTTCCGGGTCTAGATCAGCCGGAGCATTTAGCCAGTTGAAATAAGTATGCGGTCCACTGGTTTTCTCGATAGGTCGCCACTGCCGGCTGACTTCTGACGGGAAAGTTAGATAAACTCTAATTAAAACTGGCGCAACTGCCACACCGTTGTCAAAGGCATCAATGTGGCGGAAGGGATTATCGAAGTCACGCGGTAGTACCGGTTTAGTCATCACAGGGTCGTTAGGGTCTAAGCTGTAGCCCAGTTCCTTGAAGTATGCCGGGTAGGGGTCATAAGTGCGAAATAAGCCGATCACTTCTGGAGGTAGTGCTTCTACCCAACCACCAATACCGCCTTTGCGGATTAAGTTTTTATTGTATCCAACCTGTTTGCGCAGCAACTTTATATCGCACTGATCAATCGCCCGTTCGAGTGCATCCTGGCTCACCGGATAAATCTGGTTGGTTAAACTTCTTAATACCTCCACCGGGTTGCACCACAAATCTTCGTAGCGTACCATCCGGGTTATTCCTTTGCGCATCCACTGTAGAGAGACATCCAGGTTTTCGTGGAAGTAGCGTTTAACATACTCTGTAATATGCTTTCCAACAGTTTTCTCCTGAACCCCGGCTGGTTTACCTCCATCCAGCATTACTAATTCCACATCTTTGGCAAAAAACTGGGGGTGGCCAGGGTCACTGCGTATATAATGATATAGCGAAACCAGTACATCCCCGGGATGGCGAATTGTAGAGATAAGCACTACATTATTTTCAGTAGCCCATTTCACAACTTTGTCAAAGGCAAAATAATGTTGGTGGGCAATCCAACGATCTCCGAAACTTTCTACCAGTTCATCGGAGTAGTCCATTGGCAAGTCTTTTATCGGCAGGTCATATATAGCAGCTAGCAAGTACTTAAGCCAGGTATTACCAGTTTTAGAAGTACTGACAATCATAATTTTCAAATTGGCAGTATTGCTCAGCATAGGGGCTAAAACTTCTTGTTTAGCTACGGTTGGTAACTGCGGCAACTTTTCTCCTCCTTAAATCCTTATTACTTACCTGAACTGGTGCGTAGCTGGTTTAATCTATACATACGCTGCTTAGTCCAGCGGCTAATTCTCATAAAACGGCCGTTTTCCAATCTAGCGATATGGTTTTCAAGGTGTTCAATGTGCTGGTTTTTTTGTTCGAGAGATACAAGGGCCTGCCGTAAGCCGTCCTCGATTCTAAAAACATCATCCTGGAGTTTCCCTGCCCATGCCCGTATTTCATCAGACATTTCTAGCAAACGGCGGATAGTATAATCTGTAGCCGGTCCTATGCGTTCCGGGAACATAGCTGCAACATTAGAGCGAGCTGCAATCGCGGTTTCCTGCATCTTCTTTTCATCGCGACTTAAGCTTGCTGAGTGTTGGCGATAGTAAGCTAATTTCTCAGAATGGTAGATTCCCAGGCCACCTAACCCACTAAGCCGTAGCCAGTATTCATAATCTTCATGCGAGCGTAAAGTTTCTGTGAACAGGCCAACCTTTTGTTGCCATTCCTTTTTAAGTAATACCGTCATTGGCGGAAAATAACCCTGTATCCAGATGTTGTTGAAGTAATCCTGTTCGATAGTTTTACCCAGGCAACGCTGGCGTACAGAATCATCTTCGCGAATTTCTGTGTTATTGTACACCGGCCAGAATTCGCAATAAACCAGTCCCACCTCTGGAGCGCTTTCTTCTAAAATAGCTACCTGGCGCTCTATTTTTTCAGGGTGTAACCAGTCATCAGAATCAAGAAATTGTAGATATTTACCATTAGCCACGCTTAAACCACTGTTACGCGCTGCCGCCAGTCCGCCATTTTCACGGTTAATAAGGTGTACTCCCGGCTTAGCCAGGTAAGCCTGCATGACTTCTTCCACATTATCTGGCGAACCGTCATTTACTACAATTATTTCTACAGGAGTATAAGTTTGGTTCAAGACGCTATCTATAGCATTGGGTAAAAAATGAGCCTGCTTGTAGCAGGGAACTATTACACTGACTAAAGGTCTACTCATGATCTGGTGGTTCCTTTTACACGATTAAAGCCCGAAGAGAAAAGGTTTGCCAGTCGCATAAGCTTACTATTAGCCATCTGTTGTTGATTCTGTTCAAGTTTTTGAATATAACTCTCCAGGTAAAGAATATGGTCGTTTTTCCGTTGAATTTCTTCGATGTGTCTGTTTAGCTCTCCCTGTAAATCCAGAACATGCCTGACTACCGAGTTAGTATATTCCACCTCGCTAAAAGCTTCCTGGTAAGAGCTAACATCTCCTTCCAGTTTAAACATCCACTGCCGGAGAGCATAAATGTCCTTCAATAGTCGCTGGTTATCATTAACAAGCTGCTCATTCCAGCGATTTCTCTCTTCGAGCATTTTGCCCAGTTGATCGATGAAATTCTGCATACCACAAGAAACATGCTCGGGAAATTTTTCGGCGATTGCAGCCCGCGCTTTTAACCGGCCCTGATTCATCAGGTTTTTATCTTTAGAGGTGTTATAGACATGCTCGCGCCGGTAAGCCAGTAACTCTGGCAAGTAGTACATTCGACAACCCATGGCAGCCAGGCGCAGCCAGTATTCGTAATCATCACAACCGTCCGTACCGCTCAGTAGAAATCCAGCTTTTTCAAACCATTCGCGCCGGAACATAGCTGTATGTGGTCCGCCAATTACGTTGCCTACCCACATTGCTGTGAACAATTCTGGTTCTAATTCTAGGATGTGCCTGGTAGCCAGTATCGGCAGTACTTCATTAGTTTCTTCATAGACATTGTAATAATCGGAATATATCAGGCCGTAATCTCGGTTTGACTCTAAAAAATCAACCTGCCTTTCAATTTTTTCAGGGTGCAGCCAATCATCCGAGTCGAGTAGGTTAAAGTACTCTCCTTTAGCTCTAGTCATTGCGACATTGCGAGCCGCAACTATACCCTGATTGGTTTGATTTATTAAAGTAACACGCGGGTCTGGCAGATATTCTTGAATTACTTTTTGAAATTCAGCGTTATCGGGTGAACCATCGTTAACTATGATAATTTCTACATTTGGATAAGTTTGAGTAAGTACACTATCTAGCGTTTTTTTTACATATTTAGCATGATTGTAGTACGCTATTAAGACGCTAACTAGAGGTTTGGTCACGCTCCATTGTCTCCTGTTATATTATCGGGCCTAGTGTTACCGTCAGCCTTATATGGGGGTTCCTTACCGCTCTTTCTATCACTATCAACTGCACTCAAAAATCCCACAAGATTGGCCGAAAAAGGATTTGTAATCAACAAAAAGGTTTCTGTATTGACAGGCAACGGCTTGAGTATAACATACATTACCTGTCACGACAAAAATGGACAAAAAAGGTATACCCAACTAAAAATCGCAGCTCATAATGAGCCGCGATTAACAAGAATTAAATTTAAGCTATAAATAGTAGCCGAGCACACTTATTACCAGGTGCAAGGTGCTGCTGGTGGCGGCTGCAAATGTTCCGTCGGCAGCAAGCGGTATAATGGTGGTAATTGAGTTGACCGTCAGGGTAATAACGTGAGTGTGTGTTACTACAATTGAGCCATCTGGATTTGTTGGGGCGTTAGCAGCATTATTCCACAGTGTTACGCGGGCATTTAGAGGTACATTGGGGTCGGTTGGTGGACTGGTTGGCCCACCAAAAGTTTGTACAAAAGCAAACAGAGCTTTAGCGCCACTGGGAACGCCTCCTGTACCAACAGCGGTAAAGACCCGTTTATTAGCATTTACGGCAGTCTGGCTAAAAACGCCATAGCCCTGTAATTTCGGGTTGCCTGATGGATTAGGGTTAATAGGAGTGCCGCTGGCAGTACTGACTAAACCTATAGGCACGGTTTGCGCGAAAAATTGCGGGCCGCTGACCAATCGATAGGTATTGGCGTACCCATTTACACCCAGTACCGGTCCAATACCGCTCTGATCACTGGTAAAGGGTTTGGTATTAGCATATAAATAACCGGTCTGCACGTCTAGCCATAGTTCTCCGGCTGGATGTAACTGGCTATCAGAGGCTATTGTGCTGTAGGGATTGCCATTAGCTACAACCATCGGTGCTAATAACCGCCAGGTAGGTACATTGGTAGGGCTGACTGCACCGGATAGGCTCGGAGTATTGGCGGCTGGTGAAGGAGAAGGGGTAGTCCCAGGGTTGCCGACCATACAGACATAAAACCGGCTCAGCCGGTCGAGATAGACTTCGCCCTGGTTATGCTGGTATTTGCTAGTCGGTGCTCCATTAGAGCCAGCCCGGATACCCAACCGCAAAGGCGCGCCCTGTTCTAAATTAGTATTATCAGGGTTAACTACTCCAAAAACTCCTCCGATGCCGGTTTTGGTTAGGCCGGATACTCCCGAGTTGCTAATTGACCGTCCGTCTATACCGGCTCCAGAATCGGCCAACCCGCTTACACCGCTAACCGAACTGGAAACACCTGTAACACCGGCTACACTGTTAGCAAACAAGGCATCGGTTAGCTGGGCACTGGATATGGTCTGTCCAAATATAGCGGAACTATTGCCGTTAGCCTGGGTGGCATAAATGGCAAAACTTCCACTGGAATTAGCCCACAGCCCGATAGGATACTGCGAAGGGTCGGTAGCGTTGGCAGCCTGGCTGGTAGTATTATTCAGGTACAGCAGCGGAGCTGAACTTGTCTGGGCGTTACCCAGTATTGTAGTTGTGCCTGCTGCAATATTATTACCAGTACCTGATGAAGTACCATTAAAATCAAATGTGTTTGTAGCAGCCTGCGCTTCTGGTACTTTTGTTACCGCGCTTACAGCCAACCCTGCCACTCCGGCTCCTGCCAGTATTTTCTTAATAGCGCGCCGCCGGCTGGTTTTTGGAGGATTTTGCTTTACATTTTGAGCCTTAGAGTCAACAATTTGTACTGTGGTTTGTACCGGGTTTAAACGTGTCAACTCCGCTTCCAACTCATTAATACGTTCTGACATTATGTTTCGTTCTGCCTGGAAATCTTTTTGCATCTGTAGCAGCATTGTTTTTAATTCTGCTATTTCAGCCTGGGTGGAGTCAATTGGTTGTAAGCTCATAGAAGCAATTAGGCCTTTCTGTATGCCAAGCAGGTTATAAAATAACTACGTCTGAGAATAAATTTGATTAATTATAGGTTAATAAATGAGCTAAAGCAATTAGGTCATTTTGGCTATTTGGCTATGTAAGGCAGAATTTAGAAACTAAAAAGGACGAAAACTTTAAGGCTTTCGTCCTTTTTAGTTTTAATTAGTCTTACTAATATTACATGTAGTATCCGAGAGCGCTAACTACCAGGTGTAACGAGGCACTGGTGGTAGCTGCAAAAGTGCCGCTGGCGGACAGTGGGATAATAGTGGTAATCGAGTTTACACTGGAGGTAACCACGTGCGTATGCGATACCACAATTGAACCGTCTGCATTGGTAGGAGCGTTGGCCGAGTCATTCCACAGCGTTACACGCGCATTCGGAGGAGTGGTCGGACCAGAGAAAGTTTGGACGAAGGCGAAAAGGGCGGTAGCGCCAGCCGGTACGCCATTGGCCCCGGTGGCCTGAAACGAGCGCTTGTTAGCTGCAACGCTAGCCTGAGTAAAGGTGCCGTAGCCAGGTAGTTTGGGATTACCAGACGGGTTCGGGTTAATCGGTGTACCTGCTGATGTAGCTACCAGCCCAACTGGTACGCTCAGGGCATGCATAGATCCGGCTGTAGAGGTACCAGCAAGCTGCCGCCATACAAGACTGGGCGTTACCTGGGCCAGGTAGTAAAGGTCTCCGTTGCTATCTACATACAATTCGCCGACATTGCGTCCGGTCGCATCAGTCGGGGCGCCGGAATTAGTGCTAGGTGCCAGTCGCAGTTGTGCCAGACCAGCATTAGTGGTACTAACGGTAATACCGTAACCACCATCGCCACCCTGAGCATCAATAGCGTTAGCGCTGGCAGTTTCGGCCAGAACCTGCTGGCCAGTGCTCATAGCGCCGGCGGCTGTAGCGGCAGCAAAAGCACCTGCTCCAAGGGCCAGGCGTTTCAACATGCGGCGGCGGCTGGTAGGAGCATTCGGACTCTTAACAATTTCGGTTTCAACGTTCTCATAAGCCTCGACCTGGTTGCGCAGGGCTTCAAGTTCGGCTTTCATTTCGTTCATCTGCTGAACTAGTTGTTTGTGGTTCATTGTAAGTATGACCTCCGGTAATGTTTTGGAAATAAGGCAAGCCTTATTTCTGTTCTCATCAAATTTCAACACGCGGTTGACTAGGATGAGACTAACTCGTCGTTCTCATTTTTGCTCTTGTCAAATTTCGGTGATACCGACTAGGCATCGAGCAATAACGTCGCTCTCACAACCTGTTCTTATCAAATTTCGGCATAGCCGACTAGGCATCGAGCAGGCTTGAGATTACCTGGAAAGTGTCAGAATAAAGGCGTAGAATTTAACAGTTTATACTGCTGCCGTTAAAGTGCCTGAAATCTGCAAGTCACCAAGGTTTACGCTTTAACAGTCTGTTTTTATCAGATTTTAGACCTGATCATAAACAGTATGTTAATGAACTAGGTTTGTCTCTAAGAGATAATTGCAATTGAAATACTACTGTAGTTACGTGGATCTGAAGGAGACGAGGTATAAAGCTGCAACCTTAACCAGCGTCTTTTATTCCTACCCAAACGCTCTTAACTACTATTACTCAATGGTACCAGTCAGAACAGGTTAGCTTTACTAAACTGAAAAAGCTTATGTAGATGATAGTAATTTGAAAAGAGCTATCATTTACATAAGCTTATAAAATTCACAGAATAGAGATGTATGCCATTATTCATTTGTTGTAAACAAACAGTTTGATAAGAGCTGGTTGTAATCCCAGGTTTACATAGCATAACCAAACTACGCAGGTAGTTTAATGGTAAGTTTTGCCCCATAACCGCGTAATCTTGGGTTTTATATTTAGCAAAATAACGGTAGTCAATCAACGATAGCTGCGTTTCTACTTTCCAGAACAATACTTCTGTGTCTGGATCAGTTATGGTGTTGCAACGTTTACTTAATTATAAAAAGACTTACCGGGAGAAAAGCTAAACTTTTCTTTTAACCTATTCTGACTGGTACCTTTGGATAAAAGAGTAGTATTAACTATATTAGTGTAACATACTCTAATAAATTTGCAACAGGTTACAAAAGCATACAGCCCATAGGTACTACCAATCTTTAGCATGTAAGGGCAAGCCAGCAACCAGCGAAAAACTGCTCATCTATAAAAACAGAAAATGTTAATAAGCTAATGTAGCCTATCCTGTTTTGACACATTATGGTTTAGCTTTAATTAATTTTGCAAAAAGCTCATCTTAAATAGCGTAACCAACAGTGTTCTGGTTAAGTTTATCTTCAAAACAGTTAATGTTTTCCGGAACAGTAGTCTTATAGCTTAATTCGAGAATTGTTAGACTTAAAAAATTACAGCGAGTTTTACCAAAACTTGCAAAAATGGCATAATTGAGTTAAATTTTGCTGGATATTTATAAATTTATTATGTGCTATTTTCAGAAAATAATGCGGCAGTAAGATAGCTACTAAAAAGCAAGGTTTGTTGATTCCGTCATGATCCATGGAAACTTAGTAACATTAAGAGCTGTACAGCCTGAAGATTTACTCAATTGGGTAAAGTGGTTTAATGACCGTGCCGTAACTGAATATCTGGCACGTGTTTATCCTTATTCTCAGGCTGATGCTGAAAAATACTGGCAAAAAACGCAACAAAACCCCCAGGAAATACTTTATTCTATTGTAAACTCCAGTAACGGTGAACATATTGGTAGTATAAACTTACGTAACATTGATTGGCGTTCGCGTAACAGTGAATTAGGGGTTCTACTGGGTGCCAAAGAGTGCTGGGGAAAGGGCTACGGACGCGATGCGGTTCGTACAATGTGCCAGTTTGCTTTTAAGGAACTAGGTTTGGTTCGGGTCTACCTTTATGTCAGAGCTGACCACCCAAGTGGTATACGTTCTTACAGCAAGGTCGGGTTTAAACAAGAGGGAATTGCTCGCAAACAACTCTACCGGAACGGCGTTTATCACGACATGGTTTTGATGGGATTGTTAGCGGACGAACTAGATTGACAATACGCCGGGTATCAAGCCGAATTAAATTAGAAAGTAAGACTAAGTGCCAAAAGTTTCTGTAGTAGTGCCGGTTTACTATAATGAAGGCAGCCTGGCTATTTTGCATGAGCGCCTGGTTCAATGCGCCCGGCAGGCCTCCAGTTATAGCTTCGAATTTATCTTTGTAGATGATGGCTCCGGTGATGGTTCCTTTAAGGTGCTGGAGCAACTAAGCAGGGTAGATAATCGTGTGCAGGTAGTAAAGCTGGTACGTAATTTTGGCTCTACTATGGCTATCCTGGCAGGATTAAACCACGCTACCGGTGATGCAGTCGCAGTTATCTCTGCTGATTTGCAGGACCCTCCCGAAATTATCCTTGAAATGCTGCCACGCTGGGAAAATGGGACGCGCATGGTACTTGCTGCCCGTGAAGAGCGGGATGACCCTCTCAGCACCAGGTTACCGGCAGAGCTATTTAATTTCTTATTTCGCCGGTTCGCTCTAAAAAATTACCCGCCGGGTGGTTTTGATTGTTTTCTTATAGATCGCCAGGTGAAGAACGTTGTAATCCAGTGTAGTGAAAAGAATACCCATTTACCGGGTTTATTGATCTGGACTGGTTTCGAGTTTGATGTAATTTATTATCATCGGCAGGAACGCCAACATGGTAAATCCCGCTGGAATTTCCGACGTAAATTAAAATATTTTGCAGATGCTTTTACCGCATTTTCGTATCTACCAATACGCCTTTGTTCCCTACTTGGAACTATTCTCGCTCTACTAGGGTTACTTTACACTTTTATTGTTTTATTACTGAGTTTAACTGGTCATATTAGAGTAGAAGGTTGGTCTTCTTTAATGATGGTGGTTTTGATAACTGCCGGCGTACAGCTATTGATGCTTGGGGTGGTAGGAGAATATTTATGGCGTAATTTTGATCAAACACGTCATCGGCCTCCCTACCTGGTAGATCGTGTGCTTAAATCATCTGACCCAACTGAAGACCTAAAAATTTCGTCCAGCTACAAAGAGCCTGACAATTCTACGCTTTTTACATCTTGATAAGGATAGAATGTTCTAACTGTTGAGTGCTTAAGCTTACAGTTACAGACCGGAGTGTCAGTAGCTTTAATACTTAGAGAGAATTTGTGGAGTTAAAAAATAATTCACTTGAAGCGTTACCTCTTTCAGAAGTAGAGAGTAATCTCCAGGCCTCAAAAAGTAGCAATTGGTTACATAAGATTGGTAACCGGCTCAAAAATGAAACCGTTCAGGGAATATTAATCCTCTTAGGTTTGCTGCTTCTATTCTTTAGCACGCCCTTACTTAATATATTTACAGGTACTTATTCTGCGGCAGATTTAACTCAAAGTTTTAGCATTAGTAGAACTTTAGCTACTCCTGCAAATTATATTGTAAAAAATCCGTTATTAAGCGATACTGTCGTAAGTTATAATCCTTTTTATACATACAATCGGATTAGCCTTTGGTCAGGTCACTTACCTCTCTGGAATCCTTATAATGGTGGTGGCGTACCACATATTGCCAACTATCAATCGGCTTTCTTTTCCATTTTTACTATTCCCTTTTACTTTATGCCCTTTAAATTTGGGTTACTGGTAACTGCCTTTATGAAGCTGTTTGGCATTGGTTTTTTTATGTACCTCTTCCTCAAACAGCTTCGCCTGCATCAAATAGCTGCCCTGGTGGGTGCTACAGCCTTCATGTTTAGCGCTTTTAATATCGTATGGTTGCAATATACGGTTACTCCAGTAGTGGTTACTTTGCCTGCCTGTTTGTTCTTTTCAGAATATATCTTCCAACAAAAAGAAAGAGGAGTATCCCAACCCAAAAATTTCTGGGCCCTGGTAGGGCTAAGTTTGAGTTTAACTTCTGGCCTTTTATCGGCCCATCCTGAAACTTTTTTCTATACACTGCTGATGGTGGTGGCATATATTGGTTTCCGGTTGTTAAATCTGGCCCATCGTGGGCGCTATAGTAAGTTTGTATTACTGGATTTGAGTAAGCTGGCTGCCCAAATGATAGTAGCCGGCTTAATAGGGTTAGCTCTGGCATCTATCCAAATTGTGCCGTTCTTTGAATACTTACAAAACAGCCTGGCAGTAAATGAGCGGGTGGATCAGGCAATTAACAAACAAACTTTGCTAATTGACCGGTTGCCGCTTTTGTTTTTTCCCGATGCGCTAGGCAATTATACAACGCCTCTCAGAGTAGTGGGCTTTAACTATAACGAGGAAAACGGTAGATATATCGGTAGCTTGGTGCTGCTGCTGGCTTTACTGTCGGTACGTTATATAAGTCGTGATAAATATGTTCGTTACTTTAATTTTGTGGCGGTCGCCTGGCTATTTTATGCTTATAATCTATTAGGAACACACGATTTTATTAATTCTCTACCCGGCATGCAATTTGGTAATGTGCGTCGCTCTTATCCGGTCTGGCTTTTGGGTACAAGCTGTAGCGCTGCACTTTTTGTACATCATTTACTAAATAGAGGAACCTCCAAAAAAATCTTTAAAGTTTCGAAACTAGTGCCTGCTACCATTGCGGCCGGTGTAATTGGCATTTTAGGTTTAGTTTTTCTTGTAGCTGGTATTTTACTTACCCAACAAATGGTAACCACTTACTATAACCTTTTGAAGCCCTATCAGACTGGTTTTCTTAGCTATATACCCTCCCATATATGGTTTCTCGGTTTGACCTTTGGTGTGGGCCTTTTGCTGTTAATTAGCCTCGCTATGTTGCGGCATGCCAGGTTGAGAACCTGCCTGGGACTTGGTTTAGTTGTAGTAGTATTTTCTCAAAGTGGTTGGTTACTGAAAGATTACAACCCAACTATAAGCGACAAATATTTTTATCCTAACACTCCCGCTTTAGGCAACCTGCGCCAGATCGTAGGTTCACATACAGTAATGTTTGTGGGTTGGAATGGGCTTCCGGCTGATATGAATTCTCTTTACCAGTTTTCCACTGTACAAAGTTACGATTCCTTATGGATAAATCAG
This sequence comes from Chloroflexia bacterium, assembly GCA_036261665.1. GTDB lineage: Bacteria > Chloroflexota > Chloroflexia > Chloroheliales > Chloroheliaceae > 54-19. The sequence goes on from DATAKM010000026.1 coordinate 67,142, forward strand.
TACGAGCAATTGGCTCGCGAAATGTTTAGCGAAAGTTCGAAAACGCCTGCCCTTAATGTGTATCGTTCGAGCGAAGCCGGGTTTAAGTTATTTGGTGTAGAATACTTTATACCACTTGAGAAACCTTTTAGCCTGGAAGCTGGCTTGCTTGAGGCTCAATACGCCGCTACCCAATCCGCCATTTCTCCTGAAATTTTACCCGGTAACTCTTTAGTTCAGGAATTCAAACCCAATACACCCGATTTGCGGCAGGTAACATTTAAGTTGCATACCTTTAATCGGACCAACAACTGTACCTTAAGTTTAAGCCTTGAGGAAGTGACGAGTAACCAGAAGAAAGCGGAAAAGACTCTTAACTGCGCTGATATCAAAAATGATGCTTCGTTTAGTTTTGCATTCTCACCTTTACCAGACTCCAAAAATAAAAGTTACTACCTGATAGTTAGCTCGCCTGATGCTGTTACTGGTCAGGCGATTAGCGCCTGGACAAAACCAACCCTTAGTTATCCGGACGGGAAACTTAGCCAGGGGAATACACTAATGCCTGGCGGTCTTGATTTCAATTATTTCACTGGTAACCAGAATGATTTTAGTATAGCCGGAGACGTTGATTACAGGGTGGCATACAGGATTGACAATAGTCTGGGCCGTTACTATACGGTTAGTAATTTTGAAGTATTGGCCGATGATGCTAAAGTACGTGAAGTACTGGACAGACCTGGCTATGATCCGTACCAGCAGGTGATTTTGAACCGCCTTCCAGAAGGAGGTTCTACAGTTAACTCAAGTGAGCCAGCTAGGGCAGCCGAGGTAGTAAGCGAGAAACCGGAAGAGATCGAGCTTAAAGTAACTCGCCAGACGCCCGGTTTTCTTGTTTTAACTAAACCCTATTACCCGGGCTGGAAAGTAGAGGTTAATGGAATGGAAAAGCCTCTATTGCGAGCTAATTCTGCTTTTAGTGCGGTTAAGCTGGAGCCTGGGGAAAGCCAGATTCGATTTTATTACGATCCATTCTCGTTTAAGCTTGGTGGGGCTATCACAGCACTGGCGGGTTTGACTGGACTAGTTTTGATTATTTGGAACCTAAGAGTGAAGAGAAAGAAGAATCAGTTTGCTAAGCATTCCGATTAGTGATACTAAAGAGCAGTACCAAAATCTTAAGCATGACCTGGATAAGGCTATCGCTCGTGTTCTTGAACGAAGCTGGTTTATATTAGGTGAGGAATTAGCCTGTTTCGAGCATGAGTTTTCCCAGTTTTTAGGGGTTAAACATGCTATAGGTGTAGCAAATGGTACCGATGCTATTCAGCTGGCTTTAATGGCTTATGGTGTTGGTCAGGGTGATGAAGTTATTACTACCGCCCATACAGCTCTCTTTACGTTACTTGCTATCAGCCAGACTGGGGCCAGGCCGGTGCTGGTGGATATTCACCCCGATACAGGTCTGATGCAGGTCGAGCAAGTAGAAGCTAAAGTTACTTCGAGAACAAAGGCAATTATACCGGTTCATTTGTATGGGCAGGCTGTAGATCTAGAACCTTTGTTAGAAATAGCGGACAAGTATAATCTTGTGGTAATAGAGGATAGCTGCCAGGCGCACGGTGCTACTTATAAAGGTAAATTTACCGGTACATGGGGAAACGCGGCGGCTTTTAGTTTTTATCCTTCCAAGAATCTAGGAGCCTTTGGCGACGGTGGCGCTGTAGTGACAGATGATGATAAGATTGCTGAACGTCTTTACCAGTTGCGTAACGGCGGCCAGAAAGAACGCTATCAGCACGTCGTAATGGGCTTGAACAGCCGGCTCGATGAGGTTCAGGCGGCTATTTTGCGGGTAAAGTTACCTTATCTGGCTGATTGGAACAAAGCGCGACGGGAAAGAGGCAGACTTTATAATAAGTTGTTAGTCGAAAGCTGGGTACAAATTCCGGTCGAAAACGACTATGGTACAAGTGTTTACCACTTGTATGTTGTACGTACTGGAAACAAACAGGAACGTAATGATTTGCAAGCCTATCTTAAGGAACATGGTGTAGGTACAGGCATTCATTATCCTATACCAGCCCATTTGCAAAAAGCTTATAGCTGGCTAGATATGCCGAGAGGTAGCTTGCCTCAAACCGAGATTACGGCTGATTGTATTTTGAGCCTACCAATGTACCCGGAGTTAGAACTAGAGCAGGTGGAAGAGGTAGCTAAATTAGTCAGGAATTTTCGCTAAACTTATGCTCGAAAAAAATTTGCTTGAACACTGTAGACTGATAGAATTGCCCAAAATTACCGACCCGCGTGGTAATTTAACTTTTGTTGAACAAACTCGACATGTCCCGTTTGAAATTAAACGGGTCTTTTTCCTGTATGATGTACCTACTGGTGCAGATCGTGGAGCGCATGCTCATAAAAATTTACATCAATTTTTAATCTGCTTATCCGGTAGTTTTGATGTGAAGCTTGACAATGGTGTTAGCAAAGCTACAGTACATCTCAATCGGCCCTGGGTCGGTTTACACATTCCACCTATGATATGGGCGGCTGAAGTTAATTTTGATCCCGGTTCAATTTGTCTTGTTTTAACTTCTGATTTTTATGACGAGACCGATTATTACCGCGACTATAGTCAGTACCTGGAAGCTCTTAAAGCCGCTGCAACCTTTGATCTTCCAGGGCGTTATAACAAGTGGTAAAAAGAAATAGTTTTAGGAGGTACGGTTATCGCAAGGCCAAGCGCAGCAGAATACACTGTTCAAGTTGGTGGTTTTGATACCAGTCGTAATTCTGTACGTCATCAGATAGAAAATCTAATACATTACCGGGAACTAATCAGGCTGCTCACTATAAAGGATGTCAAATTACGTTACAAAGGCTCCTTTTTAGGTTTCCTGTGGTCATTAATAAACCCACTACTGATGATGGGGGTTTATTATATTGTTTTTGTAGTATTGCTGCATCCGGCTACTCAGCCAGGTTGTAGTGAAACACCTGTGCCGGGCGCTACCGGCCAGCAAATACTGGAAGCAAATCAATGTAAAATTTATAATCATTATGCTCCATTTATTTTGATAGGTATTCTAGCCTGGAACTTCACGGCAGGTTCAATTATGGCCGGAATGAACTCTATCCTGGGAAATGCTTCCATTATCAAAAAAGTTTATTTTCCCCGCGAAGTGTTAACTATCTCGTCAGTTTTAGCCCAGTTTGTTAATTTCTTACTGGCGCTAATTCCACTGTGTTTAATTATACTGGGAAGTGGTTTATTGCCGAGCGGGCTAGTATTGATATTGCCGATAATTTTCGTAGCTCACATCCTGTTTTTGGTAGGATTGGCCCTGATTGTTTCTATAGCAGTGCTGTATATGCGCGACTTGGCGTTAATTGTAGAAGTATTATTGCAAGCCTGGTTTTTTCTTTCACCGGTATTGTACGTAATGGATCAGGTTTTCCCCACCTGGAAACAGGTAGTCTACTGGCTGAACCCCATTGCGTCTTTTATTGAAATTTACCGAGCACTTTTGTTCTTCAATTACACACCTGATCTTGGCTTTACGGCCCGCACCTGCTTAACAGGAGTTGGCGTGTTTATTATTGGCTATGCCTTTTTTATGTACAAGCGTAAGAGAATTGGTGAGTTGATTTAGTATAAAACAATTACAGCAGTTAGCAAAGTTATTGAACCAATGAAGAATAACCACAATGTTTGAAATAACCAAGAGCATCTTGCTTAGTTATCAGTTCGGCACACTGCCCGATTGCACTTTCTAAGGCTTCCCGATCTCGCGCGCCTAT
>DATAKM010000030.1:0-43369 GCA_036261665.1 Chloroflexia bacterium
TATATTCTAGCGAGAGAATCTGATCCGAATTCTGTACAGCGCCAGAAACTGGAAAAGCTGGTAGTAAGGCTTGTAAACAGCGGACTTGGCGTGTTGATGGATCAAGCTTCTTCATTACCGGTACACGGCTTAAATAAATTCCACTCCGAAGTCTATTCCGGGGAAGATTTACTAATTGCCCGGTCTGTAAAACCGCTTGCTTCTGTACCGGAGATAAAGATTTATACTTGCAACGAAAGTTTGATTGAAAAGTGGGCGGACAATGGACCAGCGAGGAAGCAATTATATACTCCCTGGCGCGCAGGAGTTTAATGTAAAGGGCACTGTCTTTGCAATCTGTTGATCTACTATTATAGCCTTTAAATTGCAGAACTCTGATATGAGGTGGTCAATGCTGGAAGTAATTGTTATTGTGGTTATTCTTTTCCTTTCCGCAAGATATGAAGTGATACAAAGCTCAGATAATCCTCCCTCTTTGCCAGTGAAATACCAAGATCCTAACCAACCTGCTGACGATGATTTTTATTACGGTCTGATTATAGGGTACTGCCTTTATAATTAACCTTGTTTAGCTACCCCGGCAGTAATAAGCAACGTCAGTTACGGTTACTGAAAAGACCGACTGGTGAAAACGTTCGTTCAGGCAATTACGATACACACTGGTGAGTGAGGCCGAGATACGGTAGTTGAGTGTAAACTCCGGAAAAAAAGCAGGGAGGGTAAGTATGTTACGAAAAATTGATTGCGTCATGATCCGTGTCGACGATGTGAAAGCAGCAGTCGCCTACTACGAAAAGGTTTTTGGCCTGCGGCTAGAGTGGAGCGAAGCTGGCTCAGCCGGGCTCGTCTTTCCCGAGAGCGATGCGGAAATTGTGCTGCACTCCGACCCCGGTCTTCCATCGCCCGTGGAGGTTCATTACCTGGTGGACGATGTAGTTGCCGCCGTAGCCGAATACGTGGCCGAGGGTTGTGAGATTCTTGTCGCGCCTTTCGATATAACGATTGGTAAATGCGCCGTGATAATAGATCCTTTCGGTACCCGGCTTTGTATCCTTGACATGACGAATGGGCCGCGCCTACCCGATCGTGCCTCCTAAAGCACATAATGTCTCACTGCAAAAGCAATACTGATTAATCAAATCGAGCAAAACATAGATGAGGGTTAGGCAGTACTTACCTGGAATTTCCTTCTAATGATCTTTCAGGACGGTATAAACAATTTCGGCTACTTTTAATTCTTCTAAAATATCAGACATTAAAATAAGAGTGCTCATAAGAGCCAACTGCCGGAAAACACTGATGGATGAGCCAACCTTACCGTGTAGTGCAAAGTCAAAATAAAGCTTTCCTCCGGCCAGGTGTCTGTTTGCCGTCGTTACCCCATGTAATGTTCCACTTCAATACTCTGCTAAAAGTCCCGCGTAAATCTCATCAAAGGATCTAGAAAATTCTCCTGCCTTAACAGGCGAAGGTCTATCCACTACAGGAATTACCACATCTAACATATCTGATTGGCTGGGATTGTATGTAGCAGCCAGCAAGCCATAACGAATAACAGGGCCGGTATGCCGGATAAGTTCAACCGCCAGCCTCCTTTCTAAGGCTGAGGGCGCTCTTTTGGCGGGGGTAAAATGATATTCAAGGTAATGGTCAGGTTTTATACTTACATCGGGTAACTCATCCAGCCAAAAGCGGATTTCGCCTTCAATTAAATTAAGTTTTAGCACTCTGGTATGCCTCATAACCGCTAGCGGGTTTTCGCTATTTACTTGCTACCGATTGCCGGGCCAATTCCAAGGCCTCGGGAATGGCTTCGATAAGCGACCATTCCCAGAACTCCAGGCACTGGCGACAGTAACTTTCTCTTAAAAAGGAGGTTTAGATTAGGATAATCTTAACCGGACGTTACTTTACACCTGTTGCCTTTATTCCACTCAGTAGGTTTTCTACTCACAGGCATTACCTGTTTTTCTAAATCTTTTGATTATCCAATTGTTTGTATGATGCGCTAGGCAGGTCCCGCACTTGCTGATAAACTTCAGTACTCAGAAGCAGGCAATTTTTCTTTCTCGGATCCAGATCTGAAAGGAAACTTTAAAGATTTATAACCTATTCCCTTCAATGGAAACACTGATAACTAGCAGAATCAGCTATAATTTAACCGGCGTAAGCCAGAAACCGTTGTTCTTCTTTAATCAGACTATTGAAATAGTCCTCCCCTACTGCCGCAGTCAGAGATGGAAATTCGATGCGGCACTGTTGTAGCCAGTTAAGGAACCGTAGGTGTGCTGCATTCAGGTGCATTTGCTCTCCTCGCCGATTTTCAGCTTCAGATAGCTTGATCTGCTCTTTATCTTTAATTTTATCAGTGCATACTGTTACCAGTTCTCGGCGCTGCTTATGGCTATAATCCCACAGTTCTAGTTCCTCATAAATTTGGGCAAGAAGTTGCCGAGCCTCTATAACTTGATCTGTGTTTATAGTGGCCGAACCTGTTATAGCTCTATCTTTACTCTGAATGGCACGTCCTAGTAAAATAGCAGCTACATTTGGTTGGTTATCTGAGCTAAAACACTTTCCAGCGGCTACCAGTGCATTAAAATAACCTGCTCCATACTCTCTCTGTACACCACCAGGTGAAATGCAAAGGTACAGTCTAGCTATTGCCAGGTTTATCAGGCCAGAGCTTTTAGAGTCTTTTTTCTCAAGCTGCAACCTGGCACACTTCAAAATATGCTGCCGCAAATTGTTTAGATCAGGTTCCAACAACCGCCCGTTGTACATCTTCGGCTGGTAAAATTCAACCTGGTTCTTAATTCGTTCAAAGCCAGTTACAGCTTCTTCAAATTTGACTTCAGAAGCAAGCAGTTTGACTTCCTTAAAATCAGCACTTAAGTAGGCAAGCACCCTTCCGTCCAGCAATTTGCGGGCTTCTTTAAGAGAGGAGTCAAGTTGCAAAGCTTCGAGTAAGTACAAAAGTTCATCTTCCACTGGCTCATTTCCGGCCCTGGCTAACTCGTAAAATTCATAAGCTTTCTTCAGCTTTTGAAGCCTATCTAGATCGGTAGCGCGGCTTACACCTGAGAGACTCTCATCCAATTGAAGTAATATCTCAACCTGGTTATAATCATAGTTTTGCTCAAGTTCTTTAACCAGTCTGTCTATCAAAGGGCGCACTCGCAATTGCCACGTAAGAGAGTCGCTATTTTCAAGTACCGTTCGTAAGGTTGATTCTGCTTCAGTCTCATTTGCAAAAGTGCGCTTAAAAAGTTCTTTTAATATCCCTTCATAGCTTTCCCCAGCTTCCCTGTTATTCGGTTCATCTTTGAGTATTCCAAGGTAATAGCGAGCCAGACCCAGCACATTTTGTTCAAAAATGCCACCTGGCTGGCCTATAGGTGGTACTACATCTATCGTTGTTCGATAGTAGGTTTCTATGCCACCGGTAAACTGTAAATAGCTGTCTTTGATATGAAGAAGAACCTCTTTTAATTGTTTTGGTTCATTTTTCAGAAGTTTAAAGCCTTCTAATAAAGTGTCAAACCACATACCAAAGTGTTCCGGGGTAGATGGTACACGGGGAAAAACAGGTTCTGCCGGGTTGTTTGATCCACCGAGCCGAGTGTCAGGATCTGGGCGATACTTTGATTCATTTCCAGTAGAAACTGGTTTAGAAACACCTGGTTTTTGGGGTCCAGTCACGGCAGGGCGGCGAACCGGGTTTTGTAACACCCTGGTAGGATCAAAACTCCAGTTACCTGATCCGTGATCAACAAAGCAAGGGCGTCTTCTCAACTCAGCATTTACAGTATAGCGACTGACCATCCGAATGTTAAACAGGGCGTTAAAAAGAGCATCCTGGTGTAGAACAATATCTGCTGGCAACGCATCGAAAATGTCTACCAATGTTTCAAAGACTGATTTTTTACCTTTCGCTTCAGCAAACAGTGCCTCAGTGTCTTCAAGGCGCTTGTCTGCTTTAAAAACAAACTCGGCAATCTCACAAGGCACCTCTACACTGGGTATTTCCTCATATACTAGCTTGTCATCCTCCATAAATGCAATTCGCACATTATCCACGGTATGAGTCACACGGTTGTAATATAATCGGAAAGTGTGGTCCAGCACATGCCGTAGATAGACTATACCCCCTGCTGGGATATTTTGAGCGGCAAAAAATTTCGGAAGAGCTTCGCTGTTGTGCACAACCTTATTTTCCCGGTCAATGTACAGTGGAAATTCCTGGATTTGCTCACCATATTCAGTACGGCACAGAATCTCAGTAGCCTGATCTTTAAGCAAAGCCAGCGATTTATTGGTTAGCGGCAGGAAGCCCTCGTAGCGCATCATATAGGAAAGACCAAAACGTACTTCCTCAATACGTTCATGTGCCGGAATTATATCTTCTTCCTCTAGCTCCCAGTACGTCTGTCCTTCTTTCGCGCTAGAGTCATATTCATTCTCAGCCTCACCCAATTCAGATTGATTGGCTTTCTCCTGTGCAATTGAACCAAAGCGCTTCTCCAGACCAGTCCAGTTAGTACCTTTAACAGGTACTTCTGGCCGAGTTTTACCTTTAAACGGTTTTGGAACCGGGCGTGTAGCAGGACCCTTGTTAACATTCGCTGTTGGCTTTTTATTTCTTTCTGATAGTCCTGTCCCGTTTTCACCGTCAGGCCAATTATTTGTAACCTCTGTAGGTTGGGAACGAGGTTCAGACGAGGAAGTGTTTCCCTGCGTACCAACTCTTGCTCCTGATCTGGTATCTTGCCCCGGTCTTTCAATTTCCTCTTCACTATTAGCCAGCCGAGCAATCTCGTAACTATCCAGCAACTTATGGGCTTTAGCTCCAGGTTCGCAAGAAAGCAACTGCTGGAGGAGTGGTGCAAGCTTTGCCCGATCATAGGCCGGATTCAGGAGGCTGGCTAATTCGAGAGCCATTGGCAACAGGCTGGCAGCTTTATCGGCTTTTTCCTGGATATAAAGTACGTGAGCAGCATTTTCTAGATCATAAAAGACTTCCTGGTCCTCGGTTTTGCCTGTCAATGGTTTTTGAAAACCGTTAAAGATATATTGTATTTCGATAACACTGGCTTTTTTCACCTGAATTTGGTTAAGCCAATCCAAGTCACGCCATCCTGCTGGATGTTCTTTTCTATAATAAGCAATGATACGTTGTAGTTGAGGGATACGGGCACGCAAAAAAGCATTATCAAACCCACTCTGGCCACTACTTTCCAGCCTTAGCTTTTTGCGACTAACCACCTGGCTTAACGGGCGCACACCAAGCTCAGAAAGTAGTAACTGCGCTTTAATGTCCGAGAAGTGAGCTAGAGGAATTGTACCGGGCTCAAATTTTTCCAGTAGTTCTCCCCGGTCTTTGAGAAAAATTTCATCTGGCCTGTATAACTTATGATCAAAAGCGTTAATCACTATTGGTCTTGTTTTAAGTTGATGTAACCAGCCCGGTACAGTACTACTTCCAGGAGTATGTGATAAAGCCTGCGCCAGGCGAACATAAGCATTATTGACCAGGTAACGGTCCTGGTCATCGAGAGTTATACTGAAATGTGCTTCAGATATCTCAGCCAGCAGGTCTACATAGTCTTGTACAGGGTCCGGCTGGACTTTCGTTCCCAGGCGCTTGAATAAACCGGCAAAGTTATCCTGTTCATTCTTAAAATAGAAACGATATTCGCCGAACTCGCCATGATAGTTCCCTATAAAACACTTTTCAGGTTTCCAAAATTGAGCGCTTTCCCCGCTCTGGACATAAATAATTGGCTGGCCTTTGAGCTTTTCGATTGCCTTATCCTGCCCGGCTTGGCGATACAAATAATCGTAAATCGCATCTACCACCGGCTTCTTTTCCCGGCAGAGGTAAAGCAGGTGATCCACAACATCTTCAACCCTCGGCAGAACGTTTAAGCGCAGGAAATCACTAAAATTACGATTGGCCTGGCGAAACGGTAAAACTTTCTGCCGACTCCAAATTAGCGCTTTATAAGTTGAGGGATAAAGTTCACAAGGTTTGTACCAGTGTGTTTCATCACCGTCAGCGGGAAGCCAGGCTATCTGGTTCAGGTCTGTTAGAACAGCGGCATCAAAACTATATTCTTCCCAGTGCTCGTTTAACAATTCATAGATCTGGCGAATATGTTCTCTCGCCGCTGCAAGAGGCGGGCCTTTTACGGTTAATTTGACAGAGATCATTAAATCTTCTGCGTCCGGTTCACTCCGCATTTTTAAATCAGTAAAAAGATTATGCCACCTGGAAATAACCAGCTCACTCTGATCGCGCTTACTTTTCACAATAGGCTGAATCTTGTAGCAATCATGAGGGCGGTTATAACCCATCGGAAAAATATTTTCGAGAAATTCAGATGGAAAGTATACCTGTCCTGGGCGCCGGTATTGGCCATCACTACAACGAATTAAGGGGACTTGCTGGAGCAACTTGATTAATTTTGCCCCTTGCTCTCCTTGCTGGGAATAATGGCGAATCTGTGGATAGAACTTCAAAATCATATTCAGAAGATGAAATTTCTCGCCATCATTTAAACCCAGGCTGGAGTAGCGAGGTACAATATAGTTGCTTATATAATCCAGCGGAGATAATTCGGGGACTTTTAGGACTTTTTTGAAAAAAGGCCGAATTTCATCGTCGAGCACTTTCTCACTTAATAGTAGTTCTAGCCGCATAATATCGCCAAAGTCTTCAAACTGGCTTTGATCAGCCATAGGTGGCAAAAACAAACTGCCATTGTCACTGGCTAGCGAAGCTAAAGTTTCGTCCTGGGCTAGAAAAATAGGCAACTGGCGTAAACGTTCCAGGTCCAACTCACTCAGTTCAGAAGTATGTATTCGGAAGTACTGGTAGAGATGGAGAAGTTTATCTAAACTGTTAAAAAGGGGAGAAGCGAAAGGCAACTCAACCCGTTCCCGGCTAAATCTTTCAAGCAGGATAGTCATGTAAGAGGGTGAAACCCTGGAGACGCCACCTCTTTGCAGGAATTGTGAAAGAAACTCATCTTTCTCTATTTCTGGTGAAATAAAAACCAGGCCAGCCTCCAGTAAAATACTTCGAGCCTCAGCATTTGCCAGGAAAATATCATTGCTTATCAGCCGCAGGTTATGTTTTTCGTCTACACCCAGGGGTAACCCGGTTAAGTCGTTACCATAGGCACTAAAAACATTGTGGCGTGCAAGGTAGTTACAAATATTTCTCAACTTCAGGCGGCTGTTGACTGCTAGCGGTGCATGAGTAATGGGTTGACCCTCGCAGAGGGGTGCCAGTTGTTTTAAGTATTCCACCATCTGCAAAACAGTGAAAGTTTGCAATTTATGTTGCAGAAGTTGGGGATATTTTTTCTGAATATCTAGGTCAACCAGCCAGCAACTTCCTGGTGGCAGCAAATTTCTGGCTTCATCATCAGCTAACCATATGGCATGTGAACCAAAGGCATACAGTTTTCCCGTCTCATCAAGACAAAGAGGCACACCATTAAGCATTTCCAGGAGTAGGTTTTTTTCTTCGGGAGGCAAATTATAAAAATAGTTATAAATATGGTATAAACGCTCGCGGCTGCCAACTACGGGTGAGGAAGACTCTAACTCACTGCCATCGGGAATGCTAGTTTTCAAGAAGTTAAGATAGTCAACCAGGGTTAAGGCTTTTAGTCCCAGGGGTTGCAAAAATTGTTGCAACGTAGCTGGAAAGTTCCGTGCTACAATACCAGGCATACAATCTTCCACCAGCCTGCGAAATTTAGGATTATCTACTGAGCGAGCTTCTATTGGCAACGCCCACTTACCGTCGGTTGTATATACTATAGGCGCGAAGCGGGCTTTATCTCGGAACGTGTTTACAATCGGTTGTAAAAAATTATACCGGGGATTAGAGTTTATCGGTAACAGGCGGTAGAACGCCGTCGGAGAAGGAGACAAATCACGCAATCGCTCCAGGTTGGAGGCAAATAGAACCGCAATGCTCTGGATCAGTTGCTCATTCCAGCGGCTTTTTTCACTACCATCGCCCTTTAATATACTTTTACGGTTGGCATCAGGAAAGAAATCTCCATTAATGTGAAAATTAAAACCAGTATCAATTTCAGTAGGCAGGTAGTTATAAACTACCCCTGGAAAATCCCCTCCCATACCACTGTCCGCCGGACCTAAAGCAATAGCATACTCCGCGCTCTTTATTGCTCGGCCCTTGTAAACGAAGTCACCTTCTGCTAATTTACCCCTGAAAAAGTGCCAGGTATCTTTGCGCTCGGGTTTTGCTTCCTGCAAGGCGTTATAAAGTGTAAAAGTGCGTCGCTCGTAGGCTTGACCCCTGGATTTTTCACGGCTATCGGTACGGACTTCAAAAAGCTTGCGGAAAGTTCCCTGTGTTAAGTAATCATATACTGTAATTCGTGAGAGGTTTCGCAAAAAAGGCATGGCACGATAAATTTCGGGACCAATCTCAACCAGGAACTGGACAATACGTTCAGGGGTCCAGATATCTGCATCAATACGCTCTGAAATTTCGGATTGTACTTTTCGCCAGGAAAAATGAAATTCAGTATGATTGAGGACTTCTGAAGGGTATTCAGGAAAATCCTGGCCAGTTGGGTTAATCTGCAGTCGCCTTCCAGTTGACAATATTTCTGGGTAATCCGTGATCTGATATACCGAGATGAAACCGGTACCCCAGGTACCAATCGTATCCTGGTCAGCTCGCTTGCTACCGGAGCCTATCCGGCAGATAGCATCAAAATCCTGGGGCCGAAAAATACTGCTGTTCTTCACTATCAGTTTCTGAGGGGTAAAATGAAATTCAAGCCATTCTGCTCTGGCATCATCAGCATTCTGAACCAGTTCTCTTACAATAGCTGGACCACCGGCATAAGCGGCGATAGCGCTACGAATACTATCAAGTGTGTCAACCGTATAACGTCGAGTACCGATAGGCTGGGAACTTAATTGTAAGGTCATCTTATTTTACTCGCTTTTCCAGTTCAAAAACTCACCGCTGAGTAATTGGTTGCGGCCTTTTTGTTTTAATGTTAGATAGGTGTAGTATTTCAGCCCTTCAGATGTAACAAAACTTCCTGTTATCTTTTCCAGGTACTCCTCACGGATCAACCTTTCGAGAGTACTGTTAATCGTCTGTTCTGCCCTGGGGAGTCCCTCGAAAATGCCCCAGTAAGGACAGTTCCTTAAAAGTTGTAATCTCCATTGCCTGAGCTTCGGGTCTTGCAGGTACAGCATAGCATTGTAGGCATTACCGCGAAGGACACTGATCAGGGTCCCCGTACCATATGAGTTGTAACCTGCCCTGGTCTGGTCCAGGTTCCACTTGACCAGTTCTAGCCAGGTAAAAGCCGGGTCAAAGTAATCGGACAGCAGCGCAGTGTCCCTTTCCGTGGTGTAGCTCCAGGGGTATTCATACTCGGGATTGCACAGGTCGCAGTTACCACACTTTTCGGCCAAAAATTCTTCACCAAAATAGCTCAAAATATAAGCTCTCCGGCACTTTATTTCCTGCCGTGGAATAGCTGTTTCGGTATAATGCAGCATCTCATTTAACTTGTGTTCCTCTTTCACAAAGCCGGGGTTAGTTTCCTGGTTAAAGCTCTCGCCTTGAAGAAGTCTTTTCCCTTTCTTGATAATGTAGCCTTTTTCCCAGGGCCGATAAAGCACCAGGTTAGCTACCGCCAGGCGGATAAGCAAAGTATCGAGCTCTTCTGGGGTTGACTTCGTCCGCCTAGCTGCCTCTAACATGTCAATTTCGAAGCGGCGTAGGGCCGGCCATTCCAGCTCTTGAGCTGTTCGAATAAATTCTGCGGCAACCTCGTCATCCTGGTTAAGTTGTTCTACCAGTTCCGAGTGATCGTACATCAGGGTTAGCGTGCCGCGCAGGGTAAAATCAGCTCCTCGCTCTATAAATCCACTTTTTTCTAAAAGGTGCAGGCTTACTTTCAATTTAACCTCATCCTGCCCCAGGCTTTCCGCCAGTGTCAGGGGGTCAAGATAAAGCTGGTCGCCAGGCATTACTCGCAGGCGCTCAAGCAGGCTATTCAGGGCTACCGGGTCGGGCAAAGCCGATTCCATGAAAAAGTCATGCACGTCTCGGTCGGACTTGTGGTGTAAGAGGATACAGTAAGCTTCTTTACCATCTCGCCCGGCTCGGCCTGCTTCCTGGTAATACGACTCGAGGTCTCCAGGCATATGGTAGTGAATAACATATCTAATATCAGGTTTGTCTATACCCATGCCAAAGGCCTTGGTACAGACCACGATATTTATATGATCGTCCATAAAAAGTTCCTGTACGCTGTCACGCTCCGCGGCATCCATCTTTCCGTGATAAGCCCGGGCATCGTAACCTGCCTGCTGCAAACGGCGAGCTACCTGTTCAGCCTCTACAGTGGTAGTGACATAAACCAGCACTGATTCGCGTTTCTGGTCGGCGGCCTGGATAATTCTTAGCAGAGTAGCAAAGCGTTTATTCTTAGAAGTAACCGGGTTGTAACGTGAGTTTGCGTTGTAGACCACATAACGCAGTTCTGGCCGGTCAAAGGAAGCCACGACTAACTCCGGCCTCTGCATCTCCAGTGAAGACATGATCTCTTCCCGAATTAACGGGGTAGCTGTAGCAGTAAAAGCAGCAACTGGAGGACGCCCGGCTAAAAGGCGGAAAAGGCGCGGGAGATAGAGAAAGTCAGGCCGAAAACTCGGCCCCCACATTGCCACGCAATGTGCCTCATCCACTACTGTTTGAAGCACTCGTGCCTGTGAAAGGCTGTGCAGTAATTGAGGGTCGCGTAATCGTTCCGGTGAAATGTAGACCAACCGCAACTTGTTAGAGCGCATGCGCTCTAGCACCTCTTCACGCTCGTTTGCAGGTTGCCCGCTATAAATTGCGCTGATGATCTCAATCCCACGCGAGTTAAGGGATTGCACCTGGTCCTTCATCAAGGCAATCAGCGGTGAAAAAACCACGGTCAGGCCGTGACGGAGCAAGGCAGGAAGCTGAAAACAAAGCGATTTACCAGCGCCAGTAGGTAAAAGGGCCAGTAAATCTTGCCCTGTCAGCATTGCTTTAACTGCGGCTTCCTGTTGGGGGCTGCGAAAAGCAGGAAAATGGAAAATCTCCTGGAGCGCTTTCAATATGGTGGGACGCCACAGGGTATAATCGCTTTCTGATAAATAATCTGGCAGCTGGTAAGAATCAAGTTTTTCAAGCAAGTCAGTAGACAAGCTATCCGGAAGGCTGTCTAATAATTCTTGTTTTGCCTGGACATTTATCAGGCCCGGCAAGCTCTTAATAAGGGCCTGGTAGAAGCTTTTACGGCTTCGCTCTGCCTGCTCGTCACGCTTCATATAACCGGGCAAAGACTTCAGTAAATCAAATTTGTAGTCTTTACGATGCAGGCGCTTATCCATCAGGATTACTGCTCCCCGGTCGTTCTTTAACCTCAGTAACCGCCCAAAGCCTTGTTTAAAGCGAATAGCCATTAAGGGAAAAATAAAATCATAAAATTCGTGCTGACCCCGCTGGTAGACTTCTTCCCGGCGCGCTTTGAAAATTGGATCGAACATGTAAGGGAAAGGTAATTTTTCCATGATAACGAAGGAGAGTGACTCTCCCGGTACGTCTATTCCTTCCCAGAAACTTTGCAACCCGAGTAGAACAGACTCTACTCTTTCAGCAAATTCTTCCTGTATTTTTCGGCGGGATTTGCCTGGCTCTTGCCAGTAAACAGGAATACCTTTGGATGCCAGCGAAGCTTCGCAACGCTCTAATACCTCGGTCATACGCTGACGCGCTGTAAAAAGTACTAAAGAGCGCCCATCGGTTAGATCAAGTAACAACTCCAGCTCACGCGAAAACTCTTCTACAAAGCTTTGCATGGTAGTTTCTACCGGCGAATACTCGAGATAATTGGCCAGTCCCAGGAAAGCATTAGAGGAGTAATCCAGGTCGCCAGCTACCAAGTGTATATTGCCGGTTCCCAGTCGTTCCTGGAGCCCGAAGCGGTCAGCGAAAAATGTAAAATCTCCTCCCCTGATTGAAAGCGTAGCCGAAACGAAGGCTGCGCCTAATAATTTCTCATAATAATGTTGTAGGTTTTCAGCTACCCTGATCGGTGCACACTTTAGCGCCCACTTTTCAATCTTCAACCGGGGTTTTTCACTTGCGGATGCTTCCACCAGTGATAACCCTTGATCCTGCCCGCTATCCTCCTTACCCTGCTCAACTTCCAACCAGTAAACGTATTTTTGGTTATTTACGTTTAGAATTTCAGCCTGTAACTGGCGTATTTCCAGTAATTTTTCAAGGACCAGTTGTAATTCCTGGAGAGTATTTTCTTTGTAAGGCAAGCCTTCTACATGGTTTAAGGCCTCCAGCATATTACAGAGGAGATTAGAAAGATCGGCCAGGTGCAGGTCAAAAAGCTGGTAGCGGGCATTTTCAACCCGGTTCCAACGCACAGCCTCTACCCTTCGCGGGGCACCTTCTAATCTCAGCGCAGCGCCGTAACGAGGGTCAATCTTGCTCTGACAGGCCTGTATAAACGAGGCCAGGTGCAGGCCGAAATCCCCGGCCAGTTCCCGGCATAAGCGTAGCGACGCAAAAATCGGGCGCGTCATTTCCTGGATGGTTCGGTCCCTGGTCTGTGCAAGCAGGCGAGGTAATACTCCTTTACCGGTAAAATCATCATGTAAATAATCGAACCATTCTTCCAGCCCATTACGTGAGACTTCCCTGGTAAAGGCCCGTGTAGCTACATCTTCCAGCGTGTGTGCTTCGTCCAGGACCAGGTATTTAAACTCAGGCAGCCTTGATGGGTCAGAAAGCCAGAGATCATGGTTTATCAATAGTAAATGAGCCTCCCGGGCCCTGGCCGTAATCCTGGGAATTAAACACCCAACGTCAGCGCAGCGTTTTTCACTGCAAATTCCATTTCCCGCCGAAACCGCCTGGTAGATGTGGGTTGTGACTGGAAAAGTAACTGTCACCCAGTAACTTGTGTCATCGAGCGTACTTTCAGGGACAGCGATAGCCCGCGCCACCAGGTAGGCAAGTACATAACGTTCATCCAGCGGAGCCTGTTCATCAAGTTCTGCGATAGCCCGCGCCAGCCTGTCGAAACAAATATAATTGGCCTGTCCCTTAAGTATCTCGTACTTAAAAGGTAGATTACTTAATTCCTGGAGTTGTTTAATTTCGGCTACCAACTGGTCCTGGAGATTACGATAAGCCGTTGAAATCGCTACTCTCTCTCCGTCCCTGGCCGCTTTGATTACAGCCGGTAGAAGACAGGCGATAGTCTTGCCGGTGCCAGTCGGAGCTTCAATCATCTTGAAGCAATCCTTTTCCAACATTTCCCAGACCAGCCCTGTCATATATTCCTGGCCTGGTCTCCGGCTCAATTCACGGTTTTCGCGGTACTGTTCGAGGCTTGCTGCTACCATTTCATACCCGCCTGGCGGCAGCAATGGTTGGGGATTTTCTCTGGTTGGCATTATAGGTCTGGCGCAGGTCTGTAGCAGGGGGCGCACATCGGGACCCGGTTCCGACCAGCTTTTACCCCAGCCTTCGGGTAGTAGCAGTTTCAACGCCTGGTTTGGTAACTGATCAGCGTGCCAATGCTCCAGCATTTGCCGGTAGACTATCCCGAGCAAGCTGGTATCCGTAATTGCGTTATGCAAGCTTGCTTCACTAATCTCAATATTGCCCAGGTTCTCTCCATCTGCTGCCAGCCAGGCTTCCCGGGCTTCCTCAAAGGATATTTTAAGGTGTTTAGCTAAGGTTTCCAGCCGGTGATCAGACAGCTGAGGATAGAGCAATAAAGCCAGTTCAAGGCTATCTACAAAAGGATTTGTAATTTCTCCGAGGTTGGCCTTGAGAAACTTTTGTTCAAAACGGGCATTATGAGTTACCAGTGGAAGATTGCCGAAAAATTCCCTTAACTCTGTTTCGATTTGCACCAGGTTTACGCCGCTATAGATAGCCTGGGCTACTGCTGGAAAGCGATCCAGGCCAAGTTTCAGTTGTAAAGTATAAGGAATTTTTCGAGGAGAGGGGTCTAAGTAGTAGTTGATCGCAGCACGGGGTTGACCCGATTTATAACGAATTGCTACTAACTGAATTATGCTGTCCCTTGCAGGGTCAAGACCGGTCGTTTCCAAATCTATTACGATGTAATCGTTAAAAGCAGCGGGTAGGTTTAGCAAAAGAGGCAGTTCACGATTGTTAGGCAACACATTTTTGGTACTTTCAGCCCGGGAACTGGACTTGCTTTCGGCCTGTCCCTTTAGACAATACCGGTCCCCAGAGAGACTGACAAACACCAGGGGATGGTTGAGCAGCTCTCGGAGGTTATGTTCCTCAATAGCCTTTCCTTTAAGCCGTAGCTTACGCCTAATTTCGGCCACGCTCAGTCCATCCCTGTATTCTAATAGAAGTTGCTGTACTTCCAGGCCCAGGTTGCAATCTGGGGTAAAGAAAGAACCCATCTATACTCTCCCGGTTACAGTAGAGAAAAATCGCATAGATGCGATAAAGGATGTTTATGTAATTTCAGCTTGTTAAGTGAAAGTAAAGATGCTACCGGTTTACTTAATCTTTTACAGCGGAAAAACAGGATAAATTAAATCAATTCATTTAACTTGATTTAATTAGTAACTTAATTCTAACAGAGCAACATTACGAAAAACGTTAATATTTTTCAGATAGGTTAAATTTAATATGAGCAGAAGAGGCTAGCAAAATAACTAGTAGTTATTTGTTGTAATTTCGTACCTAGTAATCACTCTTAACTGTCTGGTTATTACACTAATTCAGGTAGCTTAGTTACTTGCAGTAATCTTAATATACTTTAACGCTTATAGTATTACTGATAAGCTAATTAATTATCATTCGCTGATGAATAAGAAAATCAAGTCTCCCTCTAAGGTAATATCGTAATTAAGAATGGGACCCGCTTCTGACCGATACCCTTTGCAGCTCCATAAACCAACCTGCTCTCCCTGGAGGGTCCTCGAACTCGATTGTTGAGGCGTACGAGGCTGCTTACCCTTCCCTTTAAAGGCGATTGCAACTAGCTGCCTTTTCCAATTTGTTTATCTCGGAAATAAGAAACTCCCGGCGCTTTTCGAGCTTTTCAAGTTCTTCCAGCTTTGAGGAAAGAAGGGCCTGGGCCGAGGAGGGCAGATGCATTTTAATGGGCCTGGCGGGTTCCAGGGATTTTAGCCGCCAGTGGGTTTCCCGATCCTGGCATGGTCCCTCACACTCCAGGTTTTTGCCTGTCTCGATGTCGTAGCCCAGGTTACGGAGTTCCCGGACAAGAGCGGCAGGCTGGCTACTGGGGAATTCGTGGCGGCCACAGTGCCACCGGAGGTCGGAAAGTAGAGTAAAAGTATCTCCTATTTTGGTACCCTCAATGAAAGTAACATTGTCTTCATTACTCATTATCACTATCCCTCCCAATATTTTTGATTTTGAAATGGCACCTTATTACTTCCTGCTAGATTAACTCTTTATGGGGACATCATGAATAAATTTATCGAAAAGTGCCACTATCTAAATGAGTAATGAAATGATTATATCAGGCAAATAAAACTTCTAATGTATCTACTTTTTACTATCTTCCAAGCCAACAACCCTCAAATCTAATTTACTTACAGATGCTCGTGAAGGGTAAAGCATGACAATTATAAAAAAACCTTCTTTTTATCCCTCGGTAGCCTAGATACCAACATAGTTTTCTCTAGATAGTTACCAACCACTTTCCCCCACATTCAACGAGTACCTTTACGCAACTTGTCCAATTGGTGCTACCGACCTCTTCTGCCTCTTTAGCTAAAATCGGTATGCGCCATACATGTTGCAGATCCCATCTAACTAGGAGTTTTTGAAATGACACAAGTGTTATGCTATGGTGCTGGTGTTCAAACCTTTGGAATTCTCTGCCTCATAAAATTAGGGGAATTACCTAAGCCAGATTTGGCTATTTTTGCAGATACTAATGGTGAGAAGCCCGAAACTTATCAGCATATTGTTGAAGTGGCAGAACCTCTCATGCACGAGTTAAAAATCCCTTTTATCAAAATAACTCGGGGAAATCTTCTTGAAGAAGCCTGGACACAGGGACACACCCCACGGCCTCCGTTATGTAGCAAAACCTATAAAGTACGGCCTATCAACGCTTATTTAAGGCAACAAGAGCTAACCCCAGCAACTACCTGGATTGGCATAACAACTGATGAAGCCCATCGCGCCAATAGTCCGAGCGACGTAAGCTACATCATTAAACGCTATCCTCTACTGGAGCTAGAATTTAGCCGAGCACAGGTTGCAAAGGCTATAGATTTAACAGGACTACCCCGTCCAGTTAAGTCTGGTTGCTGGTTCTGTCCCTGGAACACCGGCCGCGCTTACTGGCAGCAGTTGAGAGAAAAGGAGCCCAACAGGTTTGTATTGGCAGTTCATTGGGAACAGACTACCGGTCATAAATTATCCAACGGCTCTTTCTGGCTTGACAGTCTGGGAGACAAAGCTGATTTACCAGCCATTGAGCCTGAAGCTGATTTCCAATGTACTACCGGATACTGTAACTCTTAACAATGTGAATAGTGCTAATTTGGGCCTGCTCCTGATCGGGCAGGCCTTTTATTCTCTACTTTAACTCTAGGATAGTTGTGTTATAATCTCCCTAATAACCAAATATCTTTTCCTGGCCATTATGCCAGGTAGCAAGCGTAGCCCTTGCATCAAAATCCCGACTATTGATGAAAGCAGGCTCTTAATGACTATTGCTGAGAAAAGCAAAGCCAAGGCCCTACAACTTGGTCAAAAGACTGCCCCGGACTTTAGTGAAGTATCCATTTACTGGTGCTCATCTTGTAATAGTCCTATTGCAGCTACTGATACACCCACATGTCCCAACTGTGGCGTAAAAGCTAAATACTTAACGACTGATGTGCGTCCCGTCTTTGCGCGGGAGCGCCGTATTCTTCAGTTTTACCATCCTGAAGTAAATATCTTTAATGATGCGATCTGGAAAAGTAGCAAATCTAAAAGCTATTACGTAAACGGTAAATCTTTCTCCCTGGCTGAATCCGAAAAACTCAAAGATGACCTTCCGGCCATCGGCGACTTTATCAAAGAGTTTGCTGCTGATTATTACGATGAAATCGACCAGCTTGCCATCATACCAGCTTATCGCAACGCTCTTGAGGTTAATCGCACCTATATGGCCGCCCTCGAAGACGATGCCTTCGACTTCATTGTAGCTACCAGTAAGCGCTACTCCCGCCGTATGCAGATGGTCTCTTTCTCCGGCGGAAAGGATAGCACTGTGGTAAGTCACCTGGTACGTCGTGCCTTGGGCAATTCCGTTACCCATGTTTTCAGCGATACCACCCTTGAAGATGAAAATACTTACCAGTACGTCCAGGACTTCCAGGTTGAAAATCCAGAGATCCCATTCTGGACCGCTAAGGTAAACCATGACTTCCATACCATGGTCGAAGAAATCGGGCCGCCTAGCCGTGTTCAGCGCTGGTGCTGTACCATTTTCAAAGCTGGCCCTATCAATAACCTCCTCCAGACTTTAGACGAAAACATTAAAGTCCTGACTTTCTATGGCGTTCGCAATGCCGAAAGCAAGCAGCGCGCCGACTATAATGCTATTACTGTTTCGGCTAAAATTGGCCGCCAGATTACCGCTTCCCCCATTATTAAATGGGGTGAGTTCGAGGTCTGGGCTTACATCCTAATGAATGATGTGACCTTCAACAAAAGCTACCGTTTAGGCTATAGTCGGGTGGGCTGCTGGCTTTGCCCCCTCAATAGTTCCTGGTCAGATATGCTGGCTGAAATTTTCTTTCCTGAAGATTCCGCCCGCTGGAAAGACCAGCTGGTAGCTTTCGCCCGCAAAATTCAGAAACCAGATCCTGAAGAATATATTGAAAGTGGTGGCTGGAAAGCCCGTTTTGGCGGCGCTGGTATGCCTAACCGCTTCCTTAATCTGGAAGTGAAGCCTTGCGGCGATATGGATAACACCTTTCAGTACAACCTTGAGAGACCGGTAAACAACGATGAGCTTGAGCAGTTTCTCAAGCCACTTGGTATCATCAACCGTAATCGCGGTCGTGCCGCTCTTGGCGAATTCTATGTCGAGAATCGTCAAAAGCCTGGTGAAGAATTGCTGGTGCAGGCTCTGGAAGGCAGCGACTCCATTCGCATCAGCGTTCTCAATCCTGTCAGTGTCCAGGAAAGCGTCGCTCATATTAAATTCCAGGTTACCAAGTACCAGGAATGCATCCAGTGTACCGCCTGCGCCGCAGTCTGTCCTCACGGTGCTATCAGTGTCCGGCCTGAAGCTCGCGTTTACGAAATCTCGCAGGACCGCTGTACTGGCTGTAACGAATGTGTTACTCACTTTGGTACCACCGGTTGTCTTGTAGCCAAGAGTCTAAAATCGGGTGGTCGCACTGTTGATGATGGCGCTCCCCTGGATCGTAAGCGCAAGACTATTCCGCTTTCTCCGGTCGAAAGAATTCAGATCAACCGGGTATCTGATTAACATTTTACTTATCGTCTTCTAACACCGTACTTACCTGCTCATATTTAAAGGTGCAGGTAGATACTATCTACTTAGCGAATAAACTTATGGGATTTGCTCAACATCAAACCTTTCATATCCGTGACGGCTGGTTACTTAAAGGCTTAAAGCAGGTTAAAGAAAATCCAGCCATTTTTACAGAACCGGATGCCTATCTTAAGTTCGGCCTCGGTAAAAATATGGTCGAAGCCCTTCGTTTTTGGATGCGCGCCACTGGCTTAACCACTGAAAAATCTCGAAAAGATGGTCGAAGAATCCAGGAACCTACCCTCTTTGGTGAGCTGGTTCTTAATTATGACCCTTATCTGGAAACCGACACTGCCCTCTGGCTTATCCATCACCAGCTTATAAAACAGCAAGAAGAAGCAACCACCTGGTACTGGTTCTTTAATATCTACAACCACATCGCTTTTGATAAAGAGCACTTTGTTTCAGAGCTTTCTCTCTGGACTAATACTCTTAACCTTAGAAATAAAGAGATCACTAAGGGTTCGTTTGAAAGAGACTTCGACTGCCTCTTGAGAACCTATTTACCGCGAGAGCGTAGCATCTCGCCTGAAGATTCCTTTGAAAGTCCTTTAGTTCACCTTAATTTGATGAGCCTGGATAACACTAATGGTGCCAAGCGCTACGTCCTTAACCGGCCTGAACCGCGCAGCATCCCGCCGCTCGTCCTATTATATGTGACTAAAAAATGGCAGGAAGAAAACCAACCGGATGCCATTCAGGTCTCCTTGCGCGACTTACTTACCGCGCCCGCTTCCCCTGGCCGCTCCTTTTTGCTAGGGTTACGCCTGGTCGAAGCTCTTCGCCGTGCTAGCGATATTGATGAAGCTAAAGATTTTGCTTTCAAAGTAACCAGGACAGCCGGACTGGACGTGCTTTCACTGCCCAAAGTCTCGGCTGAAGAGATCTTAAAGCAGGCTTTTTCCAGTCCTGTTCTTATTGGATCGGTGCTATAGACTTTCGTTTAAGCCATCTATTTAAAAGAAGAAAAGATCCATGCTAACTTCCAACACCACTATCGCAGGTGACAACAGTCAGCAAGAAACTTTAAACCTGGAGGCTTCTCCTTATTTCCAGCGTTCTATCTCACTGGAGTACGATTTGGGAGATCCCCAGTTTATTGATTTCTTTGCTCCCACCGACGCTACTGCTGATGCTATTCTGAAAGTCCTTTCCGGTATTGAATACAACCCGCGCCAGCGCAGCCACGTTATTCTAGGAGCTTATGGTACCGGAAAAAGTCTTGTTGGCCTCGTTCTTGGTGCTCTTTTCAATCCTGCGCCTGCACTCACCGCCTCTTTGCTCCGTCTGCGCGACCGGCTCTTAAAAATCAACCGTTCCGATCTGGCTGATCTAATTTCGCAGCGCCTCACCAGTTCTCCGGCTACTCCTGCTTCTCGCATCTTGCCGGTTACCCTCAGTGGGGATGAAGGTGAACTTGCTACCGCCTTGATCCGGGCCTGCCGCAAAGCCCTCGAACGTGAAGAACTGAGCCACCTCAGCCTGCCCGGCTTCTACAATGCTGCCATTACTACCCTTGAGCGCTGGAGACAGAATTGGCCCGATGTTTTCTCTCGTTGGGAATCCCTTGTTCGTGAGCGCCTGGACAAAACTCCTGATCAACTTGTCGAAGCTCTCCATCTTGGTAAGGCTGAGGCCTATCAGGATTTCTGCCGTCTTTACCCGGAATTAACTGCCGGAGCCTCCTTCGACCCCTTTG
Source organism: Chloroflexia bacterium (assembly GCA_036261665.1). Taxonomy (GTDB): domain Bacteria; phylum Chloroflexota; class Chloroflexia; order Chloroheliales; family Chloroheliaceae; genus 54-19. Next base: position 20,353 of record DATAKM010000030.1, read on the forward strand.
CCGAAGGCTTTAATGGCCGCGCCGTGGACCTCCTGGCCGAAATCGCGCTCACCGTTAAAGAAGCTGGCTTCACCGGCCTTGCTATTATCTGGGATGAATTTGGCCGCTTTCTGGAAGAACGCGCCAGCGAACCATTTGGCCGTGATGCCCAGCTTATCCAGGAACTGGCCGAGCGTTGCGCTCGCAGTGGCGAACAGCAGCTTCACCTAGTCCTTATCACCCACAAAAGTCTGCGCCAGTACGGCCGGGGGCTGGCCGGGGGCGTGGATAAAGAATGGAGCAAAATTGAAGGCCGCTTTAGTAGCATTGAAATAGCCAGCGATCCTCGCACTGTCTATGGTTTGATCGAACGCGGTATTACTTTCACAGACTCTGACGCCCTTCAAACCCATCTCAAACAGCATTCTTCCCAGTTTGACAGCCTCTTGGAAGCTTCAACCGGCAGCCGGTTCTTTTCGGGCTTCGATAGTTCTGAATTGCGCTACTTAGTCGTCGAGGGCGCTTACCCGCTCCATCCCCTCGCGACCTATTGTCTACCTCGTATCTCTGACCGGGTAGCTCAAAATCAGCGTACTTTGTTTACCTTCCTTGCCGCCGAAGATGAAAATGGTCTGATTGATCTCTTCAGGCACACTCGCTTAGACCTTTCTAGCCCCGGTTTTCCTCTGGTCTGCCCGGGCCATCTTTTCGATTATTTCTCGGCTGGTATCCGCGCTTCTACCGAACAGGATGGCGTTCACTGGATCTGGAGTGCCGTCGAACGCGCTCGTCAGAAACTTGAGTCCGATCCTCTCAACCAGGATGGAAAATACCTTTTCATCATGAAAACCCTGGCCGTCCTCCATGTGGCTCAGGCTTATGAGAATGGTGCGCCTTCTACTGAAATTGTCGCTTTTGCTCTTAATCAGACTAATCCTTCAAACGAAGCTATTCTTCAGATCAGTCACGACCTGGAATACCTGGCTAGCCAGCACCTTATTCGGCTTAGCAAAATTAATGGCGGTTGGGAATTCGTTCGCAGGCTGACCGATTTCAACATCGAAGCAGAAGTCGCTACCGTCTTACAGGAAAGACCTCCTTCCCTTGACATTTTAAAATCGCTACTCTCTGCCATTCTGCCTCCGCCTATGTTCCAGTCTCGTCGCTACAACGAAGAATATGGCATGGTGCGCTACTTCGACGCTGAATACCGCACTGTTCCAGAGCTGGAGTCCGATGCCGCCAATCCACCAGATTGGAACAATCTGCTTAAATCCCTTGACTACTCAGACGGCCTGGTAATCTACGGCCTGGCTTTTACCGTCGAGGAATTAGCCCGCGCTAGAGTGGCGGCTGCTATAGTAAGTTCCCTGCACCCTCGCGTTTTGGTTATATTACCTGCCGCTCCTCTCCCTGCTCGTGGTCCTCTCGAAGACCTCTACGGGCTAAAGCAGGCTCGTACTACACCTAAACCCAAGGAACTCGGAGAAGAAGCCAACAAAGAATTGGATTTCTTCGAGCAAGATACTAGAGTCCGTATCGAACGTTCTATGGCCGCGCTACTTAATCCCAGGCAGAATGCCCTCTGGTACATTCAGGGCGCGGAACATCGTGAAATAAATAGTCCGGGTGCTGTTTCTTCTCTTCTGTCTGATATTTCGGGCCGGGAGTTCAATTGTACTCCTCGCGTTTATAACGAAAACTTCAATAAACGTCGCCCCGCTGGTGTCCAGGTCACTGCCTCCCAGAAAGTTATTAAAGCTATTCTGGACAATGAACCTGGTCCAACCTTGGGTTTAACTGGCTACGGCCCCGATATGGCTATTCTCAACGCTACTCTTAAAGCCAATGGTATTCTTTCTGAGGAAGGTCACCTTTCACCTCCTGCTAAAAGTGAATATCCGGAAATGGCTCAAGTTTGGGAGGAATGCCTCAACTTCTACCGCTCCAGCGAAAAAGTGGAAGAAGGTCTCAGCTTCGAAATTATTGTGGATCGCCTCCAGCGCCCTCCTTATGGCATTCGTAAAGGAGTCCTTCCCCTGCTCCTGGCTGTAACCTTCCGCGATTTTCTTTCCACCTCCAATATCAGTAAAAATGGCAGCACTATCGAAGTGACCGCTACCACCTTTACCGATATCGTTAATCACCCGGCCAGCTACACCATTAAATACATTCAGATTGACCACTCAACTCTTGAACTCCTCCAGGTTCTTGAAGCTCATGTCAAAACCTTTATCCGGCCGGAAGAACTGCATGCCCCCTTACTCAATTACCTGGCTAAAGGACTCTTGCGCTGGCTGCAAAGCCTGCCGCGCTATTCCCGCGATACTACCAGTGTTTCATCCCAGGCAGTCGCTTTCCGTCGCCTGATCCGTAATGCCCCTACCGATCCGGTGCGCTCCTTACTGGTGCAACTCCCCCGTATTGCTTCAAAGCCGGGTGACATTTTGGCTCTTTTTGACGAGCTAAACCGGGCTTTCGAGCACCTTGAGGAAAAAATTGCTCAAAAGATTGCCCAAACCTTTGATGGCTCCGATACTGCTCTCAGCGAAGCCCAGCTCGGGCTTCTTATTAACTCCTGGTACCAAAACGTCCTCAAAGACAGCAGCATACTCCCGCTCTTCAGCGACCCGGTTTCTGAAGAGCTGGCTAATATCGGTTCCAATCCTGATAAATATCGTATCGGTCTGGTAGACTCTCTTTCCAAACGCCTGGTCGGCTCCCTTCCCCGCGACTGGAGCGACGACCTTGCTCGGCGCTTTGACGAAAAGATTGTTGAAAGCCGCGCTCGCCTTGAACGAGAAATTGGCTTTTTACAGAGCAGCTCTTCACCTGAAGATCCGGCCATCACTCAAGAAGTGGGCAAAGTAACAGAAATCAGCCTTGCCATGCCAGACCAGCCCGAACCTGTTGTCTATCGCTTCAACCAGGTCAAAACCCTTTCCGAGCATGGCAAGCGTCTCGCCGAGAGTCTCCAGCGCACCATTGATATTTCTGGTCGCTCGCTGGACCTGGCTGAAAAACGGGCTATCGCTCTGGAACTATTAAGATATATTATCGAAGGCAAATCACAGTAATAAACCTATGACTCAGGACAAACCTACTATCTATTTCGATAATGCTGCCACCACTTACCCCAAACCTGAGGTAGTCTGGCAGGCTATGGACGAATTTGCCCGCCTCGGCGGTGCCAATGCTAACCGCGGCCAGAATCCCATGGCCCGCCGGGCCGCCCGCATGATTGATGAAACCCGTGTCAAAGTTGCTAAATGGGTTGGCTTGCCTGCTGATGGGCAAATTACCTTCGCACCTTCAGCCACGATTGCTCTCAACCAGGTCATTCTTGGCTCCGGTTTACAACCCGGCGATAGCGTTTACGTTAGCCCTTTTGAACATAACTCTACCCTTCGCCCTTTGGCCCACCTCCAAAAAACGAGTGGCCTTAAATTACAGGAAATCCCCTTCCACCCGACCCGCTTTGAAGTAGCATGGGATCGTTTGGAAGTAATGTGGCGGGAAGCGTCTCCTGCCATGCTAGTGCTTTCCCAGGCCAGCAACGTCTGTGGCCTTCTTTTGCCCGTGGAAGAACTGGCTGCTCGCGCTCGTAAAGCCAACCCTTCCGTAACTATTGCTGTAGATGGCGCTCAGGCTGCCGGTCTCTACCCGCTCAACCTGACCATCGGCTTAATAGATTACCTGGTCTGGAGCGGTCACAAAAGTTTTTATGGTCCCTTTGGTGTGGCAGGCCTCGCCTTCTGCACGGACCGTCGTCTCCAGCCTATCATCTTCGGCGGCACCGGCACCATTTCCGAAAGTCTCGAAATGCCAGAAGACCTTCCCTACGGTCTTGAAGCAGGCAGCCTTAACAGTCCTGCCATTGCTGGCCTTAGTGCCGCCCTCGATTGGCTAAATCAAACTGGCCGCGAAACCATCACTATCCATACCGCCAAACTAATGAAAACTCTCGAAACCGAACTCTCCGATCTTTATGGTCTCCGCCTAATAAAAATACCCTCCGACCGTCGAGCCCCGGTCCTCTCCCTCACTGCGCCTGGTATTACTCCTCAGGCTCTCGAAGAATACCTGGGCAATCAGGGCATTGCTGTCCGCGCTGGTCTCCACTGCGCCCCCTGGGCTCACCGCTTCCTTCAAACTCTTGGTATTGGAGGAACAATTCGTCTAAGTTTCGGTTACTTCAATCATGAAGAACAGATAAAGTATTTTGTAAATTCTTTAGCCCAGATTATCGACTAAATTTATAGGATTTTACTTTTAGAATAAAATACTTATACTTTTTGTCCTTTTCTTAATGCAATTTGTAATGTATAAATGATAAAATCTTTGTAGCACCTTCGGTATTCATCACCGTACAAAGCTTAGAATAAGAACTGGGGCAGGAGCTTAAGGTCGAAACTAAAGGGATAAACAATATTTTGCCAGTGCTCCAATAGCCGCCAACCTAGCTGAAAAAGCTCAAGTCAGAGCGTTCACTGCGATGTACCACCTTGGCCCAATCGCTTTGTCGGGCATAGTGCCCAGGTAGGTTAACCACCAGTAAGCATAGACACAGCCTAAAAGCAAGCGGTTTAAGCGCTTTGGACAAGAAAAATGGCTCTTTTCCAACCGAAACCCTCGGCTTTTCTGGTCGCTGAAGAAGCTCTCGATTCTGAATCTCCTTTTGTAATAGTCCAAAGCCGTTTGAGCTTGGCTAAAGCTGCTAACCAGATAAAGTGGCTCCTTGTAGGCTGGGTCCCAAACCCCGATGCCGGTCACTGGCCCTAGCCTTCCCAGCTAAAGCCGATCTTCTGGCGCACTACTAGCCGACCAGGCACCAACCGCCATTGTTGGAAAGAATGCCACTTTTTAGCCCTTGGTGAAAGGTACTGGCTGTTTTTAGCTGTTCGGGCCACCCATTGCCAGCCCAAGAACCGCATTCGTTCTTGCAAGCGGGTGCCGTCGAACTCGCCGTCACCCACAAAAACCACTTTCACTCCTTGGGGTACCAACTCTTGGACCTGCTCCAAAAGCTGCAAGTGTATGTCTTCGCTCAGGTGGCCCTTGGGGCCTTTGACTACCAGCCAACTGATGGGTAAAGAGCGGCCGGCGTAGACCAGGTTCACTACCAGGGCCATCCAACCTCGTCCAACCTGGCTACCATCCATTACAAGCATCAATTCCGCTCGGCTAGTGGCCAGACTAGCCAGGAACTGTTGGACGAAGGGTAGCCAGAAAAGCTGGGTGGTGAATTGTTCTTTCTTCAAGAGCCGTTTAAGCGAGGCAATTTTACTCTCAGTTTTGATTGCTCTGGGGTCTTTAGCCGCGATTTTAGGTAGCTGGCAATGACTTGCAGCAATAATCCCGTTGATCAGTTTATACAGGTGCTCCAGCATCCTTTGTTCGTAGCCCGAAAGAGCTTTGGGTAAAAGTTGTCGCAGGCCCGTTTTTATGCAATGATAGCGTTTGAAGTTGTCACTCATTTTGGTTTCTCCAGTCCCTTGATTGCTGCCAACAATCTGACTGAAGTTTACCAGCGGTGACAACTTCCCTGGTTTATACCACCTTCCTTAACTTTGTACGGTAACAAAGCTGGTTAATGAAAGTAGCTTTAGAGTGGTTACAAAGAATTATTCAACAAAAGTGTGGTTATTCAGAGATAGAAACTAAAAACCTTTTGGAGAAAATAATAAGCACCCTAGATGATAAGGACGAGATTGGAAATAACCCTAGCTGAATTTTGAATTAACTATTACAAGCCGAGGAATCCTAATGCACCAAAATCCTTTTGTAAGTTATCTAAATCGTTATACTACCGTATCACCAGAGCATGAGGCTGCTTTTGATGAGTTCATTAGTAAAACAGTACCACCTTCTGGTCAGTCTTTGCGGCTTGATACTAAAATCGAAAAGTACGTAAAAAACCGCTTCCAAAAGGGACAATTGCCCTCCATTATTTTGACTGGAAATGCAGGCGACGGCAAAACTTATCTTTGCCGTCGAATTGTTGAGCAATTTAGTGGACAGGCTTTTCAAGATTGGGGAGAACAACCGGAACAAACCGTTACAGGAACAAACCAAGTTTTACGAGTCATCAAAGATCTGTCCGAGGTAGGCGAGGAACAAGGAGTTGATATTTTACAAGCTCTTAATACTGCATTTGTACAAAAAGATACTTCTAGTGCTTTTCTCATTGCCGCTAACGAAGGACGATTACGTGCCTTGCTATCAAAAACTTCCCTCTCTGAGTTAGCTGTGGAAATTAACAAGCAACTAAACGAAGGTCCTAATCTTGAAAATCCTCAGTTAATCGTCCTTAATCTTAACCGAGTTACGACTTCTAGTTATTTACCTCAAACTATTAAATGGTTGACCCAGCCTGAACAGTGGGATGATTGCCAAAACTGCCCAGCTTTTAATAGCTGTCCGATTCGCTTCAATGCGTCTCGTATGAAAGAGTCGGAAATTGCCACCCGGCTTAAAACACTTTATCAAGTATTGGAGTACTTAAATATTCATGTTACCATTCGTGACATGCTTATACACCTTGCATATACCGTTACTGGCGGGCTGACTTGCCAAAAGGTGATCGACTCTCATCAAAAATTCGATTGGGATGGCTATAAATACGTATATTATGAGAGTGTTTGGGGTACGCAAACTAGCGAAACTTTTCGCCGCAAAGTAGTAGTCATGAGCCACTTGCAACAGTTAGATCCAGGTGAGCAGTCGCTGTTTGAAATAGATAATTTTATTGTTAGCGACCATCCTGAAGGTAGCTCGGAATATATAACTTACCAAAGCCTTTTCGGGCAGCCTACAGTAGATTTGAATAAGCAGCGTTTCCTCCAAGACCGTAGTAGCTATTTGAAAGGAAGTGATAGTCCAAACAAAGCCGGGGAGGAGCCAGCCCTTTTAAGCTGGATGCCGCACTGTCGTCGCAAATTCTTCTTTGAAGCACCAAAAAATGAGCAGGCTCATCGACTTATTCCTCTGCTTTTCTTTACACAGTATCTAGAACTTTTAGATGGCAAAAGGAACGTTTTGGAGAATGCTAAAAAAGAGATGGTGTTAGGTTTGAACCGTGCTTTCTCGCGTCTCTACCTCACCGATGCTTCCTCATTGTTTGTACCCTCTCAGTATTCTAATTCGGTCGAACAGCCTGTACCGATTGTACGAGCTAAAATTCCTACCGATCACATTGATTTAATGGTAAAAGATTTAACTGCTGATGCTTATGATGATGACAGGCGAGTCTTAGTTCTTGTCATTCCACCTCCACCTAAAGTTATTAGTAATGCTGTTAGTTTCACCATAAATCTGATGATATTTGAATACTTAGTGCGACTTGCTCAAGGGGGAACTTACAACGTCCTTTCTAAAGAATGTGAGCTGGCTGTCAGGCAACTGAAAGATCAGCTTGTCTCTAAATTTACTAACAATGAAGCTAAAGGAGAAAGCCAGATCGAATTCTTCGCTGTCGAGCGTAACCGTTACGTTTTGAGACAGATCTGGCTAGATGAGGACGGAAAAATTTCTGTATCTTCTCAGTAACTCATTGGTTAACCTTTATTCTAAATGTTGCTAGTTGTGTAGGCTAATAATTTTGGTGTTAAATGCTAAGAAATAAAGACCTTTATTAGGGCAAACGTTCAATTCCGAACTATTCAAAAGACTCAAAAGACAAAGGTTTAGAATTATGGCACAAACTACAAAAGTTTATGGATTATCAGAACTAAGAAGAGAAACCTTTCCGTTAGCTGCTTGGATTTGGGGACATCGCCTACGTGGTGGACAACATTGGATTGAGTATATGTTAGAATTTTTAAATGTTTTAGTAGGCTTTGATTACCAATTAGGTCAGGGTTTAGATAAGAATGGCAAATATGAATATCGCCGATTCACTCGTTTGGGGTTGCGACGGTTTGTGTTTTACGATGAGCGGGAAAAGAGTCGGCACCCCCTTGATGATGAGGCTAGGGCAAAAATGATTGAGGAGTTGCAAAAAGAGATTCAAAACAAATCAACTAGCTCTGTTAAGGAAACCTTGAACTTGATACGTAATGTCTTACGCTCTTTCTCTGCCATCGAAGAGGAACGTTCCTGGTTTGCCAAATCTCTTTTTCCAGCGCACGAGAATCTGTTATTTTGGGAAGGTTTGCGCCCCCGTGCTTCCAAATATGTTCCCGGTCAGTTTGACGAAGACATTTCCTTTAACGCCCGTAACTTCTTTGCGCGAGGAGGAGAGGTCTATTACCTTATACTTTCGGCTGGTACAGAAAAAGAATTGAGCCGCCGTCTTTCTATAACCTCTCGTCTAGAAAATCTGCTCAAAAATCAGAACAGTGGGATAGGCCGACTAGCTGAGATTGTGAATAATGCTTGGAGTGTTTCAGCTGATAATAGTAATGAAGAGAAAGGATCGTTAGGTTGGATACCTGATCCCGATTGTCAGCTTTATCAATACATCGCTGAAGATGTTGCAATTCTGTTAAGCAATAATCTAGATGTACTAGAATGTTTCGACCTTCTTGCACACCTAATTTGCTTCCACTTGGTAGAATACATTTATCATAGGGCTCATTTCAATAGTACCTCACCAATCCACCAAAATGAGGAATGTATTGAGAAATGCCGTCCAACGATTTTGATAGATGCTCTCGAAGAAAGTGCTTCAATTATTCGCGATACTTCTGCCACACTCTTCCGTCAACAGGAATATAATCAGGAGCAAAAGATTAGAGAATATGTACCTCAACAACTTAATGACTGGGCTGCTAATATCCTGCCTACTCAAAATTTGGCGTCCTATCTCAAAAATGAAGCGGAAGATCATTTCTCGACAGTTAAAATCACTACGACTGATAAAGTAAATTACCCCAAGTTAGAGAAGCTGACAAACGACTTTGATGTTGGTATGATCACTCAAAGTGATTTCATCCGAGAATACGCTGCCCTACTCATCTCCAAAATGTTTGAAGACTTCCGTAAGAATTTTTTAAGTGTACATCGCAAACTGGCAAAAACGATTGGGCTGGTTGCTCCACGGAGTGGGCCTGGGGCTCGCTTTATTCTAGATGATACTTTGCTTAAAGCTTTAGTACTTTCAAATATTGAGCCGGGGAATGAGATGGTGTTCGATGAGTTTTTAGAGCGCATCTATCACCGCTATGGCATTATTATCGGTTCGAACGAAGCCAAAATTTCAGGACACCCTGCTTTACAAAGGATCAACAGTGAATTTCTTGATCGAAACCGTTTTACTTTCCTCGAAAAAATGCACAAAGCTGGCCTAGTAAATCAGTATTCTGATGCCACCGCTATGGTGATAAACAACCTTACTGCCTCACAACCCATGGGAGCTTCTAACTAGATGAATATATCTCAAGTAATTGCTGACGCTCTAAAAAATTATCTGGCCACACAGTTGCAAAACGGCACTGATATTAATACTCGCCGGTTTTTTCGACTTGATGGATTTGAAGAGGATGTATATAAATACTTGCTAGATAAGCTGGAGGCAGAAAATTGTCAACTTGCCGGGGTTCCCCTGGTTATTTGCACAACTGGAACAGTACAGGGCTTTGAAAAGTTCAAATTAGAAATAGATAAATCCGCTACTTGGCACCGCAATCACGTGCCAGTCGGCCATGCGCTAGTTTTAATTTTCAATCGGCGAACCAATGACTCTCAAAGTCTCAAGGATATATTTCCCATCAAAGAAAACCTTCTAGGTGCAGAAGCTCTCGAACATCTTATCCGGGCAGCTTTTACAAGGTATCAACTTGATGATACGCAATTTAGGGAGCTTGAAAATTTCCTCAAACTTTTCAAAAAAGCCATTTCTAAACCCCAACTACAAGACCTAACTGAATTTTTGATTGCTACAGATTCTGAATTGGGGGAGGGAAACAAAAGTACCTTGTTGGAAGCAATATCCTATTCCTTGCCTTATCTAGGTCTGTTTCGTTCCCATCGTCTAGCTGATGAATTTGGCAGCGCCAAAGCAGAGGCTCTTCTAAAAGAAATTTTTAGAGGTGTAAAACTAGGTAGTGAAATTTTAGACGAAAAAACCCTTAAAGAATTATTAGGAAAATTAGACCAGGCCGAATTCGAGGATGACAGCTCTTACGGTGGTAATACTCCTGCTCAGAAGAAACTGCTTGTACAAGGCTTTTTGGAACAAATGAACTTGGATAACCAGCATTTACGAGAAGTGTTAAAGTTAGATTGGAGCGAAGTTTCAGAAGTTCTATACAAAAAGAGCCGTAAAGCTAAAAGCGAACAATTCCAGAATCTAGCTAAAGAAATCACAGATGTTTTGACATCTAACCAAATTAAGATTGATGAGACTTCGGCTGAGGTACAGGAAATTTTGCAGGATTTACAAGAAGGACAAGCACCACAGGATAAAAGCCTCGAAATTGTACTTCCAGAGTATAATGATCTTTTTGGTAAAGTGTTAAGTAATAAATTACACCGCCTGATCAAATCTAAAAAGGTTTCTTGTACTGATTTTATTGTTGGCCTAACTTCTTTAGCAATTGATCTACTTAGCCCAATTCAAAGTGATCTCAAAGAAGGCACTTACCTGAAGGTTGCTCCTAATCTGCCGAGTTTGGACTTTGAAAACCTCAAGGCAGACAAACAGAGAAGGGTGTTAGAGGCTATAGACGCTTTTAAAGTGCTGTATGGTAGCATTGAAGGGGTTATGCCTTCAGTTTTATGGGATTTTGAATCGTTGTTAGCTCTTTCTACTGATAATGATGATAATCAGGAAGGTGATACAGAGTTAGAAGAACGTAAGGTTCTTAAAACCGATTTGCCTTTTCGAGTAATAGTTGGAGATTCGGATGGTCAGGAAATAGTTGGAGCTGAGTTAATTTGGCAATACCGCTCTGATAGCCCGGCTGCCTCTACCTTGGCAAACTTATTAGCAGAGGGAAAGAGATTAGTTACTCAAGCTGATAAACTGCCGCTCCTATCTATCCCCGTATATAATAATTGTCCTACGTCCGCTGAGATTAGCGACCTTGATTTGCGCCGACCGCGAAACTCCTTAGGAGCATGGTACGATAGCCCTAGTGATCTTCGGCAGATGCTAACTGAGCAACTCAAAAATCGGGCAAAAAGTACGAGTTGGCAAATAATCGATGATACCTTGAGAATGCTTGAACAAGCTTGGGGAACTTATGTAGAGCAGGCTGGAAAGGGAGGCGTATTAAATTCAAGATTAGTTGATTTGGTGAAGAATTATCAACAATTCTTGATAAGCTTTGCGGTTAATTTGAAAACAAGTAATGAAGCTTCTTACGGCTACCGTCAGCTTACTCAGGCCTGGATTATTGGTAACAAATCTTTTGATGAGTGGGCAGTGATACCATTTTTACATCCTCTAAAATTGTTGTGGTGGCACAATCGTGCTAAACACTTCAATCAATTCATAGCGTCCTTGCTAGATTCTGCAGTCAAAACGCAAATTGCAGATACTTCTCGGTTTCGTCAAGAACTTAATTCGGCCTTTAATTCAGCTGGCTTTCCTGCAATACTAGCCTTGTCCAGAAAAGAGAGCTGGCCTGAATTGTTTATTCCTGTAGATGAAGCCGAAGGATATGAACTCTACCGCTACTCGGAAGTAGCAGGGTTAGCTTATGGACTTGACCCAGATTTAGTTTCTGATACAGATGGTGAAGCAGAAGCCCAAACCGCCGCTAGTGCTTTAGTCAAAGTAATAGAGGATTATATTGAAACCTATCCTTTTGTACGGCAAGGGTTAGAAGTATATCTAGTACAATGCCATAACGGTGCTTTACCAGGCCTGTTAGTTGGACAGCTTGAAAAGATTCTTATCCATCACAAATGGCAAATTAGATTATCGGTAGTAGTTCATACAGACCGAGGTGCTCCTATCTTTCGTCGGGTTACTGATTGGCTTAAAGCTAATGAAAGGTTTTCTGAACGTAGCAATGGTAGTCTTTTCCCTTCTGTCACTCTCAAAGTGTTGGAGTGTGAGATTGAGGCTTTGTTTTCCCAAATTGAAGATACTGACATTGTGATTTTGCCAGATGTTTTGGCTGAAAGAGGGCAAGGGATTGAACTTGAGCTGTCGGATGAGGATAGTGAGAATATCAATTTAGTCGAATGGCTACCTGTTTATCAAGCTTCCCAAGAACCTTTTGAACGGGGTGAGAACAAGCGGGAAATTTTACTTAATCCACAACCGCAACCAGATTTAGTACGACACTTTTATGATGCTCAATGGGCCGCCAAAAAGCGTAGTCCCGTAAATCAAAAAAAGATAGCTCAATTCCGGCAAATTTTTTCTCTCCAAGAATGGGAAAATGAACTTGTTCAGTTGCATAAGCTTTTCAATTGGGTTGCTTGTTACGACATAACAGTTGATAGATTTTTATTGGAGGCCACCTTTCCTGAAAGCGTGCAAGTTATCCGCTACTCGCTTGGCCTTGGAAAAAAGCGCGCCCATAGCCTTACCGTTTCTTCTTCAAAACAAGCCAAAGATGTAGTAATTCGCCGTCTTGCCAATCGTCTTAAAGAACTCATCCCAACCGCCCCTGATGATTACCGTGGGAAAATAGCAGAACTCCTAGTAGACAAGGCTCGAAACGTTTCTGGCGATATCGTTTTGAGGGCTGCAGGACCAGGCGCATTTCTCAACGAGTTATTAGGGTTAGTTTTGGCAAAGTATTTGACCGAGACTCGCTACAAACGTGATCATCCTGAAGCCTTAATGGCATGGATTTATCTTGATGATTTTCATCATTGGTTTAACGGCAAGCTACCTGACCTACTGCTTGTAGCTGTCGAAATAGATGAAGACGAAAACTTGCTAATCCATTTAGAGATACTTGAAGCAAAGTGTATCAACCAATTCTCTTTTGAAGCAGAAGCAGAAGATGCCCAAAGACAGGTTGTTCAAGGAGTGAATCGAACGAATTTGGCCTGGTCTCCTAGAGCGGAACATCTTGATGCTCCTTACTGGTATGATCAGCTTTACCGAGCAGTAGTTGGCAATTTACCACTTGATCCCGACAAAAGGGAGATTTGGGAATTTTTCAGGCGTAAGCTTTTTACAGGCGACTTCCAGTTTGACTTGGAGGGGCATAGCTGGGTTTTTTGCCATGATGGTTCTATAAGCCTGACATCGGGACAGTATTTTGCAGAAGATAATTTTAGGGCTAAAGCTAGTGATGCCGAAGACAGAAGTCTAACTTATCATCATTATGGAAAGACTGGACTGCGTTCGGTACTCAAAGAGTTGGTAGAGGGTGCTGGAGAAAAGTATGAAGCTCCACCCGAAATTTGGCAACCTGAACCTGAGGTAGTTGCAGATCACGATGTAATAGCTAAAGAAACATTACTTGAGGAAAAGAAAGTAGAAAATTCTCCTTTATCCGCTTCAGAAAACACAGAGAGCATGGAACCAGCGACAACAACCAAAACTTCTTCAACGCCAATAACCTTACTAGGAAATACTGTTCCTATAACAGTGAATGATGAGCAGCAACTAGGACTGAAAGATCGGGCTAGAGAACTAGAACGTGTTTTAAACCAATACAATGTTCGAATATATCCCATAGATTATTTTGTGGCGGATGTGGGGCCTAGTATTGTTCGCTTCAAACTACGGTTGCGTCCCGGCGAACAGCTTAACAAAGTGCAGCGTATTGACAACGATTTAGCACGTGAACTTGCCTTGACAAACCCACCCTTTATTAATAACGTTGCTGGAACTAATTTTGTCGGCATTGATCTACCTCGTCAGGATCCTGAAACAGTACAATTACTTCCTCTACTAGAAAATTTGGCCAAACCTTCTCTGGGCGAATTGCCTATTATGATAGGTAAAACTCCTGATGGCAAAGAAATAATTGAAGATTTATCAGAGTTCCCACATTTATTAGTAGCAGGGGCGACCAATTCTGGCAAATCGGTTTTTTTGCGTAGTTTGGTACTTTACCTGATTGCTCAATATAGTTCGGAGGATCTCAAATTCTTGATTGTCGATCCTAAACGCACCGATTTTAGTTTCTTTGATGGGTTGAAGTATCTTATAGATGGCAAAGTTGTGGTGGAAAAGGAGGAAGCCCGGGACAAGTTGCTGGAACTGGTACAAGTTGAAATGCCCCGGCGTCAACAAGTAATGGCGAAAAGGAGTTTGCGTCTTAAAGATTTTAATAAACGCTTTCCAACGGAAGCTCTACCACCCATCGTAGCAATTATAGATGAATACGCCCAATTACTTAGCATAATGAATAAAAATCAGAGGGATGCTTTCGAGCGCGACTTAATGAGTCTTGCAGCAGTAGCACGCTCCACTGGTATCCATCTGATAATCGCTACTCAAAGACCGAGTGCCGATGTAGTGACTGGCACTTTGAAAGCAAACCTACCTACTAGCATTGCTTTCAAAGTAGCATCTGGTATTAATTCGAGGATAATTATAGATCAAACAGGAGCCGAAAACTTGTTGGGGCGCGGGGATATGCTATTCCGGCGTGCAAGTGGAGAACTTTTGCGTGTACAAGCTCCTTTTATTGATGAAATTAGTATTCAGGAATATCTTGAACGTCACCGCAGCTTATGAATGTTATATTAAGCTGAAGCAGGAAGCAGGAAGCAGCCCGCTTCTATATTATTGCTCATAGACAGGATTTTAACAAGAGCGCCAACTTTTACAAATGTGTTCTAAAGCAAAAGAATTAAATGCCCGCTGAAGTAAGCAGCAATTAGATTAGAAGAGGTCCAGTGGAGCACGTTTAGTCGTACCATGTAAGCGCTTTCCAGCCGTTGTTAAACACCATTCCTGCACCTCCTGGTTAGCGACAGTAATGCTAGTAGGAAGACGTCCGCCCAGAAAGTTGCGTTTGAGGTAATGCACGCCTGACTGTTGAAAGATAATTACATCATCCGGTGATGGCGATTAGACTTTCCGGTCATCTTGGAGTGGTTTAGCTCTACAAGATAACCTAGAATGGCATTCTGAGAGGAGAATGCCATGAAGAAAGACGCCGAGGTAAATATCTTTATGCAACAGCGCGCTAAAGGTAAAACTCAAGTGCAGGCTGCCGCCAGGGCTGGTATGAGTGAACGAACTGCTCGAAAATACGAAAAAGCGGCTAAACTTCCCAGCCAGCTTAAACAGCCGCGCCAATACCGGACTAGAACCAACCCTTTCGAGCAAGTTTGGGCCTGGGTAGTCCAACAATTAGAAGCAGATCCGGCCTTGCAGGCAACTACTCTCTTTAACCTGCTTGCTCAAAAGTATCCTGGCCGTTACAAGCCTGTGCAACTACGAACCTTGCAACGTCATATTTCTAACTGGCGCGCTCTAAACGGGCCCGAAAAGGAGGTTTTCTTCCCTCAGGTCCATCACCCTGGCGAAAAAGCTCAGTCGGATTTTACCCATATGGCAAGTCTTGGTATTACTCTCAAAGGAGAACCTTTCCCACATCATCTTTCATTTCGTCCTCACCTACTCGAATGTCGAGGCTGTAACGGTTTGTTTTAGCGAAACCTTTGAGGCCTTGGCCGAAGGAATTGAACATGCTTTGTGGCAAATTGGCGGGGTACCTCAGCAGCATCGCACCGACCATCTGGGTGCCGCGATCCAGCGACTTGACGCTAAAGGCCGCGAAGATTTTACCCAGAATTACCAGGCTTTAATGGCTCACTATGGTATGCAACCTACCTGGAACAATACCGGAGAAGCCCACGAGAATGGCGACGTCGAGCAGGCTCATTTCCGCTTTAAGGAGGCGGTAGACCAGGCCCTTCGAGTAAGAGGCACCAGGGATTTTACTGACCGGCTCACTTACGAGCGGTTTGTTCAGGAGTTGGCAAGGCAGCGCAACTTAACCCGACAAAGCCGGTTTGTCGAGGAGCAGGCCCAGTTGAGACCGCTCCCAACCTTACCGCTGGCACCTTGCCGGGAGTTGAAAGTTACAGTTAGCCGTTTCAGTACTATTCAGGTTTTACGCAACACTTATTCGCTGCCATCCCGGCTAATTGGAACATCCCTGACGGTTAGGGTCCGATCTGAAACAATTGAATGTTATGTGGGTAGCCAGCTAACCGCGACCCTTCCTCGATTGCAGGGCCGTCAACATCATTTCATCAACTACCGGCATGTTATCCGCTCATTGGTTAGAAAGCCTGGTGCTTTTGCAGCCTACCGGTATCGCGAAGAAATGTTCCCTAATCTGGTCTTCCGGCAAGCTTATGATCAGCTCGTGAAGTACCAGTCTCAAAAAGCCGATGTGGAATACTTACGAATTTTGTATCTGGCTGCCACTAACTCTGAAAGTGAGGTCGAAACGGCCCTAATCCTCTTAGCTGAAAGCGGCAAAGGGCTAACCTTTGAGCGGGTCCGCGAATTAGTCCAACCTGCACCTTTTAAACCAGAGGCTAATCTGCTGCAAATGCCCCCGGTTGATCTAAGCCAATACGACCAGCTTTTATCTTCCAGAGCCTCGGTCCAGGTAGCCCGAACTACCTGGACCGAGGAAAGAGCAGGGGCGGTGACCAATGGCTAATCTCCATGCGAATCCACACCCTAACCGGCATAATGAACTCGAGCAAATGCTGCATGCTCTCAAATTACCTTCCTTTGCTGACGCTTTTTCGGCTTTAGCCCTAAAAGCGACCAAAGAAAGTCTGTCGCATGAAGCCTTTTTATACGAGTTAGCCCGCTTAGAATGCGAACAACGCAATCAGCGCCGTATCGAACGACATTTACATCAATCGAAGTTACCGCGTGAAAAAATCCTGGAGAGTTTCCAGGTGGAAAGATTGAGCCCAACTTTACGGTTACAACTGGAGCAACTTAAAAGCGGACAGTTCGTCGAAGAAGCGAGTAATGTAATTGTCGTCGGTCCACCAGGCGTGGGTAAAACCCACACAATACACTACCCCTATTAGTCCCAATCTTTCCCAGGAAGGCACTGTCACCGTCATTGATCCCCGGCACCACTTTTACCGGCAAACTTTCCGCCTGTTGGGTATCTGCAATAAACAACATATTGGGCTCGCTTGTGTAGTTTTAGATCAAAAGGACTGTGAGCATCATCTGCCAATCGGTATTACCGATCGTGCGCCCGAACCCCCTCAAACTGTAGCTATTCCCTTAAACCTGGCTGCCTTAAAGCGTTTAGTGTTAGCCTATACCCATCTCCAATCACAATTAGTAGGAAGGGGTATAGCCGATGAAAATAAATCAGCCGGATCTACTACCACCGTCCGCTCGACCAGCTCCTCAAGCCAAAGTGCTACTGACACCGCAGTCAATTACCACAGCGCAAGTATGGAGCCTACTCTCTCCACAGCAACAGCAGCTAGTCCTTCACACCCTCATCAAGGTTTGCCAGGCCCTGGGAAAGAGGAGCGAGGAGGAAGTTAAAAATGACTGACCCTACTAAACTAGCCTTGCTGGCCGGGCAATCTAAGCTCACTCTACACCACTATCAACGACTGGCTTATGTTTATGTTCGCCAATCCACTGCGAAACAGGTAGAAAGAAACCGACAGAGCCAGGACAATCAGTATCAGTTAGTAGAGCGAGCCAAAACTCTGGGCTGGTCAATCGAACGGATCCGGATCATTGATATGGACCAGGCCCATTCGGCCGCCACCAGTTCCCACCGGACGGGTTTTAAGGATCTGGTAGCGGAAGTATCGTTGGGATTGGTAGGCATTATCTTTGGTTGGGAAGTTTCCAGACTTGCTCGTAATAACAGCGATTGGTATCATTTACTGGACCTCGCCGCTCTGTTTAAAACCTTAATTGCCGACAATGATGGGATTTATGATCCCCGCCTGTACAATGATCGACTTCTTTTAGGATTGAAGGGTACTATGAGTGAGGCTGAACTGTATTTAATCCGCCAACGGATGGATGCCGGACGGCTTAATCAGATACATAAAGGCACCTACCGGCAATGTTTGCCTACCGGCTTAGTGCGTTTACCTGATGGAACGGCGGTAAAGGATCCGGACGATGGCATCCGGCATACTATTGAGCTGGTCTTTCAGCAGTTTGCCGAAAAAGGCAGTTCCTGGAAAGTGGCCAAGGCCTTAAAACAAGCTGGAGTTCTTTTACCCCGCCGGCAAACTGGCGGTTTCTTCAGAGGACAACTGCTCTGGAAACCGGTAACTGAAGCCGCCGTTTATGAGATATTACAAAATCCGGCTTACGCTGGTGCCTTCGTCTACGGACGCCGACCAGGTGACCCCGTGCGTAAGCAGATAACAGGTCGGGCTGTTCAGATACGCAAGCCCATGGAAGAATGGATTAACATCCAACAAAATATCTATCCAGCCTACATTAGTTGGGAACAATATCTCTCCAATCAGGAACAACTCCGACATAATGCCTCAAATTTTAGCCGGAAAACCCTGGGTGCTCAGGGGATTAGCCGGCAGGGTCAGGCGCTGCTGCAAGGGTTACTGGTGTGTGGGAAATGCGGCGGTCGAATGCGGGTAAGCTACAAGGATACCCCGCGTTATTTCTGTAACCAAAAATTCAAAAATATGGCAGGTCCTAGTTGCTTATCTGTAAGTGCCGCTGCTGTAGAAGAAGCGGTCGTGCAAACTTTTTTCGAAGCAATTCGCCCCGCCCAAATTGATGCGCTGGAAGCTGTGCTGGTGGCTCAGGAAAAAGAACGCAAGGAATTATTCCGGCATTGGGATGAAAAATTAAAGCGGGCACAGTACGAGGCTCAATTAGCCGAGCGGCAGTATCGGTTAGTTGATCCAGAAAACCGGCTGGTAGCGGGTGAACTAGAAAAACGCTGGGAGAGCGCCCTGAGCACCTTAAACGAAACCCAGGAAGGTTACCGGCGATTTGAAATCGACCATCAGCCGACGACATTACCCGCCGAACTGAAAGAACAATTTAGCCGAATTTCGGAGAGTCTGCCCGAATTATGGCAAAGCGGTCAACTGGACAATGCTCAGAAAAAGGATTTACTACGCTCGTTAGTGGCCAGGGTCATTGTGGTTCGACTAAAAAGTGACAACTTAGAATTAAGAATGGTCTGGATTTCGGGTCACTATACAAATTTAAGCATAAACCCGCCTATTCATCGCACCAAAGATCTGGCAAACTATGAGGAATTAGCAGAACGGTTACAGGTTCTGTGGAAAGCAGGTCTTACGGAAGAAGAGATAGCGGAACAGGTAAGCCGGGAAGGGTATCATTCTGCAAGGGCAAAGAGAGTTTCAGTGGCAAGCGTGAAAGATATCCGCTTTGAATACCTGAAACAACATCCTGAGGAACTAAATCTAAAGACCATGAGCTTAGGTGATTATTTGTCGGTGCAGGATCTGGCAGCTCGAGAAGGCTTTAGCCCAATCTGGATCTACCGGCAGAT
Organism: Chloroflexia bacterium; assembly: GCA_036261665.1. Classification (GTDB taxonomy): domain Bacteria; phylum Chloroflexota; class Chloroflexia; order Chloroheliales; family Chloroheliaceae; genus 54-19. Next base: position 39,714 of record DATAKM010000030.1, read on the forward strand.
AGAGAACAAACGGATAAAGGCGGAATACCTTAAAAAGCATCCTCGACGCCATAGCTATTTAATTGAGGACAATGCAGAATTAGTTGCACAACTAAGAGAGTACTGGACACGAAAAGAGAGCTGGTTAGCGAAACGCCCTAATCGAATTCAAGAGTCATTCCTAGCATTCTAAAAAGTGCGAATCTACATTAGCAAAGGAGGCATTCAGATGGATGAGTCAAGAGTCACGCCGTGTGTGGAATTGGTCACGAACTGATTAAGGGCGGCCATACGGTTTTATGGAACACTACGGCCGAGCTAGTGCAACGACTATTAGCCGCCAAGCGAAATTTACACCTACCCCAGGAGCTGGCCCGTCTTGACCGGATCGAATGTGTGATTCTGGATGATATTGGCTACGTGCAGCAGGACCGGGAGGAGATGGAAGTGTTATTTACCTTTTTAGCACCGTGTTATCCATAATACGGTATTCCTTTCTCGTTACAAACAACGCTTAAACCTCAAAGGGCGGCTCCTTAAATTTATTCCATCCTACTCCTCCTTCAATTTTTTACAAGTAGTTCTAAACGCCATTCCCATTTTTGACCGCAGGCTTTTCGATAAGCCAAATATTTGCCTTCTTTTACTAATTCCCAAACTTCTTCCCGACTTATCCGCCGTTCGTTCATTACTTCGCTAATAGTCGGAAGGTGTTCGCAAGTGGCTGTTCCACTCAACCGACTGATATCGGTCTCATTTAATCGAACCCATACACACGACTGCTTTACGCGCTGTTCACTCACTAAAATCCCCTGGCGAACCCACAAATTTATTAATGATGGTGACACTCCCAACACCCGCCCCGCCTGCCTGGCCCCCAGCATGCCGTCTGCTCGACTCTGTCCTTTTAGAATTTGTGGTTTTACCGGACAACCGGTTGGAATGTGATGCATTTTGCGCATGCTAAAAACTCGCTTGTAAGTCCATTTCTTTCCGGTTTGAGTTCCAATCCCTTCGCTGTTCAACTGCTCGGCAATTTGATGATCAGGTAGCTGAAGGGCTAGTTCCCGTAACCGCTCTATCACGCTTGCTTCAGTGATACAATGCCAGCCTATGGGTGGACATTTTACCTCGTGTTGGCTGGTTAACCCCCCACTCCATAATATAACCAGTTCGGCACTTCGCTGGGCTTGACAGGTAGTTACAGTTACATCCTGGATGACCAGCCGAAGCAACCGTTTACGATCAGCCGCAGTCGTAGTCGAGCTGAACCAAAGAGCCGGTAAATCCTGGGAAAGCTGCCGCACCGCTTGCTGTTCGGCTTCACTGAATGGCACCAATTCCGTCCGTCGTACCCGACCATACTCTTGTTCTAACTCGTTTAAGGCTGCCAGGGCTTCCTCCCAGCGTCTTTCCAGTTCGCGGGCTACCAACCGGTTGTCGGGATCGACGGCATCATATTGGCGCTGGGCCAGCTTGACGGCATATCTCGCCCCTTCTAAACGTAACTGCCAGTGTCGATCAAGGCTCTGGCGTTCGCGTTCCAACACTTCCAGGCTAGCCAGGACAAGTTCCAGTCGGGCAGGTTGCACTGCTTCCAAAAAGATTTCACTTACAGCCTGATCCAGGTAACGGGCTGAAAAACCCTGGCATTGACTGGCTCCATAGGTGAATTGCTCACGGCGGCAGACGTAAGTGGGATAATTACTTCCATAAGTCGGATTCATCCGTCGCCCGCATCTTCCACAGATCAAGAGTCCCTGCAACAGGTCATTGCCGTCCCGCACTGCTCCACGCCCTTTCTTTTCGAAGTTGTATAGATTATCTCGAAGGATCTGGCGATTGTGATGGTATTGATCCAATGAGACATAGGCTGGATAAATTTCAGGGAGCATTACCTCCCACTCTTCTTCAGCTAAACGGTGGATTTGAGTACGAGGCGGATCACCGGGTACAATCTGTTGTTTACGGCGTCCATAAACAAAAACTCCAGCATAAACGGGATTGGTCAGAATTTGTTGAACCATGCTGTAAGTGGGTTTAACCCAGGTTAATTGACCGTGGTCCTGACCAATTTGGCTGCGGCGGGGCATGGTTAATTCATGCTGAAGGAAGTAACGCTGGACACCACGGGCGCTTTTGAGTTGAGCAAACTGCTCGAAGAGGGTCTGGATGGTCCAACGAACCCGTTCATCCGGATCCAGCACAACGCTACCATCTTGGAGGCGGCAGTAACCTACCGGCAAGCGTAAAGCCAGTTCTCCACGGCTTGCTTTATTCTTAAGGGCTCCCTGCATGCGGGCATGCAAAATTTGTAACTCGGCCGCAAAGAGCGTGCCTTTAAGACCAAGGACCAGGCGGTCATTCGGGTCCCCCAGATCATAAAGACCGTCTTCGTCAGCGATTAAGGTTTCAAAAATGGCACACAGTTCAAGAACCCGATGCCAGTCACTGTTGAGCCGAGAAAGCCTGGAAACTTCCGTTACCAACACGATGCCGATCTCGCCCAGACTAATTGAGGCTACCAAGCGCTGAAAGCCTTGGCGCTGATTACTGGAAGCGCCCGACATGCCCAGGTCATCGTCAATAACGCTGATGAGAGGTTGGGGCCAGCCTAATTGATGGGCTTTCTCGGTGAGCTGGTATTGCCGACGGGTACTTTCCTGGTTAAAGATTAGTTGTTTGGGAGTGGACTGGCGGACATAGACCACGGCCTTGCGTTGTAAGTGATGGGGTTGCATTTTGAGATTGAGGGCAGGGTTCATGGGAGCCTCCTTTCTGAAAGGGGCAGGGAAGTGGAAGTTGGTTTCTGATCTGACGGTAAAGCAGGTCGGTCAAGAGATAGACCAGTTGCTGGCGGGCCTGGGGATTGAGGGTCTCCCAGAGAAGGGGATTTAGACTCTGAGTTTTTAACATGGCAAACCTCCATTGCGGTTGCGTGAGTGGTATGCAAGTAGGTTACCATAGCCAGCAATGCCCGCAAACTGCCGGGACTAAAAAACAAGGATGGCGGAGCGGACGAAGGCGAAAAAGTAGTGCGGCTTGGAATTGTCCAGGAAGCCGGGATCAACTGGGTGTGGCCGGTAGGCAGTAAAATGACCAGTTGAAGTTGCTGGCGCTGTTGAATTCGACGAACAATAGGGAAAGTATGACCATAAAGAGGGTGATGGGGGGAAATTACTCGCACACATTGTTGGTTAGAAGAATCAAACCCCGTATTTTGTTGTTCAGTGTGCAGAGCGCTATGAGCGAAAAAGCGTAATGATCACTACCAACCTGGTATTTAGTGAATGGGAGCGGATTTTCAAAGATCCCATGACAACCCTGGCTGCCCTTGACCGAGTAATTCACCACTCGGTCGTGCTGGATATGACAGGCTTAAAAAGTTTCCGGGCGAAACAAGCTCAAGAGCAGCAAGCTTCAGCTTCAGCTTCTTCAAAGCAAACGGCTGGTGAGATAAAACCAGCTTCCGGTAAGAGTATTGATGATGTAATAAGTTAAAACCGGAAAGTCTAATTGTCGTCACCAAATTTTATAAGGCTCTTACGCAACCTCGCTGCAATTTAGACGTAATTTCACAGAATACAATTTTTGAGATGAGTGAAATTACTAAAAATGCTGCTTCTAAATGATTTGAATAATTTTGAAATGGAGGGAATAGAGCAAGCTGAGGATGT
>DATAKM010000031.1:0-10750 GCA_036261665.1 Chloroflexia bacterium
TGACTGTGTGATGATTCTTGTGGATGATGTGGAAGTGGCAACAGCTTACTACGAAAAGGTTTTTGGCTTGCGGCTAGAGTGGTGTGAAAATGGATCGGCTGGGCTCGTCTTTCCCGAGAGCGATGCGGAAATTGTGCTGCATTCCGATCCAGGTTTGCCTTCGCCAATGGAGGTTCATTACCTGGTGGATGATGTAGTTGCAGCCGTAGCAGAATACGCGTCCGAGGGTTGCGAGATTCTTGTTGCTCCTTTCGACATTACGATAGGAAAATGTGCCGTGATAAAAGATCCGTTCGGCACCCGGCTTTGCATTCTTGACATGACAAAAGGACCGCGCCTGACTGGCAGTCCCACAACTACAACAGAAAGATGAGAAGTACTCACTTGGAAATTGGAAAAGGTTTTTACAAAAGCTTTAAGCAGGATTGCTAACAGTTTTCTCCAATTTATTTATCTCTGAAATAAGAAACTCCCGGCGCTTTTCGAGCTTTTCTAGTTCTTCAAGCCTGGCGGAAAGGAGGGCCTGGGCCGAGGAAGGCAAGTTCATTTTTATGGGCCTCGCGGGTTCGAGGGATTTCAGCCGCCAGTGTGTTTCCCTTCCCTGGCAACTTCCTTCGCACTCCATGTTTTTGCCGATTTCGATGTCGTATCCCAGGTTTCGGAGTTCCCGAACAAGCGCGGCGGGCTGGCTGCTCGGAAATTCGTGCCGCCCGCAGTGCCACTGGAGGTCAGAGAGAAGCGTGAAAGTATCGCCGATTTTGGTACCTTCTACGAACGTGGGACAATCTGTACTATTCATGATTTTTGTCCTTCCCCTCAATTCATCCTGCTTCTACTTGTATTTAATCCTGTTTTGAATCATGATCTAGATTGGCGATAAATGTTTTCGCAAAAGAAGCTTCCTGCAACTGTTATCACGGTTGCACTTTTCATGCACTGATTTTAGAAAAAGAGCCACATGTTACCAGCTGGTATAACTCTTTTCGGCGGCCCGGCATCAATAACCGTACAAAATAACTACAGGTAGTTATTTTGTACCAGACCGGTTGACTATCTGTGAAGCCTGTTATATCTTTAAGTTGAGTTTTTAATCAACCTTTAACCATCCGGTAAAGCAGTTTCCGGAACTATTACACAGCCTTAAACCATCTTGGATACAACACCACAACACTCACTCTTTTCCATACAGCCCACCCGTACCAGCATAATGCACCGGCTTATAGGCGGCCTTGAACGCACCACCCATTCTTTTTCCATAAGCGCGCCTAACAATTTTGGCAAATCCGACTTTCTAAGGCAGCTGTCAGCGGTTTGTGCTACCACCTCAGAGATACTCATTCCGGTCTATGTGGACTGCAACCTGGCCGCCGGGGAGAACGCTACCGGCTTCTACGAAGTGGTTTTGCGAAACCTCCTGCCTAACATAGAGGGGCCAACCGCGGCTGCTCTTTCACAACCCTACCGGCAACTGCTTTCCGCCAGCCAGGGTTCCGGCGAGGCTCATGCCGGGGGCTTCGAGGCCAGCCGGGCTTTTCTTGAAGCCATGGAGGTCTCTCTCACCTCTTTACCGACCCATGGTAAAAAGAAGCTGGTGCTCTTCCTGGACCAGTTCGACCGCTTTATCCAGACTCTCCCCAGCCAGGCCTTTCGCTACCTGCGGGCCCTCAAGGAAAAGTATCCCCAGCGCTTATCCTTTGTAACAGCTACCCGCCTGCCGGTTCTGGCTATGGGCCGGGAGGATGAGGAGGACCTGGCGGAGTTTTACGAACTTTTCGAAGGAACCGGCCTTATCCGGTTGCGAGGGCTTAGCCAGCCAGAGGCGGAGGGGCTGGCTCTCGCAGTTGCTCCGGGCCTTTCCGCTCAGCGGCCTGGCAGGCTTTACCGGCTGGCTGGCGGCCATCCCGGCCTCACGCGCCTGGCGGCCCTCCGGCTAGCAGAGCTTTATTCCAGCGAAAGTAGTGGCGAAAAGATTGGCCAGTGGCTGGAGGAGGATTTTGAATACCTCCTCAGGACCGACCCGCTCATCCGGCTGGAGTGCCGCCGGATCTGGCGCAGCCTTCCTCGGGCCGAACAGCGGGCCCTCCTACAGTGGCGAGAAGGCGTAAGAGAGAGAACGGCTGATCCTCTGCTGGGTACTTTAGAGGAGCGCGGTCTCATCCGGGCCGTAGGGAGCGAGAACGGTGAGCAGGAAGAACTCTTCGCAGAGCTTTTCGCCTGGTTTATTCAAGACCTGGTGGAAGAGGCCCGCCCAGAGCAGAATATCTTAGCTGACAATAGCACTGAAAGCGCCGGCACCTGGGAAGGAGCGGCAACCAGCGCGGAGGCCGGGGAGCAGCACTACAGCGTGGCCGGTGAGAGCGGCGCCCTGGCTTACGATCCCTACCGGGAGGTGGTCTTTTTCGAGAGAGGGCAGAGAAAATTAGCGCTCAGCGGCAACCAGGCTCTCCTCTTCAAATATCTCTACCTGCGCCAGTCCCTGCCCTACTGCGGCAAAGACGAACTTATCTCGGCCGTCTGGGGTGCCCAATCCTATTACAGCAGCGAAAACCTGGACCGGCTGGTAAGCGACCTCAGGCAGCAGCTGGGCGACAGCGAAAAGCAGACTATAAGGACGGTTCACCGGCGGGGTTACCAGATGGTTGGTGTCGCTGAGTGGCATGGTTAGTAGGCGGGTTCGTTTTCCTACGATTACGGGGTTGGGCGCCTTAAACAGCCCAGCCTGACTAGCGCCTAACTTTTTTTAAATTAAACCTCCCTTTCAGAAAAGCTCAGAAAAGTTTCAGGAATCCTTCAAGTCTTCGGCCAGGAGTAGAGTTACAATCATTTTACCTGATTGCAGGGACCGTTACGACCAGCCCAGGCAGAAAGTTTCAGTCTTTGGTACAGCACCTTGTTCGGAAGACGTTAAGATTACATCATTACAACACTCGTAGCAAGAGCTAAGAAGGAAAGAAACGTCATGGCCACTATCTCTGATTACCGCCGCATCACAAGCACCCTCGCCTATAGCCGCGACCACTTTGAGGAAGTTCATGCGCTCCTGACCCCTGAAGTTTCGACGGACTCTCACAACCAGGCTTCCCCAGACCCCAGCGCCACTCTCGCCGGGCGCTGGCAGGAGGTGCTTAACCGGGGGAGTGAAATGGCCGGCTGGGTGGAGAGCCACCACCGTGCCCAGTCCCCTTCAGTCCTGGCCGCCCTGGAGGAACTGGCCAAGTACGCCGATATCACAAAACCTTTTCGCCTTTCGGTAATAGGCCAGAAGGGAGTGGGCAAGAGCGCCCTGGTTAACGCTCTTCTGGGAGCCAGCGGGGTGCAATACACTCCCAGCGAGGTTTCAGGCAAGGCGGTGAGCGGCACGCGCATCCGCCTCCTATCCCGCCCTTCAAGTGGTGAAATGCATGAAACCGGGGATGGTGAGGGAGTGCCGGTATGGAAGGTGGTTTTCCTTACTCCCGAAAGGTTGTGGGAGGTGGGCAGCTTTCTCCTCCGGGTAGCGCGAGTTGAGCCCCTCCCGCAAACACCGGCTGAGCTCTCGAACCGGGAAGCCGTGCTAGCCGCCCTCCAGAAAGCCCTGGCTACTAGCGGTCACAAACACTCCGAAATGAGTTACGACCGCACCCCGGCCTCCATTCAGGCTTCGGGAGCGCGCGAGATGCTGGGCCGCATGCTGGCGGTCTACAAAAGCCAGGAGAAGCTCATCCCTCCCGGTTACAGCCTGGGGCTGGACGAGGCGGAGGTGGACGGCCCGGTCAGCTCCTATATCCGGCAGGGGGCGGACGACCTTTACTTGATCGTGGACTATGTCGAGCGCTACCTGGAGCCGGAGGAGGCCGGCTTTCTGGCCGGCCGGCGGCTGGAGCTGGAGGACGTTTTAGGGCTGGACGATCCCCGCGACAGCTTCTTCGCCCTGGAAGCCTTCAAGGAAGCCTTCGCCGTGGTGATGGTTTTCAAGTGCGACCGGGGCCTCAACACGGAAGCCTCCAGCATCCTGGCCAACCTTTTCAGCCGGGACGAGGAGGAACTGGCCCATTTCGGGGAGGTGGCCGACCTGAATAAAGCCCTGATTGTGGCCAACCAGTTCGACGGGATCGTGGCGAACGTCTCTCCAAGTAGGAACGGCGCGGGGCCGCTTAAAGGGATCGAGGATATCCGGCGAGAGCTGGCAAAGTACACCCGCCAGGAGGTGCCAGTCTACCTGACCAGTGCCGTGGTGGCCGAGACCGCCCAGCGCATTCTGGGGGCGGCCGCCTCTTCTACCGGCCAGCGGCAAGCCGGTGAGGAAGAGGATAGGGGCAGCCGGGAAATATATGCTACTCCTGTTTACGGTTACTACCTCCAAGGTCTCGCCAATCTCCTGGAAGCGCTTGAAAGGAAAGGAGAGCCTGTCCCGGCTTACCTGGAATTTGCCCTTGAAAGGAGAGCCGAGATCGAGGCCCTCCTCGGAAAAAGCGGGGAGCGCCAGGGACAGGCACCAGCGAGCGGGGCGCTGGAACTCGAAAGAGCCAGACTTGTGCTGGAACTGAGCGGGCTGCCGGGGCTCCGGCAAAAGGTTGAGGAAATCCTGGAGAGCGGCTCGATCTTGCGGGGCAGAGTAGCCAACGCCGAATTCTACTACTCGAAAACGGTGAGCCAGGTGGCCCTGGCCTACGCTCGCCAGATGCTGGCTCACCGGCTGGAACTGGCCGAGTTCAGCCGCCCGCCGGTAAGCCTGGAGAGCCGCCTCTTCGCCCGTTTCCAGCACGAGACCAGGCAGAGCCTGGAGGAACTGGAAGGGCAAATGCGCCGGGAGTGGTTCGAGGTAGCCCGGCGCTACATCTACGGACCCCAGCCCCCGGAAGTGGAGGGTATCAGGAAGCATTTTCTCTCGACCATCCGCCGGGTAGTCGCAACAAATCGTCAGCTCATCCAGCTGAAGGAGCATATCTCGACCGGGCAGCTCGTGACGGACGCCTGGCGGAAAGTCTTCGAGGACATCAATGACTGGCTGGCTCTCGAAGCCGGGCGGCAGTTGAAAGCCCTGGCCGGGCCGGTGCTGGCGGATATCGAGCGGCTGGCCGGCACGCTCCAGCGGGAACTGGCTACCCTTGCGGCCGGGGCAGGAGCGCTGGATGCCGCTTTCTGGGCCAATTACCGGGGCCGGCTGGAGCAGCTGAGGCAGCGGCTGGAGCAGCAGGCCGAGGCCCTCGCCCTAGGCTACTTTACCGACCACCGCTTCTCGGTCTACGATCTCAAAATAGCCGAGATCCTGCACGTGGGAGATGCCGCCCGGAGGAGAGAAGAGGTCAGCCGGGCCCTGGAAGAGCGTACTCTCAGCTGGTTTAACAATATGTGGCAGCTCCTGGCCAGGGTCAGTATGACCGGGCTGACCGCTTTTGTAGCCGAGACCCGCTATTACCTGCTGGGCCTGCCCGCCAATGACAGCCTCCTGGTGGGGCTGGAACTGGAAAGGCCGGGAAGCGCCGGGCTCTCCCCGGAGGACAGCCTGCTGGCGATACTGTCCCGGCGTTACCACGAAGACGCGGCCTTCCGGCAGCGGTATGCCCAGCGCGAACCGGCCCCTGGCGAGCGTGTTGCACTGGAAATCCGGGAGTGGCTGGGGCTGGTAGCTCCCCCCCTGGACGGCCTGGCCGAACTGGGCCGGGCCCTCACCCTGGCCTCGGCTGCTCGATCTCAAGCTGAAGAGGCTGCCGCCGGGGAGGGCGGTCAGGCCGGAGGCAGGGAGCCTGGGATGAGCGAAGATGGCCAGCCCTTTGAGGAAGGAAAGGACGGCCTGGCAGGCAGGTACGCCCGTGAGCAAAGCCAAAATACGAGCGTTTCCCAGAACGAACCGGCCAGCGGGAACTGGCCGCCTGTGGCAGGAAATGCCTCTGGCAGGCTGAATTTCGGAAGGGGAGAAGCGCAGGCGAACGAATCCGCAGGCGAGAGGGTGCCTAACTCTACCCGGCTGAGTGTGCCGGTGGAAAGCCTGCACCCCTATGCCCGGACCACTCGCCAGATCTGGGAGGTCACCAACCCGGACGAGAGCGCTCTTTCCACCTGCCTGCACTTCAGCCGGGTAGACCTGGGGAGCGCCAACCACGCCACGGACCGGATCATCATCGAGACGCCCGGCAAAAAACAGACGCGGGTGATCACCGGGCAGCACCAGGACTTCTGGACGGAAGCCATGCCGGGGCGGCACCTCACGGTGCGCTTCGTGGCGGACAGTGCCCAACCGGGGTGGGGTTTCAGGCTGGACGCGGTAGGCAGCGGGGTGGATCTCGGAGCGGAGGAGGCGGCGGCCGGCCAGTAATACATTAGAGCAGCCGGGATAGTTACCGCTGTAAAATTATGCGGGAGGAAAAGCAGCGTTGTCTTGCCGCTGCTTTTCCCTTTCCGGTCATTAGCAATTTGGAAGGAGGAGGGGTGTTAATGCCGTTACTTGGAAAACATATTTCGAACAATTTACCTTCTTGTGATAGCCAGGGGAAAAGGGTAGGCCTGTACGGGCAACGAGGCGGGAGGGGAGAGGCTTGAAAAGCCAGGAGGCTGGCGCTGCCAGTCTGGGCCAGCACGGACTTGTGGATGCTGCTCAAAAAGCGGCTGATCGGCATAAAAAGCAGCCAGAACGCTTAGCTCTTTCTCACGGTTTACGCTACCAGGTTCTGAAGCGAGACGGCTTTCGCTGCCGGTTATGTGGAGCTTCACCCGAGCAGGATGCGGAGGTGCGGCTGGAAGTAGATCACTCGTGCCGGTCAGCCGGGGTGGAACCAATGACCCGCACAACCTGCAAACCCTCTGCCGGGAGTGCAACCAGGGCAAGCGCGACCAGCTTTAGCGCTTGCTAGCCTGCCTGAAGTTTCTTACCCTTAACCCGGAACTCTTACTGGCAGGATAAAGTGCGGCAAACATGCTATTTGGTATTTTAGCTAAAGCTAACTTAGAGAGCCAGGCTCGTAGTAAACTGACAGAGAGCCAACCTGCCGCAAGCCAGGCCTTTTAAGGCCAGTAGATAGGCGGGTTTTCCATCTTTGGGCTTTAGCCAGTTGCTTTGCCCTAATCTGCTTGGCTGGGGCACTTTTGCCTGGTTTGAACGATTTATCATGTAAGGTAACAAGCCATTTACCTCGAATTTGGCCTGTTACCAAATCCAATCCAAGTCAAGGCAGAGTATGAGCAGCGCGAACAAAACTATCAAACTCAAATTAGAATACCGGCCCAGCCTCTCTGAGTGTTTTGCTCATACCAAAGCCCTGTTTAACCGGGTAGCCAGCTTCTACTTCGAGGTTATCCAGGCCCATCCTGCTGTGCTGGAACTGAGTGCTCAGGCCGCCCTCACCAAACTTGAGCAACTCACCCACGTCACTAAAACCAACCTCAGTCCGGTGATGCCACTACTGGAAGTAGCTCCTGGTGTTCCCGCCCTATTCCGTCGCGCCGCTATCCATGCAGCCCTGGGCGCGGCCCGCTCCTTCTTCTCCAGTCTTGAAAAATGGCGCAAGGAAAAAGCCAAGTTTGAGGCTACAGTAGCCGCTAAACCTCACCAACTTCAAAGCGCAAGCGCCGGAAAGGGCCCACGCAGAAAGCAGCGCCAGGCGAAAGAGGGGGCTAAAGCTCATAAGTTTACCAAACGCCCGCCGGTGCCTCCCCGTAGCTGGAACAGGTCTGTCACCTTCTATGCCGGACAGTACAAAGAGCTTACCCAAAGCAGCGTCATGCTCAGGTTGTGGGATGGCACGAACTGGCGCTGGCTCAAATTTAGCCTATCAGGTAGAGTTATTCCTCCAGGAGAAGGATGGGAAGCGGGCAGCCCCCAGGTAGTCAAACAGGGCAAGCACGACTGGCGGCTGCACTTGCCTCTAGTCAAGCAGTTTGCCAGCCCCGGCAAGCTGGAAAAACAACTCAAGGAAAATCCGGGTCTAAAAGTATGTGCGGTAGACTTGAACATCAACGAACATCTGGCGGTCTGCACCGTCCAGACAGCCGAAGGCACGGTAACAGCTACCCGCTTTATCGGCGGGGGTAAGCAGCTACACGGCTTTAGGAAGCGGCTGTTGGGCAGGGTAGCCATTAACCGAAGCAAGACCGGCCTCATCGCTGAAGGTGAACAGGATAACAAACGGCTCTGGCAGAAGATACGACATCTGGATGAGGATATGGCCCATCAGGTGAGCCACCGCATTATAGAATTTGCCAGGGAGAACGGTGCTAACATCCTGGTGTTCGAGCATCTCGCCAACTTCAAGCCGGAGAAGGGCCGGTACAGCAAACGGTCAAATGAGAAGCGAAGCTACTGGCTCAGAGGCCGGATATTCCACCACACTCGCTACAAAGCGTGGAGCCAGGGAATAGTCACCAGCCGGGTAAGCCCTTACAACACCAGCCGGGAATGTGCCAGATGTCATGCCAAGGTCGCCCGCTATAGGGAAGGCGATGCGCAGCAAGGCTACCGGGCGGGAGCGCCACTGGTATACTGTCCCAATTGCGAGATGTGGGGTAACGCTGACCGTAACGCCTCCATCGGCATCGGGCAACGCTTTTTTGCCCGCTATCAAAATAATAATATTAAGAACGAGTAAGGAAAAGCCTCAAGCCGTCAACGCAAGTTAGCGGGTCTGCGAAAGCATAAGCAGAGGGTGTGGCACTCCCCCAGGTAGTCGAAAGCTTCTGGTTACAACCTTCCAGAAGTTCGGCGCGGGGAAAGTCACCGGTCAGGCACGACCAGTCGGGACAGGTGGGGTATGGTAAACTCTACCTGCCCACAGGTATTCCTGGGGCTACGGCCCAAAACCGTTGGCTAATACGCACCCAGAGCAGTAGCTTCTACGAAGCAAATACTGTGGGCCGCGCTTAAACCGGGAGTGCTACAATCGAAGCCGCTGGGCTTTAGCCCTCGCGGAGTGTCACCAACACCAGCGATGTGCTGATCCATGAGGCCTGGGTCAGTGACGCCCATCCCGCCAAGTATACCAATGTGACTGTATACGGCCGCCTGATCGTGAACGGGCTGCCGGCAGAGGGGGCCACCATGGACACTACCTAGCACTATAAGACCACTACCTCCTACTGTAGCGGTATGGTAGGCGCAGACGCTATCGCCAGCTGCACCAAGAACACCGGGAACGTTACGATTGGCTATACGGTGGTGATCGATGTGGTCTTCACGTATAACGGGAAGACCTACTACGCCCAGACCAGTTTCACGCCCTAGCACTGCCCGGGCAAAGGTCTTCCTGGCAGCCAGCAGTAGCCTTTTCTCTTTTCTCACAAGAATGCCTCCAGTTTTATTAGGAGGCATTCTTAGTTAAGAAAGATCTTTCCCTCCCGGCCAGCGCTTTCTTTTTAAATTATTTAGGACATTTGCTTAAAAGATTGCTGTAAGTACTAAACTGTCGGTATGGTAACAAAACGACAATATATCTAATAACTGATTAGCACACCGAGCAACTACACTTGCTCTAATCTGGCCGCTCACCTTGAAGGTGGCAGCTATGATACGATTAGTAACTTTCTCCAACGTGACAAGTTAACTGGTCGCCAGTTGTGGGAACTCGCTCGCCAACTAATTAAGGATAGTGTTAACAGCTTTCTCATTGTGGATGATTGAGTCCAGGATAAGCGTTACTCCAAAAACATTGAACTGGTTAAACTCCAGTATAGTGGCAATATAATGGAAGCGATGGTTTACCAGCCTCCGTCCCTTTTTAAGGTCAGGCCTGGGATTCCAAGCTCTCCTGAAAAGGGGTCGAACCTTTCAACCTAGGAATGACAGCAAGGACCATTCCTGCTGCGATGGCCATAATGAACGAACCCATAATATATGGCGAAGCGTGCCCGATTTGGGCGTACATAAAGCCACCAACGATTGGCCCGAACACGCTGATCAGGGAACGCAGCCCCGCGTTGCTGCCCTGTACCACGCCCTGTTTATCCGGGCTGACCAGCCGGGAAATCAATCCCGTAATCGAAGGCTCAATAAGCCCCGAACTGGCCGCGAAAACGGCTACCCCGGCAATTAGCAAATAAGATAATGGGATAAAAACTACCGAAGCTATCAGACCATAAGCGATAATTTGTGTTATGAACCCGATTAGTAGCAGTGTTCTTTCTCCGAAGATTGGCAGTAACTTGCCGATTAGAAATCCCTGTACTACGATGTCAATCGCACCAATCACTAGGAAAAGTAATCCGATATTGCCAGGATCGGCCTGCAAACTGTCAATCGCCAGGACGCTGAAGTTGAATTCCAAAATTACAAACGGGATAGCGTACAAGACACTCACCAGGATGATCATCCGAAGCCCCTCGGTATACAGCAAATCTTTTAGCTGTTTCAACGGGTTAAGTTCACCCAGGCTGATAGCGGTCTTGCGGTATTTTTTCTCCAGGCTTTCCGGCAGGAAAAACAGCGACAGCACAACGATAACGCCGGTGAAAGCCGCGCTTAAAAAAACCGGCATATTATAGCCGAATGTAGCCGCAAACCCGCCTATAACCGGCCCAACCATAGTGCCCACGCCCACCGCCGCCCCAAAGTAGCCATAGGTCAGGCCGTCCACAACCCGGCCCAGGATTAGCACCCAGAGGGCACCACCAATGCCGAATATTATGTAGCCGATGGCTGAACCAATTACAGCAGTTAGCAAAGTTATTGAACCAATGAAGAATAACCACAATGTTTGAAATAACCAAGAGCATCTTGCTTAGTTATCAGTTCGGCACACTGCCCGATTGCACTTTCTAAGGCTTCCCGATCTCGCGCGCCTAT
>DATAKM010000047.1:0-8207 GCA_036261665.1 Chloroflexia bacterium
CTAGCTACCCTCAACATACCTTCTTTTTTCTCTCTACTCTACTTTTGTTAATCAACTAAAATTCACCTCAGGAGGAATACTATGAGGATGAAGAGGATCAGATTAACTTCTTTTGCTACCCTCGCTTTGGTAATGGCCAGCCTGGCCGCTTTCTCCTTAAGCCCGGTCTCAGCCGCCGCCAAAAACTCAAAACCCCGTTTACCCGTCTATGATAACTTCCGGGAGGGCTTCATGGTTGGCACACCCACCGCTAAATGGTTCTACTTCGCGGCGCCCGGCTCTGACGGTTCCACTTTCACCGGTGATGACGGCCTGACCTTTACCGGTCCATTTGGTCTCGTCGTAATACCAAAAGGCCACAATCCGCGCACCGGTCTGCCCGCTTTCACCAAAACCGTCAGCCAGACAGACCCTTACCCGGGCGCTTTCGACCACGTCAAGTGGCTGGTTTATGCTAACCACACCGCCAGTTCCGGTTTTCCAGGTTTTGACGCACTGCCGGGTAAGGAATTAGTCTGCCAGAGCACCATTGCCGGCCAGACCTTTGGCACCAGAGAACAGCCTTTCGGAAACTATGTCATGAATCCTTATGACGATTTGCGCCTGGCAGCGGTGGCCATGCCTGCCATAGACTTTGGTACTTTCAGCGTCTTCGATACCTGGCTGACCGATAAACACATCTATGCCTTCTACGAACACCTGCCCTTCCAGCGGGCCTCCCTGGGTGGCCGCTATGACGAATATGCCGCTTTCTCCTCGGCTATCCCGATTGCAGACCGCACTCCTGGCCAGGCGGATACCGTGGCTTTCGCCTACGACAAGTCAAAGGGCATCGCGCGCTGGCTGGTGAACGGGGTCGAGAAATACCGGGTGAGCGCTATCGGTTTTCTCCCTCCCCGCGAGCAGATGTTGATTGATCACGGAGGTAAACCGGAGAGCTTTTCGCCCAACCAGCTCGACTGCGGCCTGGGCCTCTTCACCCTCCTGGACGGGTATGGGCCGGGACAGCGCGGCCTGGTGCGGCTCAACAACCCGGCCGGTCCCCCGGCTTATCTCAATCCCCTGACCGGGCAAGCTCCCGCCCGCTTCGTTGACGAGCAAAGCCTGGCAAAGAACCGTTTGTGGGGGCAGGGAGCAGCCCTGGAAGTTAGCAGTATCTCAATCGGGTACTGGCCGAATCATTAAATTTAGTGGTTCTGCAGGTAACTGCCCTAAGGAGAAGAACCCTTACTCTGCCACGCCATGCAGTCCTCAAATAAAGAAGCCCCTTGAAAAACAGGGGCTTCTTTATTTGAGAATTATTTATTTTTAGAGCCTGTTACGGTCTTAAAGAGCCAGCGCAAAGTTAGAAATTCCACCAGCATTTTTAACAAACCGTGTTTGTGCTCTTTTTCAGGCTGTCTTGCTACCATAGTCCTCACCTCACTTTTCCGCTATTTGCAAATTCTGGAAATAAAGAATTGCATATTTAGTGCCAGGCAACCGGGTTTAAGACAAAAAAGAAAGTTGAGAGGCTTCACCCGTTAGTGCCGGTTCCCAGTAACGCATTTATGCATATTTGGGAGAATACAGGCCTGCCTTACAATGGTTATATATATTAATCTTAAAGATATATAGTTTTAGGTGAACTTCTAAAAGTTCTAGTGCCTGGTGCTGTTTTTCCATACCGAGGTGTAAGAGCCTGCTTTATCTTCGAGGATATAAGTGGTGACGACGGCTGAAGTATGCCTGGCTACCCTTACTTTAAGCTCAAGTCCCAGTTCCTCTGCCTCCCTGAGTAAGGGTGCCAGGGCTGTAAAATCCTCTTTTCGGATAGCCCGTTGCAAACCGGCGCTCAGGGCACTTACTCGACCGCTTTCCATCACAAACTAACCTCCTGAAAGCCTTTTTCTACCGTTACACCTCCTTTAAAAGCATCAACCGGACCAGCTTACACAACAGTTTAACTCCGCTAAACAACTTCATTTACACTTCTACAGGGAACGGAAAAAGAATGAGCGGGCATTACGAGTGCTCAGGAGCAGCACAGGTATGCGACCTGGCAGGACAAAAGGTCCGCTTAAACAACTACCCCGAGAAACCCTGTGCCCGGATGTTCTGCTGGGCCTTCGAAGATCCGAAGAGTACCAGGCAAAAATAGGGTAAAAGGCTCTTACTGCAAAATGTTAATATTTAGCCTAAACCAGTCTGGATAACATTGGTAGCCAGCAGGGCCAGTATGAAAGCGGCTGAGAGCTTGGAAGGGGGGCTTGAAGTACTTTGGGCTTTCACGGTTGGCTGACCAAAGTACCCCCTGCCGCTGTGACTTTCCTCTAAGGTTGACGGGTGTTACTCTACCTGCCAGAACTTAAGAGCATCATTATTCTGAACACTTGCCAGGAGCTTGCCGTCGGGAGAAAGCGCCAGCCCATGCACACCCAGGGTCTGGCTTAACTCGGAAGTGTAGACGGCCTCCTCGCCACCCGCAACATTCCAGATTTTAATGGTACCGTCCTGCGAGGCGCTGAAGAGCGATTTGCCGTTCGGGCTGTAGATCAGAGCGGTAATCAGGGAAGTATGGCCTTTGAAAGTTTTCAATTGTTTCATGCTCGAAACATCCCACAGATGGATCTCATCCGGTATGGCATGCGCACTGGCCAGGAATTTGCCGTCCGGGCTTAAGTCAATTATGCCTCCCGCGCCTGCTCCTTCCGCGCTTCTGATCAGATTGCCGCTCGTTACATCCCACAGACGCAGGATTGAGCCGAAATACCCGGCGGCCAGGAATTTGCCGTCCGGGCTAAATTCGACCGAAAAGACCTCGTTACCCTGGTGTGCTGAATTATCGCCCAGAATGTGAAGTTCCTGCTGAGTAGCCAGGTCCCAGATAGTGATCAACTCGTCCTTGCCTCCCAGCGCCAGTAGCTTTCCGTCCGGGCTGAAGGCCACAGTGTTAACATCATACTGGTGAGCTTCTGATATGCTGAAGAAATCTTGCTCGTTTTTAAGGTTCCAGACCAGCGCTCCCCCATCCGAAAGGCCGGCGGCCAGTTTCTTGCCATCCGGGCTATAGGCCAGGCAGTCGATTTTAGAGGACTTGTGGTAACCCTCCGGTATTTTAAGACTTCCGCTTACTTTGGGACTGCCGGGGAAGCCCTGCCACAGGTTGACGGTCTTGCCCCCTACGACGGTCGCCAGGGTCTGGCCATCCGGGCTGAAACCCCCGATACCGATACTGCTGAAGGCACCCTTGACAAGGTCCTGCCTTTTGAGAGTCTGGGCATTTACTATAGAAATGCCGAACTCTGGAATTTTTTCGTAAGCGCCGTACAGCTCTGTGCCGTCCGGGCTATAAACCAGACTTTGGGTTGTTCCTTTCAAGCCCGAGTACTGCTGGTTATCACTGGTATTGACCAGTTGCCTGCCACTGGCGGCATCCCATTTTCTAAGAGAGCCATCTTTGGAAGAGCTTACAATGGATTGGCCATCCGGGTTAAAAGCCGCACTATACAGGCGGTCTGTATGTCCGTTCAGCCTGAAGAGTTCTTTTGCCGAGGCAACCTCCCATACTCTGGCAGTTTTATCGCCCGAAGCGCTCACCAGCCTTTTGCCGTCCGCACTGAAAGCAAGCGAAAAAACTTCGCCAGTGTGACCACTAAAATCTGCTACAGTCTTCAAGCTGGCAGGGTCAAAGAGCCTCAGCAAAGGGATGGTCCCGTTGCCACCCCCGGCGGCCAGGAGTTTACCATCCGGGCTATAGGCCAGAGTTACAATCTCGCCATTGGACTGCTTATTAATTTCAACTTTCTGGATTTCCAGGCCGGTTGCTACTTCGTAGATTCTTAGAACCTCATCGTAGTTGCCACTGGCCAGGTACTTGCCGTCCGGACTAAAGGTCAAGGCACCTACGCCCTCTTCCTGCTCCGGAAAAGTTTTGAGCACCTTGCCGCTTGCGGTGTCCCAGATTTTAAGCAGTTTGTCCTCCCCTCCACTGGCTACCAGCTTACCATCCGGGCTGATGGCTACTGAAAGCACAAAAGAGAGATGGCCAATCAGGGTGGAGCGCAGTTTTGGGATACCCTGCTGTATCTCCCAGAGTTTAACGGTCCGGTCATCACTGGCGCTGGCTAATAACTTACCATCTTTACTAATAGCAAGACGATTGATAGTATTGGTGTGACCGGTTTGCGGCGGGGTAGAGGAAAGTAGTTTCAGGGATTTAGCCGGGGCATCCGACAGCCCCGGTTTAGCGGTCGGAAGAGGGAGAGAAGCTGCCACGGTAAAGGTGGGGGCCGCCGGACTGGCCGGTAAGGTTGAGCTAACCGCCGTAGCAGCAGGGGCAGTTGCCGCCGGAGTAGGAGAGAAAGCAGGCGCGGCGAGTTCTGTGGTGGGGCCGGTGGAGGAAGCTACTACCGAAGCACCGGCAGTGGCAGCAGGAGTCTGAGTAACGGCCTGGGAAGGATCCACCAATCCGGAAATAAGTGGAATGTCAGGCCTGGCCGGAGTTGAGTTAGCAGCCACCGGAGTCGGGACGATCCCTGGAGTTGGAGTAGCATCTGATCCGCAGGCGTTGAGAGTGAGCAGACCCAGGCCTGCTGCCAGCCAGAGCAGCCCTGCCCGCCACAGAGTTTTTATGGATCGGGTTTGATAAAACAAAATCCCCACCTTTCTTTTCTTTTTGGAGAGAGTAGATCTGCCAGATTGCTCTACTGGATAACAATAGCCAGGTATGCTTTTACCCGGGAGAGTGATCAGCTCTCATGGAAGCTTCCAGAGCTGGCACCTTTTAGCGCCTGACCTCCCAGAGTGCAAATTTAGCGCTGCTATCCCCACTTACCAGGATTTGGCTATCCGTACTAAAAGAAACTACAAGCCCCGGTTGGGAGAAGTCTATCAGAGTGACTAATTCCTGGCCGGAGGTAGTATCCCACAGAATTACCCGGCCATCGTTAGCGGTGCTGGCCAGGGTTTTACCATCCGGGCTGAAAGCGACCGAATTGACCCAGTCATCGTGACCCTGTAGAGTTTTTAGCTCCTTGCCGGAAGCCACCTCCCACAGCTTGATGCTGGTATCCCAGCCACCCGCTGCCAGGGTCTTACCGTCCGGGCTGAAGGCCACGGTCAGGACCGGGTAGGCGGAGGCCTGGAGGGTTGCCACCTCTTTACCGGTTGCCGGGTCCCACAGCCTGACGGTATGGTCGTCACTGGCGGAGGCCAGCAGCCTGCCGTCCGGGCTGTAAACCAGGGAGTTAACTTTAGCGGTATGACCTTTAAGGGTTGAAACTTCTTTCTGAGTAGCCACATCCCAGAGTACAATTGAACCGTCACTACTGCCTGAAGCCAGAGTTTTGCCATCCGGGCTGAAAGCTACCGACCAGACTACTCCGGTTTTATTCTTCAAAGTAGCCAGTTCTTTTTCATCAGAATTGTTCCAGAGCTTGATAGTTTCGTTCTGGCTAGCGGTGGCGATGACCTTGCTATCGCGGCTGAAGGCAAGGCTGGTGACAACAGGCTCATTTATCTCCGAGGGAAAGCCGTTTACGACATCCCATAAGCTTACCTTTTGATACTCGCCGGCTGCAATCGTCTTTCCATCAGGGCTGAGGGCCATCGAGTATAGTGCATTATTACTGCCAAAGGTCGTATACCGGGTGGCTATTCCTTTAGTCGCCGGGGGCGTTGCTATATAGGCGGAAGGATTAGATAGAATCGCTTTTAAATCCCATAACTTGATAGTGTCGCGTCCCCCAGAGGCCAGGATCTGGCCGTCCGGACTGGTCGCCAGGGCCTCGAACTGTTCCGCGCTACCCTGGATGACCAGCAGAGGCTGCCGGGAAGCTACATTCCAGAGCCGGATAGTGCCATCTCTACTGCCGGAAGCCAGGGTTTTACCGTTCGGGGTAAAGACAACTGAAGTGACCGTGAAATTATGATCCACCCAGGTTATCAGTTCCTTATGAGAAGTCAGATCCCACAGCCTGACCGTAAAGTCCTCACTGCCGGAAGCCAGCACTTTACCATCCGGGCTGAAGGCCAGTGAGTTGACACTCCCGTTATGACCCTCCAGGCTAAATAATTTCTGGTGAGTGGCAAAGTCCCAGACAATGATGGTGTTATCGCTTCCACCTGAGGCCAGGAGCCTGCCATCCGGGCTGAAAGCAACACTTGTGACAGGCTTTGAGTGTCCGGAAAGCGTTGCTAGCTCTTTACGGGATGCCACATCCCACAGATAAACATTTTTATCCAGGGTAGCTTCTGCCAGGGTTTTACCATCCGGGCTGAAGGCGAGCGAAGCGATAGTACCTGGTTCCTCGGTAGTGACCAGCTTTTTAAGAGAAGCCAGGTCTACCAGGGTTAGAGTGCTATTTCTACCATTGGCCCCGGAGTAAGCCAGAAGAGTGCCGTCGGGGCTGATGGCTACCTGCCTGGGATCTTTATCTGGGTTGTCCAGGTTAGCCCGCTCTTTGTAGGAGTTCAGGTCCCAGAGTTTGACCATCCTGCTGATACTTCCAGAGGCCAGGGTCTGGCCATCCGGACTGAAGGCCAGCGACTCAACATTACTGCTGTACCCTACCAGAGTATGATGCGGGGCAGCCGTCAGGATCGGGACAGTGTTGCCGGAAGCGGAAGCCGGAACGGTTGCAGGCAAGGCTGTTACATCCCAGAGCCTGACCATACCATCAACCGAGCCGGAAGCCAGGCTCTTACCATCCGGGCTGAAAGCGACCGAAAAAACCTCTTTATTATGGCCGGTGAGAGTGGCAAGCTCGGTGGCGGTCGCCACATTCCAGAGTTTAACGGTTTTATCAAAGCCAGCCGAAGCCAGAGTTTTGCCATCGGGGCTGAAAGCGACCGACGCAATCAGAGCGGTATGGCCTTTGAGTCTCCCCAGTTTTTTGCCCGAGGCTATATCTCTTAGATTAACGGTATGGTCGTAGCTGCCGGAGGCCACGGTTTTACCGTCCGGACTGAAGGCTACCGAGGTGACACCATAGGTGTGATCATCGTAGCCGGCTATTTGAGCGCTGGAAATGACGCTCCAGAGCTTGAGCGTTCCGTCGTAGCTGCCGGAGAGCAGGGTCCGGCTGTCGGGGCTGAAAGCTAGCGATTCAACCGCAGCGGTATGGCCGGAGAAGGTATCGACCAGTTGATGGGAGGTGCTATCCCAGAGCTTGATGGTGTTATCCTCGCTACCGGAAGCCAGGTACTTGCCGTTGGGACTGAAAGCCACCGTTTTAATAGCCTTTTGATGACCTTGCAGGGTTGCTATTTTTTGCCCGCCTGGAATGTTCCAGAGCGTGATGTCGCTGGCCGGGTCACCGGCGGAGGCCAGGGTTTTGCCGTCCGGGCTGAAGGCCAGAGTTGTGATATTGGCGTTGGAGGTGGTCAGGCTCAATAAGACTTTTCGAGAGGCAGTCTCCCAGAGATTGATAATACCGCCGTAGCCGCCGGAGGCCAGGAGTTTGCCATCCGGGCTATAGGCCAGGGTGTTGACCTCGGTGTTACCACCCGGGAGGGTGGTGATTAGTGGGACAACAGGGGAGCTCTTCTTTCCGGTTGGCAGAGCCGGGCCGGTTATGGTGGGGACAGCGGTAGCAGAGCCGGCAGTGGTGGAAGCAACCGTAGTAACTGCGGATCTGGTAGTATCCCGGGTAGTGGTGGCTGCGAGCGTGACAAGAGGAGCCAGCGCTGTCAGGGCAGCAGTCCCGGGAGGCGATGTATGTTCGGCTGTAGTAGCCGCAGGCCCGGCGGTGGTGACAGCCGGGGCAGTGGGGGGCGTAAAATCTCCACAATCGGCTAACAAGCCTGACAGTATCAAGGTCACGGCGAGACCTGCCACCCACCGAAAATCATTTTTGATCCATTTAGCTCGCCACAGCAATTTAATTTCTCCTTCGACCAGAGCTTATTTTCTTATTCCTCTTCGGATAACTTCCTGGCTGTAGTACCTTCGTTTACTATCCCGAGACCGCAAGCCGGTAAGTAAAACTTAACCTGGCCCTACTTTTTGCTAATGAACCCTTATCCTTCGTATTCTGTACTATCTTCATATACATCACCGCTAATCAACCGCTTTACCTTTTAAGCCTGCTATTACCTGCTGAGGGATCGCTGTACAAAATTGGATCTGTCTCTGAACGGCGATTAGATGTAAAAAAGTATTTACTTTCCTGATAGGATCTTTATAATAATAAATTAAAGGTGTTTGTTCGGTGTTAGTTCAAGCT
>DATAKM010000048.1:0-19591 GCA_036261665.1 Chloroflexia bacterium
GATAGGCGCGCGAGATCGGGAAGCCTTAGAAAGTGCAATCGGGCAGTGTGCCGAACTGATAACTAAGCAAGATGCTCTTGGTTATTTCAAACATTGTGGTTATTCTTCATTGGTTCAATAACTTTGCTAACTGCTGTAATATCTCGTATCCATCGAAAGCTTTTTTCAAATATTTTTTTCCTTTTACCAATTGGTTGTTTACCACTAAAGTAATACCGTGCATTTCAAACTCACCAGGACTCTTCAAACGACTTTTACTGGTCATCTTCAGAATATCTTTATTATCCAATGGTCGATAAGGATCAGGAAAGATTTGCTTCAGAGTTATTTCTACTACCTTATCACTATCTAATGCCCATTCATCGGGCGTTACCCACCACTCTTCACCAGACCTCTTTCTTATACGCTTTACTATTGTAGCGCCTGGAAAATCATTCTGTTTCGCTAATGCCTGAATGGCATAGCCCGCAACCACCCGGTTTTCTCTAGAGAAAACTTGAAAACCAAGCCACTGTACAAAGTCCTGGTTGCGCCTGTACAATTGTCCACCGGCTTTTGTCCTGGAATATTCACGCCAGTCCGAAAGCAACTGTGCAGCTATAGCCTCTAGATAAATCTCATAAAAACGCTTCATTTCTGCTTTTCTTTACTTTTCCAACCTATCCTATACTGATACAAGTATCGCTCCCCCGCAGAATAAACTATACTATAATCCCTAATTAAATATCTCAATTAAGACTGTGGGTAAATCTCAATAAGTACAACTACCATACGGGATGGCATTTATATAATGGAAATAGAACTGATCGCCAATAACAGGTTAAAAGAGTTCTTACAGCGAACCGGACCCGCCGGAGTTTTCGCCCGTTATGTTGCGCAGTTAAAGCCGCAAGAAAAATCTTTAGCTGTTCTAGCTGATGCTCAAGTTCTGGGTACTGCCCTCTGCGGGCGGGATTTTGATCTATATGAAGCTTTTCCACACTGGGTCTTTACTTCTTCGCCAGAGGCGGCGCAACTGCTGGCCCAGGCGCTACCTCAAACTCTGGCAATGAATTATCCCCTGCAATTTAAATCTATCTTTCAGAGAGCTTTTCCCCTCCGTACGCATAGTGTAGACCGGATTTATACTCTAACTATTTTCAATGGGATATGTATACCTGAAGAATATCCGCAAGTAAGGTTACTGACCGGAAAGGAACTGAGCAGGCTTTTGATTGCACCCGAAATCCGCCATTTGCTGGGAAATTTTAGCGACTGGACCGAAGAAAAACCACTGTATGGAATCCAGTCCGCAGATGAGCTTGTAGCTATTGCAGAAGCTCAGGTGCAGGATGATCAGTACGGAGCGATACAGCAGCTTTATACCGTTGAAAGCTGGCGTGGAAAAGGCCTGGCAAAAAAGCTAGTCGGTAAAATTTGCCATGATTTACTGGTGAAAGGCAAAAAACCGCTCTATCAGGTCTCTGAAGATAATCCGGCTTCTCTCAAAGTGACCGAAAGTCTGGGTTTTGTACTGGAATCGCGCTGGGGCTTCATGGAGTAAGCTTGGACATTGGCACATTCCTTGCCGTTCAAATCAGTGAACTTTTAAAAATCTTTTGAATGGATAATGGGAGGATTGCTGATGAGTGAGGAAAATAGAAATCAGACCAAACAGCCGCAGGAAGGTGATGTAATCGATTATTCGAAAGCTTCGGAGCGCGGTGAAATGCACTACTCTCCCGGCTACACCTCTCAGGATGCGGGAACGAATTACACCAGGGAAGGCCAACCCAGGACTCCGCAAAGTTCCACCGTTCGCAAACCGGTCAGCGAGGAAGAGAAAAATAAGGATAGTAGCTGGAAAGCCAGTCCAGACGGCACGCAGACCGGGGCCAGCGATACTGTAGATGTCGACCAGGGTCAGGACCAGGTTCCTAATTCTATCCCCGATACCACCAGGTATGAAAAATACTAAAATCTTGTAAAGGCGTACCGGAAGGTACGCCTCTATTATCTGGATCAAGGCAGGAGTAAGAAAACTTGCCAGCAAACAATCCCTTTGAACCCGGCTTATTTTCCCGACTGGTTTCCAAACCACAAAAAATAGTTATTCTACGCGCCTCACGGATTGGTGATTTTTTATGCGCTTATCCTGCTTTACGCGCTTTGCGGCAGGCCCTGCCAGGAGCCGAAATCAGTATGATTACCCTACCCCTGCTAAAAGACGTTACCGAACGATCTCCCTACATAGATAGATTTATCGCTTTTCCCGGCTACCCGGGTATAGCCGAACAATTTTTTGACGCTCGCCACGCTACCGAGTTTTTTGCTCAAATGCAGCTTGAAAATTTTGACCTGGCTATCCAAATGCAGGGTTCCGGGGTTTACTCTAATCCCTTCACCCTCATGCTGGGCGCGCGCTATACTGCCGGATTTATCCGCGAAGGGGACGGGCCCGGTCGCCTGGATGCGGCAGTGACATGGCCACAGCATGAGCATGAAATCCGGCGCAACCTGGCCCTGACTTCTCTTCTGGGTGCTACCACTGTAAATGAAGAGCTTGAATTTCCTTTACAGCACGAGGATTGCCTTGAGGCAGAAAAACTGCTACAGGAGGCAGAACCACCTCTAATTGGTCTGCATACTTCCGCCCGCGACCTTACCCGTCGCTGGTTTCCAGAGAGTTTTATTGTCACGGGCCGGCAGTTACAACAGCAGTACCAGGGAACGCTGGTTTTACTGGGCGAAGCGGAAGATAGGGCTGAGCTTGATCATCTGACCGCTGCTTTTGACGGGCCGGTTTTGAACCTGGCAGGCAAGACTTCCCTGGTTAGCCTGGGCGCCGTCCTGACTCACCTGGCAGTGCTAGTAACTAACGATACCGGACCAGCTCATATCGCCTACGCCCTTAATACACCTGTTGTAACTATTTTCGGCGCTGGCGATCCGGCGCTTAATGGTCCAATTACTCCTGGACCACATCGTATCATGCTGCACCCGGTCGCTTGCCGGCCCTGTAACCTGGGAACCTGCCCAATCGGTTATCAGTGCCTGGAAGGAGTGACCGTAACAGAGGTAGTAAAAGCAGCCAGTGAATTATTCCGCAACCACTATCTTTAACTCACTTGAACTATATACAACATTATGCCTGGCTTAACTTTTGGTTTAACCTTTAGTATCAAAGAGCTTCTGGCATTAACTTTGCTTTTGGAATAATAAATAGTAATTGGCAGTCGAGTGGCAACTAATTCTTCCAATTATGGATTGAAAAAGTTCAGACGGCTTCTACTTAACACTGTCTAAAAAACGCAGAAAGAAAGTTGAAATTGGATTTTGAAGGGAACTAATCATCGTAAAGGCTTTGATAAAAATGGGGAAAAGGAACCGGAAATTTTGATTGAGCCCGGTATGCTGGTAGAAAGTACCGAGGGAGACCTGGGAGAAGAAGATTTATCCAAACCCCGAGTATCGGATGTAATTAAAAATCAAAACGGGGAAACCGAGCAAGTAATCGTTAAGAAAGGGTTATTATTTTCAAAAGAGATCGCTATTCCGGCTGATCGTATCAATTCTGTTGAAAAGACTGAAGATGACTCTTATGAAGACAGGCTGGTCATCGAGGCTTCTGGATCTGAAATTGAGCGCCTGGGCGTGACAGGTAGCGAAACATTACCCTGTGAAGAGAAAGAAGATGACCCGCTCGATAAGTTGCAGGAAGCCATGCCGACAGATGAAGGTTTGCGGCAGATGGAAGAGCGCAATAACCAGGCAACTATTCAACCGGCAGGCGAAAGTAACAGCCACTGCGAAATTCCTACGTCCCCTCAGAAACAGAGTTTCTTCAAAACAATCGGTCCCGGTTTCCTGGGCGGTATGTCCGGAAACGACTCTACCGCCGTTACGGCTTATGCTGTTGATGGAGCTAGAAGCGGCTACAGCCATCTCTGGCTGATGCTGCTGGCTACTCCCCTTTTGCAATCCGTACTTTTCGCCAGCGGCAAAATTGGACGGGTCACTCAAAAAGGCTTCAGCCAGATTCTGGCCGAGACTTACGGTGGCAAGGTAGCTATCCTGGCTTCCCTGGCGCTGATAGTCGGCAATGTGGCTCTTATTGCGGGTGACCTGGTGGCGGTTGGCTCCGGACTGGAATTGATAACCGGCCTGAACTGGGCCTGGTTTGTAGTGCCGGTAGCGTTGGGTCTCTGGTATATAACGGTCTACCAGAACTTTGATGCCATCAAAAAAATCTTTCTGGTACTGAGCCTGGCGTTCATATCATATCTTGTGACCGGTCTGCTATCGGGAGCTGACTGGGGCGCTGTCCTGCAAAATACGGTTGTACCCAGGCTGGACTTCAGCTTTGGCAGCCTGAGCAGCGCAGTCGCCATCCTGGGGGCCACCATCTCGCCTTATTCGATGTTCTGGCAAGTGCAGGGCGAGAAAGAAGAGCAGCGCGCTGGTTCCACCCGGCAGCAGGTAAAAACCGCTGCCCTGGATATCTTTAGCGGGGTCTTTAGCGGTCAGTTCGTAGCTTATTTCATTATAATCTCTACTTCCGCTACTATTTTCACGCATCACCAGCAAATTACTACCGCCGCAGATGCGGCGAAAGCCCTTGAACCGCTCGCAGGACCCTTCGCTAAATATCTCTTTGCCGTTGGCCTTATCGGCGCTGGACTGGTAGCTATACCGGTTCTGCTTGCCAGTACCTCTTATGCCCTGGCCGGTTCGCTGGGGCTGCCGCATAGCCTTTCCAAGAAACCCTGGCAAAGCGAAGGCTTTTATCTAATCCTGACTGTCGCCCTGCTGGCGGGCCTGGTGGTGGCGCTGCTTGGCTTTGACCCCATTCAGTTGATGTTCTGGGCCAACATTTTACAGGCGTTCCTGGCGCCTATCCTGATTGGTCTTATATTTATCTGCGGTAATAATTTCAGGCTGATGGGCAAACATAAAATAAGCTGGATAACCAGCCTGGGTTTAATTGTAACCGGCTTAATTATGCTAATTGGAGCAGTCCTGGTGGTTTATGGCCTCGTTACCGGGCAAAGCGGCAGTTAATGGGTAACGATTAAGCTTGAAAGCTAACAACAATTTTCTACGTCAAAAGAGGGTTGATCACCTGCGAAGTGATCAACCCTCTTTTGTGAGTGTTCTTATAGAAAACCGTAAATAGAAAGACAGTAAAAAGCTGGAATTTACAGAGTTTGACTGACTGCCAGTGGCCGCTTGTTTTTGCGCTGCCCGGAAGAGAGATTGCGAATAAAGCTCCGAGCGCGAGTAGCTTTACGATTCAGCGTAGGTGAATGAGAACCGGCAATCGTAATCATTTCCGGCGCCAGGGCCGCTTCGCCACCGTCCGCGCTGTCGCCGTGAGAGGCCAGCAGCGGCAGGTAATTATGATAGCCGAGCAACGAAGCCAGGGTATGCACACTCTGGGAAGGCAAATGGCGAGTGTAAGTATAACCAACTCCCGAAGGAGCGGCTTCAATAATCAGCTCGCTCGGTTCGGGTAGCAGACAATGGTGTACGCCACCGATGCCACTGAGCATGTCCTGGTAAGCCCCGGTCATAAAAACGCCGATGACCAGTTCCTCGCCCTCTTTCATATAAGAAACATCGGGCAGCACCACCGTATCATCATCCTCGCCGGAACGGTACACATCATCCGAGTCGCAGGTCAGGCCGGAAAGCCAGACTCGTTTGGTCGGACAATCGTAGCCATTGAGAGGCAGGATAATGAAGGGTTGCTTTAAGGCCCAGGTATCGGGCAGCATAGACATCAGAGACCCATCAATCACATACCAGTCAACGTCAGGATTGTGCGAAGGCTTTGAAACCACTACTTTATAGAAATCGAAGCCGTAAGCCGCCGCCGTGTAACGGCCAAACTCACCAATAATTTCGGGGTGTTCGATGCCATACTCCGCGCACAACTGCATAATGCCTTCGGTCAGTTCGTCGGCAAAGGCCTGGTAATCGAAATTGAAATCCAGGCTGTAAGGAACCGGCATTCCACCGCCGAAGTTGAAAGCCCGCATACCAGGATATTGCAGCTTAAGCTCACAGTAAGTGCGGAAGCACATCAGCAAAGCCTTAACCCAGTCCTGGCGGTCCACGCACTGCGTATCAATCATGGCATGGAACATTACAGGGTTAAGATTAGGCGCAGCGGCAATTTTCGCGGCTACTGCCATAATCTCGTGCTGAGGAACCCCAAAGCGACTGGTCACACGCGAGAAATCGCCATCCGGCAGGATAGAGCGGTCAACCCGCAACCGGATACCCAGGTCAAAATCAAAAGGGCTGTTAGCAAAGGCCGCTATTTCCTGCTCCGACTCGATAATCGGCAGCACATTTTTAAAGCCTTCGCGGCGCAGTTGCATGATATTCTGTACATAGGCGGGAGTCTTAAAACCGTTCGTCAGAATCATGCGGTCGGAAGGCAGATTTCCGGCCTTCCAGTGGAGGCGGGCCATTTGCAGGTCCATTGGCGAACTGGTCTCATAATGGGCACCAGCTTGCAGGGCAGTACGAATCAAATCCTCGTATTGAGCCGCTTTAGAAGCGTAGGCATAAGTAAACTTGCCGGCGTAGCCTTTGCGAGCGAACGCGCGGGCGAAATAGCCGTACATATTTTTAATCTGGCGTGTTACGAGGGGGGTAAAGCCGATTTCTAAGGGGGAACCCCAGTTCTGGCTCACATGTAGCAGGTCTAAATCCTGGCAATACAGGCGGTTATTTTCTAAATGAAGAGTATCGGTAAGCTGATTTGTATTTAGGCCGAAGCGGCCTCGCAAGTAATCAAAATAGGTGGTTCGACCGGTAGTGGTCTTGGTCATTCTATAAGGTACCTCTATATTCTTTCTAGCCCGTTAGCAAAGCTAACCAGCAGTTGTTGATGGATGGCGGACAACTGTTTGGAAACACTCGTTCTTACGCATAGTGTTGGTTAACATACAAAACTCCTTTTTTAATCCTCACCGGGTCAAGGGCGCAAACCTCTTTTTATTATTAGTTGATAGGTAGCCGCTCCGGCTACCAGGCGCCCCAAGCATCTAAAAAATACTTTTCTTGCGCCGGGCCGATGCATTTCGCACCCGGTCGTTCGATGCCGGTGAAGATGGCGGATAAAAACAAGCTGGCATAGAAGCAAACTTACAATTGGTATATACGTTTTACCAGGCGGAAAGTTTTAGTTTTAACAGCCTTTTCGCTCTCTATTTTCCAAGCTTGCAAGCGGGAATTTTAGCACACAAAGCAAATCTTCACAACAACCAAATAGTCCAGTTTTTTAGCCGTTCCAGATGTCGCCAAATATTTTTCTTATCCGATAAACGTCAGGCCTGTGGCAAGCAATATGGCTAAGTGGGCGGTATTGGCTAAATTAGCTGGCCAAAATCAAATCCATTTGAGCAAGTGGTTACTCACAGGCTGGCTGAAACTTAGTTCAGCCTTGCTGGCTTTGAAACCACCCTGTAAACCAAACCGGTACTGTTTGAGCATTTGAAGTAAACTTGCCCCGTGTGTTAAACTATTCCTGAAATGACTCTAGCCTACGGGCTAATCTGGAAGGGGTATCTTTATGGCGGACTATATCCGGGTATCGGATTGGCCACAACTACATGACACGTTGTTAATTGCAGCCTTTTCCGGCTGGAATGATGCCGCAGATTCGGCTACCACGGCTGTTAAATATATTGAAGAAAGGTTGTCGCTGAAGGAATTTGCGACAATTGATCCTGAAGAATTTTATGTTTTCAGCGATACCAGGCCTCTCACCCGGTTAAATGAAGAAGACAGGCGGGAAATAAGCTGGCCTGCTAACCAGTTTTCTTATATTTCCGAGTTTGGAGGCCAGAATCGTTCACTGGTGACGCTGTCCGGGGTAGAACCGGACCTCAAGTGGCGTACTTTTAGTGAAGTCTTTTTTGAAATTTGCCGCAAATGTAATGTCACGGAAGTAGTCCTGGTAGGCTCTTTACTTGCTCCCGTACCGCATACTCGCCAGGTGCCTCTCACGGGCTTCAGTAGCGACGAAACGGTGCTGGCAAGCCTACGCCAGTTAGGAGCGACGCAGTCGCGTTATGAAGGCCCTACCGGTATTGTGGGCGTACTGAGCGCCGGTTCTGAAAAAGCGCAACTCAAAAACGGTTCGCTATGGGGGGCAGCGCCGAGTTATCTTTCAGCCAGCCCGAACTGGAAAGTTACCAGCCGGCTATTATCAGCTCTGAATGAAGGCTGGAAACTCGGGATGGACCTGGAAGGTGTGCAAGGTCTGGGTATGCGGTTTGAAGCGCAGGTTTCTGAAGCGGTTAGCCGCCAGGAAGATGTCGCCTCTTTCGTGCACGACCTTGAAGAACATTATGACGAAGATGATGGCGAGTTAGATGAAGAACAGTTTGAACAGCGTCAGAGTGAGAACAGAAGACATCGAGATGAAGATGATTCTGAACTTCCCAGTGCTGATATAATCATTCAGGAGCTGGAAAAACATCTTAACTTGCGCCGAGATGACGAACCACCCGGCGGGCCACAGCGCCAGTAACGCCAGGAACCAGAAAGGCTCATTACAATGGGCCTTTTTTGTTGTTTAAGTCAAAAGACCAATAGTCGCAAAGAAAGAGCTGTGCTAAGATAAGTTGTTTGTGGAGTGGGCTGGACTTTCAAGCAAGGGAAATTCGCGATATAATTGTCTATGAAGTTATACGGCTGAAGCTTTTATAAGCCGCTAAGCGGGGAAGTTTTTAGAGAAGAGAAGGTAAGTTAGGCCGGGTTGGTAGTTCTTTTGATGAAAATATCTGGCATCGAAACGGGCATTCCGGCATTTCTTCATAGCAATAGAGACAGCGCGAGGAGTACCGATGAAATACAGAACACTGGGACGAACCGGTCTCAAGGTTTCAGAACTTGGCTTTGGTTCATGGGCAGTCGGTGGTAATCAGCATGGTAACAGCTACGGAGCGACCGATGATACTGCCTCGCTGGAGGCAATCACCGTTTCCTGTGAGCTTGGCTGTAACTTTTTCGATACGGCGGACGTTTACGGTTATGGACACAGTGAAGAGATTCTGGGACGCGGGCTGAGCCGGATTGGAAAGCTTAATGAAGTAATCATTGCCACCAAAGTGGGCGCAAACTTTAGCGGTGGCCAGACTGTTATTGATTTCTCGGCCAGGCATATCCGGGAAGCGATAGATGCCAGTTTAAAGCGGTTAGGTCGCGATTACATAGATCTTTACCAGTTACATAATCCCTCCCGCCAATTCATCATAGATGGCACTGTCTTTGAAGTATTGGATGAATTGAAAGCCGCCGGCAAAATTCGTTATTACGGCGTTTCTGTACATAGTGTGGCTGAAGGTATGGCCTGTTTAAAGCAAGGTAAGGCCGACACTATTCAGATTGTCTACAACATCTTTTCGTTACTGCAAAGTGAGAACCCGGCTGAACAGTTATTACCGTTGTGCCTTGAAAATAATATCGGGGTTATTGCGCGAGAGCCCCTGGCTAACGGGTTTTTGACAGGTAAGCAAACCACTTCGACCGCATATGAACCGGGAGATATTCGCGCAAGCTGGCCGCACAACTACCGGGACCACAAAGTACGCCTGACCAGGTCATTGCAATTCCTGGAACAGCCAGAGCGTACTATGGCCCAGGCGGCTTTGCGGTTCGTGCTGGATGAACCTGCGGTTTCTACAGCGATTGTGGGGATTAAAACGGCGGAACAGGCGCGGGAAAACTTTGCAGCATCAGATTTGCCCGGGTTTAGCCGGGCCGAGCAGGAGCGGCTGACGAAAACGTTGTTTGGTTAAACCAGGAACCTGAATCAAACGTTACACTTACACTGAATACCTGCGCTGGCCTGTAGTTACAAACAGTACCAGGTAGGAACTTTGTGGCCTGAGATTTGTTATAAATACGGCCAGGAGGACGGTCCTGGCAGATAATGGGCCTGAGACAAATAGCTCCGGCTAATCTAAGTACCGGTAAGATACACAATGGGGTGGAAGCTTTAGTTGGCTTTTAGCGTTGGCATTTAATCCCCCCATACTGGCGGGCTTAGTATTTTGCGGTAACGAGGCGCAGAACGATGGGAGATAAAGACAAACAGTTGAACAACCGTGAAACTGTTTCAGGAAACATAAACTTTAATCGCAGTTACGCCCCGGCAACAAACTATACGGTAACAAATCTTAATTACAGCGGCGCAAGCGCCGCGGATGCAGGCGACATAGTTGCTACTCCCGCCTGGGGTTGGCAGGCATGGGCTTCTACTCTCTGGGCCAGGCTCATGGCAGACCCGGCGATTGCATTCGCCCTGACCGTTTTCATGACGCATCGCCTGTTGTTGTTCGCCATTGGCGCATTTCTGGCCCCCATCGCACCGATTGACCCTCCGCTTGGTATCAGCTTATTACGGGATGTAGACCCGCGTCACTGGGGCCCGGCCTTTTTCCTCCTGGGACCCTGGCAACGCTGGGATACTAACTGGTATATCCATATCGCTCACTTCGGTTACGCCGTGGGCGATGGCACTACCAATTTCCCACCACTTTTCCCGGCCGGAGTAGGCGTTCTTGGAAGATTATTGCTCGACCAGTATATGCTGGCCGCCCTTTTGATTTCCAATTTTGCCTATATAGTAGCCCTGGTCTACTTTTACCGGTTGACTAAGCGCCTTTTTAATGAGGAAACCAGCCGGCGGGCCATTCTTTTTGTAGCTACTTTTCCCACCGCCTTTTTCCTGGCAAGTGGCTACACCGAGTCGCTGTACCTGGCGCTGGTTCTGGCAGCCTTCTATTATGGCGAAGACCGCCGCTGGTATATAGCGGCGGGCCTTTCAGCACTCGCTTCGATTACCCGTTTACAGGGGGTGGTGCTGGTTGTGCCCCTGGCTTTTATGTATATGCAACAGCGCCAGTTTAACTGGCGGAAAGTAGGGCGTGATGGCCTGGCACTGGCTCTCTCCCCCGCCACTTTCGCCATCTACCTGGTTTATGTTTATTTTATCCTGGGCGATTTCAACTTCAGTAATCACTTGCAGGTAGTATGGCACATCAAGTTTGCCCTGCCCTGGGAGTCTTTCTTTGGTGGCCTGTTTGGCCTGTTCGACCTGAATTACTCTCGCAACCTTGTTTATAATGTGCTCGATCTGATCCTGCTGACACTCTTCATCTGCCTGATCATTATCTGGGCGCAGCGCCGCCTACCCACCGCCTATTTACTTTATAGCGTTTTAAGTGTGTCCGTCTTTCTGACGCGGGAAGGAACCGACGGCTTCTTCTGGATGAGCATGAACCGTTACCTGCTGTCAGTCTTCCCGGTCTTTATGCTGGCAGGCCGGATAATGCCGCGTTATGTATTAAAGATCAGCGCTGTAATACAGGCTATCTGGGTAGTTTTATTTGTTTTCTGGATGTGGGCAGGCTGACAGGCCAACCGGATAGCTATCCGGTTGGCCTGTCTGTAGCCTGTAAAGTTATTTAACTGCAATTACGGCAAAATCTTGCCCGCCTTTACCCTCTTTGCGGGCTTGCTGGTAAACTTCGCGGGTGGCTGCCAGGATGGGCGCGGGCAGGCCAACTTCATTGGCCGCCTGCATGGCCTGCGTCAGATCTTTATGCATCAGGTCCAGCGCAAAATCAGTACTGAAGTCTCCTTTAAGAATTTTATCTTTCTTCATGCCTGAAACACGCGCTGCCGTACCAATCAGGGTTTCCAGAGCCATAGCGCGGTCAATTCCGGCGGCTTCTATCAGAGCCAGGCATTCGCCATAGGTAGCCAGCAGTACGGCTGCAAGCTGATTATTAGCCAGTTTGAAAAAGGCGCTGGAACCGTTCGGCCCGATATGCGTGATAGTACCGGCCATAGTCTCCAGCACGTCACGTTGGGCTTCGATATCCTCCGCTTTACCTCCTACCAGCAGATTCAATTGCCCGCTGGCAGCAGCGGCTTTACTGCCGGTTACGGGAGAGTCCAGGTAGTGGCAACCTTTTGCGTCGGTAGCTTGCAGCAATTCACGGGTCATGCCGGGCGTTACCGTACTCATATCAATAAAGGTCGTGCCGGGTTTGGCTGCGGCGATAGCTCCATTTTCACCTAATAGCACTTCCCGAACAGCCGCATCATCGCGCACCATTGTAATAACCACTTCCACCTCCGAAGCCAGTTCAGCCGGAGAAGCGGCCAGTTTTGCCCCTCGTTCCACCAGGGGTTGCGCTTTGCTACGGTCGCGATTCCACACTACCAGTTCAAAGCCTTGCTCAAGCAACTGACCGGCCATCCCTGCACCCATGATACCCAGTCCTACAAAACCAACTCTCTTCACTCTTCATTCTCCTTACTTCTGTTAGCTTTATTTTTCGAGACATACAGGCTAATTAAGCGATCCTTACTGAATTTCCAGCTCTGTATATTTATATCTGGGAATTATCCACTTTAAGCCGAGAAAGAGCAATGGCGCACCGGAGTGCGCCATTTTTAATACTTCAGTCTTTAGTTTGAATTTAAGCGCTTTTGCCGCTTAAAGCTTAGGGATAGCCGGACAGCTTTTTTCGTACTCTTCCATCAGGCTGGCAACTTGCACCGGCGCTTTATGCAGATTTTCGACCGGGCAGATATGGTTAAAAGTATAAATTTTTTGATTGAGTTCGGTCAATCTTTCACTGTGCAGCTTAAGCCAGTAATCATGAGAGGATGCCAGGAGACGGATATCGCGCATAAAGACCTGGTAAGGACCCATTTTGATCTCGTTCAGACGCCGTTTAATCCAGCGGCGATGCTGCTCGCGATCCCTGGTCAGGCGCTCTATCTCAGCATTGACCTCTTTCTCCATGTCCACCCACGGCGGAGAAAAACCGGCATTGCCCATTATTTTATAGGCCAGCCGCATATCTTCTTCAACGTAGGGGTTTTCTTCTTCCAGCTTCAGGGGCTTACCGTGATTGGCCAGATTATCAAACTTGCCTTCTGCTTCGGCTTTGTGAATCAGTCTATCAATCCAGCGCTCGAAGGGCATGGGTAGAGGCTTCTGAGGCTTGGCAAATTCTGCCTCACTGATAGGGCCGCTAATTTTCTTACGCTCTTTTGCCATAAGCTTACTTCCTACTACTTGTTCCACAACCTGTGAATATTATAACATAAGGCGTAAAGCGCTTCTGTTACAAAATTAACAGCTTTTGCGCCAGGCTTTGAATCTACTGGCGGAAATCCACGAAGCGATAACCCAGACCGCGTTCGTTCAGGATGTACTTAGGATGGCCCGGGTCTGGTTCAATTTTCTGACGGAGATAAGTTATGTAAAGCCGTAAAAGTTGCTCATCGTCCCGATATTCACGGCCCCAGACTTTAGTCAACAACTGCTCATGGCTCATGAGCTTTCCGGCGTTGCTAACCAGGTGATAAAGCAACTTGTACTCGGTAGGGCGCAATTTCTGGTGCTTACCCTTTGCAATCACCTCTCGTTTATCAAAATCTATTTGAAGGTCGTCATCAACTTTAACTAAACCTTCAGATTTACTGACACTGGTGGGCATGGCAGCCCGGCGCAAATTGGCTTTAACCCGGCTCAGTAATTCTCGATGATCAAACGGTTTGGCGACGTAATCATCCGCGCCAATCTCTAAGCCGCGTACCTTATCGTTCTCGGTAGCCTGTACCGTCAACATAATAACAGGTACGTTACTGGCCGCCCTGATCTCGCGCAGAGCTTCAAAGCCGTCCATTTCGGGCATCATAACGTCTAGCAAAACGACATCAGGCAGGTCATCCCGCACTTTTTCAACTGCTTCCCGGCCATTATGGGCTTCTATGACGTTATAGCCCTCTTTCTCCATGATAGCCTTCACCAGGTCTACCAGCTTTTGTTCATCATCTACAATTAGAACTGTTTGGCTCATCTCTGTTTTCTTGTTCTTTTTGAAACCGGCCTTCTTGAAGATTGAGGGCCGGTTAATTCTGATCCTCTCAAAGCTCGAACCCGCCTGCTACTAAATTTTACCAAAGAGCACCGGAAGAGTTTCCGGCTCTTCTCGCGGAAGGCTAAAATTGAAGCGAGAACCGCGCTGTGGTTTACCCGGTGCTACCGGCGCGGACTCTACCCAGATATGGCCTCCGTGCGCTTCTACAATCGCTTTGCAGATATATAACCCCAGCCCTGCGCCTTTTCGTTCGCGTACATACCGGCTATCCAGGCGGCTAAACCGCTCGAAAATACGCTGGCGTTCTCCTTCGGGTACTCCGATACCGCTATCCGTAACGCTTACCACCACATTGTCCGCCGTTGCTGCCGCGCTCACTACAACATGACCACCCTCAGGGCTATATTTGATAGCGTTCTCGACCAGGTTGACGACCACCTGCTGAATTTTATCGTAATCGGCGGAAACTTCCGGCAAAGGTTCTCCCGGCAAAAGCAGAGAGACTTTATGATTTTTGCTGACATCCTGCATACGAGCGACCACCCGGCGTAAGAGCGTGGCAACATCAAGCGGTTGGCGGTTTAACTCAACCCCGCCAGCCTGCAAACGCGAAGCATAAAGCAGATTTTCAACCAGCTTGCTGAGCCGGCTGCTCTCTTCCTCGATAATCTGCATCTTCTCGCGCACCGTGGCAGGGTCTATCTTGGTAGTTTCATCAGCGTAAAGCCCGGCGTAACCCTTAATAATGGCGATAGGTGTCTGTAACTCGTGACTTATCACCGATAGAAAGGTTGATTGTAACTCCTCGGCCTCTTTTCGAGCGGTAATATCGCGTGCTCCCAGGATTCCGCCCAGAATGCGATTAGTATCGGAAAGAATGACCGAGTAGGTCAGCTCTACATCCCGGTGCTCACCATCTTTGGTAGTAATTACGACTTCAGTGCGGCGTTCTTCCTCAGGCTTGTTCACAAAAGTGCCCAGCCTGATCGGGCAACTGACCCCACAGTAAGTCTCGCCTCGCGGGGAGATCATATTGAGCGCTTCATAGCAATTGCGGCCCCGCAGTTCTTCAACGCTCCAGCCTGAAAGACGAGCAAAGGCCGGGTTAAACCCGATAATATTGCACTCGTTGTCTACGATTAGAATGCCGTCAGCGCTAAATTCAATAATAGCCGCCAACCACTGGCGCTCCTCCACTAACCGCTTGAGCAAGCGGGTGCTGCGCGCGACCAAATCGTTACGGTCTACGATCAAGCCGTAGTGGCCCTGCGATAAGCCATCATCTTCCTCATGTTCAGGAATGACGCCGGGATCGCTACCGGTTCCGGCGGGAGGTAAAGTCAGAGCGTTATCCACCAGAGCCTGCAAAGGCGAAGTCTGTAGCAGGCATAGTCCGCCAATGAAGCGGCCTTCAATCTGGATAGGCAGGCAGATAACATGCAAAGGGCCCTGGCGAGTCGGTATATCCGTCTGAAGGGCCACCATATCCTCGGTAAGGGCAGGTGTCACTTCAGGCCCGGCATCCTGCACCCGCTGATGTAACTGGGCTACGAGGTCGCAAATGGTCGGTTTGATCTCATCAAAGAGAGGGGTAGCCAGCCCATAAGTTGAAACCTGCCCCGGTTCGTTGCGCGCATCATCCCAGAAAGTTAAGACCCCGGCCTTGCTACCAATAGCCTGGACTACATTTACAATCGCGCTGTTCAGTACGGCCCTAGTCTGATCACTGACCGGTCGATTCCCTTCTACAGGAGCTTTGTCTTTTCCAAAATTTCCGCGCTTGATCCGCATTAACTCAGCTGTCCTCACCAATCCTTCAGTTACTTGTTTATTAATAAATTATATCACAAGCTGTTCGATTGTCTTTGCTTAACCCGAAAAAGGCAAAAATAATGCCCGCTTTTGAGACCAAAGCGGGCTACTTGCTAACGCGGAGAGAAGGCTATCAGTTTAGTTGAGGTGGTAGGAATTATTTTAACCAGCCTTTGCGGCGACAAATCTCGGTTCCCAGCAGACCCAAAAGCACTTCATACCTGGTGCCTTTGTTCTCGGGATGGTATTCGAAGCGGTTACGCTCAAAATACTGGACCGTATAGACTTTGCCGTCATCAGCGTTTCGTTCCTGGAATTCCTCAGATATCGGGTAGCCAAAGATAGGCAGCCCACCATGAGCTTTCCAGTAACTATAGAAAGTACCTCCCAGGCTGTGGCCGGTTTCTTTAAAGTAAACTTTGGAGGCAGTGTTGGTAAAGGCAGCCGTTTTAAAGAAAGTGCGGTCGGCAGTAAGCTGCACACCAAGCAACCCGAGCAGCACCTCGTATTGAGTCCCTTTATATTCGGGATGGTACTCAAAGCGATTGCGCTGGAAGTACTGCACGGTGTAGAACTTGCCCGGTTGAGTAGGAGACTCTTCGGTAAACTCTTCCGTTAAAGGATATCCAAAGAGTTCAAGCCCGCCGTTCCGCTCCCAGTAGCCTCTGAAGCCGTAACCCAGGTTGTGGCCGGTTTCATTGAAATAACGCACATTCGGGTCTGAGGCGCGAGAAGGAGCGCGGTCAGTCGGGTTTGACCCGCTAGAACCTCCGCCGGTTTGAGAACCACTGCCGGTGGTAACACGGGTAGTGCCTACATTGTCTTCCCAGTACTTGACGTACTCTTGCACCACGCTTCCGAACATATCAACCTGCCGCTGAGTCTGCATTTTGATATAGCCGGTAACTGTTACAGTCTCTCCCGGTTGAAGGGTTTTACCGAGACCCCAGCGGTAAGGATGGCTGACACCACTATTACCCGTAAAATCTACGGCAAACCGGAATTTGCCATCCTGTTTGGCCAGGTTCAAAGACTCAAAGGTCTGGCCTTCGTTGTAGGTATAGCCAGGAGCAGGGTCTTGCGATTCGAGAGGCAAAGTACCGGTATTGCTGATGACCGCATCTACCCTTAAAACATCTCCCGCTTTTAAGGTAGTAGGCGAAAAAGTGACTGATTTCAGATCTACGTTGTAACTGCCAGAGCTGGGTTGCTGAATTACTCCCGCCACCTGGGTGCGAATGGAAGGCAGAATAGCATAACCGGAATTCCCCGGACAGGTGGTATCAATCACATCCCGGTGACCGAGAATTGCATTGACTGTCTTATCAATCAGGAAGACTTTAGAGGTAGGATTGATATTGCGCTGGGCGCATTTCCAGGCAACCAGGCTGACCAGGGCGTCCTGCATGGCTTTAGGCGGCGTTACGGAAGAAAAACTGCCGATCATACAGATACCCACGCTGCCGTAGTTGTACTGGTAGGCATGACCGCCCACAACATCATCTCCACCGTAACGGCCCTCGTAAATGTTACCCTTCCAGTCGATCAGGAAGTTATAGCCAATATCACCCCAGCCTTTGGTAATGGCGTGATAGTAGTAGATACCGCGCACATCAACGGCCGGGTTAGCATTATAACTGTTGGGCG
This sequence comes from Chloroflexia bacterium, assembly GCA_036261665.1. Lineage (GTDB taxonomy): Bacteria > Chloroflexota > Chloroflexia > Chloroheliales > Chloroheliaceae > 54-19. The sequence goes on from DATAKM010000048.1 coordinate 17,364, forward strand.
TCTCGGAGTGATGGACAATAATCGCTTTAGCGGTACGGTATTCAGGCGGCCAAACCTGCGCACCACCGGAGAACCGGTAGCTTTCGTTGGCTCCCCAGTCTGCCCGGCTGATAATGTAGGGCTTGTTTGGTTTGCCGGAAGGAATCAAAGCTCGTGGTGGGGTCTGGGGTGGCACGCCACCGGCGCTGCCATCAATAAAAGTAAGACCAACCAGTTTTACCGAAATCCCGGAAGGGATGTTCATGCGGAATTGAGCGTACTTACCGCTCAGAAATTGTACTCGGCCATAGAAACGAGTGAGATTGGTTTTAACCCGACCCTCATCTGAATCAGGGTGCGCATCAATCCAATCGCTGAACTTAACGCCATCGTCACTGACTCGGAGTTGCAAACTTAGCTGATTACCATCCCCGCTTTTTACTTCCCAGTAACTACCAATCGCGGTAAAGGAAGTGGTAACAGGCTGTACGGGCGAGGTAAAAGTACCACTGGCCGGAAAGCCGGTCTGAATGACCCAGTCAGAGGGTGCTCCCAGAAGGTTTGAGGAGCCCCAGGGTTGAATAACTAGGCCAGCGCCTGCTATAACCGCCACACCACCTGCCAGCTTTAAAAACTGCCTGCGCGAGCGTCCTGCTTTCAGCAAAGTACCGCCGTAACCATGAGCAATGGATTTATCCGGCGCAGCAGACCCGGACATAGCCGGTTGAGAATCAGTCTTGCGTTCTTTCACGTTAACTCCTACCGAAGATATGCGATATGCTACTCTTATGACTAAACTGATTAAGTACTATATTATGAAAATATGACAATAAGGATGGCACAAAAAGCGAAGTTTGGATTGCCCGCTAATATAGTAACGAATAGTGCCATGAGCGGTTACACTCCTTTTATACTTATTTTTGAAAATTCGGAAATCTGGTTGAAAAGTTTTCTTAACACCTCGCCGGTATCAATCTCTGCCGTTCGCGGCATAAAAAGACACAAGCTAACATGGGCTCAGCGCTTCTGGAGCAGTGACAAGCAAGCCTTGCAAAAACGAATCCGGCCCGAAAAAGTCCTGATAGACTGAAAGTGATTTTAGCAAGTTGCTAATTGAAGTCGGACAAAGTATAATTAAAGGGTTAAGGGTTAGTTGTACCGTTAAACGCAATCCAGCCCGGACGATAGCTTTAAGGAAAAGAGGAGTAGTAATTTATGCCCAAGAAAACGAGCCGGTCAGTTCGTGCTATCCAGGCCCAGCGGAGTGGGGCGGTGGGTGGCGAACGTAAAAATGCTGCCCGGCCGTTAGTTGACCTTGAAACAAGCCGCCTGGCCGGTAACCGTGCCACCAACGGTACTTCGCTGGCCGATGATGTAGAATATTTGCCCTCCAATGAAAGTGAAAGCGAAGCAGAATCAATGAATAGCATGCCTGAGTCGCGCGGAACTGTTACCGCGCCCCGCCCGTCGTCCAGCGCCCGCCGTCCTTATTCGCGCCGCAGTACTACCGCTGCCAACCGGCAACCAGCCATCTCAAGAGAAGAAGAATACGCTTTTATTCGTGCCGACCTCTTGACGGTCTTTTTGCTAACCGCCCTGATGATTATTATTCTGGTAGTACTCACTTTTGTGATAGGGCATTAAGAACACTCTAGAAAACTACAAAACCGGAAAAGGGCGTGTGACATTCACGCCCTTTTGTTATAGTTGAATTCCGGTGGATTTGTTAATAATGGAGCATACAACCCTACAAAGGGACTAAATTAAGGCTACTTTTCGCAGGAAGAGCCACAGTAAAGGTTGTAATATCTCCAACTTGACTATCTATAGTAATGTTACCGCCCATTAGATCTAAAGAGGTTTTGACAATGGTCAGGCCCAGGCCATTCCCGCGAATGGTACCGGTGTTCTTTCCCCGGTGGAATGCTTCAAACAAATGAGGTAAATCTTCCGGCAATATCCCTGGCCCCTCATTCTTTACCTGGAATACAATCTCATCTTCAGTATGCGACTGGGAGGCCACAAAGGAAATGGTACTGGCGGGATATGAATACTTACAGGCGTTCACCAGGAGATTATAAAGAATCTGGCGCAACAGCTTTTCGTCCAGCAGGTACTCCTTACCTGCTTCAAGCTCACTCCGGTAGTAAATTGCATTAGCACTGCCTACCCCCTGCTTAATTTCGGCAACCATGTTGTAGCAGAATTGATCGAGATTAAGCAAGGCCGGGTTGTTTTCGAGTTTATTC
>DATAKM010000054.1:0-29000 GCA_036261665.1 Chloroflexia bacterium
CCATTTCATTGAGCAGGCCAATCTCACGAGTGTGTTGTTCCAGTTCGCTTACCCAGCCGTTAAGTTCCTCATTGGCGTGTTGCAGGGCTTCTTCGGCCTGTTTTTGCTCGGTGATATCCTGTCCGGCTCCCAGGATACGGATAAGCTTCCTTTTTTCAGTATCCCACTCACGTTTGACGTACAGCCTGACCCAGCGCACTTCGCCACGGCGAGTAATTATTCTAAATTCCACCACCCCGGCGTGTCCTGCCATAACACTTTTAGCGTAGCGAACAGCCTGTGCCGCGTCGTCAGGGTGTACCAGTAGTTTCCACCCTTCCGGTTTCATCAATTCTTCCAGGCTATAATTAGTTACTCGGAAGAAGGCATCCGTAACCCACTCCACCTCAAACGAGCCATTCGAGTTTATTACGAGGGAGAAAGCAAAATCAGAGGTCATTTCAGAAATTGCCTGGTAACGCCCCTCACTTAAATACAACTGGCTCTCTGTAGATTGTCGAGATTCTTTTTCCTGCCTGGCTAAACCCTGTAGCCGAATGTTATCCAGCAGTAGCGCGAGATGCTCGGAGGCAGGCACTATCAGCTTGATCTGTTCTACCCCAAAATGACTCGGTTGCGAGTGCAACAAAACCATTATCCCGGCCAGTAACTCGCCTCGCATAACCGGGACAACCAGGGCCGAACGCGCCTGTGAGGGTTGCTCCGGCAAACGCAACCAGCGGCTATCAGTAAGAGTATCGCTGACCAGTGCTACTTCACGCTGGCGAAAAACCCAACCAGCCAGGCCATATTCTATTAAACTACTGTAAATAGCTTCTTTAATATCCAGCCCCCAGGCGTTCAACCCTATAATATTATCTGTAACGGCCCCTTTTTCGTTTAATACGATCATGCTGCCATATTCGGCTGAAGTTATGGAAGCTACAACCTCCATAGCGTTTTGCAGGGTAGCTAACAAGTTTGAGTTGGCGGAAGCAGCATGGACAACCGACACTAACTTCTGGAAAAGTACATTCTGACTGGAATGAATACTATCAGCCCGTTCATGGGACTCATTAAAAAGTATTTTTAGTTCGCTCTCGCAACCTTCCTTGAAGTGTTGTAAAAGCTGTTCCTGCAAAGGGGTAAACGTGCGCGGGGTTTTATCCAGAACGGCCAGTGTACCGAACAATTCTCCGCTCGGCCAGAAAAGAGGCAGGCCTTCATAGGCCAGCATACCCAATGTCACGTCAGAATTATGCTCAGACCTGCCATCCAGTTCCGTATTAATCACAACCAGAGGCTTAGCGCTTAAAACCACCTGGGCACAATATGAGTTGTAGTAAACGAAGGCAGGTTTTTCAAGGAAGAAAGGATTAGCAGGAGATTGGTTAGAAACTAACAGTAGTAGCTGGTCCGGGGTAGCCTGTGTTATGCGAGCGACTGCCACTTCCAGTACGCAGGCAAGTAAATCCACCGTCTTCTGCCATTTCGCAAGAATGGCTGTAGGTACGGGATAATAGGCCTGATGTATGGATTTAGCGAGTGGCCTTTGTGTAAATTCGCTCAACATCCCTGCTACAAATATTTAAGGCTTTACTGCAAAGATTATACTGGATATTTGCTTTAGAATAGCCGCAAAACTATTTTACACAATACCGGCCATAATTACAAACCTTTAAATCAATCCGGCAGAGTGAATGCAAAGTCCTTCCACGAATGTAATATCTCTAACCCAATGTAAAGAGTTCTCGATGCCCGATTCCTCTCTAGCTCTCGCCAGCAAGCAGGCCGGTCCAGCTACCTGATGCGGCAAACTGGTAAGGCCATAGCACACCTGAGCTTGAGCCAGTTTTAGAAAAACATGCTGTATTCTAACTATACCTGTTTTTTCATTAAGAGGCTTCCTCGATTACCGGGTAACCAGGATTATTCTCTTTCCAGAAATTATCAAAACTCTCGTTATTCTCACTGGTATTATCACCCGAGAAGAACAAACCTTTTTCCAGAGCAGTTACAATTGTTTCCAGCCATTTCTCAAAACTGGCATTAAAGATTGCCCTTTCCACGTCGTCGTGGTAAAAGCTTAACACCTGCCCTTTTACTCCATTAAAAGAACCAGCTAAGTCTAGACAGTAATTATCTCCCGATAAGTTATCAAGAAAAGGTATCCAGTCAGGGTGCCACCAATTCTCACGCTCGAAATCACCATTCTCTAAAAGCTCATTCAAGATATTCCTACTTTGGATTACACTATATGCCGACATTAAACTATAGCCGTGAGCAAAAGAAACATTGTAACCAATTGCTTGTCCATTCCTCCACCTGTAGAACTCTTTGAAACTCTCAGGCAGAGCTAACCCCAACTTCTTTTCGAAGTCATCTAATTCTGGTTGGGATAGTCCCGGTAATAATTTAGCGTAATAATCTGGCCGATTAGTTGCCAGCCGGCTATCTAATCTCTGAATTAAGTCCCACACCTTGAATCTCCTTAATTATCTTCAACTAAACTTTCTTTATCCGTACTATTCGTGAAAATAAACTCTTCTCTGTACAGGTCGGCTGCGTCTACTCTATTTCTGGCAAACTGAATGAAGAAATCGGCAGGATTAGTTTTGAAATATAGTCGTTCAGAGGGATAAACCGGCAAGTACCAGAGCAAATGAGCGTGAGTGTCATCTTTGAATTTGATAGTTTTCAGTGCATCTAGCTCTCCACCCAGTAAGGGGTAGGCAAAAACAATACTCGATAAAGCTGATCCCTCAATAATCCCGTTACCATCCCGGAAATCAAAGGTATGATTGTAGTCAAGAAAGGAATTGTTCCTGAATGAATAAGCTCCCATGCCAGCTAAATGGGTAGCGACTCTCAGGTCACTTTCTCGATTATAGGCTATTAGCTCTATCCGTACTTTGTGGGGGGAAGCCGTAAGCGGAAAAGCACTCACGCCGCAGGTAGCGTAAATTACGCCTGGTAGTCCTAGTACAGTTAACCTGAATTCTAAAATGTAAATTGGCCCGGGTACCTTAGCACCCATTTTTTCTGCTACATAAAAGTTACTCGGGCGACTATTAAGGTTGGTCACATAGTGCTTTAAGACTTGCCAATCTCGCTCACTAAATGCGCTTCTTAATTCTTCGTCTGTGGTAATTCTTCTAAGCTCTATGGTACTTTCCGCCGGCTCACTCACCCCTGAAAATCCTTTCTATATTATTGTTTGACTTAACAGGCTGGTCCAGCACGACATCCATACCCTGCTTTTTGAGGCAGGGGAAGAGAAAGGGCCTTAACTGGTAGGACGAGGGGGCAGGGCTAAGCCAACCTTATTAGTATTATCGTTATTAACGAAGTTAAGAGCAAAGGTGTAAGTAGTAAGCAAAAGGTGGTGAGCCTTTTTGTTAGACTCACCACCCGGTTTTACCAATCCTTCTAAATTCGGTATTGGCCTGCTTTTGCTACATTTCAGGCGGCGCTGGCGGTAAACTCACTGACCTGCCCGGCCCGTTCACGGCGGAAAACGAAGGGATTTTCTTCGCCATCCGGACCGGTCACCGGTTCTTTGGCCAGGTCTACTACCACCCGGTCACCATCTGTGAAATGGCCTTCCAGGACCAACAGCGCCAGGGCATCCAGCAGCAAGCGCTGGATAGTACGTTTGAGAGGCCGGGCCCCGTAGACCGGGTCGTAGCCTTCCGCCACCAGGCGGTCAAGCGCGGCAGGGGTAAGGCTCAATTCGATCCGGCGCTCGGCCAGCCGTTTGCGCACGGCGTTAAGCTGAATTTCGACGATCTTGTGCAACTGCGCGCGTTCCAGCGACTTGAAGATGATAATCTCATCCACGCGGTTCAGGAACTCAGGCCGGAAATGGTTGCGCAAAGCTTCCATCACCAGCGTTCTCATCTCCTTCTCCTGGCCCGGTTGCAGTTCGGTGATAAACTGGCTGCCCAGGTTGGAAGTCATGATGACGACTGTGTTCTTGAAATCTACCACTCGGCCCTGTCCATCCGTCAGGCGGCCATCGTCAAGCAATTGCAGCAGCACATTGAAGACATCCGAATGGGCCTTTTCGATTTCGTCAAAGAGAATGACGCTGTAAGGCCTTCGCCGAACCGCTTCGGTCAACTGGCCGCCCTCGTCGTAGCCCACGTATCCCGGAGGCGCACCGATCAGGCGGCTGACGCTGTGCTTTTCCATATACTCGGACATATCAATCCGGATCATAGCCCGCTCGTCATCGAAGAGATACTCAGCCAGGGTACGGGCCAGTTCAGTTTTACCAACACCGGTCGGGCCCAGGAAGATAAACGAACCGAGAGGCCTGTTAGGATCCTGTAAACCTGCCCGAGCTCGCCGAATGGCATTCGAAACCGCTCGCACGGCTTGTTCCTGCCCGATAACCCGGCTGTGCAACCGCTCTTCCATATGGACCAGTTTTTGCATCTCGCCTTCCATCAGGCGGCTGACCGGTACACCTGTCCAGCGCGAGACAACCTCGGCGATATCTTCCTCGTCCACTTCCTCTTTGAGCAACATGCCGTTCTGCTGAAGTTCAGCCAGGCTGGCTTCGCGCTCTTTCAACTGGCGTTCCAGTTCAACCAGCTTGCCATATTTTAACTGAGCGGCCCGCTCGTATTCGGCACGGCGCTCGGCCTGCTCGATTTCCAGGCGGATTTGCTCGATTTGTTCTTTCAAAGAGCTGACGGAAGTAATCTGCTCTTTTTCCTGCTGCCAGCGCGCTCGCAACTGGCTGCTTTGCTCTTTGAGGTCGGCCAGTTCTTTTTCAAGGTTGGCGAGACGTTCACGGGAACCGGCATCCTTCTCTTTTTTGAGAGCTTCGCGCTCGATTTGAAGCTGAGTCATGCGGCGCTCGACCTCATCCAGTTCGACCGGCAGGCTGTCTATTTCCATTCTTAGCTTTGAAGCTGCTTCGTCCACCAGGTCAATCGCCTTGTCAGGCAGGAAGCGGTCGGTGATATAACGGTGAGAAAGCACCGCTGCCGCAACCATAGCCGCATCCTTGATGCGGACCTTGTGGTGGACCTCGTAGCGCTCGCGCAGACCGCGCAAAATTGAAATGGTATCTTCAACGCTCGGCTCCTCGACCAGCACGGGCTGAAAACGGCGTTCCAGGGCAGCATCTTTTTCAATGTGCTTGCGATACTCGTCCAGGGTAGTCGCGCCGATACAGTGCAGTTCACCGCGAGCCAGCATCGGTTTCAACATATTCCCGGCGTCCATCGCGCCTTCCGCTGCCCCCGCGCCAACAATGGTATGCAACTCATCAATGAACAGGATGATATTCCCTTCGGCCTGCTGCACTTCTTTCAGGACAGCCTTCAGGCGCTCCTCGAACTCGCCGCGATACTTCGCGCCCGCAACCATTGAACCGAGGTCGAGAGCCACGATGCGTTTATTTTTAAGACCTTCCGGCACGTCACCGCGTACGATACGCAAGGCCAGACCTTCCACGATAGCGGTTTTACCGACACCGGGTTCGCCAATCAGCACCGGGTTATTCTTGGAGCGGCGTGATAGCACCTGAATGGTGCGGCGGATTTCAAGGTCACGGCCAATTACCGGGTCCAGCTTACCTTTTCGGGCCAGGTCGGTCAGGTCACGTCCATATTTTTCAAGTGACTGGTATTTATTCTCAGGCTGCGGATCGGTCACGCGCTGGCTACCGCGAATGGAAGTCAGGACATTGTAAATACTATCGCGCGAGATTCCGGCGTCACGCAAAATGCGAGCGGCAGTTTGTATAGAACCGCTACTACCGCGGTCGGTCTGTTCATCTACCAGGGCCAGCAAGAGATGTTCGGTTGAAACGTAGTCGTCCTTAAAGCGTTCGGCTTCGCCTTCGGCCAGGTCAAGAACTTTGCGCAGACGACTCGAAGCGTAAATCTGAGTTGATGCCCCGTATACTTTGGGCATCTTTTCAAGCGCGCCGGTGGCCTGCATTTTAAGGGCGGGCAGACTTACGCCCAGGCGAGTTACTACCTGGGGAACGATGCCTTCAGGCTGTTCCAGCAACGCCAGCAACAGGTGCTCCGGCTGTAACTCACTATTATTATAATTTTCAGCAAGTTTTTGAGCTGCCAGGATCGCTTCCTGAGCTTTCTCAGTAAACTTGTTAATATTTGCCATATGGTTCTCCTCCACAATCAGAATTTCTCGAACATATATACGGGAATGAATATTAGAAGTTAATTAGAAACGTGTTAGATTAGTATTGGAATTGCTAAACCGGCCAGAGTCAGGAAAACCATACCGGAACCTCTGCAAAAGCAAAAAAACCCGGTCAGGCGATAGCCATAACAGGGTTGATTATACTATATGAGGTTATAAGCGGGTAGAACCAGATTCTCCTAAAAGGCATCGAACAGGCTATCAAGATCGCTCTCCTGCTCAACTTGAGAGCTAGAACTATTGCGTCTTTGTCTGTCAATATGGATAGTGGCGAAAAAAGCCAGAATTAACATTAGACCAATTAATATTTCCATAACCCCGCCGCATGCCTTCCGTGTGCTGCAATTACAACTCTGTAATACTATGAGTATGTTCTACCCTTCTATCTCATTATAACGCCTTCACTATTCTAATGCGGTGATTAGAGTCACATTAAAACCTTCTTCAATAAGAAAAGCTTCAAATGTAGTTGTTACTTTTTGACCTCTATCATCTGGGCAGGTTTTGAATCTCTCAGAAGCCGGTCGTAAAGATCCATCATATCCTCAGCCAGGCGTGTAATACTGAAATGTTTCTGTACACGCTGATATCCGGCATAGCCCATCAGTAATCGTTTCTCTGGAGTACTTAGTAACTTTAGCAAACTTTGGGTCAGGGCAGCGCTGTCTTGCACGGGTGCCACATAGCCGGTTTCACCATCCACCACCGCTTCAGCCAGAGCAGGGTGTGAGCTAACCACTAAAGGCTTGGCCATGGCCATGCACTCCAGCAACGTAATTGAAAAACCTTCATAAAGTGAGGGCATACAAACAATATCCATTGCGTCGATAAATGGCTGGGGTTTTGATTGGAAGCCCATAAAGTGAAAATGCTCCAGCACCCCTAGTTTTGCAGCCTGGTTCTTAAGTTCCGCTTCCAGGGGTCCATCCCCGACCAGTACAAAATTAACCGGGCCATATTCCTTAAGCACCCTTGCGCTGGCTTCCACCAGATACTTATAGCCCTTCTGGGTATCGAGTCTACCAACCGACCCGATTATAGGCACATGAGGGTCAAAGCCAATTAGCTTTTTGGCCACTGAGATATCTTTAGTGGGTTTAAAGTTCTCCAGATCGATTCCATTATAGGAGTTATAAAGCTTAGACCGAGATCTACCCAGCACCTTGACCTGTTCTTCCAGGTTGGATCTACTGACGGTCACAATACAATCGGTAAGCAGATCAAAAGGTTTTACCCAGTAGCGAGAACTACGAGTAGCATTGATTGAGGGGGGCAAATGCTCGCTGCGCATAACGGCAGGTACGCCCGCAAGCCGGGCCGCCAGGGTTGCTCGCCTGCCACCATCCAGGTTAGAGGTGCGAATATGCACAACATCAATCTTTGCTTCCTTAAAAACTTGTCGTAGACCAAGAATATCATCCAGAACACTCAGGTAACGGGACTTACGCCGAACTTCAGGCACCAGGACCGGAATTCCTTCAGCTTCTACTTTTTGAATAAATAACCTGGGAGCGAACTGGTAGTTATAACCAGAAATAACTACCGCAGGTTGGTAACGAGAACGATCAAGATTTCTGAGTAACATTAGAGTATTGTTTTCAACACCGCCATACTGTGTACCATCGTATATAAGTGCCAACCGCTTTGTAGCTACAGAAGTCGAAACATAAGACAGCTCTTCAGAAAGCATTATAAAAGTGCTCCTCGGTGTAATAGCTAAATAGTGCTTTATTAAAATTAGACTTCAAGTGCTGTGGAGTAAGCTACGTGACTTCCTGAGTTTAAAGAGATAGAACAGGGACCAAGTAAGAAGAGAGTGAAACTGGTGCAAGAAACCACAGCTTAAGAATAACCAACTATAAACCGTCAACTAATAGACACTAACAGGAAACTATTGGTTTAGCTACAGAAAACTACGCTGTTTTAACAGTCAGAAGCATTGTATCAGAAATTAATTAAAATTAACATAGTCCTTAGGTACCTATTGATATGTAATGCCAGTTAACTGCCAGTCAGTTGCAAGGTATCTCCAGGAGAAGAGTGTTACAGTGAGATTGGGATACAAGCTTGTTGAGCGTAATTAAGTTCAGGCAGACTTGTATACCGATTTTAATAAAATTAATGCCATGAAACTACATACTACTTATTATCAAACCTCTTAAAGTAAGGAGCCAACCAAGCAATGTTCACATCCCCGAGTAAATTTCACAACATTCCTCGTACCAATCATTTACGGCCGGTATTAGCCAGTTTTTATCTCCTGGCTACTTTATTAACAACTATGCTTGTTTTAATACCCGGTCAAAAGCTGGCCCTGGCAGCAACTATCGTTTCCAACTGTAATAGTTCAAATAATTCGCCTGTTCCCGGCAATTTACGCTACGCCCTTGACCAGGGAGGAACAATCACTTTTAGCTGTAGCGGTACTCTGGCCCTGCCTGAACAGTATGTTATTTCCTTAAACACCACCCTTGACGCCAACGGTCATAACATCACTATTTCTGGCCAGGCTAAACATCGCGTTTTCTGGATCAGACCTAATGTCATTCTTACCTTAAAAAATCTGGCCATCGAAGACGGTCTGGCCATTGACCCGAACAAAGGCCCCGGAGTGAAAGAGGGCGGCGCGATTGTAAATCATGGAGGCACTCTTAAAGCCATTAATGTTCACTTCAACAACAACCTGGCAAACGAAGGCGGGGCGATTTATAGCTATGCCAATGGTACGGTCAAACTGGAGCAAAGCTTTTTCATCAAAAATAAAACACTCCCCGGTTCCTACTGGAATCCAACGGATGGTGGCGCAATTTTCACCCAGGATGGTACGCTGGAAGTAAATAACACCATCTTTGGCGAAAACAAAGGCTACGATGGCGGCGCAATTGCCAACCACCAGGCTAATGTAATGATCAAAGGCAGCACCTTTGAAGGAAACAGCACCCACCCAACCGTCAATTCGAAATCGAACGGTGATGGCAGCGCTACCCAGGTTTTCGATGCCGTGGGCGCTTCAGGAGGGGCCATTGCCAGTAATCAAGCGGTAACGATCAACGACAGCACTTTTGTCTACAATACCGCCAGTTACGATGGTGGAGCGATTGCCAGCACGGGAGGCTACATTAGCGGGAGCAATTTCAGTTCTAACAGCGCCGCTCATAATAACGGCGGAGCGATAAGAAACAGCGGTGGTACTTACCAGATTTACCTGAGTGCTTTCTCTGAAAACAAAGCTTTGCATGGTGAAGGTGGAGCTATCTTCAACGGCTACAAAAGCACTTTGACCCTTTCCCAGACCACGCTTAACAACAATCAAACCAACAAAATGGGTGGCGCTCTCAGCAATAATGGTTTTTACCTCGAAATCAGCCGAAGCGCCCTCTATAACAATCAGGGTCAGGAACGAGGCGGAGCGATTTACAGCCGCAGCGGTTGGACCAGGCTTATAAATAGCACCGTTGCCAACAACAGTTCCAACCAGGGTAGCGCTCTCGCAGCGGAAACCGGAGCTAAAGTAGACCTGGTGAATGCCACTGTTGCCAGTGACAAAGTTGTTTCTTCCAGCCTTATCTTCAACCAGAAGGGCCAGGTCAACCTGAAGAATAGCCTGGTTGCCAACTACTATAACGGCCTCAACTGTACGGGTGACCCGGTTGTAGATGGTGGTTACAATCTTCAATACCCTGCCAGCAGTTGCGGCCAGACTATAGCGGTCAAAAATCCTAAGCTTCTACCACTGGCGAACTACGGTGGCCCGACCCCGACAATGGCCCTCGACCTGGGCAGCCCGGCAATCGATGCGGCAGATAATAATGTCTGTAATGCCGTTCCGGTGAACGGAATTGACCAGCGCGGTAATCCTCGCCCCACTGATGGCAACCTGGATAACAAAGCGGTATGTGATATTGGAGCCTTCGAGGCTCCCCAGCTTGCTTACAAGAAGTAACGCAAACGAGCAGGGCTTTAACAGCCAGTACATGAGCTTGAATTTGTACGCGAATTAGAGCAATCAGACAAAAGGTATCCTGATAAAAGGAGTTAAAAAAGTGAAATATCTTAAATCAATGACATTAACACTATTGTTACTGCTAACAGGCCTTTTCCTGGTAGCCTGTGGCGATCAACCATCAAGCGGTAGCACATCAGGTCAAAGCTCAGGCAGCGCGACCTCGCGCAAGCTTGATCCATGCGCCCTTGTCAGTAAAGAACAGGCCTCGGCAGTACTGGGTGCGACGATAGACCAGCCCACCAGCCAGGCAGTAGGGCCGAGCTCAAGTTGTTCGTATAACCCTCACAGTTCGCTGAATATTTTGACTGTCACTGTTTTTGACCATACCTATACCAAAGATCAGTTTGAGACGGAACTTAAAACCAGCCAGGCTCTGTTAAAAGAAACGCCTCAAACTGTTCAAGGTGTAGGAGATGAAGCAATTTACTTTGATAGCCTGTTAAATGTGCTTAAAGGAGATAACTACTTTGTAGTTTCGATAGTTAATCCTGGCCTGAGTGAACAGGACAAAATCGAAAAGCTCAAGCAAGTAGCATCTCAGATTACTCAAAAACTTTAAGCAGTAGATAAGGAATAATTCTTAAACAGCCACCCGGATACTTCCTGTTCTATTACACTCTCTAGAGAGTAATGGTTACGGTTCCAGGGTGGCTGTTTCTATTTTTTATGAAATAAAATGGCCGGTAGAGCGAATACCGGCCAGTGTGTATCAATGGAGAGTTGCTAAAAGCAACTAAAAAGAGGTTGCATAGAGTAAACAATTAAGGGGTAGAGGAGTAGAAAAAAGGATAAGTTCAAAAAGTAAAGGATTATTTCTACCCGGTTTACTTGCTATGCCAGATTGTTAAGTTTGGTTCTTTCTGCTTTTTTATCTAAGCAAGTTTTATGCCACGGAAACGTTTGCGCGATAGTTTTACTGCACTAAACCAGACTCGGTTTCTTGCCCTTACAACCTTAAAGAGGTAAGTTTTAGCAAACAGTGTAATTACTTCACTTTTGCTTATGACCAGAAAGCTTCCGAATAGGCTATTGCTATTAGAGCAAGTTTTATGCCATCATACTGCTCTAAATGTTATTTTTAAAGGATTTTTCCAAAACAGGATAAACTGCTTTACTACCACGCTTTTTATATAGCAATTTTTGTGCCACGGATATAAATTATGCACTTAATTGCTAATGAAATTTATTGAAATTATGGGGGAAAAAATAAGCCCCCTTGATAGGGGGCTTATTACGAAACTTAATTCACTTCTTTATAAAGCCGGTAAGGCTGGTTTAGAGCGAGGTAGTCTCTGTAGAACCGCTCTCGCTTGCAGGTTTATCCTGACCTGGCTGCGCTTGAGAAGGTTTACTCTCTTGACGGCGCGCTTTTTCAGTCCGCAGAGCTTCTAATTTCTCTCTTACCATGGCTGTGCGGCCTTCAAGATGCTGCAACACGTGCTCTAGTTTTGCTATCGCAAAATCTAGCCTTGCTTCCTGATCGCCGTGATGGCCGTGACCGTGGTGGTGATGTCCGTGGCGACCATAGCCTCGGGCCCAGGGACCACCCCAACCGCGTCCAAAACTACGATTCCAACCACGTCCGGGGCCAAAGCCGAAGCCAAAGCCATAACCGGGACCAAATCCTTCCTGGTTCTGGCCAAAACCCATATCGGGGTCAAAGCCTCTACCGGGACCTCCGTAGTTCATGTCGGGATCAAAGCCGCGCCCGGGGCCAAAGCCGAAGCCATAACCGGGACCGCCAAAGCCGCGTCCAAATCCGCGCCTGCGTGGACCACCAAACCCTCGCCACATCCAGGGGGTGAACCCGCCTCCCCAGTAGCCGTAGCCGCTATTCTCATAAGCCTGTTGTTCGTAATCTTCAAAATTTCTATGCCCGTGCATAAATTTGTCTCCTTATACTATCTGCCTGTAATACAGGATGTTTCTCCTGGATAACTCATTAAATCGGATTTTCTCCTTCTCCTGGAAATGGTTCAAGGTAGTCAGGTGCAGTGGAACCGGTGATGCGGTGGTATTCACGTAAAAAGCGATTTATTACCCTGGTGCGCTCATCAAGCGTATTGGCCCACATTTTCAAAAGTTCCTGGCCAGGGGGAGTAATAGTATATACCCGCTTTTTCGGTCCGAGACCGGGTTCGCTGAAACTTGACTGGACAAGCCCTTCTGCTTCCATTCTTCGTAGAGTGCGGTAGAGATTGCCAACGTCTACCCCTGCACCCAATAACTGGCGGCGGTCAAGTTCCTCTATCATGCTGTAACCGTGCATTGGTCCTTCGGAGAGAAGCAACAGCAGGCAAGGTTGCAGGAAGCCCCAGATAGGGGGTTGCATAAACCATCCGCCACGCCGTCCACCGTGCCAGGGCGGGCCGCCAAATCCGTGATGCAATCAAACCACCTTTCTAACCTTTCAGGAGTCAGTATCGTTTATCAACTATCTGACATTACTATGTGTTATTAGTATATGTCATAGTCATATAGTAGCGGCAGTTTTTAATTTGGTCAATAGCTTTTTATATGTATTGTGTTAGAGTCGCTACAAACAGGGAGTAAAATTTCTTCAGATTTCACACACTTTATCAACGAAGGATGAAAGAAATGAAGCCTAAGCATATTTTCCCGGTTCGGAAATAAGAGTTCTTCCATAGCTATGTAAAAAGCTTTATTGTTTTAACAACTCGACTGATCTTACAATAGCTCAGTTGCCAGGAAGAAGCTACCTTTAAAAGTTCTGGAAGAATCATGGTGCAAAAGGTGATAAGTAGTACTTTGATCTTTTATTTTGATACTTTATCATAGTAGAGAAAGTTGCTCTTCCAGAGCTTAATTTAAGGCTAAAAGAAGCGATTAATCCCTGACAAATGTACAAAAGCCTGTTTTTGTGGTAATGTAAATGTCATATAGTAGTACTATTATTTTGAGAACCGGTTATGCCATTCATGTTCAACCCGATAAAGACCATCCGCCGGCGTCTACAACGTAGCATTCAGACCAAACTGGCTATTGTTTTGCTACTGGTTGGTTTTATTTCATTATCATGCCTGGGTCTTCTATCGGTCTGGCTGGGTAAGACAGAAGTCCAAAATGAGGTAGGAAAACGAAACCGCGAAGTAGCTGTACTGGTGAGTGGCCAGGTTTCCAGCTATCTTCAGAGCATCCTATCTGATCTTAATTTTGCGGCGCGTTCTTTTATGGCCGTTAACCCCGGTGTAGATAATGAACCGCTGATAGTTTTTCGTCTGCTTAAAAAAGCCTCAGATCAGACTTACCAGTCCCTGGCCTGGATAGATCGGAATGGAGTCCGGCGTTCTTTTTATAAAGGCCCTCTGGCTAACATGGAAAACCAGGATAGTAATTCCGGTTCTTCCCTGCTGGATCAACGCCCGCTCGATATGTCGAATGACCCCGCATTTCTCACTACTAAAACTGGTAAACCCTACTATTCGCCGGTGACTTTCACCCCGGACGGCCTTGACCCGGTAATTTTCCTGGCAGTTCCCATTCTGGATAACAATAATACCTTTATGGGCAGCCTGATCGTAGAGGCCAATCTCAAAAAGGTTCTTGAAATAGTCAACAGCGTTAAATCGGATAGAACCACTGTCACCATTCTGGTAGATGAAAACAGCACCGTGATTGCCAGTTCCACCCCTGAGGGGATTGGTAATAAGTTGCCGGATGACCAGTTGAAACGCAGTATCAACGGACAGGTAGGTTCAACTGAATTTACCAACCGTACCGGAGATCTCTATCTGGCCGGGTTTGCCCCGGTTACAGAAATAGCAGGCTGGAATGTTATTGTCGCTCAGGCCGCCAGTGAGGCTTTATCCGGTATTACTCGAATGGCCTTAATTGCCCTGGCTGTGGTCATAGTAGCTATTATTCTGATCAGCTTTATAGCTATCCTGCTCTCCAAAACCATTACCAGGCCTGTGCGTGAACTGGCCATCGCCGCCAACCGTATCACTACTACCGGCAGCCTGGATGAGCAGATTCCGATTACTTCGCAAGATGAAGTAGGCGAACTAAGCGCTGCCTTCAATGGCATGATTCTCGCCCTGCGTAAAACCCGCCAGGCCCTGGAACATTGGAATCGCGAACTGGGACATAAAGTAGAGGTTCGCACGGTTGAACTTACGCGCACCAATGAAAAACTGGAACTGATTAACGATCAACTGGAACGTGCTAACCTCCATAAATCGCAATTCCTTGCCAACATGAGCCACGAACTGCGTACTCCCCTGAACGCGATTATCGGTTTTAGCGAAGTACTGCAAGATCAAGTTTTTGGTGATTTGAACGAAAAACAGTTGCGTTATATAACAAATATTTTAACCAGCGGGCGACATTTGTTGAACCTGGTTAATGACGTGCTGGATCTTTCAAAGGTGGAAGCCGGAAAGATGGAGTTACACTGGGAGGAGTTCTCAGCCCGGCAGTCAATTGGCGAGGTAATCACGCAACTGGGAACCCTGGCGTATAAAAAAGAGTTGAAGATCAATTTTGAAGTCTCACCCGACCTCGATCAAATTATGGCCGACAAAGGGCGCTTCCGGCAGATCTTATACAACCTTGTTTCCAATGCCATTAAGTTCACTCCCCAGGGGGGTATGGTCAAGATTGCCGCCAAAATCCAACCTGAAAATGAAGCCGGTGCTAGCTGCGCGCTTTTCCAGGTAGAGGATAGCGGCATTGGAATTAGCGCCGAACACCTTGAGACAATCTTCGAATCTTTCCGGCAGGTTGATAACAGCTATTCACGCCAGTACCAGGGGACCGGGCTAGGTTTGGCGCTGACGCGAAAACTGGTCGAAATGCACGGTGGAAAAATCTGGGTCAATAGCACTCCAGGTGTTGGCAGCACTTTCAGTTTTACAATCCCGGCGGTTACTCCAAATCTCCCAACCTTTGCGAAAAAACCCGAAGAACTCCCCATAAAAAGTCTCTAAATACTACTGGCCTACTTATGTAAGATAAGCAGGCCAATATGCACTATGAGCGATAGTTACTTGAAGACAGTGGTCCAGCCTTTCTTCTTGGTCTGCTCTTGTGTATAGGAAACTCCGTGTACTTTCAGCTCTTTTCCATTAAGCAGGGTAATAATACCTCCATGAGAATCCAGGCGTAGGTTGGCAGGCAGTTCGATCTGGCGAGTTGCTCCACCTTCGATTATACCGCTTAAAGGTATAGGGGTTTTGGTAATATCAGCCAGGGACCACCCGGTGAGGTTTATTCGTTCCGGTGAGGTATTCAGCAGAGTAATATTCTGTTTTGCGGTACCAGCAGGATTTACCAGGGCAGCCACAATCAGGATTTCCTTATCCAACACCTCTGGAGTTACGATGGCGTGACCGGTTTGGTCATCGGTATGCCAGGCCTGAGATTGGAAGGCCAGGAAAAGAGCTACCCATTCATTGGTAGCGGGAAAATGAAAAATAAGTGCCCCATCCTGGTAAACTCCATCATCCTTCGCGAACTGAGGACTATTACCCTGGTTCATATGAATATCGTGAATGCCATTTCCGGGCAAGAAGCCGAAGATTTTGTCCTTAACCTTTGGCTCAGGTCCCCAGCGCTGTCCAAAAGCGCAGACTTCCGCCTCCGAGCTGCTTTTAGCCTGTAACACATAGTGTTCGATCAGGTCGCTTAGATCGTTATCCGCCCCCGGAACATTATAGGGTAGGAGCTTCATATCTGAAGGATGGAAAAGGTTGCCCCGAATAAAATCAAGCGCCAGTCCTCCCGGTTTTTTCTGCTGCTGTAAGGAGGTAAAACCTGAAGGGAGTTTTGCAATCAGCCCTGTAACAGGATGCCGGAAATTAGTATCCAGTAAATAGAGTAGTTCTGAGGGGCTTTCCTGCGATTTAACGTTTACCGCAACTCGGTAGTGAGTATTATTTGAGAGTAAGTGAATCTGGTAATGGGGAGTATCCTGCCCGGTCTCCCGTTTGCCATCTATTACTCGTCCTTTGAAAACTCCATAGTTGTTGATAGGCATAACTTTCTCCTGGACCTTTTTCAGATCAACTTTTGACTTAACTTGCCAGCGTGCTTTCCACGGTCCTTTCTCTCGCAGAAAGGCTGTACTGGTTTAGCCTGGCAACCTTAAGGCCTAATGCTCTTTTCAAACCTACAAAAGCCATAACGGTTACTACTTTAAGCACAATCACTTTGTTACGACTTTTTGGAGATTTTCTCTTTTTCTTAGCACTAAAATAACTAAACCGGTCAGGATAGCGGCAAAGTTCACGGCGATTAATGTCCACTTTGCAGTAGTCAGAATGATTTTAAGATCAAGCAACCAGTTCAAACGATTGGGGTAGATAAAAATCAGAGCATAAATACTAGCGTTCTCCAGCAAATCTACAATCCCTGCCAGCGGAGGTAACCATAGCAACTTTTGCCACTGGCTCGACCAGAGGTTTAGCTTCCCCAGTACATAAACCAAAAAACTTGCCATAAAGACGACATAAAGCAGCGGGAAAGCGATATCAAAGATGAGCGATAGATATAGATATAAGCGGCGACCTGTATCACCGTAGCCGCCTGGTAAGTCTGAAAGTAGCTCGAAAGTCTTATCACGGTTGAATAGATCAAAAGTTTCCAGCGCAAACATTTCCGGTTTGCCTTTATACCCCAGTAACCGGGCTAAACCATCCGGGATACCAGTCGCAAAAAACAGGAAATATATTACTGTGCCGGAACCCAGCAAAACCAATCTGACTGGAGTAGCTAACTTTCGCAGGAAGGTATTTAGCTTACTAAACATGTCTAATTTCCCATCCCTTAAACTCAAGGGTGACGAAAAATTTGAGGTGCAGATAACCCGGTTGGAACTGAGTGGTTAAGAGTTGCCTGGACTAAAAAGGAGAACAATTGTGGATCCTTTAGTATAAATTATAGCCAGAAAAGGTAAAAAAAGAGGGGATATTTTTATGAAATTAAGGAAAAAGAAAAATCTTATTTCTCTTCAGTAAAGCCTTTAAGCTTTTATTTGAATTCCAGGATGTGCCTTTTAACCAGAAATTTATAAATTATTTGTCAGATTTTTACCAGACTGTGATATAAAATTAATAGGGCTTTGTTTTTCTTAACTCAGATTGCCGGTTTATTTAACCTCAGTTCAACCTCATTTACATTTTTGCCGGTATCTACTTGCGGAAACGTTGCGGCTAATGAAAAAGCCCTCTATGAGAACTTCACACTGCTAAATGTGCCATTTTAAGAACCCCGTCTATTAGCCCGAAGAGCAGAGAACTTACGATGTTTTTAATACGAACAACTAAATGAAACACTATGCTACGCCTCAGGCTAACTGCTATTGCCAGTCCTGATGTTAAGTACTAATTTACCGACCTGGAAAATTTAGTAACAGGACACAGGGTTCCCTATTTTGCGCAGAGAGCAAACAATCACGAGTATGACAAGGAGGTCACTCATGGTTAAGGAAATGACGAGAAAGCCGGTTATTGAATATCTTCTCGAAGTACCGGCTGAAGAAAAACTGGAGCAAATACGCTTTGGTTGGATTCCTGATGCCCCCGATATGCGAGATTACACAATTGAACATCCCATCGTTATGCCGCTTCTGGAGAAAATGCGCCTGCTTTCACCGGCAACCGTAAACGCGCCGGCAAAAGTTGATTTGCGTCCCTGGTGTTCTCCGGTAGAGGATCAGAAAAATCTGGGTTCCTGTACCGCTAATGCGGGTGTAGGCATAATCGAGTATTTCGAGCGGCGTGCCTGTGGCAATCACCTGGATGCTTCCAAGCTCTTTCTCTACAAAGTAACCAGGGATCTGATGCAGCTAACAGGTGATACAGGCGCTACCTTACGATCTACTATGGGTGCGCTGACACTGTTCGGTACTCCCCCTGAGAAGTACTATCCCTACAACATTCCAGACTTTGATAAGGAACCGTCGGCCTTCTGTTATGCCTTTGCAGCAAACTACAAAGCCATCAACTATGTGCGCCTCGACCCGCCCGGCACAGCGCCCGCAGATCTTTTGAACAGGATTAAGGGTATGCTGGCTGGCGGCATTCCGGCAATGTTTGGCTTCACCGTCTACAATTCTATTACCCAGGCTAACACCACCGGCAAAATCCCTTACCCCGTACCGGGAGATAAAGTTGTTGGCGGGCATGCGATTGTGGCTGTAGGCTATGATGATAGCATTAAGATTAAGAACACCGATCCTAAGGCAGTTGAAACCACTGGCGCTTTCCTGATCAGAAACTCCTGGGGCACAACCTGGGGCGATCATGGTTATGGTTGGTTGCCATACGAGTATGTGCTAAAAGGATTGGCGGTTGACTGGTGGTGCCTGCTAAAAGCTGACTGGATCAATACAGGCGTTTTCGGAGTATAACGAGGTAAATTCTGGAAGGGACTTGCTGATTCAGTAAGTTACCAGACCAGTAGTTAAGGGTTGTGGGCTTACGCGCCTCTAAAGTTAAAGGGACAGGGTTTTCAATCTAACCCTGTCCCTTTTCAATAAATTAAGGCTGTTGTACCAATCCGGCGTGGCTTGGCATGCCGCCGGGTATCACTCCCAGTTGCTGCATCAGGGTAAATAGATCAAGATTGAACCACTGCTCTACGATCTTGCCTCCAGCGCAACGGCTCAGTACCATTCCGGTCCAGCGAGCGGACCTACCGGTGGGCGGTCTTCCCTGGAAAGGTCCGGTATTAGTTCCTGTCATGGTGACACGCACTACCACCTGGTCGCCCTCGGCTACCATATTCTCTATGGTGTAGTGCAAATCGGGAAAAGCCTGCCGTAAAGCCGGAATATCGCGTTGTAAGTGTGCGGCAACGGAAGGTGTCATCATTTCATCTAGCAGCTCAACCTTACCTGTATTTAAAACTTCCTCTACTACCCTCCGATTCAGGTCTTTATTATCTTCGATAGACATGAGTTTAGCTCCTTCCTGCTCTGTTTGATGTTCCTGGTTGCTTCAGTTGTCAGAGTGCTTAAATTAATACCGCACCCTGTCTAAAGTTTAGAGCAGACAAACTTCTGGCGCATCGTCAGGTCTAACAGATTTCAGCCATTGAAGCCTATTGTTAGATCTAACAATACGTGTAACAAAGTCTGAAGAAAGCTTACTCGATTCTTCATATTGCAGATGCTTCGAAAACAGGAAAGAGGTTCAACTAGACCAGATGATGCTCCACAGCATAACGAATGGCGCCACTGCGGGCCGTAACTTCCAGTTTGGCGTAGATAGAGGTCAAATGCGCATTTACTGTACGGGAGGTTACAAACAATTTCTCGGCTATCTGAGCGTTGGTCAGGCCTGTTACCACCAGGCGCAACACTTCGATTTCTCGCGAGGTTAGTTTCTCAAAATAAAGGCTGTCATTAGTGACTTTCTCGGCCAATACCTGGTCCGTTCCAGTTTGCACAGTACCTGTTAAAGCCCCGGAAAGTCCGGCCTGCTGGGCCAATGTGTAGGCCTGTTCCAGGGACAAAAGATTTCCCTCGGACCATAATTTTTGAAAAGTGCTCTCATCTAAGCGAGCCCTGCTGGCCTTAAGGCTGGCCTCAAAACTATGGCGAGCCAGGGGTGGCATTTTACCTCCAAGCGCAGGATCGAAACTGGATAACCAGCCAAGCAGTGGCACAGCATAGTAAAGACCCTGTGGTTGCTCATCTTGAGCTACCCCTAACTCAGCTACGATAATTATATTATTTGCGACCCCTAATTGATTACTTAGCTGCCAGTTTATAGATAGGCTTTCTAAAAGAGCTTTCTGCGCTCCGGCATAATTCTGCTGGCGCAAAGCGACCATCCCCTTGACATGTAAGGCTGAGGCGGTGCTGCCCAGGTCACCAATAGATCTCCATAATGCCAGGCATTCTTCGCTCCGCTGACCAGCAAGCTCTATTTCATTCTGAAAATAAGCGACTATTGACAACACAAACAGGGCTGCTGCTGTACCAGAATCATCCCCCAGGTCCCGGGCTAACTCTAAACTCTGCTGCCCAAAGGTTCTGGCTCGCTCGAAATCATCATGGTGCAGGGCTAACCAGCCTAAATCTCGTAATGCGGAGATCAGGCCTGCTTTATCATTAAGTGCCTGGCGTATCCTTAAATTCTCTTCGTGAAACAGCAGCGAGGTCGGATAATCTGACAGGCTAAATATAACGCCAGCGCCGTGGAGGACTTTAGCACGCAGCACGGGATTTACTTCGACATCTTTACTCCAGGCCAAAATCTGCTGTAGCCAGCGGCGTCCCTCTTCAAAATAGGAACGAGCTTGCCAGAAACGCCAGAGGGCTCCCCCTAAACGTAGCCCCTGCTCTATAGCATTATGGTTTAGGGCAAACTCCAGGGCGGCGCGGCAGTTAGGATGTTCTAATTCTAGCAACTTTAACCATTCCGCCTGTTCGGGCCCTTGCAGGTAAGGTTCAGCTTTTTCGGCCAGTTCAATACACCAGTCTAAATGTTGCCATTGAAGTAAATCAATCTCGCCAGCCTGGTAAGCTTTTTCAAGCGCATACTGCCGGATAGTTTCAAGCAACCTGTAGCGTGGCTCGGTTTGATTTAGGGCCGTTTCATCAGGTAGCAGGAGAGACTTGTTAACCAGGTCGCTTAGTAAACTTAAGACTTCATCCGGCTCAATTCGACCTTCTCCATCCACTGCCGGGTAGGTTCCCTGACAGACTCTCTCCGCGCCTGGGAGCGGGAAACCACCTGCAAAAATTGAGATGCGATGGAGAATAACCTGCTCTCGTTCGGTCAGTCGATCATAGCTCCATTGAAGTAAAGCTTCAAGAGTCTGGTGGCGTGGATGGGCAGTACGGCTACCGCGATTCAGGAGTTGAAAGCGCGCACCCAGGCCAGTACGTAGGCGGGTAGTTAATTGCGTGATACTCAAGCCGCGTAACCGGACTGCGGCTAATTCCAGCGCCAGGGGAAGCCCATCCAGACTCTGGCAAAGTTCTACTACCTCTGCCCGATTTTGCTCGGTTAGCTTAAAGCCCGGTTGCACCGACAGAGCCCTTTGTAAAAAAAGTTGGATCGCCTCAGTTTGGGCTAACTCGTCCAGGGAGTCTGTGTTTAGCTGCTCCTGTAACGGGAGTTTCAAAGGAAGCACATTTATAATAGTCTCTCCTTCGACTCTCAGATTCTCCCGGCTGGTGGCTAGAATGGTTATCTCAGGACATTCTTTTAGTAATTGCTCGCTCAGCCGGGCACAGGCATCCAGAAGATGCTCACAGTTATCCAGAATCAGCAGCAATTGCCTGGACTTTAAATAATTGTTAAGGATAAAAAGCGGAGAAGATTCAGGTTGCTCTTGAAGATTCAAGGCACGCGCCACCTGCTGTGAAAGCAACTGCGGGTTGGTCAGAGCCGCTAATTCAACGAACCAGGCACCATCCTTGAACTGGGAGTTAACATGCCTGGCAACTTCCAGGGACAGCCGAGTTTTACCAGAACCCCCGGCACCACAAAGAGTCAAAAGGCGGGTCTGCCTTAAACTCAAAAGTTGTTCAACCTGAGTTAGCTCACTATAGCGACCGACAAAACTGTTAAGCTGTGCCGGAAGGTTATGGGCTGGCAAGGTAGACTCTGGCATTAAGCATCCTGCTTGCTTTTAAACTATACTGCCACAAAAGTGGTTATGATGAGATTTAGTGGGAAAGAAAGAATGACCGGAACCTGATATAAAGTTGCCAGGGATATTTGAATCTATTATAAAGACGCTGGAGTCAAAGTCAATTACCCCTGGCAATTGAAAACAGTAAGATGCCGCCAGCCAGCCTGGATATTGAGAGATTTAAAGTATTCGTAGTTACTAGCGTTTTCCACGCACATAAGAAAGCAAAGGGTAGCCGCTTGGACCGCTTTCAACTTCCTTAAAGCCTGCTTCAGTCAGCAGAGCAAGGTAAGCTCGCGGATTTATTTGCCTCATAGGAGCGGGAAAAGGTAAAAGTCTCAGTTTATTCGCAGCCCTGACTAGGAATGTCCGGGTAGGATCAAAATCTATGATAAGGCACTGACCGCCAGGTTTGAGAACCCGGCGCATTTCGGCAAAGCCTTGCCGCTTCAAGTCGCCGGGCAAATGGTGAATAACCAGGCGACTTAAAACTACATCAAAAGTTTCATCAGGATAGGGTAATTTTTCAATTACTCCCAGGGTAAATTCAACTTCTACACCCGCTTTTCTGGCGCGTGTTCTGGCCAGGTCGATCATCTCGGGCGAAGCGTCCAGGCCACAAACACGCCCGGTGGGTCCACTTACTTTGCTGGCCTCAATACTCAGTCTCCCAGGGCCACATCCTGCTTCCAGCACGGCCATTCCCGGTTTTATTCCAGCAAGCCGGATAAGACCGGCATCAGTTCTACTTAGCAGTGGTCCGGTAGTACGTTCATACATTGTAGCGCCGTGTAGGACGATCCCGGAGGTCTGCGGTGCACTTGCGCTCGGACTGGAAGGATGAAAATGCCTCATACTAACCTGCCTTTCAATTTTTTCAAATGTCAGTACGTTATTGAACATTATGTTCATTTACTTTATAATGCAGATGGTGAAGAGCGTCAATGATCAAATTAAGTGATTTGTACATTACTGTACATGAAGGAAAGGTTTGTTCAGAAAGAGTGTGCAGGAATAATGAAAGAAGCTACCCTTATCTCTAAAAATGGCAAACCGGACAGGCGGGTGAAGCGCACCAGGCAGTTGTTACGCGAAGCTCTCTTCGCGCTAATCCTCGAAAGAGGTTACGATGACATCACGGTGCAGGATATTCTGGAACGAGCCGATGTGGGTCGTTCAACTTTCTACACTCATTTCTATGATAAAGACGATTTACTGCTGAGTGGATTTGCTGAACTGCGCGATATGTTAACGGCTCAGCACGATAAGTTGATGAGTGCCAATCCAAAACAGGGAGAAATGGCTGTTAGCCTGTTAATATTCAGCCACGCCGAACAACATCGCCAGTTATACAAAGCCCTGGTAGGAAAGCGAAGTGGTTACCTTGTATTTGAAGAGGCCCGCAAAAGGCTGGTAGAATTCATGCAGGAGCAACTCAAGCGGCATTTAAAATTTGGTGAATATGAGGGCATCCCTGTCGAGGTAGCAGTAGAATTTTTGACAAGCTCGCTCATGGGCTTGTTGATCTGGTGGCTTGATCATGATCTACCGTGCTCTGCCGCTGAAATCAACCAGATGTACTACAGGCTAGCTGTTCAGAACCTACCTTTTCGTCACTCGAAATAACTTTGCAAAAGCAATCAGTTCTATTCGCTCTATAGACAACTCCTATTACTGCTGGCTTGATAAACCCGCTTTAGTGGGTTAGAATAAAAAAAGATTGTGATATTATTGTCAAATCAAGCAGTGCTCTATTTGACTGTATTGAGAAAAATAAACTATCTCAAAGAGGAGGAGCAACCAAGATGGGCGCACGCAAAAAGATTTCCGTCATAGGGGCCGGGTTCGTAGGCGCGACTACCGCGCAACGCCTGGCAGAGCGCGATATTTATGATATTGTGCTGCTCGATATTCCCCAGGTGGAAGGTATGCCCCAGGGCAAAGCTCTCGATATGCTGGAAAGTGGCCCGGTGGTGGGCTACGATAGTATGATTACCGGTACTACCAGCTATGATGAAACCGCTAATAGCGATCTGGTAGTTATCACCAGCGGCCTGCCGCGCAAACCCGGTATGACTCGCGATGATCTCCTGCTAACCAATGCCGGTATCATCAAGCAGGTTACAGAAGAAGTAGTCAAACGCTCGCCTAATTGCTTTATTATCGTAGTCACTAACCCGCTGGATGCGATGGTACAACTGGCTCAGCAGGTCAGCGGCTTCCCTAAAAATCGCGTTATTGGTATGGCCGGTGTGCTGGACTCTTCCCGCTATCGTACTTTTATTGCCCAGGAACTGGACGTTTCAGTAGAGGATGTATCGGCCTTCGTACTGGGCGGCCATGGCGATACCATGGTTCCGTTACCGCGCTTTAGCACGGTTGCCGGTATTCCGATTACCGAGTTACTACCCGCCGAGAAGATTGACGCTCTCAGCAAGCGCGCGGCCAACGGTGGGGCTGAAATTGTTGCCCTGCTCAAGACCGGCAGCGCCTATTACGCGCCCTCCGCCTCGGTCGCCGTGATGGTTGATAGCATCCTGCTCGACAAAAAGCGCGTTCTGCCTTGCGCAGCCAAGTTGGAAGGCGAATACGGCGTGAATGGCCTGTACGTGGGCGTACCGGTAAAACTGGGCGCAAACGGAGTGGAGCAGGTTATAGAAATCAAGCTGGACGAGAACGAAAAGACCGCCTTCAAGCGTAGCGCAGATGCCGTGGCTGAACTGATTAACGTCATGCGCGAGAAGATGCCAGAGGTCGGTTTTTAGTTCTAGAGTGGCAAAAACCGAGTTTAAAAGCTAAAAGTTCCTCGTTTTATAGAAGAGGTTGCGCTTATATTAGGTGCAACCTTTTTTCATATTCAAAAAATGTTAAAATTAGCTAAATGTGCTATTGCATTTATACAAAAGCTTTGGTAGTATACTGAAGAGACCATTTAGTTTCTCATATCGCATTTGTAAATAGGACTTTGTGACTATTTACCGTAGCAGGTAAAAGCTTAAGCGCGGAGTTCATACTTATGGTTTAAAGCGGTTCTACCGCTGATAACCATTCGGTATGTGGCAAGGGATATGGTGGCGTCTTACTGTCCGACCCGACTGGCAATAACCGGCAGCCCCTCCCCTGGGATTTCCTCCGGCAATCTCCCTGGTTCTGGTACTGGCTCGCATGTATCAGAGCTGAGATATCCGTACTGAAAGAATGCACGAAAAAGTATATGGATATGGGCTAAAGATGGCTCAAAGTAGTTCATAAGATGCTGTTAGTGTTAGCAAGCATCAGCTTTTTGTGTTTCAAGCAACAAAAGGTAAAACCAATTCCAAGTTTCTTTTCTCTAAGGAGGCCCCAAGGTGAGCTTTGAGGACAAAGTTTTAACATGCCGCGAATGCGGAAATCAATTTACTTTTACCGCTGGCGAGCAGAGTTTCTACGCTGAAAAAGGTTTGATGAACGCCCCCAGCCGCTGCCCGTCTTGCCGCGCGTCTCGCAAGGCGAACATGAACGGAGGCGGAGGCCATAGCCGCGATAATGCTCCGCGCAACGAAAACCGGGTTCAGCATCCTGTCCAGTGCGCCTCCTGCGGCAAAGAAACGACTGTGCCTTTCGTACCCAAGTACGACCGTCCCGTCTATTGCAGCGAATGCTTTGAGCAGCAGCGGGTTTCCGCTGGCGCTCACTAGACCAGACAGTGGGCGCGTGAACTATCACGCTTTCCAGAGTACTATAAAAGACCTCTCCAGTAACGGGGAGGTCTTTTGATTCTGAGATACAAACAGTAAGATATTTACTGGAAATCCTATTTCAGCTAAAAGCTGACGCAAATAAACTGTTCCGAGCTTTACTAACCAGCTTATACTTTAGCTAAATTCAGGAAAATTAGTAGTATCATTACTGAATGCTCGCCGCCACCACTCCTTTCATAGTGCCTACAAAAACAAGGCCGCCGCTGACCGTAGGCGTCGCAAAGCGGCTGGTAGGGCCTATTACCAGGCTGGCTCGCGGCTGACCGTTCTCGCTGTTCAGAGCGTAAAGAGTACCATTACGATCTACTGTGTAGACTGTTTGCCCGGCTACTATGGGAGAGCCATCAATTTGAGAATTAGCCTGCCAGCCAGTAGTCATTTTGCCATCACCGGCTACGGTCACATCGAGCAATCCACTGGTACACGGTACAAAAATCCGGTTTCCTACAGAGGCGGCTCCGCCGTAGGCCGAGCACAGAGATTTCGCCTCCAGTTGCCCGCCAACTCCACCCAGCTTATCAGCTTTCAAAGAATAGGCCGTGCTGCCTTTACCGGCGATAAATACCAGGCCATTGGGTAGCAGGACCGGAGCGAGGGAACCCAAGTCAGCATCGCGAGCATTTTCTGCTGCCCAGTTCTGGGGTGCAAAGCCGTCTTCCAGCTTTAAATCTGGCGAGAGGCGCAAGACCGAGTCGCTATGGTCCCAGGCCCCGTTAGTCTCCGAACCGTTTCCGACCGATACAAATACCCTGCCTTGGGAGTCAATAGCCGGACCGGGAGGAGCCCAGATACCACCTTCACGAGCGGTCGGAACCTGATAAGAGAGTAAATCCCCTTGTCCATCGGTACGGCTGGCTACCACCATCCCGTGATAGTTGCCACAATCGCCAAAGAAGCCACCATAAGCGATATAAACCATGCCCTGTGAAAGAGCCAGAGCGGCCCGTTGCTGGTGCGGCCTGGGGTCCATACCGGGCGGGTCCGCTGAGCGACGCAGGCGCACCTGGCCGTTTTGGATGTCTACGCCCACCAACTGGTGGGCTGGTCCGCTGATCTCGGCAATCGCGAAAACCAGCCCGCTGGCCGGGTCATAAACCGGAGTGCCGGTAATACCGAGCGGATCAATATTACCGCAGGGCAGAGCCGAACGCGGGACAGGCGAAGCGATATTGGTGTGCCACTCTATTTGCCCGCTGGTAGTGTTAAGCGAATAAAGCGAGTTCCCTTCTGTAGCAACCAGCAAATGCGAGCCGACTACCAGCGGCTCGGCGTATACCGCGCCATCAAGATCAACGCTCCACTTTTTGCTCAGACTGCGTGGGTCATTCACCCCGCTGACGTAGCCGGTACGGGCGTTGTCCCGGTGGTAGGTTGGCCAATCCGCGTTAGTGCCGGTGGATGCTATCGTTCCAGCAGGCGCGGTCGTAACAGCGGCAGAAGTTGCAGGAGCCGTGGAAGTCGAAACAGGACCAGTAGTAGCAGCAATAGTCGTAGTTGCTGAAGGCGAGGAGAGGGTTGCAGAAGCCGAGGTGGCGGCTGTGGTCACGGCGGGAGAGGTAGCAGCGGGTGAAGTAACCGGTGGAACTGCGCTGCCAGAATCACCACAGGCAGCCAGCAGCAGACTCAACCAACCCAATACGAACATAGCCCGACGGCGAACTTCTTTCATCTCTGCCCTACCTTCCTGTTCAAAAGGTTGAATATGCTACACCTGTTAAAGGCTTATTCCTATA
The DNA here is from genome assembly GCA_036261665.1 of Chloroflexia bacterium. Taxonomy (GTDB): domain Bacteria; phylum Chloroflexota; class Chloroflexia; order Chloroheliales; family Chloroheliaceae; genus 54-19. The sequence goes on from DATAKM010000054.1 coordinate 27,255, forward strand.
ATATACAGGCCTCGCTCGTATCACAAATATAAGTCGCCGCCTATCCAGATAACAAATTTAACGATTTGCCTTAAATAGTTTATAATACAGCAAATTGGCGTCCCGATAGTTTTTGAATAAGATAATAAAATGAACTCTGGTGATAGTGCTCGTGTAGTTGTATTAGGTGATGTCATTACTGATGTACTGGTACGTATGCGCGAACCGCTCAATCCGGCCAGCGACACGGACAGTGATATAGCTATTCGCGCCGGGGGGTCGGGGGCAAATCTGGCGAGCTGGCTGGCTATTACCGGCCAGGAAGTTCATTTTGTAGGCGGGCTGGGCGAAGATGCCTTTGCTAATTTTCACCAGGCAGAATTTGAACATTACCGGGTAATTCCTCATTTAAGTGTAGATAAAACTTTGCCAACCGGCTCTATCGTGGCTCTGATAGACGCGGAGGGTGAGCGAAGTATGCTGACTGACCGGGGCGCTAATCTTGCTGTAAAATTTGAGGATTTACCCCTGCAACTTTTCAGACCGGGGAATTACTTTCATCTTTCAGGGTACATGTTATTTGAAGAAAAAACCCGTGAGATAGCGCTGGCGGCGCTCCGGCTGGCTCACCAGCGCCAGATGTTTACTTCTGTCGATCCTTCTTCGGTTGCATTGCTGGCCAAGGTGGGGCCGGAACAGTTTCTAAAGTGGACCGAAGGTGTTACTTGCTGCTTTCCTAACCTGGATGAAGGCCGGCTGTTAAGCGGTGAAAGTGATCCGGAAAAGATAGCAGGCTTTTTGGTTAGCTGGTACGATAACGTAGCCCTTAAGCTGGGTGCCGCCGGAGCGCTGGGAGAAGGTAAGCATCAACCACCGGTGGTATACCCGGCAGAAGCAGTCAAAGTGGTGGATACGACGGGAGCAGGTGATGCTTTTGGGGCTGGCTTTCTGGCAAGCTGGATTAAAAAGCAAGACTTTAAACAGGCCCTGGCTACCGGAGTACATTTCGGCAGTATGGTAGTAAGCCAGGTAGGAGCCAGACCACCTCATTAAAATTTACCTTGCTGGCGAAACAATTTGACAGGTTGGAAAAAGAAATTATTATTGATATATCAATTTTGCTTGAGAGGCTTGAGGAAACGCATTTATACTTGATTTTGAGTAAAGAAGAATAAGAGTTACCAGATTCTGCTTACTTGGCTTTTACGTCATTCTACCGCTTAATTTCCAATCTAGTTTCTCAATTTTTACTGGTTGAAGTTCTAAACTATATTATGAAGGAGTGTTTTAAGAATGACTTCTGAATCAAAGGTTAGGCCTATCCAAAAGGAGGTTGATTTTACCCCTGATAAGAGTCTTTATCAGACTTATTCTATCGAGGAAGATAAGGAGCGCATAAATTATCACTACGAGAGACCGGTAGAGTTTTATTTACCTATCCTGGGGGGTGAGTGGAACGTTTACTCCTGTAACCTGTGGGGAGATAACATTACTACCGATACTCAGAGTCAGGAAGCCAAACTGGACTTAATGGCGGAACTGATGAATCTGAAACCGGGACAGCGTATTCTGGATGTCGGCTGTGGCTGGGGTGGACCCTTAACCTACTTCTGCCATAAGTACGGGGTGGAGGGCGTCGGCCTGACTACCTCGCCTATCCAGAAAAAAGCCGCTGAAGATCGCATTGCGCGGTACGGAGTCAATGCGAAAATTAATGTGACCCACTGGGAAGAGTTTGAGGACGAGCAAGGCTTTGACGCAATCTAT
>DATAKM010000079.1:0-96095 GCA_036261665.1 Chloroflexia bacterium
GTACTCGCAAAGGTCATTTTCGTGCTTACGCTTACTACCGCTGTATCGGGTCGGATGCCTATCGCTTTGGAGGAGTGCGCATATGTTACAACAAACAAGTTAGGACCGATTTATTGGAAATGGCGGTCTGGGAAGAGGTAACCAAACTATTAGCTGATCCTGGTCGTTTAGAGCAAGAGTATCGCCGAAGGTTAGAGACACGGGAAAGTAATGGTGAGCTCCGGGCAGTAGAGGGGCAGATCAATAAGTTAAGCCAGAGCATCAGCCGGCTGATTGACACTTATGCCGAAGGGGTAATCGAGCGAACTGAATTGGAACCTAGATTAAGCCGCTTGCGAGAACGGATCGAGCATCTGGAGGAGCAGGCTCACCAACTCAAGGAGCAGTCAGCGGCCGAAGCAGAAATCCGACTGGTGATAGGTCGGATCGAGGATTTTGCCGAAAGTGTCGGAGAAAACCTAAAAGAAGTAGATTGGATAAAGCAGCGCGAAATTATTCGAACGGTGGTCAAACGCGTAGAAATTTTCAAAGACAGTGTCAAAGTGGTCTTCCGAGTAGGCGTTAGTCCGCCAGGTAACGAGGGCGGGGTTAAAAGTTTGCAACATTGTAAGAGGAGTATTAAGTCCGCTCCTATCCAACATCTACCTTGACCAATTCGACCAATTCATCGGAAAGATACTCGTTCCAGATTACACCAAAGGCACTAAGAGAAAGCCTAATCCAGCTTATAACAGTATCCAAAAGAAGCTCTGGAAGTTAAAGAGTAAAGGTCAAAAAGAAGGAGTAGCGGAGTTGATTAAACAACGTCGTCAAATTCCCGCTGTTGACCTGCACGACCCTAACTACAAGCGACTTAGATACTGTCGCTATGCGGATGACTTTATTCTAGGGTTAGTTGGGACGTTTCAAGATGCCCAGGCAATTAAGCAAAAAGTTGGACAATTCTTGCAAGATAATCTCAAGTTAGAACTATCTGACCACAAAACCCTTATTACAGCCTCTAGCCAACAACCTGCTAGATTCTTGGGCTATCAGATACAAAACCAACAAGCTAATGACAAATGTACCACCAGCAAGCGCAATGTTAAGAAACGAAGTATCAATGGGGTCATTAGTCTTAGAGTGCCTGTGGAAGTGATAACCAAGAAATGCACCTTGTATACAAGGGCCGGAAAAGCAATTCACCGACCTGAATTGCAGGACGATAGCGACTATTCAATAGTCACTCGCTACCAGCAAGAGTATCGAGGCGTGGTGCAATACTATGCGTTGGCCCAAAATGTTTGCCATTTGAGCAAACTGCATTGGGTAATGCAAAGCTCTCTGCTCAAAACCCTGGCCGGTAAACATAAAACTACATCGAGCAAGATACTGGCTAAATACCAAACTACTTGCCAAACATTAGAGGGTAAAACCGTTAAATGTTTGGAAGTGAGAGTACAACGAGAGCAAGAGCAAAGACCAGCCCTAATTGCACGCTTTGGTGGCATCTCACTAAAACGACAAACAGATGTAATCCTTGATGAAACTCCCTACGTTTACAAAAACCGTAGAACCGAGATTTTGAAACGACTTTTGGCGAATGAGTGTGAGCTATGCGGTGCAACTCAAAACATAGAGGTACATCACATTCGTAAACTCTCAAACCTAAAAGAAAAGGGGGTTAGAGACAAACCGCAGTGGGTCAAAGAAATGGTAGCCAAGCGACGCAAAACTCTAATGGTTTGTCGGAAGTGTCACGATAATATTCATGCTGGGAAACCAACGCGAATAAAGACCGAAATGAATGGCTAGAGAGCCCGGTGCTAGGAAACCAGCACGCCGGGTTCGGGGAGGGGCTGACGGAAAAGTGTCGTATTTAGTTGTTAAAGTGCAATCAGATAGACAACTCGCTGGCAGCCTACTCTACTTTGCCACCTTCTCTACTGGTAAGGCCATTGACAATCCGCGCTTCTTCCGCAAGGAAGAAAAGGCTTTAGCGACCGCCCAACGTAAGAAATCGAAAGCACAGCCCCGCACTAAGAAAATTCGTAAATTAGCTCGGCGTGTGGCCCGCATCCACGAAAGAATTAAGTGGCGTAGAAATGATTTTTGTCACCAACACTCTCGGCGGGTTGTGCGTCACTTCGACCTGGTAGCCGTTGAAGATTTGAATGTTAAAGGTATGGTGCAGAACCATAAGCTGGCAAAGAGTATTAGTGATGCAGCCTGGACAGCGTTTCGGTCTATGTTAGCTTGCAAAGCGGCAGAAGCTGGCAAGCGGTACATAGCTGTAAACCCTGCCTTTACCAGCCAAACCTGTAACAACTGCGGCTGGCGACCGCCCGATAAGCTGACCCTGAGTGACCGCTGGTTTAGCTGCCGGAATTGCGGGTTAAGCTTAGACCGTGACCACAATGCGGCCCTGAACATTTTGAGCCTGGGATTACAGGCTCTTGGTCAATGTACCATAGAAGCCACCCGGCTTTAGCCGGAGTGGAGTAATCACAGCATTTTATGGCGGAAATGGCGGAATTGATGACGGGATTCGTGGCGGAAATGGCGGGATTCATGGCGAAATAGTTGGGGATTTAATGAGCCTGAGTTAGAAAAGGTAACTGTATACATTATTACTTAATTCTTAAGCTTTTGGTAAAACTTAATTGTAAAGGCCAGAAAAATACTAAAGTCTAGTTTACATAACTATATTGAATGGTTATATTCTTTCCTGTAAAAGGTTACGTGTAACCTTTTACTTATCTAAAGTCGCGTAAGACCCCGGCGCTTTACGCCGGGGATATAAGCGACACCTTGTATTATTCTCTACGGGCATGGTTCTCCACCGAATTATGTGAAAGTAGCAGACAAAGGATCTAAAGCTGACTTGTTTGAACTGAATGCCAGCTAATCTCAGACTTTGATTCACATAAAGTGCCGGAGAACCATGGGCATCACCCCTGATGGTTCTCTGCACATCGTGTCCTATTGCTCAAGCTGTATTTCTGTTTAAGCTGTGTTAGGTAGGGGGTACAGTGTGTCGGAAATAGCCCCAGGTGATGATGTGAGAGAATAGTACACCTTGTCCACCGTAGGCGGCTAAAAACAAAAGGCTACTATGTTAACGCTTCTACAGGCCCATATCTCACATTTTTGAGATAATATAAGGTGTAGACCATCCTGTTTTTGAAACCAAAAAAAACACTCAATGGCGCTCAAAGCTTACAAGTTCCGCTTCTTCCCCACGCCTGCCCAGAAAATCGTGCTGGCTAAGACCTTCGGTTGCTGCCGCTATGTCTACAATTGGGCGCTCTCCCTCAAAAACAGCCACTACCAGACCAACCGTAAAAGCCTCTCCTATAACCAGTTGAGCGCCGCCTTAACTAGCCTTAAAAAAGAGCCGGACAAAGCCTGGCTCAATGAGGTGTCGAGCGTCCCCATCCAGCAAGCCTTACGCCATCTGACCACCGCCTTCAAAAACTTCTTTGAGGGCCGGGCCGAGCGCCCTACCTTCAAAAAGAAAAGGCATGACCAGTCTGCTACCTTCATGAGCAACGCCTTTAGCTGGGATGGAGTATCTCAAACTCTGAGCTTAGCGAAAATGGATGACCCGTTGGCAATCCGCTTCTCGCGCCCTCTGCCCAAAGGGGCTGCACCTTCCAGCATGACCGTTTCTATGGACAGTGCCGGGAGATACTTCATTTCCCTGTTGGTAGAAGAAACCATCCGGCCCAAACCAGTTACCGCTAAAATGTGCGGTCTTGATTTGGGCCTACTCGATAGTGTTGTCACCTCACACGGCCAAAAGAGCGGTAATCCCCGTTTTTTCCAAAAGAGCGCCAAACGACTTGCCAGAGCGCAACGTAGTCTTAGTCGTAAAAAGTTGGGTTCTAAAAACCGGGAGAAAGCCAGAAAGAAGGTAGCCCGCATTCACGCCCAAATCAGGGATAGACGCACTGATTTCCTGCACAAGCTGACTACTCACCTCATAAATGAAAACCAAATTGTGTGTGTAGAGAGTTTGGCGGTTAAGAATCTGCTCCAAAATCATCATCTGGCAAAAGCCATTGCGGACGTGGGTTGGGGGGAGTTAATCCGGCAACTGAGCTACAAGGCGGTCTGGTACGGGCGCACAGTGGTAAAAATAGACCGCTTTTTCCCTTCCTCGAAAAGGTGTAGTGGGTGTGGGGCGGTAGTCGAAAGCCTGCCGTTGGAAGTACGCTACTGGACTTGCCCCGACTGTGGCACAACCCATGACCGGGATATTAACGCATCCCGAAACATTCTTAGCGAAGGGCTAAGAGTGTTGGCCGAAATGAAATTGAGTACCGCTGGGCAAGCGGGAATATACGCCTGTGGAAACCCTGTAAGACCGGGGAAAGCCAGAGCCAAAGGGGTGAGGCTTTTGCGGCAGGGGTCGAAGAAGCAGGAACCAAGCCGGAGCAACCCGGTGGAAGCCGCGCCCCTTTAGGGCGCGGAGGATGTCACCACTCTCCGAAAGTCTTTAGTTTTATGGAATTTGGCTAGGCTAAATTAATGTAGTTCTTCCAACTAATCCATTCTCTCTGCTAACTAATACCAGTAGAAATTGTGGTTAAGAATCAGAACTGAAGCAAAGAGGTTTATCGTCGGATAAGAATTTTCCACTTGCTGCGCATTTTCCAGATTAAACAATATAATTCCCCTATTGACAGATTATATAAGTTAAGTTAAATTAAGCTTACTTAATTAACGAGATAATTAGTGTAAGAATATAGTTAAGCAGTATTAAATTATTATACTCTTACAAACTATTATCAAAGGCTTATAGTTCTGGCGAAATTAAACGGTATGCGGGGTTGCTCCACTTTGACCTCTGCTATCTATTTTCCCACCATTAAATGGGTATTGGTTTTATTTTCTAAATAGAGCGTATTGGCTTTGAAAGCTCCAGTTTTAGTGTTCCTAAAACTTTGGTTTTATTAAGGCTCTGTTTTGTTATGGCCCGTTTTCTAGGCTTTAGTCAGTACCTTCACAAAAGATACTGACCTTATTTGTGTTGCCTTGATTTAGCAGAAGGTAATTTTGTAGTTTCAATAAAACTATTTGGCTTAGATAAAGTAGTCTGGCAGATGCGTTATATCCATAAAGGGAGAATATTGATGAGTAGGCACAAACTGCGCCGCTATCGGCCACTGTTCGCGGTAATTAACCTGTTGTTGTTCTTTAATCTTGTGACCGGCATTTTCCCGCCATCCTTATTCCAGGCTCAGGCTGCCTCTAATACTCCGGCAGATTACCTAGCCGGTCAGACGCCCACTCCTCTCACCGTACCTCCCGTTACAGATCCGCATTTACCAGGTCTCGTGCTTAATGTCACGACTGACTCCACCACAGTAGCTGTCGGCGATACCGTTACCCTGACTGTTACAGTCAATGATCAGGCAAGTGACCCCGCTAATAATCTGGTGGTTACTCTACCCGTTCCTGCCGGTACTCAGCCGGTAGCAACCGGAGAGAATGATGGCCTGGTTTCCGCCAGTGAAGGCTGGCGCTGGAATGTTACCAGGCTGGAAGGGAACAGCTCTACCACTTTCACAGCTCAGGTAAAAATCCCGGCAATGCCGCCCGGAGAAGCGCTCCTGGCTAAAGCGGGAGTTACCGCTAAAGAACTGACCCAACCGGTGGAGCGCTATGGTGGGGCAATTGTGGTTGATCCCACCGCTAGCGATGCGAATGCCAAAGCCAACAAGAATAAGGCTGACTTCACTCCCGGCACTGCTACTACTCTCCAGAGCTCGGATGGCAAGGTTAAAGTGAATGTACCGGGCAACGCTTACAAGGATAAACTGTCCCTTCAGCACCAGAACTTCAGGGAGAAGAAAAACGATCCCAACACCCCTAAAGATTTTACGCTTCCACCCAGCCCTGGTCTAAAGGGTAAAGGTTTCGGCTCGTTCTTTCTGGAAGCTACTGACAGCCAGAATAACCAGGTGCACCAGTTCGATGCCCCGCTGACCGTCAGCTTGAGCTACACTCCCCAGCAGCTCCTGGCCTTAAATCTCAATGCTAGTGATTTGCAGCTCTTCTGGTTTGATGAGAGTAAGACGGTTAAGCTTCCCAGCGGTGCCACCCAAAACGGGCAGTGGGAGGCAGTAGATAGCTCAGTAGACCCGGCCACTGGCACAGTTAGCGCCCAGGTTGACCACTTCAGCACCTACCAGTTCGCTGATGGCTCTTCTCCTTCCTCAGCTTACCTGCCCTCGGTGCAGGGCTGGCAGACCAGCCTTTTCACCGGATCGGGAGGCTATAGTATTCCGATTGACGTACCAGCCGGACCGGGCGGCCTCAAGCCTTCCCTCAGTATGAGCTACAGCAGCGCCGCGACCGATGGTAAGTCCGGGCAGCGACCACTGGCCCAGGCTAGCTGGGTTGGCAAGGGCTGGAGCCTGGATACACCGGCAATCTCCTACAACAAGCAGGGCGATTACTTCTCCTTAGTGCTAGATGGTCAGTCTTTCGATATTGTGCGGGGGGCGCAGATTGCTACTGACCCGGACGGAGCTAAACGCTTTGTCTGGAAGTCCACCAACGAAGGCTTTGACAAGATTGTCAGCAAGGAATATACGGGCGGGAGCCCCATGACCACCTGGCAGGTCTGGAGCAAGGACGGCACCCGTTACGATTTTATGGATGGGGCTATATGGGGCTGGGGCCACTACGGGATTAGCTGTGACTCCAGTGGCAACAACTGCTACCGCACCGGGCAGGGTGATTACAGTGATACTCAGGTTTATAAATACATTATTACAAAGGTGGTAGACGTTAATGGCAATACGATCAACTACAACTACGGCCGGGTTTACGAGTATCACGACTGTACCACTTCAACCTGCGCTCCCGGTCACTTTGCGCCGCTACCCGGCTGGAACTATGCCACTCTAACCCCTGCGATCTGGCCGGCCAGCATCACCTGGGGTGGCAACATCAATACCGGTGCCGCTGACCGCTTTATGGTCAATTTCGTGTCGTCCGCTCGCACTAACGATACTTCTTATGACTCAGCTTCTGCCGTAGACTATCAGGAATTTGGTTCTTACCGGGAGACGCGCGAACTGGACGCTATCCAGGTAATGAGCATGCAGGCGTCAAGCTGGGAGCTGGTGCGCCAGTACAACCTGGGCTATGATTACAGCCTTACCTCGGATAATGTGACCAACACTAACGGTACCTGGGCCCCGACCGGCTATCCCAAACTGACCCTCAAGAGTGTGCAACGCATCGGTAACGATGGCACTACCGCTTTGCCCGCTACTACCTTTAGCTATGGAGCCTGGGCTGCCGGGTATGACCGCTACGGGCCGGGTGGCTGGAATCGCCTGACTGGCATTGATAACGGCCAGGGTGGTACGGTTACGCTCGGTTATGACAATATAGCGGCGGCCAGAGGTGGTGATAATTTCTTCCCTAACTACCGCCGGGTAACTTCCAGGACAACCAATGACGGGATGGGCCACAGCTATACCTGGAACTACAGTTACGGCACCCCCAACCTCAATTCTGTAGGTACAGCTACCAAGCTGGGTGGCCAGGGTACCAGTGCCAATCCTAACTCAGCCGCTCTCTTCTTCAACAAGTTCTACGTCCAGAGTGGCTCAACCACTAACCAGGGCTACCTGGCCCATGCCGCTTACAGTGAGTTAAGAGGTCACGATTACACCCTCGAGACTCTGCCGGACGGCACTAAAATTACCCACTACTTCATTCAGGGTTATTACGATTGTACCTCTCTGTCAGATAACTACGGTTCAGCTTATCCGGTGATGGATGCTTACGGTGATACGCCCTGGTATAACCCCACCAACGCCAGCCGTGATATTTACCACAACACCTGTTTTCAGAAGCTGAGGGACCAGGAGTTCCTCAAGGGCAAGGAGTACCGGACCTTAGTGCAAAACTCGGCTGGACAGAGCATGACTGAGACCTTGCACACCTTCGTTACTAACTTCTATGACTACGGAGCGCTGGATTTATCCGGGATGTGGCACGCCTTCACCAACGAAAGCCAGACAGACCAGAAAACTTATGAGGCTACCACTACTCCGCTTACAAAAACGACCAAATACTACTATAACCCGGCCTTACAATCAGGGGGCAACCAGTACGGCAACCTCACTCGTACGGAGGAGTACGACCAGAATGGGGCGCTCTACAAGTTTACTTTAAATTACTACAACACCAAAGACCCTGGCACCTATTCGCAGCCGGGTGATTACATGGTAGACCGGCAGATTTCGCAGGTGATTTATGACGGCCAATCCCGGCTGATAGGTCTCACTCAATACTTCTATGACAACCTGAATGGCTATGGAGTAGGAGCCAAAGGCCAGCTAACGCGAGTCAGTAAATATTATGACCTGCCTTTGCAGAATAGTCTTGCCAACACAACTATTCACAGTTCCGACACCACCTATGGCTATGATGCTTACGGCAACCAGACCAGTGTTACCACTTACGCAGGAGCAGGCTACCGCCAGGACGACAGCGCCGGAAATTCTACCTATAGCTCTCCCGGCAATGGCAGCGCCACACGCACTACCACTACCACCTATGACCCGACGTTCCATCTTTATTCCATTCAGGCCGATCCACCGGCGGTAAACGGTGTTATCCTGACCGAGAAAGCTGGTTACGATTACCGGATGGGCACTCTCACCAGTATTACCGATCCTAACAACAACGTCAGTACGGCTTCTTATGATGTCTTCGGTCGTCTAGCGGCTATTGTTAAGCCTGGAGATACACCCGATATTCCTACTGCTGCTTACGCATATTACGATACTGAGAAACCTTTTAGATATAGAATTCGGCAACAAGAACAGGCTGGGGTAAGTGGTGCATTCCGACCTACACAGATGTTTTATGACGGTTTTGGTCAATTGATACAGACCAAGACTGAAATGGTCAACGGTGCTGTCAATAGTGTGATTGATTACGCTTATGATGGGTTGGGCCGGAAGGTTAAAACTTCCATGGAGCGCCAGATAAGTGAAACTTCCAGCACAACCTGGTTTACCTATGATGCCCCTGGCAGTGATGCGATCGAACGCTGGACTACTACCACTTATGACGCTCTAGGTCGCCCACAAGTCGTCACCGCGCCGGATAATACTCAAATAGTCCATCATTATGGTATCTGGACCGACCCTAACACAGGAGTACCTTATCTTTACCATGATACGGTTGACCCTGATCGTCACCGGTTGCAGCAGTCTTACAATACGCTCGGCCAGCTAGTACGAGTGGACGAGATAAGCGGTAACTGTGGTAATTACTGGGGGGGTTACAGCTGCACTGCGCCTTACACCGAAACCTGGGCAATCTATGCCGCCACTTACTACCGCTACAACCCGCTGGGCCAACTGGTAGGCGTGACTGATGCCAAAAGTAACGTAACCTCTATCGGCTACGATAGCCTGGGCCGCAAGACCTCGATGAGCGACCCGGACATGGGCAACTGGAGCTACCAGTACGATGTAAACGGCAACCTGACTCAGCAGACCGATGCCAAGAGCCAGAGTATCAGCTTCACTTATGATGCTATTAACCGCCTGACCTCCAAGAAGATGGTGGGCGCTGCTAACCCCTACGATGTCTATCACTATGACGAAGCAGGAGTGCCGAACGGTAAAGGCCAGCGCACCTCTATGAGCGGCTATAGTGATGATGGCTCGACCCTCAGCGCCACTACCAACTGGGAATATAGTGCGCGGGGCAGCATTGCGAAAGCCACCTACAGCAACATTCCTGGCATGACCGGCAGCCGCAGCTTCCAGTGGAGTTACGATAGCGGGGACCGCCTGGCTAGCCTGACCTATCCGAGCGGCGAGACGGTCAATTACAGCTACGATGCTGGCTGGCGACCGACCGGGCTGTGCAGCGCCACTACCGGCAACGGCTGCTACATCACAGGCGTCAACTTTAACGTAGATGCCCAGCAACACCTTGCTTCTCAGGACCAGACTTTCGGCAACGGGCTGGTAGAGCGACAAAGCTTCACCTCTCTTATGCAGCGCTTAGGGCAGTTGCAGGTCGGACCTGCCGCCAGTCTGGGCAGCCTCTTTGACCGCAGTTATTCTTTCGACAATAAAGGTAATATCACGGCCATAGCCGATAACAAAGGCGGGCAGACCCAGAACTTCCAGTACGACTTCCTGGACCGCTTGACTCACGCCTGGACTACTGGCAGCACCACTAACGCTTATGATGCGAGCTATAGTTATGATCAGATTGGTAACATCAACTCGAAAGCGGGAGTGAGTTATAGTTACCCTGCGGCAGGCAGCGCACGCCCACACACACCTACAGTCGTTGGCGGCCAGGTTTATAGCTATGACAACAACGGCAACCTGCAATCGGGTGGCAACCGCAGCTACAGCTGGAATGTCGAGAACAAACCTGTTTCGATTACCAGCCCTAGCAGCATCTTCCAGGCAGAGGCTTACACCTATGACGGCGATGGCGAACGGATCACCCGGACGGTAGGAGGTGTCACCACTGCTTATTTAGGGGGTGGCTTATGGGAAGAAGTAGTCGCTGGTAACGGCACTGGCAACACCAAGAGCCTCTACCAGTTCAACGGGAAAACAGTGGCGTTGCGGGATAGCAGCACGGCTATAGTGAGCTATCTTCACGCCGATCACATAGGCAGCGTTAGCCTGGTTACTAATGCTTCTGGCACAGCTACCAGCCAGCAGGAGTTTACCCCCTGGGGAAGCATTCGTTCTGGTGGAGTGAGCGAAACCACGTTAGGCTACACCGGGCAGCGTTTGGACGGGACAGGCTTAATGTACTACCACGCCCGTTACTATGATCCGGCTGTAGGCAAGTTCGCTTCCCCTGATACTATCGTGCCGAAGCAGGGTGATCCGCAGACCTTCAACCGCTATGGTTACGCCTATAATAATCCTATAAAAAACAATGACGCCACTGGTCACTGCCCCTGGTGCATCATTGGTGGTATTGCCGGCGGAGTTATAGGTTTTGCCGGATATACAGCAACACACCTGGATAATTGGGATGTGGGGGCGGCAGCAGCCTGGACCGGAGGAGGAGCCGTAATTGGAGCCACCGGTGGAGCCGCCTCGGAAGCGGTAGCGGGAGTATTCGCGGGCTCTGCCGCAGCTTCGGAAGCGGCAGTTACGGGAGGTGCCCTGGCTACTGAAGTTAGTACAGCCGCTAATGAAGTGGATGGCGAGGTGGCCGGGGAAGTTGCCTCTGGAATAGAGGAAACCTCTGTAGGAAGTTCGGGTAGCTTTTGCAGTTTCAGTGCTGATACTCCAGTAGCACTGGCGAATGGGGATGAGAAGCCGATTGGTGATTTGAAAGTAGGCGATGAGGTTTTAGCTTACGACCAAAGCACAGGCAGTAACGGCTCTTATCCTGTAGAAGCAGTTCTTGTACACGATGACCAGGCTATCGAGTACATCACTCTTGATAGCAACCAAGGAGAACAGCTTGAAACGACTCCCGAACATCCTTTCTATACTCAAGACCGAGGTTGGGTAGGAGCGGGTGACTTACACGAAGGGGAGCAAGTTCGTAAGGCCGATGGTAGTTACGGAGTAGTTAAAACCATCAGGATTGTGAAGCGCGTCCAGAGGATGTACAATCTAACGATCAAGCATGCTCATACTTTCTTCGTTGGTAAGCTGCGCTGGCTGGTTCATAATAGCTGTGGTGATGCGCCCTACGGATTTAACAGCGCTGACGACTTTAGTGATTTTGGAAAAACTTTGCATAACGGTTTACGAGATGCTGGCTATGAGGCAGATGCTGTTTTACAGGGAAGTGCTGTTACGGGAAAAAGCTGGTCAACAGGTGCACCCTTCGGAAGCAATAGTGATTTTGATGTTGGACTTATTAGTGATGACTTATTTATTAAAGGTCTTGATGTAGCTGGGGATTATTATAAGACAGAACCAGATAGGATTGGTCCCTTACAGCCTGAACATTTAGACCAACTTGGCCTTAGTGATGTAGCAGATACACTTTCGTCTACTTATGATAGGCCTGTCAATTTTATGCTGTATTCTTCACATGAAGATGCTTATGGCTATGGACAGAGCTGGCCTATTGCAGAATAAAGGTAAGGTTTAGTTTAAAAACTTCTCTTTATGAAGGGACAGATTTTAGATGTAGATCCGAAATTGCCTTCATAAAGAGAGGTTGAAATATTTATCTTTTCGTATAAAAACATTTAAATTTTTAAGGTAGTGATCAAAGAAATGGAAGATATCGAAACCTATATAGAACAGTTAGATAATAAAGATGATAAGATTAGACAACATGCTTTTTACAGCTTAAAAAAGTCAAAAGACTCTGAGAAATTTGAAAAGTTTAAAAAAATTTTAACTAACAACTCTAGCTCCCAAAAACGGGCATCAGCTGCACTTTTATTAGGCGAATGGAAAAACAGTATTTCTATAAATATACTTTTAAGTAGTCTAAGTGATACAGATTTAGAAGTACGCAGAGCTGTAGTGAAGTCGCTTGCTACAAGTGGGTCTAACGAAATAGAGGAAACTTTAATAGAGTTATTGAAGGATCAAGATTGGTTAATACGTAATCTAGCACTGAGCGGCCTACAAAAAATAGGAAGCAAAGAATTTCTACCTAAAGCACTGGAGTTTTTAAATGACAGTCAAATTGAGGTGCGAAAATGTGCAAGTATTCTACTAGGATGGTCTCAATCTAGTGAAGCTGCAATAGCACTAAGCAAATTGTTACTTACAGATAAATCTTCTGAGGTTCGTGAAGCAACTGCAAAATCTCTTGGTCAGATAAAAAATGTAGACTCTCTCAGTTCTCTTTTGCTAGCATTAAATGATCCCGATACCAGTGTCAAAAATTCAGCCATTGTTAGCTTGGGTTATATAGGTTCACCGGAAATTATACCTGTACTAGAAGAGAAGGCAAAGACTGATAGCAGCGAAACGAATTGGGGTTGGAAAACAAAAGATGCTGCTAATTCAGCAATTAAATATATTAAAAAACGTTATTCTTGAGAGTGTTAGTGGGGGATTTTAGAAATCGCTTAATAACCTAAATAATAAGTAAATCAAATGAGTAAAAGACAGTCAATTATTTTGGAATAATTTCTACAGTACAAAAGTATTTCAGGTCGTGATAGAACGACTAGCAGAGCAGTAGATGAGTAATCAACTCCAAATAATTCTGGAGCAGTGGAACGGTTCCTACAAGGAAAAGTCTTTGCATCTCCAAAACTCACAAGAGCTACTAGAAGTTATTAGAAGTATGGAGGGTAAGCATAGTATTATGCTTACCCTTGAAAATCAAGGCCTAGAACATAAATTAATAATCAGTGCTAGCGGTAATATTTTTACAGTAACCTTCATAGCTAACGGGAACGAATTTTATGATTTAATAAATGATCCATTAGCAGCAGGAATAGTTATGCTGGTTATTGGAGGCCAAGAAGCACAATACCCTAATAAATATTTGGTTAATATTGAAAAAACGTTTACTCCTGCTTTAGAGTTTTTTAATACGGGTTTTATACTAATTAATGATCTTTACTGGGATAAAACAGGCAACAATGATGCTTGGCAACAGGAGGGTTTGGTAAAAGGTTAATTGTTACTCTTGTATTGGTGTTCAGTGACTGAGCCAGTTACGAGTGGGATCTGCTTCTAACTTGGACAGCCTCTTCAACCCCAGCTACTCTGACGACAACAAAGGCAATATAGCGGCAATAATCGATAACAAAGGCGAGCAGACCCATAACTTCCTGTATATCATGAAGCTTGATGGTTTTTAAAAACCTAAGTGCTAGCTCTTTAGCCTTTGAGCGAGCAGCGGAAAAGAGAGCTATCTTATAAAAGGCAAAGGTAAAAGAATAGTTAAAACTTATCCTTTTCTAAGTGTAGATTATTGTTTAATATTTGTTGGTTTCCGAATCTAAGACTGATAAATATCTGATATAATTCAACCTGTTGTACATTTTTTGTACAAAAAGACACAACCACTAGTTTAAAGGCCCCTGGTTAGTCGTTATTCCAGCGGCTTAACAAGCTACGTCCTGATACTCGACTATACACAAAGCCAGTTAAGCTGCGAATCTCACCTGACATGGAAAGCGAAGATTTAGATCTCTCGCTGTCCAAGTTTTCGTGCGCCAGAACTTGCACCGAATTCAAAGTGAGCAAGAGGAATGACAAATCTACCAGGTAAGGCATTAGACGCCCGCATATTTCTGAAAATATATCCCGCCATTCTAAATGAAGAAGCATCTGAGCAGGCTTTAAAGAATTATGCTATCCAAAACCTCCGATTTTACTCGGATTTTGACTCAGTACCTATCTTTTTTGACATAACACAAGTTTCAAACTCTCGTCTGAAACCACATAGTTTGATTTTAACAAAAATCCCTCTACTGGCAACCCCGGTTACAGCCCGATCAAATTTAACGGGTAGCAAAATCCTTATAATCCCTAACTTCTTGGTAGCTTTCTCGAATTATGGGAAAACTGACAGGAAGAATGCCTACAATGTGTACCCAGCAGCTTACAAAGCTACGTCTCGGCCAGTGAATGAGATAATTAATAATCCTCATAAAGCAGTTTCTCTTGAAGAGCATCAAAAAAAGCTGGCTGCCGTCACTATAATTGCTACTTTACCTGGTGAAAAGCTCTATAAACCCCTTGACCCCATAAAAATAACTGTTTTGAATGTGCCTTTCCGTGGAAAAGCCAGGAACTTTGTCGAGTTTAATTCTGCCCGTGCTTGGACCGCTCGTAATCTGTATGCTGAGGAAAATAAATTTATCCCCGAAAGAATAATGGAGAACAGTGGTAGGCTTCTCCGGGTTATCAGGAGCACAATGGGAGGGCGCCGGTGTTGGTCTGGAAGGGCCAGTGTCCGGACATGTAGTTTGAACGGAGGTAGAGCTAATTATATCTTGAGAGCAGTATCAACAGCCTTTGTTAATTATAAGAAAATCCGCGTAAGCTTTAACTACGCGGATTTTTATTTTTTAGAAAGATAAGCTACTCTATGTCAAATACCTCTAATAGCTACCCGGGAGTGCTTACATTTTATTCTGGGAAAGGTGGGGCAGGCAAAACCACTATTGCCTACAACCTGGGCCGGGAACTAATGGCCGCAGGAAAAAAGGTTTTGTTCGTAGATTGGGATGGAGGGCAGGCTTCTTTGTCCGCTCTGGCCGGAATAAACGTTGCTGAGCTGCAATATGGTATTTACGAAGCATTGCAAGAAAGCATCCTCTCCGGGGTTCCAGATACCAGATCACCCCAGTTCAGGCAAATGCTTGCCAAAATCGTGAAATGTGTAAGGTGGCTGGGAGCCGAGAAAAAATCGGCCATCCTCGCCAACAATCTGGAACTTGCCGCTCTCGAAAGTGACCTGGCTGATTTTCCTGGGCGCGAACATGTCCTGGGGCAGTTTTTATCCTTCTTCGCACCCCGGTTTGATTACATTCTAATTGATCCGCCACCATCGAGAGGACTACTGACAGTCAACGCGTTGACAGCGGCACATTGGCTAATCATACCGGTGGTACCTAGTTCACTGGATTTTCAGTCCCTCGCGAGTATGCTCTCTCATCCGAAATTTCTGCCACGCATAACAGGCCGTAATTGGGGAGAGGAAATGCGCCGTCTGGCGTTAGATTCCTCAATCTGGTACAAACTGACACCTTTCCGCCAGGCGGCAGAACAGCAAGCTCAACTGGATTGTTCTGCCTCTGATGCGGAGGAAACTGGAGAGTTTCTGAAAGGTTTTGAATACCACCCGTTAAAAACGGAACTGCGCTATCCCAATCCAGGTCTCAAGATCGTAGCCGTTATTCCTAACATGTATGAGCCGGGGATTGCCGACAGCCGGGAGGTACTACAAAAGCTATCAGCCATCTTTGGTCCTTTGCCTGCGCGCGAGACAGTTTTGACTGGTGAAGCGGCAGGGAGTGCAGGCCGTTACCTGGCACCTCAAGGACAAGGAATATTAATGCCGCCCATACCTTTTAGCGGCACTTACCGCAGAGGCTACGGGCAACGGCTGGCCGGTAGCGCAGGAGAGCAGCGTTACGAGCCTGCCCTGGCGGCTCACGAACTGGACAGGAGACAAAAACCGGCCTGGAATTACATAGTCGAGTACCTGATAGATCGAACCGGACGCGATTTTCAAAAGAAGGAACTGGGAGATGCGATCTAAAAAGGCGAAACCAGGCAGCCTGGTGCTGGAAGCCAGCGCTGACGATCTGTTCGGATTTGATCTCAATGTGACAGAGCTGGCTTCCGCAACCGACCTTGACTTAAATCTGGCTAAACTACCTACCGTTGCCGAATTAAGAATGACCAGCACTTCGCCAAAGGTATTCCGGGGAATCGAACTATTACGCGTTCCTCTCGAATTAATCAGGCCTAACCCGCATCAGTACCGGCAAGAAATTACGCCGGAAAGTGTGGCCGATCTGGTAGAACAATTCCGGGAGAGAGGGCCGGAGAACGGGCTTGAACAATTTCCAAAAGCTACCACCGCTGAAGAGGAAGGGCAAACGGTCTATATTTTAATAAGCGGCCATCGTCGCCGTGCAGCATGGGAAATTGCTTTTGGCACGAATGAACCAATGCCTCTGGCGGTAAAACCGGGTTTATCGGATAAGGACTTAATTTTTGGCGGGTTGGCCGAAAACATCAGCCGAGAGCCGTTGAGTGAGGTTGAATATGCTCGTGCGTTCAAAGCACTTCTGGATAGTGATCCAACTCTCAACCTGCGGAAATTAGGGGATTTATTCAAGAGAAACAAATCTACCGTTTCCCGTATGCTACAGTTGCTCGAACTGCCAGAGCAGTTACAGGAAGAAAACCGGTTAGGGCGTTTAACGCTGCGTACAGGGGTGGCCTTAACCAGGTTCAGTAAGTTGCACGGTGCAACGGAATATGCTTATCAGAGAGCCTTATCTGAAGGCTTAACCGCAGAGGCGGTCGAGAAGGCGGGTTGGGAACTCCTGCGGACCTGGCCGGGTTGGGAAACCAACCCGATGCCGCCTGAAGCAGAAGCGGCGCTCGCTCCTAAAATTTATAGCTATGGGACAGAAGTCGCATTCCCCCAGGATCAAGATAGTGTACAATTTGTTCCGCCGACCGTTCCACAAGTGCCGCAACTGGATATACAGTCGCCAGCGCGAGCCCTAACAGGGCCAGTTCGATCTGAAGCTGACAGTAAAGCCTGGGCAGCAGAAGATAAAAATCAAGGTCATATCAAAATATTTCAGCCTTATAATGAAGTTAATTTCAGTCACTTCCCGGTTGAAGAATCAGGGGATGAGGTTAAGGACTTGAGCCCTGTCCCATCCAATCAAACTACGGCAGCTCCGGCACCTACCGGCCAGAGCCCATTGGAAGGTTTGACAGGGGGAAACCAGACTAATCAGGAGAATTCTGGCCATAAATTCGATTTTTCGTTGAATCAGGGAGCGACAGAAGATTTTACTAGCGAGAAGGTAGAGTTTGAAAGTTGTAATTACCCAATTTTAGAAGACTATGAAATGGGGTCCTCTGAAGGCCTAGAAGTTTCCCCAAACGCTGAAAATAGTGTTAATAGTATAAATGGAATAGAAATTGGGAAAAGTGTAGAGTCTGATACTGCTCTTTCTTTTGCCACAGCCAGCGATGCTTCCAAGCCACTTTTTGAAGCTACAGCCCAGCCTGGTCCCAATTACAGCCTGATAGAAGGCTTTTTGAAAAAACTTCGCAAGTTACGTGAAGTACGACAGCAGCAAATTCTGAACTCTAATCCTATTACCAAATTAGAAGAACAGCCCTTACCGGAGGTTACCCTGTTTGCCTTCCAGCTTGTGCTTGGCCTTTTAATACCCAACCTGCAAAGCAACGTGGTTAGTCAGGTATTCAGGCCAATTTGGTACGAAGTATCCGGTCACTATCCCTCTGTGGAAGAATTAAACAATCCCTGGGAACTGACCGCTAAGTTAAACCTGCCTACTCTGGCGTTGCTGAGCGGAGAACTGGTTATCGAGCAGTGGAAGTGGGATCACAAGTACCTTGAAAACTATTTTGACCGGGATGGTGAACGCACTCTAATCTGGCTAACTAAGATTCTAGAGGAATTAGAAAAAAAGGGTATGCTGTAGATAGGAAAATGGTCTGGCTAATAAAATAAACTGGGAAATATTATCTGACATGATGCCCTTTCTACGCCCGCCGGCTCGTTGAAACGTTTGAAACTCCTCCCGATAAGCTGGTTAAAGTTCATTCGTTTCAGTTCCAAATGATCGGCGGGACGTAGTGGGTAGTTGAGGAATAGAAATTGGAATAGAGTCATTAAGAAGAAAATAATGCTTATTCCATTACATAAATTATATCAGAGTAATGCAAGTTACCTATGATGCTAACAAAGCAGTTAATTTTCATTACTTAGTTATCAGTGTGCTAGCCATCAATGCCCTGTAGTGCTTAGAAGGTCTGAGAGCGAGGAAGTTTTAGGATGAGTAATGCCGCAAATGCAGATTTTGCCGGGTTTTCGCCCGAATATCTAACCGGCTGTATTTTAAGAGCGTATAAAAGAGCAAGCAATGCTGATAAAGCCTCGCTCCGAACCCTTTACAAAAAAATAACCGGCACCTGGCCGGAGGAGGATGAGGATGTATCTGATTACTCGGATACTAAGCCTTATCCTTTAGTTTTAGCAAACGGTAAGAAAATACCGCCCCGGATTTTCGAGTCCTGGAGCGATTTCGCATACATCATGGGGCGCCGGTTAGATAACCAGTATCTGCTGGAAATCCTGCTCCGCTGGTATGAGCGAAGCGGAGGCGAATGGCTCGAACCGCCTAGTTTTACCGGGTTAATCAAAAATGCTCAAGAAGCCAGCGCCGGCTTGCAAAATAACCAAAACACATCTGTTCATGAACCTGTCTCGCCTGACGAAGAAAATAACCTTCCGCCACCCATCCCTTTCCGTCTGAGGCCCAAGTCTACTGCACCTGCACCCAACAATAGGCAAGGCACCAGATTTTCACTCATTAAAAACGAGGAAAATCATGACTAGTCAATCACAGGCACAAGCCAACCTAAAAAAACCACCCGTAGAGGCGGTAAGACCCTGGTATCAGGTAGCCAGCTTCCTCCAGCACCGCCTCGATTTCGAGCACGTGGAGGAAATTCTGCTCCGCTGGTACGTCAGGAGCGGCGGGGAGTGGCTCGAACCGCCTTTCATGAAAGAGTTACAGACCGCCATCCAGCATTTGCTTGACCAGGCTGTTGTGCAAGGCCAGGATCAATTATCCCAACAACCTACTTTGCAAGACACACCCAGGCGATTGCGCACTGTGGACATCTGGGACAGACCTGGCGAGTACTACTCTCCCTCAGCAGCCGCCAGATTAGAAAATAGCGGCAGGCCCTCGCTTGATCTCAATGAGAACCAGGCCGGGCAAGCGCCATCGTCAAACTATTTAATAGTTGGTCCCAAAACGGCTCAAAAAGCTATGTCGCTGGAGGTATCTCAGCGCCAGGTAAGCTTCGGGCGGATATACGGCTGGAGTATGCTCTGCAATCGCCGTACTCTGTTGCAGGAAAACTATAACCGTCTCAATACGAAAGGCAATGGCCGAGGTGTCTACCAAAGAGGCAATCCCCAGGATACCGGCACCGGCTACAACCACCGCTCCGGTCCCTTCTACAAGGCGGCCTGCCGGATCATCGAAGAATGGGCAACCCCGCTTAAAGATGAACTGCGCGAAAGTTGTAAAGCCGTCCTTTCGGTAGTGCTGGCCTTCCTACACGATCCTTACAATTTCAGCCTGGGCCACGCAAAGGAAGATAGTTGGTGGGTAATGACCCTCGGCCAGAGCCGCTTCAGGGAAGAACTTAATTTCCCGCAAGGCTTGGCCGCCGATTGCCTGAGAGAACTGGTAGACACCGGAATTCTTTACCTGGCCATCTACGAAGGCTGGCTGAGCCGCAAACAAACCGCACAACCCACCCTTTTTCAAGAAGAAGAAGCGGAGCGCGGGCAGCTCGATCTGAATAAAAAGCAACCTCAAAAGGCGCCCGCCCTGGCCGAAAAAGAACGGCAGGAGTTTGACCGGGCACTAAAGTTAAGCGCCAGACAGTATCAAGACCACCTCAATAGTTGTGAGAAACGCACCGCTCTGGAAGGCGGGGAATGGGTACGCTACTGGCATAAAGCTGTGTTGATGCCCAATAGCCGCTGGTACGGGCTAACGGCAGTTGCCCGCCAGGTGTTAGGAGCGGAGTTAGAGGGGTGTAAATTTAACCCTTTCCCTGACTTACTCAGTTCGCTGGGCCTGGATCGAGAGGGAAACCTAGTGAGTCAGGGCAGTCTTAGCACACAGGATAGCTTTAGTCAGGGCATTAACCCTGACTTGCACCAGGCTGTTTCCGGTCAGAATGGGGACAAGGCTATGACTAAAGAGCCTGGACAGGGTTTAGTCAGGGCTATGGAGCAGGCCGAAAGCCTGACTAAACCGGGTGGAAAGCTCGAAAATGTCTTGAGTCATACTTTAGTCATACCTCAAGCCCTGACTCAAGTCCAACAAGAAATTAAATCAGGGCCGAGTCAGGTCGGAGTCATAGAAAGAAACCCTGACTCAGCCCCTACTATTAATCATGATAAGAATCATGATGATGATGATAATAATAAAAATAAAAAATTAAACGCTAACGCGCCTGATAAAATGCTGGTTAGTAACGCTCAGGGAGCGCCAGCAATCGAAAACCGGGTTAAGTCAGGCTATTCACAACCTGCAAACGAGGATTGGCCTGACTTAGAGATATTTAGTCAGCCTGAATTTATACAAATCCTGGCAGATTTAGAGGCCAACTACCCGGATAGATACGCTGCTTTCAGAAGGCTTTGCTGGGTAGGGGAGGAATTTCCCAACTACTCTACGGCGCGGGCTATTGGTTTACATCCGGTGGAGGCGTTCAAACTGGTTATGCATTACGAACCGGAGCGCATCCACTCCAACATCCAAACTTTGATAAGCCGTATGATTAAGGGACGTTATCCTGACGAGCCAATGGGTTATCTGCATCACATGATTACCACGAACATTATCCCTACTGCGCCCGCCAACGCCGGAGAACTGCTTAAACAGGCTGATAGTTTTACAGCTTATTACAACTCAACCGCTTATCCTTACCAGGATACCAGTGTTAATACCGGCAGTAATAAGACCCCAACCCGCAAAGGCAGAACTACCCATTATGCCAACAAAGCAGGTAATTCAAATAGCGGGAATAAAAGTTTCACCAGCGGCGGTTCTAAAATAGGCAACGGAATTGATTTGGCAAAGTATAAACCTGGTGGTAAGTACGGTTTTCTTGTAACAGACGCATCTCAAAATTCAGGTGATTACCAGGAACCTGATAATTTGGACTCGGAACTGGTAGAAATCTCGGCAGCCGAACGGCAAAACTGAAAACTGAGTGAGCGGGATTTTTTGCTAAATTAAATTGTAATAATTATGCAGGGAAGGGTTGCATTTTCCCGTTCTCGATAGACTAAATTCCTCTGGACGAAGCGTGTTTAAGCGTGTTAAAGTAGTGGGTTAACAAAAAAAGTCATAGCAGTGTAAGGTTAATTGTAATTCTGTTCGAGTATAATTAACATTAATCGGAATGAGGCTTATAGAAACGCCTCCAAAAACAGGTCTGGCTTAACTTAAATGGTAACTGAACTTAACTCTGGCGCTGGCATGGTGTCTCTTACCCATTTCACTGCTCAACTTGCGCAAACTTACAATCTAAACCCAACTCAACTGGAACTGGTTTTACGGCGAGCTTTTGCCAGAGCTTATGCCGAAGAATTGGCGCTACCTGAAACATCAGTCCAGGCAAAATTTGAGAGTCTGCCCTTCGCTCAAGAAATGGGACCGGCCCTTGATACTTTGTTAGCCAGTGCCGCTAACAGGCGACTGGTCAAATCCATCCGGCGCTTAATCATTCAGGGTTTACAGGAGCTACAGGCAAGCGCCCTCTACTCCCGGCTGATCCCCCTGGAGGGCCAGCTCGTGATCGCCACCGTGCAACGGGTTACGGCCAGTGGTGTTTTTATGCAGTTGGATTTACAGCCGGAAGCTTTTACTTACGGTAAGCCTGTCAAGCTGCCGCGTGTCTGGTTGCCCGGCTCTGAGCGTCTGGCCGGGGAGAACGTGGAGGTGGGCAGGCGCTTGCCTGTAATCCTTACTCGCCTTAACTGCTGGAAGAAGGCCAGCACTACAGATAAAAGCAATCTTTCTTTATTACCCGTTTCTCGCTGGCGCTGGGTGGCTACCCGCACAAGCCCGGAACTGGTAGAAAAGCTCTTTGCGCTTGAACTACCCTGGGTTGAAATCAAAGGTATCGCTCGTGAACCTGGCGTACTGACGAAGATCGCTATAGGCGCAGGCCCGTTTCCCCAGGCTGAAGAATTAGCAACGGTGCGCCAGCACCTACCCTCTGGCGAGAGGTTATGCCTGGTAAAGTGGAGTGCGAACCCGGCGGCTTATATTGCCAGTGCCCTCGCTCCTGGCAAGATTAGTTCCCGCCAGGTCAAAGTTTTATCTCCGGCTTCTATTCCGGCTCCGGCTCCGGCCCCGGCTATTTCAACTGATTTGCCTTCTCTTGAGCTTGCGCCTAAAAGGATAGCCGAAGTGCAGGTTGCGCCTGGACAACTTGGCCATGTTTTTGGTCGGCAGCACGTTAATCTCAGGTTGGCCGAGGCCCTCACCGGCTGGCAAATCGAACTGGTAGAAAGGTAGGCCGCCTGACATGGTGCGATCCAATCCTGAACAGATGCGAGCCGGTCACGCTCCGCGCATTGTCCCAATCCTTAATACGCCTGCCGCTACTTCTGCTGCCACCACTACCGCTGCCACCACTACTGCCCGGTGCAATCAGGCTGAGCTTGCTCAAATGCGCCAGGAGTATTTAACCGCTCATTTAGCTCTCGATCTCCCCGTAGTCAGGCGCGGACTTTTCAAATATTTAACCGGGTTAGCGGTAGAAGCAAAAGCGAGAGTGGGGGTAGGCACCGCCCAAACCGATCAAAGTCAAGGGGGGCATACCGGGGGTGAAAGCAGAGAAACCCCTAAACCTCATTCTCCAGCCGTAGAAACCACTCAAACTTCCAAAGCCACCCTTAAAAGAGTGCCCCGCCATTTCAGGTTTAGAGTGCTGGTGGCAAGCACTCCGGCCAGCCTTAATAACCACAATTTTCAGGATTTGTGTGTCTCGGATGCCAGGCTTGAGGCTCTCCTGGTACAAGTGTTGAAGGAAAATGAAGAATTACAAAAAGAGGGGCTGGTTAAGCAGGCTCACCAGGGAAATCTCCAGGTTGTAAGTGCGCTTCAGGCCAAATCGTTATCGCTGGCCGCCGGTTCGCAGCAGTTAGGAGTGTCTGTTAGGACCGCGCAGCGCCGCCGCAAGCAAGGTGTTCCCAGGCGAGTGCTGGTTGCTCCCGAACATCAAATCTTTGTGGAACTACTTAAAGGGGACTTAAAAAGTAAAGAAATAGCGGCTAAATATGGGGTGACAGCGCAGACTGTCACCAACATTCGTACCAGGGTACTCGATTACATGCTGTGGTTGATTATCCAATCTGAAAAGTTCAAAGATGGTACTAATAGATAGTCAAAGTCCTAGACACAAATTATATTTTTTCCAATTGTTCCTATTTACACGCCCACATGTTTTGTTGTATTATTACAATGGTTTTTTATTTTTAATTGAGCGAAAAGAAAATAGAGGTGGATTTCCACCCATTTTTAATAAATTTCTAACCCTTTCCGCGATACCAAGATAAGCGGACAAGGGTTTTTTTATGTCCCCTGCCTGGCAATTGGCAACTGTTTTTAAAGGCTCCTGGCAAGAGCCTGATCGTTTTATAGCGTTTCGTTTCGTTTCGTTCTTACCCAACGACATTGAGGTTTTTGTTTTATGACACACACTAACGTTTCAGCTAACGTTCCAGTTGTACTCTGCTCTGTTCCTGACAGCTTAGACCCTGCTGCTACTTCCACCCGCAAACGGAAGGCCACAGCTTCCCAGAAGAAACAAAACGGGAATATTCTAAGCGCCCATGCTCCCAGCCCCGGCAGCCTCCTCTATATGCAAAACATGCTGGATCGCGGGATGACCTGCTTTAACCCCGATCAGGAAATCGTGGATTTCTACCAGACTAAAGTAGAAGTAGGCAAAGATGGTCTGTTACGGGTTAAGCCGGAATATACTCCCTCAGTAACAACGGTTTACCCTGATTCTTCTATCTACGGCGCGATGGAACCCAATCTGCTCTTTCATGCTGAGCTTCTCAGCGCCCACTACTCCAGGCTTAACTTTGAGGAGCAATGGGTGCTGGAATGGCACCTGGTCTACGGCTATTCCCTTACGGACATAGCCGCTGAAATGCGTTTGAGTGTACGAACCATATCCGGCTACTATCACGCGGCGCTGCGAAAGCTGCGGGAATTTGTTTTTTATGATGATGGGCAGGCGACCTGGCAGCTACCCCGGCGCAAGCCACTTTTAGAGTTGAACCTGCCGCTGGAAGAACTTTGCGAGGCGGTGTAATTCAGCGGTGTAATCCAGAGGTAGACTTTGAGGAATAGAAAAGAATAGAAAAGCAAACTGCATAGGACAGTTGAGGAATAGGGAATAGAAGTTGGTAGTTGTTGGCAGGTAGTTGAGCAGTAGTTGAGGAATAGCAAACTGCATAGGACAGTTGAGGAATAGCAACAGGAATATTCTTGTTTTTCACAGGGAGCAAGTGGCCACTTGCTCCTTTTTTGTTTGGAGGAAAAATCTTGCAAAACCAAATTGATTTAATCACCCTGGAGGCTTATGTGACGGCTGAAGGGCCACAACTTGAGTCAGAAAGGGTCCAGTTACAGGATTATCTGGCCCAGGTGCAAGAAGGCTTGGCTACCATTGCACAACGCCAACAATTTCTGGAAACCGTCAGGCAAGCGATAGAAAGCAAGCGCCGCCAGGAGGAACAGGAAGGCCGTCTTAAAGCTGAACTGGTAGGTCTAACCGAACAGGAAGCTAACTTACACCAGGAATTGAGCGATCTGGAGAAGCAGCGTCTACAGGTGGACCAGCAGCTTGCTGCCTGGCAAAGTATGTTGCCAAATATTTCAGGTTTAGCCCCAAGCGAGGTGGCTACCAACCCTGACCCTGATGTCGAAACATCAGTAGGCACTGAAGTTAAGCCACAGGCAAAAAATTCCACCTCAACTTTACCCGCTGGAACGTTATCAGCGAGTAATATTCCTTCTGCCAATGTTACAACGCAGGTACTAGAAGAGTCCGAATCTTCTGAGCTAGAACCTCTCGAATTTATAGAGGCTGTACCATCTGATTTTGATCCACTTTTTAACAAAACAGAAGTAGAAACGGTAGCGGAGGAAGTTTCTCAGGAGCAAGAAGTATCCACAACAATGTTGGGCGCACTTTCTACAAAACTCAATACACATAAAGTAGTAGAGAAAGTGGGTGATGGGGCGGGACAAAGCTTGACCAAAACCAAGCGCCCCGCCCCACTTTGAATCCGGTAAGAAAAAACCTGAATCCTTAACCGCGCCAAAGTTTTTCAAACTTAAAGGGTTCAAAAGGTTAAACCTGAAGCTGGTAGCAGGAGTGCTGGGCGCGACTGTGGTTATCTGTGCAGGCTTGTTTTCCATCTTTTTCTTTTTGCTTTCAGGCGTTCCTCAGCCCTCACCGGCCCAGGCCAGCGCAGCTATACAAGCGGCAGCTACTACCACTACTGTTGCGGTTAACACTACCACTGCTCCCGGCACACCCACAGGGGCCTTACTTACGCAAACGCAAACCCTACCTGCCGGGTCTGTTGAGCTTGAACTCTCTGCCGGGGGAGAAACCGTTACAGCGGCCAGCACTGAGGCTGCTACTCTTACCTCTCCCAATGGGGAAGGGCCTTTCTCGACCGCCAGCCCTGCTGGAAGCGCCGCTGGAGGTTATCCACCTACGCAGGTGAGTGACAGTTCAGTAACTCCCATCGTTAATGATGAAGCGCAGGCCCAGGCTCCTGTTGCCGGGGCTTCGGGGACCGCCAGTAGCAACGCCGGAACTGGCACTGGCGCAGGCTCAGGAGCGGGGGTAGTCAAACCGCAGGTTGGGGCTATCCCGCAAAGCCTGACCATTCAGGCGCTTGGCATCACTAATACCCAGGTCAAGCCGGTGAGCAAAGACCTGGTAAAGCAGAAGGACGGCTCACGGGTAGAACAGTGGCAGGCTCTCGATTACGGGGTAGGCTACCAGCCGACCGCTGACGGCCAGGTGTGCAAGTGGGGCCTGACGGTCCTCAACAGCCACAACTGGTACCGCCGCAAGCCGGGGGTGTTCGTAAACCTGTACAAGCTGAAGCCCGGAGACTTGATTGAGGTAACGGACAGCGCCGGGATCAAGTGCAGTTACCAGGTGGAAAGCAGCCGCCAGTACCCTCCTCTCGACAGCAGTTGGCTCTATAACCGGCAATTCATCGAGGACTTAACCACTTCGCATCTGGTCCTGTACACCTGTACCGAGGATTTTCAAGAAAGGCAGGTCATTCAGGCCGTGCTGCGGACCGGCCAGGCTTCCTGAAGTTGCACCGTGCAACTTCTTTTCTTTTTGTCTTTTTCTTTGTCTTTTTGTTTACTGTTCGATCATCTCGATCAAACCAGCCGGGTCATCCGGCCAGTGAGGGATATAACCAGCATCATGTTAAACCAAACCATCCTACAAACCTTTATGAACCAACACGGGGTATCCTCGGCTGAGGTGATCCAGCAACTTCGCCAGGTTGAGCAGGCCCGGCTTACTCAGGAGCAGGGCCAGCTAATTGAGCGCAAGCAGGCCATCGAGGAAACTCTGGCCGCGCTTGCCGAGCGGCGCGGGCAGGTAGCGGCTCAACTGAAAACCCTGGAGGCGCAGGCGGCTAAAAATAATGTTATTCTGGCGATGGCCTGGCAAGAGTATACCGCTGCTCAGCCCCAGGCTCCTGAAGCCTGACGCTCTGTACTGGTAAAGCTTGATCTTAACGATAAGAGGTTATAAGTCATGACACAACTACAAGACCCGCCTTCTTCCAGTTCGTTATCGCCACCGGCCACGCTTGCCCCTTCTTCAAGCTCCAGCTACAGCGGGAGTGGGGGTGCCCAGCAATTCCTGGCCGATCTCAACCGCGAACTGGAGGATAAACGCCAGCGCCGCCAGAAGCTTCTACAGGAGAAAGAGGAATTGGAAGCCGGGAGGGTGGATATTGGCCTTCTGACCGGCAGCCCTTCGCGCCTGGTTTTCCTGGGTCCACCCGAAGATGATGAAAGCGTCCTGACCGACTTGATGCGCGATCCGCACGTGGCTTCGGCTATCGCGGGCCGCAGCCAGCCGGGAGGTTTGCTCGGAACTGCCGGGAGCGGGAACGGCCCTAAAAAGAGCAGTCAGAGCCAGAGCCAGGGCCAGGAGAGTAAAACCGGGACCGGGCCGGAAGCTACCGGAGCGGAAGCCGGGACTGCTGAAAAGCAGGGCATACTCTCCGGCCTGTTAGCCCGCTTTAGCTGGCTTGGCTGGCTGGAAAGCCGCCCGCGTCTCTCTCTTATCACGGCGGTTTCGCTGCTGGTGCTTGGCCTGATTTTCAACCTGCTCGGTATCTCGGCTTTTGGCGATCCTGTGCCGGGGGCTATCGCTAATGCCACTAAAGGCACCCCAACCGGCGGGGCCGCCAGTAGTCAAACCGGGGGAGATACTTCCCTTCAGGTAGTCACTCCCACTGTGGCTGTCGTAAGCCCTACAGCGGCAGTGGCTACGGCCACACCCGCCGCATCGCCCACACCCACTGCCTCGCCCCCTCCCGACATGAGTAGCGAGCCGCACGATGGCTTTTTGCCGCCTTCTAAACTGCAAGTTGATGCGGTTAACTTCAACATCAGCTTTGATAAGCTGGTGAAAGCCAAACCTCATCCGAACGGCCTGGTAGCCCAACCCGACAAAGGCGTAATTTATCACTTCGGCGCTTATCCGGGGGAAAGAGGCAACCTGGTACTGGTAGGCGACTACGATACCCTGGGCGCTCCGCTGGTCGAACTGCTCCAGCAAAACGATGAGGTGCAGATTACCGACCGCAAGGGCAGCGTTTTCACCTACCGGGTGATTAGTTACCCGCGCCTGCTACGGCTTCTGGGTGCTAACAACACCCCTAGAGCGGCAGCGGGAACCGGGACCAATCCAGGCGCTACAAACCTCGGCCCGACACCGAGCGGGTTTAGCGCAACCACTCCCGGCCCTGGGCCTGGCGCTCTCTCGCCGGTCTACGTAACGGCAACGGCAATGGCCGCCGAGTACGCGGATGACCAGGCTCTCCAGATCACTACCTTACAGGATAGCCAGTTACTTGAACTGCCGGGAACGACGGCCAAAGACACGCCGCTCCTGACCCTGGTAAGCCTACCGGCTTCCAAAAACCCGGCTGATCCGACCCGGCTGGTAGTGAGAGCGGTGCTGAGCAGCTACCGACCAGCCACCGTGACACCTGCCGGTACCCCTGTAGATGTGGGGGTGATTACTCCCGCAGTGGTGGTACCACCTCCATCGCAACCTCAACCGCAAACGCAGGGTCAGGCACAAGGGCAAGGGCAGGTTACAGCGCAACCACCT
This sequence comes from Chloroflexia bacterium, assembly GCA_036261665.1. Taxonomy (GTDB): domain Bacteria; phylum Chloroflexota; class Chloroflexia; order Chloroheliales; family Chloroheliaceae; genus 54-19. The sequence goes on from DATAKM010000079.1 coordinate 28,674, forward strand.
GCGGGGAGCGGGACCGGGCCTGGCACGGCGAGTGGGTCCAGCCCTAATCCTACTCCTGCTACGGCCAGTGCCGTAACAACCTCAACCCTTCCTCAAACACAGGGGCAAGGATTGGGCAGCCCTGGCCAACCACCTGTCACGCCTGGACCTACCCGGTAGAAGCCTGGCCAGGCCGGGCTGTATACAACAGCAGTTCCTCACTCAGCTTTCTCACAGAATACTTTACATAATTAAAAGCCGGGATAATCCCCGGTTTTTAGGGTGTAGGGTAGGGGCAAGTTGAGTAAGGGACCGCGACTGGATTAGAACCGGGTAATTGAAGCCCGGTCTACTCAGGTTTGTTTTTCTTTTCAGTTTCCGTTTCCGTAATTATTGGTCTTATCTAAAATCAACCAATTCAGCACTTATTAGTATTAGAAAGGAGGGGCGGTACAATCGCGCCGCCACTACTGCATGGATTTAGCAAGTACCTTTACCAAACTCCAAACCTGGACTCTGACGAATATCGGTCCAGCCGCCGCAATCCTGATCTTGCTGGGGATCATCATGGTAATGATGGGCGCACTCAAGCGGGAGTGGGGTCGCAAAGGATGGGAAATGATTAAAGTCCCGCTCATGGTGATTGTGGGGGTGGCCTTCTTACCCACTCTCATTAGCGCCTTTATCGGTATTATTACCGCGCTGGGCGGGCAGGAGGTTAAAGTCCCTGGTGGCAAATAGCGGTAGCCGCTCTTGAAGGCTACCGTATCAGTTACCAGAAAGCATGTTAATGAGTTAGAAATTACCCGCTATGTTAGCATAGCGGGTAATTTCTCGAAAAAGGGCAAATTGGTTTACGGTAGCTGGCACTCCGGGTTGGTTTCTGGGATTTCTCGAATTGAAAGAGCGAAATTATCAATCAGTTTTGAGGAGAAAAACAGCTATGTTAAACAAACGCTTCAGCTTTGTACTGGTCAGCATCTTGCTTTGTCTGGTAGCTTTCACCGCTTGCGGAGACAACAGGGTTTCTAATTCCCTGGTGGGCAAGTGGGAACAAACCTCAGTAGCCGGTATGCCGATGCTAATGAGCGCCACCAAAACCGGCGCGACGGTCGAATTTCAGGATAACGGCAATGCGATTTACGGCTCACAGGCAGCCAAATATTCTATCCTGGGAGACAACATTAAACTGGAAATTGGACAGTTCAATGTTGTCTGGCCGATGAAGTTACAGGGTAATCAGGTCACTTTCACCAACGGGGACGGTAAATCCGTTGTTCTTCAAAGAAAATAGCAATTAGCCTTAAACTTACAGTTCACCCTACTCTAAAAATGTTAAAACCGGGCCGGAGCGGTTATACGCTGGCCCGGTTTTGTTTTACCAGCCTTGCCACTTTAAACTGCTGTTATCGTTATCGCTCAATCAAAGGGAGGCGCAATCCAGGTGCAGAATAAGATTTATCTGATTTTCAAAAAGAATACATTGCTTGCCGGTAAAGTGAAGTTACTCCCATTACTGGTACTCCTGCCTCTTTTGCTGGGCGGTTGTTCCTATACCGATTACAGTAATTACAATAATACGCCTGTTACTCCCGGCAACTTAACTTCGATTGATAACAATGATTGGGGTATTCTCAACATCTTGCGAGATGCCATCATCAACCTGGTAACGGGGCTGGCCAGTCTGGTCGGCAATATTGCCATTTCCATCCTGAGTTGGTTGCTGGATAGCGCCCGCGCTGTGCGGTTTGACTACCCTACCAATCTGAACGGGGTAAACCTGCGGACCTGTACACCGGATACCCAGCTAATCTCAATCGAGCCTCTGGCCCGCTGCGGCGCTTTCGTCTTTGATGACCTTGTGACCGGCGTTTTCGGGATGCTGGTTTGCCTCTCGTTCTTCCTGTTCCTTGCTAAATACATGCTCCAGGGGCTATTCCCGCAATTCCAGTCCAGTATGTTCAGCTTTTTTGTCAAGGCGGTGGGCGTGACCCTGCTCGTCCTTAACCTGGACTGGTTACTGACAATGGTGCTGGACATCTCCACCCAGGTATTTCTCTTTATCCTGGGAACGGATAACACCAAACTGGACAAGCTCCAGCCTTTATTCAATATCGGGCCGGACCTGCACAAAAACAACGTGGCTTTTGCGATCCTGCTTTCGCTCCTGGCGATAGTGGTGGCAATTCCCCTGCTTTTAACCGGCCTCTTTTTCCTGATCCGGGCCTTGACCCTGATCTTCTGGTTTGTGGTGTCGCCCCTGGCGGTGGCCAGCCTGATGACCGATGAAACGGCCCCCTTCTTCTCGCAGTGGAAGAACCGCTTTATCGGCATGGCCGTAGCGCCCCTGCCCATCGCGGTAGTGATGCGGATCGGGGTGGTTCTCCAGCAGAACTTCAAGGATTTTGCGGCTAATCCCCTCCAACTCATCATCATGATGCTGGCGGTGGCCCTGCTCTTTTGCATCAGCATCTATATGGGCTGGAACCTCTTTATGTCCGAAATGCGCCGCAATGTCGGCACGGCCAGGGCCGGGTTCAGGCTGGCGGGTAGAGCGATCTCCGGCACGGGGGCGGCCTTTGGGAAAGCCCGTAATGCGCCGGGCGCTGTGGGCGGCAAGCTTGCCAGCGGGTATAACGCGGCGGGAGAAGCTCTTTTCGGCAGCACGGAAGTAACCCCGGCGGGCGCTCGCTCCACTTCGGGCATGTTAGGCCGCTTTATGCCGGGGGTTGGTCCCTGGCGCTACCAGGAACGCAGTAGTGCTGCCGCTCAACCGAGTGCCAGCGCGAGTAGAGAGCAGGCTTCGGCTCCGATGGGGGATGTAGCCGCCTCAATTGACCGGCTTTCGCGGGAGATGAACGCTCTTTTCTCGGCCATGCAGAGTATGACCATCAACTCCAGGCAGGCCAGCAGCATACCGCAGAACTTTGGCCCCGGCTTTGGCGCTCAGCCCTATGGCTGGCCCGATCCCACTCGCGCCGGGGCTACCGGAGCTTTTAGCTTCGGCACAGGCGGTTACGATGGCAGCGGTTTCGGGGCGGTGCCGCTCTCCCCGGCATCCAACAGCGCCGCTTCTCTACCGGCCCTCGAAGCTGGCCGGAACCTGGGGAGTGAGTTAACGGGTTTGGCCGCCGGGCAGCGCCAACTGGCGGAAGGGCAGGAGAAGCTGCCCGATCTGATCGGCCAGCGCCTAACCCACCAGCTTAGCGTCAAGCCCCAGGCTGCCGGGACAGGTGCAGGTGCAGGAGCAGGGGCGGGCACCATTTCAAGCTGGCCGGGCAGCCCTGGCAGCAATCGGAGCGTGGGAGGAAACGGCCACCAGGATGATTTACCCGTGCTTATCCAGCCCAACATTGAGGCGATCAGCGGCGGTATCAGCCCGTTCTATGGCAGCGGTCCCGGCCCAGGAGCAGGAGCGGGGGTAACGCTCAACAGCGGCTATGGCTTTGCCGGGGATTACCTGGCCCCTGGCGCTATCTCAGCCGGGTACACTCCCGGCTCCAATCCGAGGGCAACGGTACCGCTCTCCGGGCTGCAAGCGGCCCGGCGGGGGCTAAGCTACAATGCCCGGCTGGGAGCCTGGGTCTATCCTGACGGCTCTCCGGCTTCTCAGGTTACTACGCCCCAGCCTCGCAACAGTGGCCAGCTTATCAATCCCAACACCGGGCGGCCCATCACCTACCAGGTGGCCGGGTCCGCTGTCCCGACTTTTGAGATGCCTGCGCCCGCTGCCGTGCCTGCCGCACCAGTTCAAATGCAGCCAGCTCCGGGCGGGGTGAGTGGGGAGGGGTTAGCAGCGGTCCCGGCCCCGGTTATCAATGACGCGGCGGCGGTAAGCGTGGCAGCCCCGGCGATGGCTCAAGCAGCTCACCCGATTGCCCCACTGCCGCGCCGCACTCGCCTGAATTCGCCTGCTGAGGCCCTGGCAAATGTGAATGAAAGTCAGGGGGCAGGCCCGCTCACAAACGAGGAGCGCAACAGCGGTAGTAGTAGTGGTAACAATAACGGCTCTATCCCGGCCAGCAGCGTCCCACCTCCCCAGGTGATAGCTCCGGCTGCACCTATCATGCCGGTAGCCGCTGCCGCGCCTGCGCCGGTCCAGGCTGGAGCCGTTTCCGTGCCGCCACCTTCCCGCCGGATAATGCCGCCACCGCTTACTCCGCACGTTCGCGCTGTCCCGGCCCCGCCTCAGCCTCCGGTAGTTGAACCGCCCGGTCCAGGCGAACCTGGTCCGGCTGGCAAGGATTAAGCAAAAGGCCGCACTTCAAGTACCTACTATGCTGACAGAGTAGGTACTTGAAGATATTAACCAGCCATTCAGCGAAAAAGCCAGCAACAGTACAAGGAGATAAAGCATAAATGCCAAAGGTCACACAAAAGGGGGTACTCTACAACCTGCCTCCTCGTATTCTGGGAGAAGGTATCCGCATCTACAACCGTTCTCTGATCGAGATTATCGCCCTTGCGCTGGGCTGCGCTCTGGCCCTGCTCTACCTGTTCACGGTCCCTTTCCCGGATGTTGTGAGCATCCGCCTGATAATCGCGGTCCTGATCCTGGCGGTGGATGCCGTCTACTTTGTCCTGCCGATGGCCGGGCTGACCGGCTTTGAATGGACCATCACCCTGATCCGCTTTAAGACTTCCAATATTCCCAGGCGCACCAGGGCGCGGCCTTCCCCGCCTTCCCGTTTGCGCAGGTAACGTAAATCAGGCTTGAAACTATCGGGCTTAGCTCACTCAAGCTCAGTCAAAGGACTATCTATCAACTCATAATTATTGTTTCTCAGACTTACTTTCCTCCAACTTACTCCCTGGCTACCTCGATAGCCGCAATCAATACCCGGCCAGGTGGTGCTGGCCGGGTATTCCATCTCTGTTTCTGTTTGTACTTCTTATATTTATTTCTGTGCCGCTCGCTCGAATAGCTGATAGAGCAGAAAGGCCGAAGCAAGCAAGCAAGCAACACACAAACAGGATAGGGTAGGGAGAGGCTAAAGGGAAAGCAGTTTCAGGTACGAAGGTGGACATACAAGATGTGGTTCTCACTTTTACTGCTAGTGCCGATCCTGGCCGGGGGCGGCTTTTACTTCTTCTTGAGCGCCCGGAGCCGCAAGCGAAGCTCCGCCGAAAGCGAGGCCAACCTGCCCTACACCGACGCCGCTTTCCAGTGGTTCGGCATAGATAAGGGCTGTGTGGTCCTCAAGCGCGGCGGGGCAGCCGTCCTCCTGGAAATCAGCGGATTCGATTACGACACGGCGGACGACTCCCAGGTAGCGGCCCTCAATACCGCCCTGGCCGAAGCGATGCGTTCTGTCACGGCAGTCTCCGGTTACGGCGCTAACGCCGGGGTGTCCATCAACCTGTGCGCCCAGCTTGGCAAGTCCGACCTCTCCGATCTTCTGGAGAATATCCAGCGAGCCGAGGACAATACCACCGAACCCGGCCTGGCAGGGCAGGCTCTCCTGGACCGGCTCTACCTCAAGCAGCGGGCCGACCAGCATCCTTTCGCCCAGCGGAGATATTACGTGGTTATCAGCCTGACGGCCCAGGCGATGCGCCAGGAGTTGCTGGCCGCCGAGGAGGAAGCGGAAGTGGCCCGCGTCTGGCAGGAGAAGATGGAAGCCCTGGCCCGCCAGGACATAGAAGCGGCCAATAACTTCGAGGAATACCAGCCCAAAGAGAGCTTCAGGGAGAAGATGCTGGAAAACCTCAAGGACGGCTGGCAGGAGCTATTCGGCACAGCCAGCCGGGTGCAGATCGGCGGCGGCATTACGGCCCACCCCATCCCGGCGATATTGGCCCAGACCCTCCGCCACAAAGCCGAAACCTTTCTGGCAGCCTGCCAGGAACACGGGATGCACGGGCGTATCCTCACCAGCCGCCAGGCGGCGGAAGCCCTCGCTCACATGCTGTACCTCCCCACTCGCCCATCCGGGGATTACGAATGGGAGATCAACCGCGAAACCACCCGCTTGCAGGCCGTGATTGACCTGGTTAGAAACAGCAAACTCAGCGGGGAAGCCCTTGAAAAAGCGGTGCAGGAGAAGCTGGAGGCTCTCGATGAGCGCGACCGGCGCGACCGGCGCAACACGAGCGGCAGCGGGGAGGTAATCTCGCTCTTTGAACCCAGGAACGGCCAGGAGGACGGCCCGGTAGACATCGCCGCTTTCGGCAGTGTGCCTGTAGAGTTCGAGGGGTCATATGTGCGTCTGGGCATGTCGCCCGGTGTGGAAGCAGCCCAGGCCCGGCTGGTGGCGGCCATCCAGACTTTCCGCTCCTTGCCCACCAAGCCGCTCGCGGCGGCCCGCCACCTGGAGAGTGTCCTGGCAGCCAACGGGCGCAGGCAGAGCTGGCCCAGGCCCCATTTTATGACCAGCCTTTACACCCTCGACTGGCCCCGGCAGGTGCCGATGGGGGCGCTCTACCCCCTGATCGCCAAAGCCGGGCTGGAAGTGGTCATTAACGTTCAGATCAAGGCCATCCCCAAGCGCAAGGCTCAAAAGAAGCTGGATAAAGCCCGCTACGGTATCGAAATGTCGGCGGACGTGGACAAGGACCGCCGCCGCATCTACGAAAGAAGCTTCAAAGTAGAAGCGATTGATGACCTGCAAAGCCAGCTTGCCAGCGATGAGGGCATCATCAACATGGTGGGCCTTAGAATCACGGTCAGAGCGGATAACCCCCTGCAACTGCGGCGCGACACCCGCCAGGTTATCAGCCTGCTGCAAGGGGTGGGCCTCACCGTAGCCGAAGCCCGCTTTAACCAGGCCCTCGCCCTGCACAGCGTTCTACCGCTGGGGTTAGACTACCTGGGCGAAACCTTCCTGGTGGGCAACCGCACCATGCGCAACATGACCGCCGAGACTACCGCCTGTTTCTTCCCGGCCCTCCTGCCCGACAAAGCCGCCCAGGGCGGTATTCTGATCGGCCACGATGAGAGCGGCTCGCTGGTGCGGCTCTCGGAAAAGAACCTGGTCAACCCTCACGAAATCATCTGCGGGATGAGCGGCAGCGGCAAGACCGTGAGCGAATTGATCGAGCTGCGCAGGAGGCTCTACGAGAACCCTAAACTGCGGGTCAGGTATATAGACCCCCAGGATGTGACCTCCCGGCTGGTGAAAGAGGTGGACGGGGTAGTAGCCAACGTTGCCGCCAACGGCTCGGTGCGCTTCAACTTCCTGGATCGCTTCAGCCTGGGCGGGCGGCCCCAAATCTTCGGGGATTTGTGCGACGTTTTCACCACGATGGTAGTCCTGATGCAAAAACGCTCCCTTTCGGATGCGGAACACACCGCCCTCAAGACCCAGCTAAACGTGCTGTTCCAGCACTTCGAGCAGGGGGACAGCCTGACGGCCTACCTGATGAAGTCGCTCTACCTGCGCTTTGCCGATAAGCTCGGCTTTGTGGAAGAACCGCAAAGCTTCTTCCGCTTCGAGCAGGCGGTCGAGGAGATTTACCGGGTGGTGAGCGAGGAATACCGGGTACCGGCCAGCGGCTTTGTGGTGCGGCTCAAGCTGAACGAAGCCACCGGGGAGGTGGAAACCCGCACTTACCAGACCCGCCAGGCGGACGGCTCTATCGTGGAGAGCGAGCCGGGGGTAGTGCTGGAAGTACTGAACTGCTACACCGAAGCCCGTTTCAAGCGCAACCTCTACGCCGGGGGCGGCTACAGCGAGATCGAAATCCCGGTAGCGGCCTTCCTGACCATTTACTCAACCGTGATGGAGCAGGGCTGGGGGCAGATCGAGAACGAAGCGTGGCTGGCCTACTCCCTCACCAATTACCTGAGCGGCCCCTTTCCCCGCCGGGCGGCTGGCAGCGCCGGGTGGAGCTATCCCGATGTGGAAGCGGAAGCCCGCCGCGTCTCCGGGCTGCCGGGAACACACCTCCAGATCGAGAGCGGGCCGGTCTGGTACGCCGATGATGAGTGGTACGCCCGGCTCTTGCAGGCTTTCCAGCGCCACCTGGCCCGGACCGGGCTTCTGGACTACCTGGACCGCTACACGCGGGAGATCGTGGAGCGCGACCTGATGGTAGGGCTGCGTTACGGCACTCCGATCCTCTCGGACGTGATCCCGCTCCTGGCGGCGGAACCGGCGGGGCTGGCGATGGCTCTCAACCTGGAACCCTACTGCAATCCCAATATTCACGGCTCGCTCTTTAACGGCCATACCAACCTCGACATTAGCAGCCGTTTTTTCTCCTTCAACGTGAAGGGGTTGACCGACCAGTTACGGCCCCTCCGCATGATGCAGTGTATCGAGCTAACCTGGCGCGAGATCGCCGGGACACCCCGCAACGCCGGGCTGGAATTCGTGGTGGTGTGGGACGAGTACGGCACGATTGCCACCCAATCGCCGGAAGTGGCCACCTACATCGGTATCATCTTCAAGCGAGCGCGAGCTTTGGGCGGCAAGATTATCGTGGCCGAGCAGAACTATGAAACCTTTCTCAGTCCATCGGGCAGGCATGTCCTGGCGAACGCCGGGGTTATCAAGCTCTTGCGCCAGAACACCTACGCCGCGAAGTTCTGGGCCGGGGAGTTGGAACTGACTATCCAGGAAGCCAACCGCCTGACCCTGGCGCATAAGGGCGAAACCCTGGTGGTGCAGATGGAGGACGGGCGCAAGAACAAGTTATGGGTGCAGTACGGGGCGCACAAGCGCACTCTCGACATGCTCTCGACTAAACCGCAGGATGTGCAGCGGTACGAAGCCGAGCAGCGGGCCGGGCAGAACCTCAGCCCGGTGGCCGAGATGATGGCTAACCTGATCGAGCAGGTTTAGCCCTCACCTACTCGGTTCCCGGTCAAGCCTTTTTCCTTTTGCTGAACTCTCTTAACTCAATTCTCTCTTAGCCAAAAGAACCTGCTATGGGAACATAGCAGGTTCTTTTACTGATAGCCATTGGAAAAGTTTGAATTAGTGTAGCGATAGTACGGAGCGATTACTCATGACACAGTTATTGGCCCAGCCGGGTAGAAAGCGAAAATCCCTGTTAAAGCGGTATCTGCTGGGTGGGAGCCTTTTGGCGGCCCTGAGCTTTTTGGGAGTGCCGCTGTTCACGGGAGCTTTCATGGCCGCTACGCCTACCGCAGCGGCCAGCATGATCTGGGACAGGGTAATGGGCCTTTTCAGTGATAACGGCTGGAAAGAAAAGGTGCAGCAGGTAGCTACTTTTCAAATCCCGCCTACCACTGAACGCGAGAACTTGCTCCTGTACAAACCGCTCTACGTGAACGGCCAGAAAGTCGCGGATGACGACTCGGCTCACTGGCTTAACTACGGCAAGGCGGACGCTACGATCTACAGGCCGCCGGTGGGCAAAAGCACCTACACTTTCGACATCGGGCGGGAGGCGCTGGTGGATGAACTGTTTATGGTGATGGCCTGCAAGGAGTGCGGCTATCAGGTTATCACTTCCCAGGAAAACCCGCCCGATCCGGCTAACAGCAGCCACCGGCTTACTCCTGACGAGGTGGGAGCCTACTACACGCCTGAGCGTAACTTTCCGCAGCTCGACAACGTGCAAGCCTGGGCCATTATCAACGACAACAAGCCGCACACCAGCGCCCGTTACGTGACCCTCCTGATAGACAACCGCTCCCCGGACGCTTACTTTGTGCAGCTAATGGCCTACCCGCCCGGCCAGCGCAGCAACGCCCTGTGGTCCGGCCAGCCTCAGTTGGACAGCCGTTACCGCTCAATTTACGAGGGCGCTATCGCTACTGCCGGGGGGCATCCCGGCGCGGCGGTGCTGGCTCCTACCAACATCCGGCAGGACAACCAGGAGTACAGCTACTACGCTCCGCTCGCTGACGGCAGCGACAGCCCGGCTTTACCGCTCTACCCGGTAGTCGGGGCGAACCCGGCCCAGGCCGGACAGGGCACGGCAGCCGACACCCAGGCCGGGTACCGCAAAATCTACCTGGGCTGGCAGTTGCACCCCTACACCAAAGGCAAGGCTGATGAGATCGGCCTCCACTGGCAAAATCCCAGCGCCCGGAGCTACCAGCTCTACTTCCTGAATTCGCAGGACGCGGGGGATAAAGCGGTCATAAACGCGCTCTTTGGTAATAACAGCGCCACTCAAAATCTCCTGGCCGGGGGAGAAGCGAACCTGCCCGCGAACCGGCTGCTCAAGGACTTCAGCGGGCCTGCCGCATCCTCCAGTTCTACCGGGCCTTTGGGGATCGGAGCGGATGACCCCAGGGACTTCCTGCTCCTGGTCTTTGAGCAATCGAATTTCCAGGCGACTGCCGGGGCCACACCCACGCCTACCCCTGATCCGGCGAACGGCCAGCCAAATGCCTTGCCTGCGGCCTGGCTCAACCCGGCTGAAATCTACCTGTATGAGAAGCTGCCGCCCACGCCCCTCAAGTGGCCGAAAGCGATAGTAGCGGTTTCAGCGGGAGCCTTCGATATTCGCTACGGCACAATCACCCTCGATAAGATCGAGCAGGTAATCGCCTCGCAGCCCTGGCGCGGGATCGCTTCGGGCGGCTATCAGGCGGGCGAACCGCCCACTCCCAACAAGCTGACGGGCAAGGGGCAGGTCTTTATTGACCTGGGCAAGAAATACGGGATCAACCCGGCTTACGCCCTGGCTTTCGCTCTCAAGGAAACCCAGCTAGGCACCACCGGCTACCACGTCTACAACGCTGACACCGGGCAGTGGGGCTACAACCTCTACGGCATGACCAATCACGGGGCGGACGGTATCTGGGCCGGGGTGGACAGGTGTATTCAGAATATGAACGGGCGCTTCTGCGGCTACGCCTCCTGGGAGGACAGCATTGAAGAATTCTTTGTGCTGCTCAAAGCCTACTCGGACGGCCAGATACTAACCCACGATGGGGTAGCGCCGGGGCAGAAAGCCTGCCCGTGTAACACGGTAGACCGCATTTTGTACTGGTACGCGCCAGTGACCGAGAACGATACCTCCCTCTATATCAATCAGGTGGAAGGCTGGATTACGGATTGGGGAGCCACCAGTCCCTATGGCGGCTTAGGCTCCGGCCCCGGTGGAGGCAGCGGCCCGGTTCCCGCGATCAACCAGTACGACTGTAGCCAGTATAACGGCACTTACCCCTGTAACGTCTGGGCGGATAGCACCTGTGGCCCGACCAGCGCCACCATGCTGATTGACTGGATCAGCGGCCAGAACTTGCGGGTAGCCGATACCCTCACTTATGCCGCTGGCAACGGGGTCAGTCCTTCCGGCACTTACGGCTGGGCCTACCTGGACAGCATGAAAAGCATCTACGGCTTCACCTGGCGCACGGTGGCCTTTAACAGCACGGCGGACTACCTGGCGGGCCTCAAGCAACTGACCGGACAGGGCCAGCCGGTGATCGCCAACGTGGTCGGCGCTCCCTACTACTACGGTCACTTCCTGGTGGTGGTCGGTTACAACCCGGAAGATAACACCTTCACCATTAACGATCCGGCAGATGTGAGGCAGGCGGGCAACCCGCCGGGCGTGATCCAGAAGTGGCCCGCGCCGCTGTTGGAGAGCTACGTGGCAGGCCGGTTGGGAAGCGGCTACCCGGCCATTATTATCAGCAAGGCCGGGAGCAATAGCCCGGTTCCGGCCTTCGTGCCTGAGCTTCGGGCCGGGCCGGGACTGTTATCAAGTAGAAACGGTATGGGCCAGGTGAAAGGACCGGGAGCAGGCTCAGAAGCAACGGCCCTGGGCTGGGTGCGCAGAACAATATTTGGGGGAGGATTCTAGTGCTGAAAGCAAACAAGGAATTAAGGGGTATTGCTAACAGGCGGAGAAAAAGGTATCTGGCCTGCCCGCCTTTAGCGGGGTTGCTCCTGTTAGTAGTCCTGTCAGGAACTCTGGCCGGGGGAAGTATTATAGCCCAGGCTCAAGTGCAGGCCGTGACCCCGGCAGGGCCAACCCCTACCCCGCCCAGCCTGGAACGGCCTAACCTGCACCTCTATTTCAGCCGTTACACAGAAGGCGGCGGCAGTCAGCCCTGGGCGGGCCTGAGACTGAAGTTTTACAGCTACCAACTGGACACCACCACCCAGAAGTACAACCTGAGCCTCAAATATGAGGGTATCAGCGATGGGCACGGGCAGGTCGCCTTTGACGCGGCAGCCATACCGCACGGGCTGTACTACCTGGAAACACGGGAAGCGGATAACACTCTGGTTTTGCCGACAGACCCGGCCTTACCCGCCCCCGGCACCGGAGGGCTGGCCGACCCCCAGGTGATGCAGCTCACCCCGCTCGATCTCTACCAGGGGGCGGTAGTCTATGTTTACCAGTTACAGCTACGCGCTCTGCTTAACCCCGGCCTTAATAGCGGCGGGGAGCAGGCCCATAACGCGATCTACGTACCGGCCACGCAAAAGTACGTCTACTACCCCAATGCCAGCACTCAATTTGGCCGGGAGACACCCGCTAATCCGGTGGCGGTCACAAGCCCCGCCCCTGCCAGCGGCTCTAATCCGGCCACCCGGAGCGGCTCACCTGCCGGGCAGGGGCAGAGTAGCCCAGGGCCAGGGCAAACAGCGGGAGCGGGAGCAGGCGCGGGTGCAGGCGCAGGATCGGGCAATTGGGTACAACCCGGCCTGGGTTCCTATCCTACAACCACCCCAGGCGGCCCATCCGGTGCTACTTCCGGCACTGTGCAGGCGGTCACATCCACTCCGGCAGCTACGCCAACAGTCGAGTGCCGCTACTGTATCGCCCCTTCGCAGGCGGCCAGTGCCACCGCCGAAGCCGCTACCATCCGGGCGCAACTGACTGCCGGTAACTACACTCCCAAAGCGGCGGATGCGGGCCGGAGCGGGGAAGGCGCTCCCAGCGCCAGCGCGGGTCAGGCTCTTACAGCCTCTCCCGGCGCTAACTCAGCTTCCGCCAGCCCCGGCGCTAAGACCACCGGCCAGGTAGAAGCAGCGGCCCCCAACGCAGCAGGTAACAACAGCAGCAGCGGTAGTGGTAAGACTGGCGGCGCTACTCCAGGGGCGGCAGATGGTTCTAACTCCCTGAGCGTAAATAATAGTGATAAGGTCGCCTCAACTTCCGGTGCAGGCTCGGCAGGCCCGGATTTGGGCCTGATGGTGGCGCTGGTGCTGGGCTTGAGTATCGTAGGGATTGCCGCCGGGTACGCCGCTTTCCGCTTCAAGAGTAAGAGTTAGGGTAGAACTACCCACTATGCCAGCATAGCAGGTAGTTTGGCACTTGGAGAAATAACCTTCCCATAGAAGCAGAAACGTTGAAGGACAAAAAGAAGGTAAAGGTAGTAGAAAAAGATGCCTGCCAGGAAAAAGAGCTTGCTGGAGCAAGCCTCGGAAGTCGGGCCGGACCTGCTGTACAAAATCGAGCAGGTGACGGCCATTACATTAAGACAGGGCCGCTTGCCGGAACTGAACCATGAAATAGCGATGCTGGACATCGAAATAGCCCAACTGGAAGGTTCGGTAGCCGATTACCAGCGCCGGATTGAGGAATCGGTGGCTCGCCAGAAATCTATTGTGAATGACAGCGCCAACGCCGCCGGGAGCGGTAGTGTGGCCCGTTTCACCCCGGCCTTGCGCACGACAAAGGTGCTGCTGGAGGAAGAACAGGCTGATCTGGCTAACAACCGCCAGACAGCGAGCCAAAATCCCACCCCGGCTCCGGTCGCGGGGCAAGCATCCGGCATGGATGAACTGGACCTGGCGGTTGAGGAGCTGCTGGCTGCCAGTGCCCTTTTTTCCTCGCCTGAGCAGGAAGCAACTCAGAATGAGGCTGATTTGGAGGTAATACCGGCAACCAACCTGGAAGCTACGGAGGAGCCAGAGGAAGCGGTAGAACCCGGCGTAGGCGCAGAAGAAGCGGAAGAAGCCGACCCGGAAGCTCTGCCGGAGTATCTTGCCGGGGAAGTTGCACCCCCACCCTCTCCCGCTATGGAGGCTAAAGCGGTAGTAGCTCAGGCAGCCCCGGCGGTGAAGCCGGAGACGCAAACGAGGCAAGCGCAGGCAGAAACTACCAGAACCCGCTACGCACCCCAGGTGCCGCCGCCCCCGCCTGTAACCGTGCGCAAACCGCAGGCAATTCCGGCATTTACCAGCCTGGGGATTGGAGTGGCACCGGCTAACGCTACTCCTTCACAGGCGGCCACTCCTGCGCCTGTGCCAAACCCACAGCCTCCCGCTCCGTTGCAGGCCAAACCACAACCACAATCCCAGGCGCAGCCACAGGCCGCCCCACCACAGCCACCACAGCGGCCAGCAAATGTGAGGGGGCTTGTGACAGACAAGTTAAACCTGCCGGACCTGAGCGAGTTGGACAAAATTACCGGGCGGTTACGCAAGCCTGGCAGTGGTAACGGGAGTGGGAGCAGCCCTTTGAGCAGCCTGGCGCTCATAACCGCGCTGCTGTTGGGCTTGCTGCTTTTGCACCCGGCCAGCCTTGCCCGCGCCCAGGCTCAAACCCCGGCTACCCAGAGCCAGGCGGCTGCTCCTACTCAGGTGGATTACCGTTTAGCCTTTGATATAGGGGTGGAAGCGCGAGGGATTGACCAGGGAGAACTCTCCCGCTACCAGCTAAAACTGGTGCAGGACGGCCAGGCGCTTGCCGCGCTGGAAGCGGCCCCTTACCGCGACCCGACCAGTAACAGTGTGCGCTTGCATACTCTGTTCCTGCTCAGCGGGACTAACCGGGAGGCTGACCTGGTACTGAAAGATAGCGCGGGCGCAACGGTAGGGCGCGAGTCAATCAACTGGCGGCAAATCCCCCCCGGCCAGTACACCGTTCCCGGCACTTTCGTAATAGGCGGGGTTAATCCCTCTGCTTCGGCAGGCGGGCAGGACCAGGGACAAGGGCAGGCAGTTTTCAAGCAAGAAAAGCTCAAGCAGGGCCTACCGGATTGGGCGGCTAACCTTCCGGCCAGCAGCACCTCGAAGCAGGCCCAGGCCAGCGCAGACAGCACCAACAACAGCGCGAGTGCCAGTGATAGTTCCACTAACGAGATCGTGATTAGAAAGCGCAATCCTTTCTTCTACCTGGGCATAGGCTTAATCCTGATGATGGGCGGAGCGGTCATCCTGCTGCATCTTTCCCAGGTGGGCTTACTCCCCTGGAGTAATCGCCTGCCCGCGCCTGCCGGGGCCGGGGCTGAGAGTGGAAAGCCTCAAAGCCAGGACAAACAGGCGAAGGCTAAAAAACCTAAAGAAGCCAAAGCCCTCAAAGCCAAAGAAGCTACCAGTAAGGCTCAAGGCCCGCAAGGGGCTGTAATCGAGCAGGAGCAGGCCGCGCTCCTGGCCGAAACCGGGGAAGTGCCGCCCCTGTCTTTAACTTCAGGGGCAGCCGACAGCGGAGGTGCTGAGCTTGATACGCCTGCCTTTGACAGCCCACTTGCCGCTACCGCCAGTGCTGGCAGCGTTAACACCCACAGTGGGAATGGAGGGGGCAGCAGCGGGAGGTTCAAGCTGAAGCGGCCCGGTTCCGGGGTGGCGGCGGCTTCTTTCGGGCCTGGACCAGCCCCGTTAGCTGCCCCTGTTGCGGGTCGCCTCGCAAGCGCGAGCGCCGATGGGGGTGGGGATTTGGACGAGGCAACCGAGATGGAGACGGAGCAGTTCGCCCCTTTGCCAATGCCGCTTTCGCACCTCTCTGGCCCGCTCGTGCCCTTGCCGGTAGCGCCGCCGGTAATGCTACCGGAGACGGGCAGCCAGCAGCAGCTCCAGGGAGCCAAAGTATTTGTCCCGGCTAATATTGCTTCTTCCCGGCAGGGTGCCGCCGAGAGTATGCCCCAGCTTAAAACCCGCGAGTTAATCCAGACCTACGGGGCGGAGTGGTTGCAGGCCGAGCAGGTGCAGGTCAACCTGGAATTCGCTTTACGGAGCGTGGCTAGGATGGCCGGGCTGAATACCTACTTCAACCATAAGCTCAGAAAATACATGGATAACGGCTCGGCTATAGACTGCTTTGTAGAAGCCAGCCGCCCGGACAAGAAAGGCCGCCTGACCAAGTTTATCGCGGTCGAGGTGGACGGCCCTCACCACAATAACCCTAACCGCCAGGAAAAGGACCACATGAAAGAGCAGGTCTTGCATAACGCGCACATCCCGGTGGTCAGGATTAAAGCAGGCGATTACGCCGCGCTGGAAGCCGGCTTAAGAGGCTTAGGGGCGGAACTCTGGGCTGAGCCGGGTAAAGCCAAAACTAAAGCGGCCAAAGCGCAGAAGGGCCAGGCTTAATTCAACCAAGTCGCATTACTACCTACCCTCAAATAAAACTACCTGCTATCTCAACATAGTAGGTAGTTTGGTGAAGTTCTCAGTCAGTCTAATCCGTTCTCATCTCAGTTCTCATCTCAGTGGAGCTAAAGCGAAATGCGCGTATTCAAACCATTCTTCATGGTGCTGGCCGGGTTATGGATCATCGCCCTTCTCTTAGTAGCGGTAGACCTGCTGGGCGCTACCCTGGGAGCGCCGCCGCCCGGTCAAGCCGTCAGCGCCAGCACTGCCGGAGCAGGCGAGGCTCAAGGCCAGACACCGGGAGCGGGGCCAACCCCCACCCCGAACCGCTACCCGCGCTCTCCTTACCTTAACCAGAACCCGAAGGGAGCCACCGGGCAGGCTGCAAACGCGAGCAGCAGCGGCACGGCTGAAGGCGGGAGTAGCGGCAGTACTAGAGGCGGTTTGCTCTACCCGCTGACTGCCAAAATCCCGGCGCAGGTAGCCCGTATCTACGGGATAACTCACTGGTTTTACTACCCGCTGCCGCTCTTGCTCACAATCTGGCTACTCTTGCATATTTCCAAATTGAGAAAGGCCCAGGCTAGGCGCTGCAACGAACTGGCCCAGAACTGGCAGACCCTCTTTATCGGCCCGCAGGTTAACGATAAAACCAAATGGGAGGAGACAACTCCCCTCATCACCGACCTTTACGGCATGGTAGGCTATCTGCCTCAAAATCAGCCTAAAGCGCGTTACAGCGGGCAGGGCGTTCACCTGGCCCTGGGCTACGTCAGCCGTCGCGGGGATGGCATCCGCCTTACCGCTACTTTCCCGGCTCCTTCTGATAATGAAACCGGAGCGGCTGAGAATGAGACAGTAGAAAAGGCTAAAGCTAAGAACCAGCCCGCGCCCATCCCGGAGGGCTTAGCTGCCGATTTCATTAACCAGGTCAAGAGCTACTATCCCTGGTCACAGCCTTTGATGCAGGATAGCGACCCGCTCGATCTGGAAGCCTTCGCCCAAACGAACGCCATGTACCGCCAGTACCGCCAGAGTACCGGCCAGGCTGTGACGGGCTGGCAACTCCTGGGTTTAGCGCAGCCCTCGCACCTGCCGGTTAAAACCGACTTTTCGGGCGATCCTACTCGCGTCCTTTACCAGAAACTCGATCTCGGCCAGGATTCGGACTTACTGGCCTGCGGAATCGAACTGGTGCTGGTCCCGGCTTCTGACTGGCGCAATGACGCTAACACCGCCCTCAAGAACCTTCACGCCCAGGAGATCGGCCATAACCAGGCCAGTAAGCAGGCTCTCAGCCCCGCCCAGGGCAAGGGCGGTTCCGGCCTGGCCGGGCTGGGGATCAACCTGCCGGGCCTGGGGGGAGCTAAAGGGGCAAACGTGGGCAGCGCCGCCAGCAGCCGGGTAAACCTCAAGAGCGCCCAGCAGCAGCGCGAGGCGATTGAGGACAAGCTGGAAGATAGCGCGGCCTTCAGCGTGATGGTCTATGTCTGGGCGGAAGGCTCGGAGCGAGCGGTCCAGCAGAAAGTGAAACAACTGGCCGGGGCGCTGGTCGAACGCTACCGGGCCGAGAACAGTTTCAGGGTGGTGGCCAGCGGCCAGGATTTAAGAGCAGTCAGGAAGCGGGGTTATTCGCCCTTCTTCGCGCCTGAGCCAAGCGTCCTGTCGGCAAGCGAACTGGCGGCCCTCTGGCATCTGCCTTCCCCCCAGGAGATTACCAGCGGCTCGCTCAATTGGGCCAAAGCGGTGTCCCCACCGCCCGAATCGGACATTGTTCACGCCATTATCCTCAAGGACGGCACTCGCCGGAGAGTGGATAACACCTGGCGGCAGGTCTTGTGCCTTTACGCCATGCCGGACGGTTCCAAGCTGGAAATCGGGATCGGGGAGCAGGGTTTATTGCGCGGCCAGACCAGGATAGGCCGCCCCGGTTCCGGTAAGACCGTCACAGCCGAAAGCAGTTTCGTGCAGGACATCGAACGCGATGATAAGGCCAATTCCGGCAAGGGCGGCTCCCCGCTCAGGAGCAACGGCATATTCGTGAGCGATCCCAACCGCGACATGAGTTTCGATCTGCTGGACCGGGTACCGGACTGGTACGAGCGGCATGTTTGCTTTGTAGATGCTACCGACAAAGAGCGAGTATGCAGCCTCAACCCGCTCTACATCCCGGAGGGCTTTGACCGCACGGCTCTCAGTGAGTTTCGCCAGACTCTCGGCGGTAATCTGCCCAAAGAGGAACAGTCGAACCTTTTGCACCTGCTGGACAATGCCGATGAAGCCGGGGATGACGCGGCGGTCGCGGCTCTCTGTAGCGCGGTACTGGATGCTCTATCCGCTACGCTCGGCGTCAGTATGGACAATACCCCTAACATCTACCGCTTCTTCGCCAACTCCTTGCAGCTTGTGACCGAACTGGACAAGAGCGCAACCTTCTGGACCATCAAGAAGCTCTTGGAGGATGGGGCCTACCGCGAGGCGATGGTCGAGAGCAGCCGCAATAACCTGATCCGGCCTTATTGGGAAGTGGATTTCCCGATGCAGGCCGAAAAGCAGGGTGGGGCGGCTCTCACTTCCACCAAAAACCGGATGGAAGCTCTCTTGCGTGACCCGGTGGTGCGCCGCCTCTTTGCCCAGCGCAAACGCACGGTCAACATCCGGGAGCTACTGGACGCGGGTGAAACCATTATCGGCTGCTTCAGCCCTGAGCTGGGAGCCAACAAGGGCTTCATCATGCAGATTTACTTCAAGCTGGGGCAACTGGCCGTCTTTAGCCGGGCCGATACCGCCAAAGAGCAGCGCCGCACCACTTCCTTTCACCTGGACGAGTTCCAGGAGTCGGTCGCCAAAGACCCCGAAACGGTGGTGCGCTGTTTCGAGCAAATCCGCAAGTACGGGGGCGCTCTCAACTGTATGCACCAGAACTTAGAGCAGGTCAAAAACATCGTGCGCTCTATCGTGGGTAACGTGGGTACGATGGTAGCCATGAACATCGGGCCTTATGACCGCACTTTCTACTCGGACTACTTCAGCAGCCGCACCTGGCCCAAAGAGCAGATCGAGCAGGCTTTTGCCGAACTGCCCCGCTTCTCGATGATTCCGCGCATCTTCGATAACGGTAAGGAGCATACTCCCTTTGTGGCTCAAAACCTGCCGCGCTCGCCGCGCCTGCCCAATGTCGAACCGCTCCTCATTGCCGTGAATGACTCTGAGAGTCCCAACGGCTATCACCTGGAGTTCTACGATGAGGCTCTACACGCCGGGCTGTTGGAAGTCTCGGAGCAGGAAGGCTTTGAGGGCTTCTGGGTGGCCACCGCCGAAGGGCAGCGCCGGGGAGTGCAGCCCAGCCTGCCTAAAGAGTGCCCCGGTCTGATCGAGGCCCTCACTCGTTTTCTCTACCAGGCGGACGGGATGCGCTGGCAGATTGTTCCCTTTGACCCTAAAGAGGCGGCGATCCAGGGCTTAACGGCAGAGAAGGTGGCGGAGATCAACCGCGATCCGGCGCAACTGGCCGAGTGCTGGGAGTTACTCCTGAGTATCGAAGCCCTGCCGCCTCGCCAGCGGTTAGCCTATCTCACCAGCCAGCAGCAGCTATCCGACTATGACTGGCTCCTCTACCGGGCTTCCCGCTACGGGCGCGATCTTCTCTTGTGGGAGTACCTGATCGAGAACCCCGGCCTGATCCCGGTCAAGCGCGAGCGCATCCTGACTCTCTCCCGGCTTAAATATGGGGTGCCGGTGGCCGAGATCGAGGCTGAAACGGTGCGGCCAGACCAGTTCACTGCCAGGGCCGGAGAGATTAAGCAGCTTCATGATGATGAAGCCCAGGCCGAAATGACGGAAGCAATGCTTAACTCCCCGAAGGGCAAGGGCGGCGGTAAAGCCCGCAAAGCCCTTTCAGCCTGATTATGCTTAGCTGCTACCGTGCCTGAGCTTATGCAGCCTGATCCAAAGCAGTTATCTGAAACTGAAATACAGGCAAGAAGTACCTGCTATGTTGAGATAGTGGGTACTTCTCTCAAAAGTAGTGTTAAAGTTCCAACAGGAAAGTAAGATCACGCTCATGACTACACCAGCAACTACCGTTACTACAACAACTACTACTACTAAGCCAGAGACTACCCCGCCGCCGCCACCTCAAATATCGCCAAAGAAAATCTTGAATCACTATATCAAGACTTTCAATGAGGTGGTGAACGGCCTTGACCTGGATGGTTCCTACGATGAGGCTTATAACCGGATCAAGGCTGTGATAAACCTTCTGACCCTGCCTAAAAACCGGGAACTGTTAGATCAGATACCGGAAGAATCCTTGAAGTCGCTGTATGAACATGCAGTGCTATTTGTGCGCCAGGCCGGGCTGGTCTTTGCTAACCGCTTTAGCCTGGAATTAGGCATACCCTTACCGGAGGAAGAAGAAGCCCCAGAAGAAGCAAGCCCAGCAGAACAAGAGCAAGGTCAGGAACAAAATCTCCGGGAGGAAAGCCAGTCCGAACTAAGCAATCAGCGCGGGCAGGAAGTGGACTACAGCGAGGAGGCGAGTGAGGACAGCGATAGTGATCCGCAGCCGAGTCGCTGGACCAGGGCGGCGGTCCACGCGCTGGTGACAGAGGAAGTTGATCCGGCCAGGTACGGCCTGAATAAAGAAAGTAAAAGCGGTAAGGGTAAAAAGAGTATTACTTCATTTTCCCAGAACCGGGTAGGGGTAGAGGCTTTACAGCTAATCGGGCGCTACGGGCCAATGACCGCTCACCAGTTAAGAGCAGTCCTGGCTGCTACCACGCAAGGGGGTCTTTCGCGGACCTGGCTCCGTTCCTCGATCCAGATCGCTTTGCAGTTTGCGGCCAATCGTAAATTACTCACCCCGAATAAGGTCAGTGGTTACGGGCACAGCCGTCCCTCAAACCTATGGTTTTTAGAAAAGCCGGGCAGCATCTACTACCAGATGCTTACCAACAGTGAATCAGTACCGGGGGACATGCCTGTCTCCACCAAGCTTATCAAGCATATCTATGGTATCCAGCAAACGATGGCGGCCTTTAATGCGGTGTGCGCTCTCAATAACAGTTTGGGTACCCTTGATCTACTGGATATAAACCTGTCAAACTCTGGAATAACGGCTGAAGCTGAGCAGGCCGATCAGGATGAGGATAATACTCCGGTGCCTGCGGCCTTCAGCGGAGGGGCAGCGGCCCTTAAAGCTCTCCTGGCCTTACGAAATGACCAGTTTGAGGTGGTGCATAGCAGCCGGATTGAACGCTCTCCCTGGGAAACGCCGCTTTCGCTCAAAAGGGAGGAGCGCAACAAGCTGATCCCGGACGCGATGGGCCGTTTCCTGATGAGCAATCCCGGTCTTGAAAGTGAGTTGCTGCGCCAGGCTAACATCCCGGCTACTTCGGATGATGGCCGCTTCGCCAGGTCAACCAAGCTCTTAAACTGGCCTTTCGTACTGGAATATGACCGGGGCACCGAAGCCGTCCAGTTCTTCGGGAGCAAGTACAAAGCCTACTCGCTCCTGCTCAACGCCATCGTAACCGCCTGGCCTTCGGAATGGGGCGACAAGTTCCCGGTGATTCTGGTAGTGGTCGAGGGCGATTTAAACCGCATGGTCAGCATGATGCAGGAAATGCGGCGGGTGGCGATTGCCGACAAACACTCGCGCAGGCGCGTCACCGGCTGGTGGTTTACCTCGGTTGAATGGCTCGATGCCGTCTTTGAACCTTATATGGATGGGGATAAGCTCGATCAGTGGGAACGCTACCTGTTCCCGGAGCGCACCAAACGGCCAATCACTGAAATGCCGGAACTCGGCCCAGACCCCCGTATCTGGATACCCTTGCACCAAAACTTGAATGTTGCGCAGCTTCAAAGGTTCTCGAATTACCTGGTGCGTAGCAGGGGCAACAGTAAAGCCTATCCACCGGACTTTATGGCGAAATTCTGCGCTTTACCTCTCCCGATGCCTCTCAATAACAGGTTTTGAAAGTGGTGAAGCAGGGATTTCAGCTTGCCCAAACAATAGCGCAAACAATAGCGCAAACAATAGCCCAAACACAGGGCAAACAATAGCCCAAACATAGCGCAAACAATAGCCCAAACATAGCACAAACACAAGTACCCCTTCGCTAAGCCTTAATTTAGCTTATTACAAGGCTGTAAAGTCTCTATCAAAATTTCCAGAGAGATAGGGGTATAAATTGAATTTGGAAGGGAAGAAAACTTCTTTTGGAAGCGAACTTAATTTGCAAATGGTTCGAGCTTAAATTTGCAAAAGGGGCTTTTGAAAGCGCACAAAAGTGGTGGTAACGGTGAGAAAAGATATATATAGAGAGAGAGAATAGAGTCACTTCTTTTTTGCTTTAAGAATTATTGTTTTTCTTTGATGTTGAAACGTTCTAGCCAGAAATTATTCTTTAATCAACCGGCGGCAATTTTGTTCAATTCGGCAGCGAGCTTGCCCGGTTGGTTTGGACTAACCTAACCCATAATAAGAAAGAAGGCATAAAAGTAAGTAACTACAGCCTGTAAACAGGCGTAGCTTTATAGCTAACTGGCAGTTGGTAGACTGACAGCCGCTATGTACGGCTCACTTACACAAGCCCTGCCAAGATAAGAAATTACCCTGGCAGCGTTGTGGTCGGCATCGGCAGCGTAACCGCAACGACCACATTTGAAAGAGGATTGAGAAGAACGATTAGAAGCATGACAGTAACCACATTCACTACAAGTTGCTGCCTAAGCAACGGGGTCGCCCCCGCTGCTCGGCTTCAAAACCGGACGTGAGAATTTCTTGCTCATCCGGCTCCTCAGTAATCTGGGGATTGTCATTCCTACCGCACTTTAACAACTTTATTAGGGTCTAAAGCTGTTTTCTGGTCGTGACAATGCCGATGCAGCAGTTGTAAGTTAAACCAGCTATCTTTCCCGCCCTGTTGTTTGGGAATGATGTGGTCTACTTCCAGCTTGTCTCCATCCCTAAAGTACCTTTTGCAGTGGCGGCATTTCCCACGCTGCCATTTAAGTAGTTTTGCTACTCGGGCTGACACTTGGGGGTGTTTACCTAGCCGACTGCTCCAGTATACCCAGTCTCCGTCAAAGGGACTTCGGCTACCCTGCACTTTGATATGCCGTTCTATTGGCATTTCTGCATGTTGTCGAAGCCGGTAATCCGCTCCTGCCAGGGTAAATGTTATACCTTTGCCACCACTCTTTCGCCAGTAGCGATGGTATACCCAGCTTCGCGATTTGAGTGGGTGCCGTCTTCTGGCCCAAACATAGAGTTTGTAGTAGACCCGGCTATCCAGCACAGCAAAGATTCGCTTACTGCTTACCGTTTTGTAATAGCCGGCCCAGCCCCAGATGATGGAGATGAGGTCTAACATTAAGTCAAGTTGAGTGGACGACCGGTGCCGGTCTACCACTTCCTTGATTTTCTGGTAGTGTCGTTTTACCGCCTCTTTGCTTGGTTTGATGATGGTCTTAAAACCGAGGATTTGTTGCTTGGGGTTTCTGGCAGATTTGTATTTGCCTACCGGGTATTGCCGGATGTGAAACCCTAGGAAATTGAAGCCTAACTCGCCCTCCGGTGTTCGCTCGAAGGTATGAGTTAGCCGGGTTTTACTCGGTTTTAGTTCCAGCCCCATTTCGGCTAGCCAGTTCGAGAGTAATTCCTGGCATTTCTCAATGACCTGCCGGTCTTTGTGGAAGATAACCAGGTAGGCTAGGCCGCTGGCGAGGTACTCCATAAAGCCCTTTTCCATCGGCCCGCCCCCGAACCGGGCTTGAACCGTTAAGCTCACCCGGCTCTCCAGTGTTTCATTTCTTTACTAACGGTTTATTCAGCCGGCCAGCGTGTACTTCATCATGACATCTTCGGCATAAAATTAAAGTTTTTCGCTGTCGGGCCGCCATGACCTCCACCCATTTTGGACGCTCCGCTCTACCTTTTTGCTTCAAATCTTTCAATGCTCGAATGTGATGTACTTCGACGTTTTGCTCACAACCACACAGCTCACACTTTTCAGCTAGAAACCGTTCCAGTAATTCAGAATGCCCATTATGCATCGGATGAGGGTCATCTTCTAGTAGGACTGCTTTTTGTTTACGTGCTAATCTTATCCCACCCCATTGTGCAACCAGTGGTGGCTTACCTTCACCTCGCTCTACTTTGACTTGCCAGACTTTGCGTGGCCCTTGCGCGGTTTGTATAACAGTTTCAAACCGCGCATAGACCTGTTGCACCGTGAT
The DNA here is from genome assembly GCA_036261665.1 of Chloroflexia bacterium. GTDB lineage: Bacteria > Chloroflexota > Chloroflexia > Chloroheliales > Chloroheliaceae > 54-19. Next base: position 53,096 of record DATAKM010000079.1, read on the forward strand.
ACGTAGTTTTTCTGAGAGAGTGCAAGCCAGTGACCGCTCCATCAGCCATTTCAAAGTATTAAGTTGATGTAAGTTGAAAGCCAGTTGGTAGTATTCGGCCAGCCCTCTGAACTCCTGCTGGTACTGTGCCACGATGGTAAAGACACTATTGTGCAGCAAGGCCCCCCGAGTTTTTGGTCTGCCGTGTTCGAGATAAGGTTTAGTTTTAGCCCGTACCACCGCTCTGGGTACTTTCAGTCCAATTTGACCGTTGATTGAACGGTGGCCGCGTCTATCCAGTTTATGATTGTTGTTTAATACTACTACTTCATAGCCGAGAAAATGGGCCGCATGTGTACGGGCATGTGTGATTAAAGTTTTGGTATCAGACAGGGTAAGTTTAAGTTTTTGCAGAAACTCACCTAGCTGCTGTTTTATCTTCTCGGCTTCCTCCCGCGGTCCGGTAAAACCAAGTAGCACATCATCAGCATACCTACAGTATCTCAACCGCCGGTACTCTGGATTAGTGGTGTTCAAAGAGGGCAGTTGCTGGCCTTTGCGGCGCAACTTTAGGGCCAACTTTGTTTGACCACTTTTCTTCAAAGTATTCGACTGCTGCATTGTTTTGAGATAAGTCGGGTTGTAGCCTCGACGTTCTCCCAGGTTGTATTGGGGAAGTAGTTCGCCTTCAACAAACTTGTCAAGACGGTCCAGGTAAATATTGGATAAAATCGGCCCGACAATTGAACCCTGTGGTATCCCACTAAAGGTTGGATTGAAGCGCCAATCTTCCAAATACCCGGCTTTAAGCAGGTTCTCAATCAGCCGCAGAAAGCGGTTGTCATGAATTCTCTCGCCAAGTATGCCCATTAATACCGAGTGGTCCAATGAGTCATAACACTGCGCAATGTCCCCTTCAATGAACCAGGTGGTTCCTATCCAGGTTTTGTAAATCTTGTTGAGGGCGGTATGGCAACCTCTACCGGGTCGAAAACCATGCGAATGGTCGCTGAAGCCAGGTTCATAAAACGCTTCTAAGATGGAGCGGATCACTTCCTGTAACAACTTGTCTGACCAAGGTGGTAAACCGAGCGGTCGTTTCTTTTTCGAACGTTTCTTCTCAATATAGATGCGGCGTACTGGTTTCCAGCGATAGCGTTCAAAACGCACAGCTTCGATGATGCTATCGATTTTGGTCAAACTCATTGCATCGGCGGTTTCCTTAGTCACACCTGGGGTCATTGCACCCTTATTACGGTAAATTCGGTTGTAGGCCCGCAGGTATAACTCCCGGTTGAAAAGGACGCGATAGACGTTTTCAAGCGGCAGTCCTAATTTGCCGCGTTCTTGAATGATGCCCAGGATAGTTTCGGCTTTGCGCAACTTGCACACCTCCCTTCGTGGGTCATCCAAAACACCTGCCTGCCTTTGCCCCTTTGGCTTCCTTGCAATCGAAACCAAAGTTGATGTAAACGGCTTTCCCGTTTGCAGACTAATACGCAGGCTCCGTGACCATAGGGGTCGCCCCCTTTAGGCCATCCCACATTCCCACACTGTTAGACGTGTCTAGCTTGACTTAGGTGCCACTTTCGTTTCCTTGAGAGTGGTCATTCCACCCCGCTCACCCCTCGGAAGAGTTCAAGTAGCGACGACTTTACTACTCTATAGGGGTGACTCCGCCATAAACGCTGTAATCGGAGAATGTACGCTTGCATCGCTGGAAACTATGGTTCGGGCAGTCTAGCTCTCACCATATCAAGCGGGTCTTGCAGCACTCTGTCGTAAGCGTTTTCAGACAATCACTGCTTTACCAACAGGCGATTTTCTCCTCTAGCTTTCGCTTTCAGGTTGGTTGGTTGACCCAGAAGTCAGTTTCTTCCGAACTTCTCCTTTCTGAAAAAAAGGGATCTAACAATGGGTTAAATGGCGCACATCATCGGCGTAACGGACTAGCGTTGGTGGATAAAAACCTTTACTACCATTGGTCTTAAAAGCTTTATTTACCAGCCTCTCCATGCCGTGTAGCGCGATGTTCATGAGTAAGGGTGAAACCACCCCACCTTGCGGTGTACCCGTTTCGGTTGGGGTAAAGTCTACTCCTTCCATTACTCCCGCCTTTAACCAGGCTTTGATCTGGCGTCTTAGCCTGGGGAAAGTATTTAGCTTGGCTAATAGGGCCTGATGGTCGATCCGGTCAAAACATTTCGCAATGTCAGCGTCCAGCACATATTTGGCTTTAAGGTTAATCATGGTGTGGATTGCTTCTATTGCATCCCAGGCAGAACGTCCGGGTCTGAAACCGTAGCTATTCGGTTCAAATCTGGCTTCCCATTGGGGTTCGAGGGCCAGCTTAGCCAGGGCTTGCCTGGCTCTATCCTGCATGACAGGTATCCCGAGCGGCCTCTGTTCTTCGGTTCCTGGCTTCGGTATCCACACCCGGCGGGTGGGAAGTGCCGTACCATCTAACTTTAGTTCAGAGGATAGGGTAAGGCGCTGCTGAGGTTTTAGAGCTTTCACTCCGTCTATCCCGGCAGTTTTCTTGCCCTGGTTATCTTGAGTTACCCTTCTGGTAGCGAGGAGCTTAGCCGCTCTTGAACTAAGCAGTAACTTTTGGAGACTACGTACCTTTTTGACATCGTTACGTTGTTCGGCTTGGAAGATGCGTTTTTGGAGCTTGAAAACCTGGCGCTCGATTTTCGTCCAGTCCAGGGTTTCCCATCCATACATCGGAATTGCTTCCGTGCTCATAGCTTATCTACTCCTACTAGAGCCTCTTCCTTCCAGATTACCGTGTTCACGTCAGCCTATCCTTCGGCTTTCCCGAAGGCTTTAGCTTCTTGAACAATCCTATCACGGTTAATCTTGCGGTTGACACCTGCTCAACTGGTTTTAAGGCTGTTGAGAGATTAGCCGTGGTTATTCCGTTCCTTATCTCGGTTTGGCGTTCGGGTTAGGAACCTCACTATCCGCCGGGCTACTTTGTGGGTGCAGTAAGACATCAGCCAATCTGTCTTACCATCGCTGTTCATTTCTCAAAATGACAGCCCTTTCGCCTTGCCCGTTTTGGGCCGAGCCAATAACCTGCGTAGGCTCGTCATCATTCACGACGGTTGTAACGTGAATTCAATTGCTTGTCCATGCCGAACTGTGCTAGAGCAAAGGCAGGTCAGGTTCGCTACCTTTGCTCACTCTCCCCGCTTTGGCGATTGAGGATCAGTCGCTACACCAGGGGAGGTGCGTCACTCCTGCACCTGGAGGGTCGGAATTGCACCGACACCGAGATAAAGTTGTTGTTATCCATATGACTATGGATGACCCCCCTAATCCCCCTCAGTTATTTAGCCGAGGTTTCTAGGGAACGGGTCGCAGTGGGAAGTGTAATGGGGGTCAACGACAATCACGCTAACCCCCTCTTTCTTAGCCTTGTAGAGAATGAACTGGCAAAGCTGGTAGAAAGACCAGGAGTGCATCGCGTAACGCTGCCGCTTGCTAACCGTTGTTACCCGCTCACGAATACCACTCAGGTTTTCGAGTGCTATCCCTTTGCCTTGTGCCTTGGCGGTCTTGACGATGCGCTTACTGATGGTGTGGTTTACATTTTTGACAAAACGAGCTTCTTTAGCCCGGCGCTTTCTAAGCAGCCGTTTAGCCGCCTTAGTACCTTTGGCTTGCAATTTAGCCCTGAGCTTGACAGCCCTGGCTCTCACGCTGTTGACAGCCTTGCCGCTAAAGCTCTGGCCTTCACTGGTAGTCGCTATCTGGACGATGCCCAGGTCAACCCCGATAAAATCGTCCGGCTCATCCGGGGCTGGTTCGATAATATCAACGGTCGTAAACAAATACCATTTGTTATCCCGGTAGACAAGGTCGCTTTCACCCTTGCGGAATTTGAGCAGTGCTTGTTGTTTCTGCCCGGTAACAAAGGGTACAACTGCACGGCCCGCCAGTGTCCAGATAGAAACCTTATCAGCTTTGTAGGTAAGGATACGGTCATCGTAGGCGATAGCGCCGTGTTTTCTGAACAGACGCTGCCGTTTCTTATCCAGCTTGTAGGCATCACAAACTTTAGCAATCAGTCTGACAACCACCTGGGCTGTAAGTCCAAAGGTGTGTTTAATGGGGTAGTAAACAAGCTGCTGCAACTTAAACTTCTGGAAAGTGCGGTTATCCCAGGCGGTTTGGCTGATAGCGTTAGCCGCCTCATTAGCCCTTTCCAAAGTGTCAAGCAAAAGCTTGGCTTGTCTCTCATCCGGTTTCAGTTGTACAGCAATGGTAAGCTTCATAGAATTATTTTAGCACATTTGAGCGGATTTTCCAAGAATAGAAATCTAATAGGTGGCTTACGCCACGCTCTACTGCCGCTAAAGCGGCGTAGCTTCATGGAGGAAAAAAGTGATTGGCGCAAAAGGCAAAAGCAAAGGGGCAATAGAAGGGAAAAGTAAAGCCGATTACTTGGAAGGTAGGCATCTGGTGCAGGAGATCGTGTTAGAAGAAGCCGGGGCAGCGGATGGGGGTAGCCCTGGTTCTCGTTCTCGCTCTCGTAAGGTGGGCACCAGCACCGGCACTATCACCAATAACAAAGAAATCCGCAAGCTGCTCGAAAGCGGCTTCACGCCAGCCTCTAGCTGTTACCGGGGCCTGGTGATGAAGTACCACACCTACGTTGACCGGGAAACGGGCGAACCGCTGGCCCCCAGGCTACCCGAAGGGCTGCCTACCAGACCGCTTACCCTCTACACACCCAACCTGATCGAACGACTGACCGGCCTGCTCCTGCAACTTGGCTTCCTCACCCTCAAGGACTTTGATGCCGTTATCCGTTCTTCTAACTTCTTCTATAGTAATCAGAGCAACAGTAATTATAAGGAAGAAGAAGGGCAGGCTCACTCTCAGGCAGGAGAACAAGCTCTGGCTGAAGCTAAGGCCACAGAGCCGGAGCGGGAATTTAAGCCTGCGCCTGAACTGGAAGAAGCGATAGCCTGCCTTCTGGAGATCGAAGCTCTTGATGTGGAAGATAGGCAACCGGCTCTCCTGGCCCTCGATGAGCTACAGTGGGCAAGGTTCCTGGCGGTCCACCGGGCGCGTAACCGCCTCCTGCTGCGCCTGCTGTTCGACCAGCCCGGTCTGATCGGAGATCCAAGTATTCGGACATGGTATGTCATTCGCTTGCAAAGCACTCTACCTTCTTACGTTGTACAGGCTCAGTGGGAACGCAATCTGCAACTATATGCTATTGACATTTCCGCTCCAAGAGTAGAAAGTCTACCTATTACAGAGGATGATGATGCTAACCGTATTGGAAAGTAGTGAAGTTTTGCAAGACTACCAGCCACTCGAACCGCTGCCGGAGCAGGCCAAAGCGCCCGGCCAATTTGAAGCCGACCAGCAAGCTGAGCAAGCCTGCCAGTGCCCGGAACTCCTGGACGGGTTAAGAAGAATCCAGCACGAGCGAGCTTCTATTCTCACCGTTGCTAATGCGGTTCTTGAAGCTGCCGGTTCAGCCGAGATGCTCAGCGAGCAGGAGTTTCAGCTACTACAAACTCAAATCGCTCAATTAATCAACCTGCACCGCCGCTCCTCGCAATTGCTGGGCTTAGGGCCTAAGTTGCCTGATTGACATAACTAAAGTAACATAACCACCCGGCTTAAAACCTATAGGATAGGGATACCCTATAGCGATACAGCAGGGGGGGTTCTAGCTCTGCACACCCCCTGTGACATGGTTTTACGCGGCCTGAAAGCTCTGGCCTGCTCCCCGGTTCGATCCGGCTTAGATAGTCTGATGAAATCTAGTTATGAAGCAGCTTGAAATGGCTGCTTTTTTGTTGCCTGTTGTTTGCTCCTGTTCAAGCGTGGTTCTGTTTGCCCGCTTATTCGCTCGCTACTGTTGACGCTAGAAATTCTTAAAAAGAGAAGAAGAAGAAGAAAAAGAAAGGGGTCTGAAAGTGCGCTGTTCTTGGGGTAATCACCTGAGACAGTTACCTGGCATTTTCTAAATAACATGAGACTGAGAACAAGGAAAACGCAATTTACCATTTCGCTCCTGCTGGCGTTTCTCACCTTGTTTTGCCTGAGCCAACAGGCAATACAGGCGCAGACCGCGCAACCCTCCTCCAACACCACCATTCCCGGCACCGTCCTGACCTTCAGCATCAACCTGACCAACACCGGCCCGGTTCCGGCTTCAGGGGTAGCGGTCTGGGACGGCATAGACCCTAACCTGGATGATCCGACCACCATTTCGGATGGCGGCACCTACGATAGCGCGACCAGAAAGATCAACTGGACTAATCTTGCTGTCCCGGCGGCCAGCAACGGGCAGGCCGGGGTTAAAACCCTGACCTACCAGGCCAGGGTGAAAACCGGGCTGGCCAGCGGCACCCAGATCAACAATACCGCCCACATCATTACCACTCCGGGCGGCGGGCCGGGCGGCGATCCTTCCTCTCCCACTGTAGTAGTGGTCACGCCTGATCTCTCCCCCTCGACTAAAACGGTGAGCGGCATGAGCGGGCCAGGCAACACCGCCAGGCCGGGGGACTTGCTCACCTATACCATTGTAGTGAGCAATAGCGGCCCGGTGGCCGGTACAGGCATCACCGTAAATGACATGCTCGACCCGGCGCTCCAACCGCCCTCAGCCATTACAGGCGGCGGCAGCTACGATATGACTTCCAGGATACTCACCTGGACGGGCCTGACAGTACCAGCCGCAGTTAACGGCCAGCCCGGTCAGCTTATCCTGACCTTCCAGACCCAGGTAGCTACAACGGCCACCAGCGGCACCCGGATCAATAACGGGGCTACCATCAGCCTGGCAGTCGAGGGCGGACCCGGTGCTAACCCGGTGGCTCCCACCCTGACCGTCACCACGCCCGATCTCACGCTTTCGGTCAAGGAAGTAACCGGCCAGAGCGGGCCGGGCAACACCGCCAGGCCGGGCGATACCCTCACCTACACCGTGCGGCTGCGCAACAGCGGCCCGGTGGACGCGACCGGGGTAGCGGTCAGCGATACTATAGACCCCTCGCTTGGCGTACCGGCTAACATCTCGAACGGCGGCGCTTACGACAGCACCGCTAAAAAGATAAGCTGGAGCGGCCTGACCGTCCCGGCAGCAGCGGGCACAACTCCCGGCGAACTGGCCCTGACCTACCAGGTGAAGGTGTTGAGCAACGTACCAAACGGTACTACCATAGACAACACCGCCACGATCAGCCCGCCCAGAGAGAGCGGCCCGGTCACAAACCCCAGAGCGCCTACCCTGACCGTCACTACTCCCGACCTCTCAGGCTCGGCCAAACAGGTGAGCGGGCAGAGCGGGCCGGGCCTTACCACCAGGCCGGGTAGCTACCTGACCTACAGCATCGTGCTGGACAACGCCAACCCGGTAGCGGCTACCGTGTCGAGCGTGACGGACGTACTCGATCCTCTCCTGGGAACGCCTGCCAGCATCTCGAACGGCGGGGTTTACGACAACACGGCCCGAAAGCTAAGCTGGACTAACCTGACCGTTCCGGCGGCGACCAGCGGGGGACACGGCCAGCTAGTTTTGACCTACCAGGTGCAGGTTTCACCCTCGGCTACCAGCGGCGCTCAGGTCAATAACACGGCCACGATAGCCCCTCCCCAGGAAGGCGGTTCCGGCCTTTCAGTCGTTGCGCCCACCATTACTGTCACTACCCCTGACCTCACCGGCTCGGTTAAAGAGGTGAGCGGGCAGGCCGGGCCGGGCTACACCGCCAGGATCGGCAATACCCTTACTTACACCGTGCGCCTCAGCAACAGCGGCCCGGTGGCGGCCACCAACGTCGCCGTTTCGGACGTGCTTGATCCCTCGCTGGGCGCTCCTGCCAGCATCTCAAACGGTGGCACTTACGACAGCGCCAGCCGCACGATTAGCTGGAGCAGCCTCTCCGTCCCGGCAGCGACAGGCAGCACTCCGGGCGAACTGGCCCTGACTTACCAGGCCCAGGTCTTACTCACGGTAGCGGACGGCACTCAGATTAACAACATGGCTCATGTGACGCCTCCCCTGGAAAGCGGCCCGGTCACGAACCCCACCGCCCCTACCATCACCGTGACTAAACCGAACCTCTCGGCTTCGGTTAAAACGGTAAGCGGGCAGAGCGGGCCTGGGCTGACGGCCAGGCCGGGTGACACTCTCACCTACAGCGTGACCCTTTCCAACAGCGGCCCGGTGGCGGCTACGGGCGTGGCGGTGGATGACAGCCTGGACCCGGCCCTCGATGTACCGGCCAGCATCTCGAACGGCGGCACTTACGATAGCGCCGCCCGAAAGCTAAGCTGGGCTAACCTGACCGTCCCGGCGGGAACCGACAGCAGCACTCCCGGCCAGCTTGTTTTGACCTATCAGGTGACGGTCTTAATCAGCGATCTCCAGGGAACGAAGATTAACAACACGGCGGTCATCGCGCCTCCGGTGGAAGGTGGGCCGGGCGCTTCTCCCCAGGCTCCTGAGATCACGGTGACAACCCCTGACCTCTCGACCTCGACCAAAACGGTGAGCGGCATGAGCGTCTCAGGCGGTAACGTCCAGGCCGGGGATATAGTGACGTACACAGTGGCCGTAAAGAACAGCGGCCCGGTGGGTGCAACCGGAGTAGCGGTGAGCGACCCGGTATCCGCCAATCTTGAGGGAGTGGCGGCTATCTCGAACGGCGGGGTGTTCGATACGGCTTCCCGCAAGGTAAGCTGGAGCGGCCTGAATATCCCGGCAGCCCAACCGGACGGCTCCCCCGGCCAGGTGGAATTAACCTTTCAGGTGACAGTGCCGGGCAGCGCGGCGAGCGGCACGGTTATCCCGAACCAGGCTTTTATTGCTCCGCCGCGAGAGGGCGGCCCGGTAGCCAACCCGAAAGCGCCTGATCTCTCGGTAGTGCGGCCCCCGGCTCAAAAAGCACCTGATCCTACGCCCACCGCTGTACCACCTACAGCCACGCCAGTAGCGCCAGCTCCCACCAGCACGGCAGTACCGCCAACAGCGACCGCCGTAGCGCCGACCAGTACAGCAGTGCCGCCCACCGCTACTCCGCCTGATCCCACCGGCACAGCGGTTCCGCTTCCCTCGCCTACGCCCCAGGCCAGCCCCACGCCCGGCCCGGCCCCGGCCAACACTGGCCGGAACAACCTGGACGGTCTGGCGGTAGGCTCTACCGCTGGTGATAACCCGGTTCCGATGGTGGCGGTCTTTTTATTGGGCGGGCTGGTCCTGCTGGGTTTTGGCCTGCGCTTCTTTGGGGGTAGAATCAAGTAGCAACTATCTCCAAACCTGGCGATAAACCCGGTGATAAATCCCGGTGAAGCTTAATCTTAACCCCTCTCTAAAACTACCTGCTATTTCCACATAGCGGGTAGTTTTAGTTCTAACTCGTGGACTATCCTGGCTTTAACTCATCCTAACTAAAGGCATCTTCTGTTTTAATTTTCTTATTTCTTCCAGACCTGCTTCTTTTGAAAGGAGGAACGCTGGCTCGCTACCGGAGCGGAGTGAATAGCTCCAGTCCGGCCCGGCCAGCAGCAATTTTTATGGTTAAGCGAAAGCACACACGCTCTCACTTCTACCCGGTACAACCCAGGGCCTTTGGCCTGGCCGGGCGGCTCATCCTGTGCCTCATTCTCCTGGCGCAACTGGCCGCACCGGGCCTGCTCTTTGCAGGTCCAGGCTCAGGTGGTACAGCCCTGGCCGCTGCCGGGGATGTCACCAAATCCGGTACGGATACCACTACCGGCTCGACTACCGTCACCCTGCCGGGGCGCACGATCCAGTGGGTAGTCGGTTACAACAACTCCACCGGCCAAATCCAGAACCCGGCCACCCTGACCGACCAGATCAAGGACGGCCAGCAGTACGTGGTGGGTTCGCTCAAGCTCCCGCCGAGTTGGAGCGGCAGCTTCAGCAACAACGGCGGCAGTTCCTACGGCTACAGCCCGGTAGCGGGGAGTAGCGGCACTGACCCGACCGTCACTACCCTTCTCGCCACTGGCACGAACATTCCCAGCCCGGCAACCGGGGCGGTCGGCACTATCGGTTCGCTCTCCCTCCCGGCTTCGGTGGTAGCAGGCGGCGGTGACGGCTGGCGGCCTATCTTCAGCGCCGATGGCAAGCGTATCTACGTCATCAACCACCACACCGGCGGCAACGCCTGGAGTACCACCCAGGTTGGCAACGGCAGCCCGATCATCAACTGCTTCGATATTGCCTCGAACGCGCTCTGCTCCGGTTTCCCCCAGGCTATTTACGGCGGGAACGGTTACGCCGTCTCGACCGGCTTCAGGCCGGAGGAATTCGTGGTCAATAACCAGTTCTTCTTTCCGGGGGTCACTCGCGGGCTGGTAACGGGCGGCTTTGCTACGGCGGGGCTGGCCTGTTTCGACATGTCCACGAACGCCCCCTGCACCACTCCTTTTGTGCCGCTCTTTAACGTGCCCTCAACCGGGGACTTCGGGCGAGCGGTGGACGGCCTGATCCGGGTGAACAACAGCGCCTTTCTGGTGACGAGTAATGATGGGGTAGTGCGCTGCTACACCTTCCCGGCCTACGGCTCCTGCGGGGCGTACCAGGCTTTCAGCAGTTCGGGCGGGATCGCGGCCTACACCAGCAATATCCTGATCGGCAACAACCTTTACTCGACTTACGCGGTGGATACCACCAACTCCAACTCCCTGACGAGCGTCCGGCTTTACCTGGGCTGCACCGACATCACCACCATGGGCGGTTGTGTTAACTTCACCTCGGCTAAGTCCCTGCCGCTCGGCACCACGCCTCCAGCCGGTAGCTGGGGCCAGAAGGGGTATATCTGGAGCTACAAGTCTCCCACCGGGGGCGATTACGCGGTTTGCGTGGTATCGCACCTGGCCGCTTTGAGCGGGGGGATCGCCTGCTACCGCATAGACGATAACAGCTTTAGCGCCGTCGCTCCGCCGCCCAACCTCTTTGCCAGCCTGAGCATCGGGGGCGGCAGCGATATAATCTTTACCCAGGCCAAGAACATTGGCACGAAGCTCTACCAGCCCGCCTGGACGGTGGACTCCAGCGGCACCTTTGGGGCTTCCCGTTCGCTCTGCTACGATTTCGCCACCCAGGCGGCCTGCTCCACCTGGAACAACGGCACGGGCGCACCCATGAGCTGGTCCTTCGGGATGCCCAATGACTACGAGTACACCCAGTACGGCAAGTGTCTCTACGGCTACGGCGACCGGGGCATTTTGTGGAGCTTTGACCCTTCCACCGGGGCTTCTCCCTGCACGGCGGAGCAAACCGCTACCCTGACGGCCACCCCCTCGCAGTACTACTGTGACGGCAAGACCGACGCCCAGCACTCGATTGCCTGGGACAAGGTGAAGCTGATAGACCCGGTGCCAGCGGGTATGACTTCCCTCACGGCCAATGTCTACAACGGCCAGACCAACCAGCTTCTCGTCTCGAACGGCAACATGCTGCCGGGCGGCCTGGACCTTTCGGCCATCAACTACGCCCAGAACCCGGTGCTAAGGGTAGACATACAGGGGCAAGGCCAGTGGCCTTCCTCGCTCAATGCGGGTTTGTTCTTCAAGGGGGATAAGCCCCAGATGTGCTACAAAACGCTGGTACCCGCCAGCTACACTCTCAAGCTGGTGACGGACACCGCGACCAGCGGCGGAGGCGATAGCGGCACGGCTACCCTGGCCATTCCAGGTATTTCGATAGCCAAAGCGGTAGACAAGGCCCAGGCCGCGCCGGGCGATACTCTGACCTACACCCTCACGGTCAAGAACACGGGCGGGACGGGCAGCGATCTCACGGGCATCCAGGTGACGGACCCCGCTCCGGTCACAGGCGCGACCCTGGTAGCCGGTTCGGTGGTGCTAAACCCGGCTACGGCAGGCGCGGCGGGAACGAGCCTGCCGAATGTCGCTACTCTTAACCTGGCGGCAGGGGCTACGGCTACCGTAACCCTCAAGATGCAGCTCCCGGCGAGCGGCCTCTCGAACGGCCAGACCGTGACCAACCTGGCGACCGCCACCCCGCCCACGAGCAGCGGGATCGGGGCGGTGCAGGCCAGCGCCGCCACCCAGATCGTATTTCCCGATCTTTCTACCTCCACCAAAGGAGTGAGCGGGAATGTGGGGCCGGGCAGTAACACCCGGAGCGGGGACAACCTGACCTACACCGTCACCCTTAAAAACACGGCGGCGGTGGCGGCCAACGGCGTAGCCGTTTCGGACGCAATTGACCCCTCGCTGGGGGTTCCCACTAACATCTCGAACGGTGGGACTTACGACAGCACGGCCAAAAAGATTAGCTGGAGCGGCCTCTCTGTCCCGGCAGCGGCGGGCGGCACAGCGGGCCAGCTAGTCCTGACTTACCAGGTGACGGTCAAGAGCGGCCTGGCCAGCGGCACCACCATCAACAATACGGCGGTCATCACCCCGCCTTCGGGCAGCCCGGTCAGCGCCCAGGCTCCGCAGCTAGTGGTTGTAACCCCTGACCTCTCACAGTCTGCCAAGAGCGTGAGCGGGCAGGCCGGGCCGGGCAACACCGCCAGGCCGGGGAATGTGCTGACCTACACTGTGACCGTCCAAAATAACGGCCCGGTAGCCGCTACCGGCGTAGCCGTTTCGGACGCGCTTGACCCGGCTCTGGGAGTGCCTGCCAGCATCTCGAACGGTGGGACTTACGACAATCCCACTCGCACGATTAGCTGGAGCGGTCTAAGCGTCCCAGCGGCATCGGGCACTACCCCCGGCCAGCTAGTCCTGACCTACCAGGCGCAGGTCTTACTAACCGATACCAACGGCACGAAGATCAATAATACCGCGATCATCGCGCCGCCAGCGGAAGGGGGACCGGGCAGCAGCCCCAAAGCGCCTGAGATTACGGTCACAACGCCTGATCTCTCCACCAGCACTAAAACTGTTTCCGGCATGAGCGGGCCGGGCAATAACACCAAAATCGGGGATATTGTCACTTACACGGTAGCGGTGAAGAACAGCGGCCCGGTGGACGCGACCGGGGTGACGGTCACAGACCCGGTTTCCACCTACCTTGAGGGAGTGACGGCCATCTCGAACGGTGGTACCTTTGACACCACCAGCCAAAAGATAAGCTGGAACAGCCTGGCTATTCCGGCGGCTACGGGTGCCAGCACGCCCGGCGAAGTGGACCTCACTTTCCAGGCGAAGGTCAAGAGCGGCCTGGCCAGCGGCACCATCATCTCGAACCAGGCGCACGTCTCGCCGCCTGCCGAGGGTGGCAACGGCTCTGATCCGAAAGCGCCCGATCTCACCCTGAACGGCCCCAACCTCTCCACTTCCACGAAGGGTGTGAGCGGGCAGAGCGGGCCGGGCAATACCGCTAAGGTGGGGGATGTGCTGACCTACACCGTGACGGTGGTTAACTCCGGGGTGGTTTCGACTACGGGAGTGACGGTCACGGACCCGCTTAACGACAATCTCGAAGCGCCTACCGCTATTTCAAATAACGGCCAGTACGATGCGAACAGCCGCACGATCACCTGGACGGGCTTAACGGTCCCGGCGGCCAGCGGTACCGGCAACGGCCAGCTTCCCCTGAGCTTCAAGGCGAAGGTGAAAGCTACGGCAGGGCAGGGAGCCACCATCAGCAATACCGCCACCGTCTCGCCTCCGGCAGAGGGTGGGCCGGGCGCATCCCCGGCAGCACCAGTGCTGACCGTGACCGAGCCTGACCTCTCCAGTTCGACCAAAGGAGTTGCCGGGCAGAGCGGGCCGGACCAGAACGCCAAACCGGGCGATATTCTTACCTACAGCCTGGTGGTGAAGAACAGCGGCACCCGCGATGCTACCGGGGTAGTGATTACGGATACTCTCTCGACTTACCTGGCTAACCCGACCGGTATTTCGGATGGGGGCACTTACGACAGCGCCAGCCGCACGATTAGCTGGAGCGGGATCGCCGTGCCGCAAAACGAGCAGAAAAGCCTGACTTTCAAGGCTCAGATCACCGTCCCGGCAGGCCAGCAGCCCCAGGCCCTTTCCAACACGGCGCATATTGCGCCTCCGGTGGAAGGCGGCCCGGGAGCCGATCCCAAAGCGCCTGATCTGACCTTCGGGACGCCCAATCTCGCGCCTTCCACGAAGGAGGTAGCCACGCCGAATGGCACGGTGAACACCAGCGGGGATGCCAGCGCGGTAGTCAGGCCGGGCGATGTAGTGACATACACCGTTACGCTGGCCAACTCCGGCAGTATTGCCGCCAGCGGCGTAAATGTCAGCGACACTCTCGATCCCAACCTGGAAAGCGTGAGCGAGATTTCAAATGGCGGCCAGTACGATGCGGCGTCCAACGCGGTTAAGTGGAGCGGCCTGGCTGTCCCGGCGGCCACCGCTACGGGCAACGGGCAACTTCAACTGAGCTTCAAGGCGAAGGTGAAGGCTACGGCCCCGGACGGCGCGATCATCTCGAATACGGCGCTGGTGAACCCTCCGGCGGAAGGGGGGCCGGGCGCTACTCCCAGAGCGCCTGATCTCTCCGTAGACGCTCCCAACATCCTCTTTAAAAAGACGGTAACGGGGGTAGGCGCTGGCGGCGGCAACGGGCGGCAACTCCTGCCCGGCGCGGAAGCGGAGTACACCGTCAGGATCACCAATCCCGGCAGGGAGAAGCTGACCAACCTGATCTTTACCGATGGCTATGACTACAAGACGGGGGACTGGCCGAATATGCAGGGCACTACCTGGGTAGGCCACAGCACCCAGGTCAGTTTCGACCCGGCTTCCGGCACAACGGTCAAGATCAACTCCGAACCGCAGGACGGCAAGGCCCAGGGCAACCTCTCCATCCAGATAGGAGAGCTTTTACCAGGCCAAACCCTGATCGTGACCTACCGGATCAAACTTTCATCCAACCCTGGGGACATCAAAAACAACACCATCCAAAACCAGGCTTTTACCACCTCGGATGAGGAGAAGAAGCTGAGTACCTCCAGCTTCGGGGGGAATTTGCCTTCGGATGACCCCGATACGCCTCAGCTAAATGACCCGACCGTTTCAAAGGTGCTGGATGCGGTGAAACCACCCTCGCCCAGCCCTGAAGCTTCCTCGACTATCGCCACGCCTGGGCCAACCCCCACTCCCGGCCCTGCTCCGGCTAACACCGGGCAGAACGGGGGCGTGAACCTGGTGGCTGATAGCGGCGCAGGTGCGAGTAATAACGGCGCAGGCTGGCTCTGGTTTGGCCTGGGCCTCTCCGGGCTGGGCGGGGGCGCAAGCCTGATGGTCTTTGCCCTGCCGGGCAAGGGCCTGCTCCGCTTGCGGAGGCGGTTCGGCCAGCGCGGACGCGGCCCGCGTTTCTAACCGTTCTTGTTAGTTTAAGTTAGTTCAATTCGATAAGCAGGGGGGTGTTGGTTTAACACCCCCCTGCGGTTCGCTTGTTTTGTTTTGTGTTTTGTACCTTCCGTTCCATTTCATTGCGGGAAAAATTGAGAGTTAAAAGAAACTGAGTGCTTAAAAAGCCAGGAAAAAGAAATAGCTATGTCCAGATCAAAGTCCAAAGAGAGTTCCAGCCACCCACCCAGCCCATACCAGCGACAAAAGCTAAGGAAACCGAGAAAGCTCAAAAGCGGCGCTCTGCTCGCCCGGTTGGGCCAGTTCCTTGCGCTGTTCATGCTGAGCTTCCTGGTGCTTTCGGTTTTTTCTTTCAGCGAGCTAACCGGGCCGCTGCCCGGCGCGAGAGCCTATTCCTGGAGCCAGAGCGCCCTGGTGGGGCCGACTTCCCCGGCAGTGCAGCAGCTCTGGCGGGTGACAATCGCCACCCGCCCAACGGACGGACTGGCCTATATCCTGGGAGACACCGGCAGCGGTACCGCCTCTTTCCCGGCCAACCAGCTTCTATTGGGCTACTCGAATAACCTGGCTGCCCTGACCAATATTGACGACAGTTCCGCCCCGGCCACCAACAAACACGCCTCGATCACCTTTGCCCCTGACGGCAGGGCTTACGTGGCCTGGCGCTACGCCCCTGCCGGGTATGTCGGTTACTTCCGCTCGATCTCACCCACAGGAGCCATGTCGCCCGGTAAAGATTTGGGGGCGAGCTTCGCGGGCAGCGGGGCTTACCTGGACCAGCCTGCGGTGGCCTATTCCAAAGCCAGCGGCAAGCTCTACATCACCGGGCAGTCACAGTACAGCCCGCCCGCCTGGGGCTTTGCCGAATCCACCAACGGCGGCCAGAGCTTCACGAACTATGTGGCTATCGCCACTAACCGGCCTACCAGCGATGATATAGCCCCGCGTATCTGCGTGGACAACAGCGACAATGTGCATGTGGTAGGCGACTGGAACAACAGCAGCGTCCAGGTGATGAGCCGGATTAACGGGGTCTGGCAGCCGATGGTGATGGTGGCCAACTCCGCCGCCGATAACTGGCTCTACCGGGGCGACCACTCGATAGCCTGCGGGCCGGATGGTTCAGCCTATGCCGTCTGGGATGCGCCCGCCTCCTTCGGCATCGCCCGTTATACGCCGGGAGTGGGCTGGCAGCTATTGAGCAAGGATGTATTCCCCTCGCTCAGTTCGATCCCGGTAGATGTGAAAGTAACGCCTGATGGCCGGGTGTGGGTGGCTTTCGGTGTTTCCAACGGGGGCGCTTACGTGACCGTATCGAGCGACCGGGGGCAGAGCTTCAGCCAGCCGGACGTGGTGATCCCGCGAGGGCCGGAGAATCACAGCCTGGGAATAGCCTACTCCGTGCAGGATAGCAAAATTCATGTGGTGGACACCTTCAAGGAGCCGGGCACCCGCGAAACCCGCTACGCCTATCTCCAGACCCAGATCGTCCCGGCTACTCCAACGCCCGTGCCGCCCACCGCTACCCCTTCGCCAGCGGCAACGGCTACCAGAACCGCGACCGCTACAGCAACAGCTTCGCCTAGTATGACAGCAGGGCCGAGCGCCACCCCTTCGCCTACCGCTTCAGCACAGGCAACGGCTACCGCGACCGCAACGGCAGTTTCAACCCTGACACCCGGCACGACCGTTGGGCCAACCGCTACCACTGGCGGTAGTTTCACGCCTACGCCTTCGCCTTCACCTGCGGCCAGCCTGACACCCACGCCTGCTCCTACTTTGACGCCTACACCCACGCCAACCTGGAGCAGCTTTGATTTCGGCCCGACCCTGACGGCCCAGGCCCAGCTAGGGGCAGCCTATACCGCAACGGCTCAGGCAGTGAATAACCAGGCTACCGCGAACGCGGCCAGTTATTACGCGACTGCTACCGCTCGCGCTCAGGCAGCGGCTTTAACGGCTGCGGCAGTTACCGCCACGCCCACCCCTGCTCAGGTGACGGCTTCGGGCGGCATCCCTACTGCAACCCCCTCCCCGCTTCTCAGTGGGGGAGGGGGTGGGGGCGGCACTACGCCCTACCCGACTTACAGCCCGGTCTTGCCAGGCAGCGCGGTGATTGTGCCGCAGCCCGGCGCTACCCCTGCCGTTCCGAGCGGGACGAGTAACGGCGGCGCAGGCGGTGGAGTAAACAGCGCCAGCCCAGGCACCGCAGGCAATAGTCCTAATCCTGGTGGAGTGCCGGGGGTACCCTCCGTGCCGGGAGTGCCATCCGTGCCAGCGCCGGGGAATGGCGATCCGGCCCAGGCAGGCTGGTCGAACGGTACGCCCTTACCTTTGCCCACCGGCACTCCGGCGGTAGCCATCGGCATCTTCAGTACGGGCTACAACTCGCAAGGGCTGGGAGTAAATGACGGCGCTAACCTGGCGGCTATCGGGGTCTTAGCGCCTACCGCCACCCCTACACCCACGCCCGTTCCAACGGTCACACCGCTGCCGACCGCCACGCCTGCCCCGGTAGTGGCCGATACGGGAGGGGGCAGCCGCGTGTTAGAGCTGCAACTGCCATCTTCTTTGCCAGCCTCTCTCCAGGCGCAGGGCACGGCGGTTACACCGGAGGCTCATAACAATCTCATGCCGCTGGTGGTAAGAGGGCTGGCCAGTCTCCTGCTCGCCGCCTTGCTGCTGGCAAGCTGGCAGTTCTGGCAGCGCAAACGAGCCTTTGCTGCTGGCAACTAAGGAGCTTTTTCTGTTTTGCCTGAAAGTACCTGCTCTGCGAACAAAGTAGGTACTTTCAGAGCGGTTGTTTCTGCTCAGATCAACAAGGGCTTTGCTGGTAAGCAGGCAAGACAAGATAAGAGAAAGAAGGAAGAAGAAACAAGAAAGGACAGGCATAAGCCTTGAACGGACGTACTCACACCACTACCGGGATAGCGAGCGTACTGGTAGCTACTTACGGCGCGGTGCAGCTTCAACCGGCTACCCACAACCTGCCCGCTCCCCTGGCTACAGTTTTGGCCCCGCCTTCCGGCCTTTTGAACGTGGTAAACAGCATGAGCAGCCCAGGGGCAGGCAGCGGCAAGGGCAGCGCCAGTTTGAGTTTATCGCTGGACGGGGTAAACGAGGCGGCTTCGACTGCCACAACGGTTGTCACTCACGCCCAGGCCCCGGCTCTGATCCTGGTGGTCATTCTCCTGATCGGGATCGTGGGCGGGCAGTTCCCGGACATTGACCAGCCTACTTCCACTATCGCCAACAGCGGCAGGGCGATGGGCCGGATGATGCACGGGCGCGGGATCGGCGGCTTTTTCATCAAGCTTCTTTTTGGCATCATCAACTTCTTACCGCATACAATGGCCCTGATCGCCAATAACTTCTTTGGCGGGCATCGCGGGGTAATCCACTCGCTCCTGGCGATGCTGGTGGTGAGCAGCCTGATCGGAACCGCTACCTACTTTTTCTTTGGCTCGGCTTTCTACGGTACGTTGTTTGGCGTAGGTTATTTGACACACCTTTTGGCCGACATGCTCACCCGGAGCGGCATCAAACTTCTGTTACCCTTCTCCGATAAGGATTTCTGGCTATTACCTGCCGGGATACGCTTCAAGTCGGATAGCGAATGGCAGAATGGGCTGGTGCAGTTTTTAGCCTTAGCGGTGATTGCCGTTTCCGGCTGGAGCTTGATTTCGGTCATCGTTTAGCTTTTAGGCGGTGCGCTAACAGAAGGCAAAATTATGCTGCTAATTGGTAATTTCAACCCGGCCTTATGCGGTTGCCCTGAAAAACTGCTGGCCACTTTCTCGACTATTGCGGCTTACCTGGGGGAAAATGAGCTTGAAACCTTTGTCCTTTCAGTGCTGCCAGTGCCGGTGCCGGAGCCACAGCCGGAACCACAAAAAGGCTTAACGAACGGGAACGGGAACCGGAACGAGGCATTGAGTCCCGCTCCGTTCTCTGTAACGGAAGCGATTGAGCTTAAAGTGCTAAAGCAGGCCCAGCCGGAACCGGAAGGGACAGGAGCCATAGAGCCGGAAGCGATCAGGCTGGCCTATAGCCAGGCGGATAACTTCAACCGGATTGGTGAGCTACTCTTACACAGCCTGGGCTTGAAAGATACCCAAACAGGCTGGCAAGATGCTGGCCCGGTGGCGATCATTCCACCCACTGACCCCATCCTGAACCTTTTTCTGGGCCATGCTATCGTCCACTATCTCAGTGATAGCGGAGCGTGGTCCTCTCTTTATGTGGTCACGCATCTGGACCCGCTTACCCTTCAGGAATGGGATTAACCCCTTTTTGTTTTGCGTCTTACTACAGTCTAAACAAAAGCAAAAAGAGAAAAGGAAAATTATGACTAGCTGGGATACCCTCGAACTTGCTATTGATACACCTTACGATCCACAGTTCCCCTGGTTACAACCGGCTCGCACCCGCCCTAACCGGCTGGACCTATCCCGCCTCTGGCTTAAAGCTGACTCTGCCACATCTCCGCACCTGCCGGTGCCCCCTCATCTACGGCTTTTATGGAAAGAAGGGCTACCCTATTGGGCGGAACTGGATGGAGTGGAACTGGAAGCCACCTGGAACTACGTGCATGGCGTAATTCACCTGCTTGAAGAACAGCAAACCCGCCTGGCCCTGGATATTGCCTATTGGGGTTACGCCGCTCCCGGCGCTGGCCGCGCTCACCCGGCTTTCACCCCGCTCTACGTGCCGCTGAATGTCGCTCCCCGTTATCCGCGCTATGCTCACTCGCATACCGATGGGGTAGTGTTGGCCGAACACCCGCCGGTGAAGGTGCAAAAGCCACGCGGCAAAAGCGATCTGCCGCATCTGGTCGCTCGCGCTCTTACTGAGGAGAACATCACGGCCTGGCCTGCGCCTGGGCTACCTGCGCCTGAAGGCTATGGGGCCATAGCAATAGTAACGGCTCCCTGGTTTGGCACTCTGGCCGGGAGCGCCGATGTGGAACTAACAGCCGAGGCGATTGCCAAAGTGGATCACTTCCTGTTCGCGCCCTTCAGATTGATAGAGGGGGCTGATCCTTTAAGCCTGTTCCACCGGCATCAGCACCGGCATGAGCATCTACACGGCCATTCCCACTCCCACGCTACGGCGCACCACCATGCTAACTCGCTCGTAGAGGTATGCCTGCGCTGATTTAAGGGTACCGGCAAAGTCAAAGCTATCACTTACCGAGGCCGGGTGATGCGGGGCTTCAGCACCAGGCAACGAGGAATAGAAATTAGAGAGGAATAGAAAGCAAAGTGGACCAGACAAAATTTGATCTGGAAGTTTTAAGAGAGAGCTTCCAAGAAGCAGTCAGGTTGAAGCTGGGCATACAGAAATCTGAGAGAAACACGGTAATCCTGGCTCTAGGCTTGAAACCTTTTATCCTGAAAGATGTCAATCCTAACCGGCTGTGGCAACCTACAGCCTGGGAAGTGTTCTGCCTGGCAACCGCTTGTGGCTTGCGGGTAGACGATTTTCTCAATTTGCAGCCCGATGGCCTCAAACGTTTGCGCGATGCCCACCGTTTCCCGGCCCTTTTCCGGCTATCGCAGTCGCTCAACTCTGTTAGCCCAGGCAATCTGGAAATGATTCGCAACTTCAACAGTCCTGGCTATCTTGAGGAATTGTACGCCGAAAAGACCTCATCGAACATTCGGATTAACCTGCTTATAACACTAGCCAGCAAAATTGAGCAGTGGGAAGCCCAAAGCCCTGAATATCTCGAAGGAGGCCGGGCTGAATATGTACTACCGGCCAGAACCGCGACCGGCAAGATTGCGGCCCTGACCGATGGCAGCGATAATTTTCTGGATTTCGAGCTGGTTAGCCGGGCGCTGGGTGAAACCGTCCAGGAGGTTTGCAGCTTTCTGGACCTGCCGATAAAAACCCTGGCCGACCGCGCAGGCATTTCCACTGCTGCTATCCGTGATTTACTCAAATCATCTGCTGGTATCCACACCCGCATCAGTACGCTAGACGGGATTGCCAGAGGCGTTGGCCTCACCATAGACGAATTGTACTTTATCGCCCTGCCGCAGCTTACCGCGAGCCGCTGGCCGTTCTTTGTTCAAAACCACCCAGGCGGCTATTGGGGGCAAGCCCGAAACCACCCCGTTGTGGAGTTGCTTTTGGATCGCGCCAGGCTTGAACGCTTTTTTGTCGGTACCACCATCAAAAATCGGGTCTGGTTAATGCTGGCCTACCGCCAGTGGCTTACCGCCGAAAAGCAGAACCGTGAGCGATGCACCGAAGCGGGCGCGAGCCAATGCCAACCGTTTAAGACCCACATCGCAAGCATTTTCGATGTAATCGAGTTTGAGCAGATTTGCGATGCCTGCTGATCTGAAGCCCCTATCATCAGGCTTAGCCAGGCTTAAACAAAATCAGCAGTAACAGAGTAAACAACAGAATTACCCACCCAACACAAAACTACCTGCTATGTCCGCATAGCAGGTAGTTTTTAGGTCTATGCTTTTCAACATTCGGCTTAATATCCGATGCGGTGCGGGTGCGGGTTGTTCAGCCAATCAGTGCATCCCATCATAAAAATAAGTAAGAAGGAATTTCTATGCCAGTGCAAACAAGCGTTCCACCCGTAGATGTAGAAAGTCCCACCAGCGAGACGCTGCTGCTTTTTCTCACTCCTGACGAAATCCTGGATGATACCAATCAGGTCCGCGAGTACGATAGCGGGGAAGATTTCGAGGAACTGGTCCAGTCGGTAGCCGAGCAGGGGGTGTTACAACCCTTGCTGGTGGAGGAATTGCCTGCTTCAGCCCCCGGCCAGAACCAGAACCAGAGCGGGAGTTACCTGATCCTGGCAGGCCACCGCCGCTTGGCCGCCGCTCGCCGCTTGGAGCTAAAAACGGTCCCCTGCCTGGTCAAAAGTAACCAGAGTGGCAGCCCCAATAATAACGGCAACGGTAACAGCAGCACTAACTTTGCTTTTGCCGACTACAACCGGCTGATCTCGCAGGTAGCCGAGAACCGGGTGCGGAGTGACACCGACCCTTACGATGAAGCGGTAGCGATCAGGACGGCAAAAGTGCTGGCCGATATACAGCGGGCCAAAGAACATCTCATAAAGCTGGAGGCGCTGGTAGAGCTAAGCCTGCCGGACGATAGCTACCTGCGCTTTGACCCGGCTGAACCCTGCACCAACCGCCAGCGCCTTAACCTCTACGAAGCTTACCTGGCCGAGCTTACCACTCTTTTAACCGGCCCCCAGGTAGCCCCTCATTTACCTAAAGATGTGGCTTATGAGACGGAGAGCGGGTACAAACTGACCGACCAGGCTCTTGCCCCCTGGTCCCGCCTGGAGAAAGCCTGCGGCCTTTCCAAATCGAGCCGGATCGCCCTGATGCGCCTCTTGCAAGTCCAGCCTGAAGTAGTGACCCTGGTGAGGGAGAACGCCCCCAAACCGCTCACCACCTGGTCGGTGCGGCCCCGCCTGCAAGCCCTGGCCGCCATCCACCCGCTCTACCAGCAAAGGGTAGTCGAGGCTTTGCTTGCTCAGCCCTCTCCGGCGGGCAAGCAGCTTGAACCTAAAGTGCTGGAAGGGATCGGGGAAGCTCTGAGCAGGCTTGAGGAAGCCTCTCATGCCGCTTCCTCTAATTCCCCCACCGCCTTCACCCCGGACATTGTGGCCCTGGTGGAACTGGCGCTGGCCCATCCCAAAGCGAACGCTCCCGAACTGCTCAAACACTACTACCAGCACAGGCCGGAAGCGGCAGCGGCGGCGGTTGGCATGGTAGAGGATGCGCCTGCCAGCAGCGCCAGTGCTGAGGATAACAGCAACCCGGTTAATGCCGGTGATAATTCCGATCCCTTTAATAATTCCTACCGTGAAACCTCTTTTGAGGGGAGCGCGGGAGAGAGTAACACCCCTGCCATGAACGGGCAAGCTCACGCTTCTAATCCTAACAACGGGGGCGGGTATGGCTCCGGCAGCTACAGCAACACCGGGGGCAGCTATGGCGGTAGTGGCGGCAGTTATGGTGGTAATGGCGGCTTCGGCGGGAGAGGCGGAGGCGGCAGCGGTGAGGCGGATGACTTTACCGACCTGGATAGCGCCGAAGGCTTTGAGCTAACCGGCCTGCCGCCCGAACTCGATCTGCCGCCTGATCTGGCCGAGGAACTGGACGCGCTGAACCTGTCTGACGCGGCGATCCGGGCGATTGCTACCCTGGACGATTTGCAGGACCAGCGCCGCCTGGTCGAAATGCTCCGGCAGTATCCCCATTTGGCCGGGAAGTTGCGCCGGATCGTAGGGCTGGTGCGGGATGAGGGCTGGCCGCTCAGCGAAGCTCTGGATGAGGCGCTGGGCTGGGTGAACGGCCAGCCGGTAGACCCCGGCGCGGGCGCTGGTGAGAGCGGTGCAGGCGCAGGCAGCATGAGCGCAGCCGGGAATGGTGCAGCCCCGGCAGATAACCGCAGCCGGGAGGAACTGCTTTTAGAGGGGATGCAATCCCTGATGGAAGCGGTCAACAGCCTGGGCGAAAGCCTCGAACTCCTGCGGGCCGCTTCGGATGACGGCCTTGTCACCGGGCTGGTTGACCCCTGGGCCGCTTACACCCTCGATGAACTCAAACGCGCTCTGGAGCTAATGCAAACTGCCGGGTTCCGGGCTTAGGCTTCTTCGTGGTACTTCAAATACTTCAACTCTGGCCGGGGCCACTCTGTAGGGGTAGCGCCGCTGCCAGTTAATTTACTTACCATCAACGAACAAAGGAACAGTCACAGCTATGTCGTGCAACAATCGCCGCAAGAATTTCTTAGGCAAGGTATCCAGCGCAGAAGGCGCGGTGGCTACCACGCTGGGCGGAGGGGATGCCGCTGCCGCCCATCAGGTTTTGGAGGGGGTCTACCAGCGAGCCGGGTGGGAAGGCGGAGTAGCCCCCTCGGATAAAATCAGGAAGCAAATGGAGCGGGACGCTACCGCCCTTTTCCTGGAATTCAAACAGGCCGGGTTAGACCTGCCGACCCACTCCAAACCGCAACCCGGCCAGCTTGTCGCCCTGCCGGACTTCCCGACTACCTGCAAATACGCGGCGGTCTACCAGACCCTTAAAGCCGCCCGCCAGCACAAGCCCTTGCCGCCCCTGGCGCAAGCCCTGGTCAACCGCCGGGATGCCATTCGCTCCAGCGCAAATGACGCTAAAGGCTACCACCGCTGCACCAACTGCGGCCAGTTTACTTCACAGTACCGCGAACACACCTGCCCGCGCACCGCCACCGTCGCCACGATGGAGCGCCACCTGCGGCACAGGCTGGGAGTACCCCAGGGCTGTTATACCGATTCGCAGGGCAACAATCTCCTTCAGGATTTAATCAAAGAAGCGCAAAGCAACAAGGATGGGCTGGTAACGGTCTACCACCCGGCTACCGGGGCCAGGCTTCAGGCCACGTTGGACGGGGCGCTCATGGCGGTGCGGCAGGGTTATCTCCCTGAAGCCTGGAAGCTCCACCCGGAGACTTCCCAGGTTGTCACTCCAAAAGGGCAGGTAGTGACGGTGGCCAATCCCAGAGGTTTGCCACAGCCCACCCCGGCTAACCCGGTGGAGGAGATGGCGGTCACTTACGGCCTGGACCCGGCATGGGTGGCTAAAGTCACGGCGGAGAAAGACAAAGCCCTGTCCACCTGGGTTCATTTTGGCACGGCCCTCCGCTCCACCAAAAAAGCCGATTACAACCACATGCAGGCCCTCGCCGCCCAGAAGCTAGGGGCTGAAACCGGCCTAAGCGCGGGAGCCATTTACGGCTGGGCCAGGCGCAATAATTTCAATGTGCTGGAGGTAGCGGCGGCTCTCAAAGGCAAACCGGGCGGGATCGGCGTATTAAGGACGGACATTCAACAGAATAGCGCCGACTGGCAGAAGCCCGCCCCGACCGTCAACCCTGCCGGGGCCACCTCGCTTGACCTGGGGGCGCTGGCAAACCAGGCCGCAACCCCTACCCCGCAGAGCGAGCGGGAACTGGACGCCGCTTTTGCCCTGGCCAGCCGGGTAGATAAACTCGGCAGCGTCAACTGGCTGACCACCAACCTCGAAATGAACGATCCCGCCACCGAAGGGCTGGTGGCCGTGATCGCCGGGGGCAGTCAGAACAAACAGTATGACTTCCTGATCGGCCAGGTGGAAGGCCAACCCCGGAACGCCGAGACTACCCTGGCGGCGGTACTGGCCTTAAACCAGGCGGGAGCATCCAGGCTGGGAGTAAGCGATACCAGCATCACGAAGCTCAGAGATGCCATGCGCGATCAGGTCTATGAGGAGATGGCCCGGCAGAACGGGCTGGTAGCCACTCCCCGCTATACCGCCCAGGAGCGCCGGGAAGCCGCTCGCGCTTTCCTGGGCGAACTGGCCAACAGCTCTACCCTTACGGTCAAGGCCGGGGGCACGGTCGGGGGAGCGCCGCACTGCCCCACCTGCGGGCAGTTTATGGGGCAAAACCACAATTGCCCGGTCAGAGCGATGCGCGACACCGCCGCCGCTACCCTGGCCGCCCGGCACAACCTCAATCCAGAGGCCGTAACACAGTGGGTGCGCGACCATAACGTGAGGCTGGAGGATGCCGATACCATGAGCGCCTTCATGCAGCAGGACAGCGATCTCTTGCTGGATGATGTGGCTCAGAACGTCACCCGCTACTCCCCGGCCTTTAGTACCCCTGCCGCTACCGCCACCGCAACACCCCAGGCAGCGGCCAGCCCTGCTCCGGTAACGCCTGTCACGCCTGACAGCACTGCCAGCGGGGAGGCTGCGGCAGCGGCCAGCAGCACTCCGGGGGATGGCTCCGCTTCCTTCGGGGCTTTTGTGATGAGTAACTTTGCCTCCTCCGTCAGCGCGAACGAACTGATGAAGGATTACCACCTGAGCGCCAGGGGAGCCGAAATGCTGGATGATGCGCTCAAGGCAGGCCGGTTGAGCGCGAATGAGGTGGCGGGATTGGTGCAGGTAGCCCGCAGCCTCCAGAGCGCCGAGGATGCCAGGATCGGCTACCCTGTTAACAGCGTCCAGATCGAGGCGGCCCTTAACAGCCTGAAGGCCAATGCCAGCGCCGCCACTCCCCAGACGGTCGAGCTAACAGACGGTTCGCTTTACGATATGGGGCGCTTTACGGGCACGGAATTCCGCAAGGGACACGGGGAGGTGCCGCTTTACTTCAACCCGACCAAAACCATGCCGGGCTTTACCACGCTCCCGGCAGCAGGCGAAGGCAGCGATGACCCGGCCTACTGGAGCAGCGCCCGCACGAAGGGTTTGTATCCCCCACCGCCTAAAAGCAAGGGCCAGGGGATCAAGTATGGCCGGACCCTGGTAAGCGCGGCTACCCTGCTGGCCGATGCCAGGGTGGAAACCCTGCCGGACGGCAAGATCGAGTTATACGACTCGGATGCTACCTGGGAGGGGACAGGCCAGACGCGCCAGGGCTTACTGGCGGTCTATGACCCGGCCACCAACCGGGCAGGCGATACCCTCGGTAACGACAACGCTTCGGCCTACCAGATGGCGGCGATCATGGCGGATATGGCTCTTAACCCGCGCAACGAACTGGAAAGAGCCTTTGCCGATGACCTGAACGGCTACCTCTCCGGCAACCCGGCTTACAACGGCCTGAAGGTCAGCGACGGAGCCTATATCGCGATCCGGGACCGCTTCCGGCGCGGCCAGAGCTTCATCTTGGGCAGCAAGCTCTCCGGCGGGGTGACGAACTGCCCCAACTGCGGCCAGTTTGTCGGCCAGACTCCTCATAGTTGCCCCACTGCCGGGGCTGCTGTATCCGCTCAGGCTCAGGCCCAATCTTCCGCCCGGACCGTCAGCCCTCAAGCCCAGGCTCAGGCAAGGGCGGCTACCGCTGTGCCTACTCTGGAGCCGGTGCAGGTGCAAGCGCCAGCCCAGGATGAGCAGGCGGAAGCGGCAACCGAAGCAGTGCCAGAGGCAGCGGTAGCGGTAGACGCGGCAGCAGCTATGGCTGAAGCTCCAGCCGCAGTTGCCCCGGCCCCGCAACCCGAACAGGTTGCAACTCCGGTTTCAGGGGCAGTAGCGCGTGAGCCGATTGTGATCCACACCCCTGCGCCCCAGGTAGTCGTGCAGGCTCCCCCGCCTTTGGACCCGCAGGCTTTTGCCGCTGCTCTCAGCGAAAGCCTCAGAGCGGCTCTCGCAGCTAACGCTCAAACCCAGGCTCAACCGCAGCCCGCGCCGTCCGGTGCCACCAACGAAGAACTGAAAGCGGCCCTGGACAAGATGAGCGAGGCTATCGCGGCCCTGGCTAACCGGAAGCCCAGCGAAGCCGAGGAACGCATGGTGGCTGCCCTGGACAAAATGACCGATAAAATGAATGACCTGACCGCTCCGGTAGCCTACTACCAGCCCCCGGCTCAGGCTGAAGGTGCGGACGGCGCGGCTGTGCCTGCCCCGGTCCCTGTGCCTGTGGTGCAGGCTCCGGCTCCGGCTCCGGCCCCGGCTACAGCGCCTAATGCAGCGGCAGGCCCGCGAGAGCGCATCCCGGCCCCGCCTGCCCCTGAGCGCCCGGCCCTGGACGAGCGCAGCAAGACGGGCTTCGCGGTAGACCACATCCTCAAGTATGTGGAGCCGGTAGAAGCGCCCGACCCTTACCTGATGAGCGTGGCCCCCGAATTAGGCGGGCAGCGCCTTGACCCCCTGCCGCAGTATTTCCAGGATTTAGACCCGAACTATGAGATCAGCGATGACAGCGAGAAGGCTATTCGCACCGTCGCGACCTCCCTTCAGATCGCCTGGAACCCTGACCCGGCCAAACGGCCAAAAGGGACGCAGTTCCGGGCCTTCGCTTTCGGCGGCACGGCAGGTACAGGCAAGAACACCACCGCTCGCCAGATCGCGGCCTCTCTGCGCCTGCCCTACTACGAGATGACCATCAACAAGGACACCTCGCTCCAGGAGGAAATCGGCCAGACGGTCCTGGCTACCGACCCGGCAACGGGGGCCACCGTCTCCCGCGCTCAGCTAGGTAAGCTGGGGCAGGCGGCGGCCAGCGGCGCGGTGATCTGCGTGAACGAACTGGTGAAGGCCAATCCCGGCATCCTGGGGGCGCTCCAGACCATGATGGAGGACGGCTATATCGAGGTGGCCGGAACTGAAGCGGGGCTGGCCGGGGGGCGCATCCCGGTCCATCCCTCGACCGTCTTTATCGGGACGTTCAACCCCGGTTATGACGGGGCGGCCCCGCGACCGGACGGCGCTCTCCTTTCCCGTATGCAGACCCTCATCATGAACGCGCCCAGCGTGGACGACCAGGCTCGCCGGTTGGGTTCGGAAATGGCCCGGCTATTCGGCAGTGAGGTTAGCGATGGGGCGGGTAAGGATGACACGGTGGCAAAGCGGGTGATGGCCCAGGAGTACAAGAACCAGAACCCGGCTAAAATCTCGAAGAAGCGGATGGAAACGGCGGCGGCATTCGTAGAGGACATTCGCAAGCTGGCCCAGGAGAAGGTGATCGCTGAAACCTCCAAGCATCCTGCCGAGCCAACTCCCCGCGAAGCGGCCCGCTTCCTGGCGATTTCGGAAGCAACCGGCGATCCAACCCTGGCCCTCGAAGCCTTCAAGGTCTACTGCGATCCGGGCGAAAGCTTTGATATGCAGTGGAGCCAGGTGAAGCAGGTCTTTGCCGACCACTACGGCAGTGATGGCCAGGCCCTCAACCGCCACGAAGCGGGACAGGGGCCGAAAACCTATTAAGCATAGGGTAGGGAAGGTTTACAGGCAACCAACAGAGTAAGAACCGGCCAGCTTTGTAGTAGTCCGGTTCTTGCTCTGCCGCCTTCTACTCACCCTGAAAAACCAAAACAGAAACTCTCAAAAGCTCAAGAGAATTTGCCAGGCAGCTTAATTTAAAACAAGAGCGCACTGAGCAAAGCGCCAGGAGTCTTCAAATGTCGTGCAACCATCGTCGAAAGCATTTTTTCAACCAACTGGCCGGTAGTGAAACGTCAGTAATCAGCGCATTAGGTAACGGCTCGGCCCGGCTTGCCGAGCAGACCCTCGAAGCGGTCTACCAGCGGGCCGGGAGTAGCGGCAGGGCTGGTGGGGCAAGCGAAGCCCAGCTACAGCAGGCCGAGCGGGATACCACCACCCTCTTTCTGGAATTCAGGCGGCGCGGGATTGACGTGCCGAGCCACGCCGCTCCTAAACCGGGGCAACTGGTGGCTTTGCCCGACCAGGACACCATGCTCAAGTACGCCGAGCTTTACCGCACTCTCAAAGCGGCCAGGGAAGGCAAAGCTT
The DNA here is from genome assembly GCA_036261665.1 of Chloroflexia bacterium. Taxonomy (GTDB): domain Bacteria; phylum Chloroflexota; class Chloroflexia; order Chloroheliales; family Chloroheliaceae; genus 54-19. The sequence continues at coordinate 82,675 of DATAKM010000079.1, forward strand.
TACCCCCGCTGGCGGCTGCTCTGGTCAACCGCCACACTTCACCTAATGGCAGCAGCGGCAGCGACAGCAGTGCCCCAGCTTCAGACAGCAGCAGCGATAGTAGCGGGAGCGGGGAAAGTCCGGCCCAACACTGCCCGGTGTGCGGCCAGTTCTATAACCCGCAAGTGGGCTGCTCGCATACTCCTCCGGCAGCTTCCGCCTCAACAGGAGAAGCACTAGGGGTGGCTACGGCCAGTCTCACCCCGGTCCTGGCAACCGCTACGGTAGACCCGGCAGAAGTTGTGATAGATATGGGCAAGTACCGGGGCACAGGTACGAAAATGGGGGAACTCCTCAACTCCAAAAAAGGTTTGAGTTACCTGGAATGGCTGGCTAATACCAAAGGCCAGCGCCCCTGGACCAACGATGTCGTCTCCCAGGGGACAAACTACTCCGAACTGGCCCGCGAACTGCTCAACCGCCATAGTAACGGGTTTACCCCCACCACTAATAGCAGCAGTAGCAGCCCTACCCCGGCTGCACCGGGCCTAACGCCTGTCTCTGCACCAACTGCCGGATCAGCCCCGCCGGTGGTAGCGCCCGCTGCTACTCCGGCCCCGGTTGCTGGCGCTAAAGGCTACGGCAAAGACGGCTTCAATAAGGAAGGCTTCAACCGCCAGGGTTATGACCGGGATGGGTTTGACAAGATGGGTTATGACCGGGAGGGTTACAGCCGCCAGGGTTATAACCGGAATGGCTTCAACCGGGCAGGCTACAGCCGCTACGGTTTTAATAAGGATGGCTACACTCCCCAGGGCTATAACAAGGATGGCTATGACCGCAACGGCTTTAACAATTACGGTTTTGATGCCAGTGGCTACGATAAAGACGGTTATGACAGCACGGGCTTCAACCGGCAAAAACTGGACCGCAACGGCTATAACGAGCAAGGCTACCATGCCGTAACGGGCCTCTCCTACAAGGGCTACAACCGCTCAGGACGAGATGCCGATGGCTATGATGAAGATGGTTACGACAAGCAGGGCTATGACCGGGCTGGCTACGATAAGCAGGGCCGGAACCGCAAGGGAGAGCTGCATCCTTTCTTCACCCCTGACCCTGCTACCGGGCTATATATGGATGGTTGTGATGCTCAGGGTTACGGCAAGGATGGCTACCATATCATCACCGGCCAGGACCGCAACGGCTATGGGCGGGATGGCTATAACCAGCACGGCTGGGACCGGGACGGTTTTCCTCGATCCGCCTTCAATCAGGCCGGATATGACCGGGAAGGGTACGACAAGGAAGGCTTTGACAAGGACGGCTATGATCGCCTGGGCTATGACCAGTTGGGCTTTGACCGGAATGGCTACACCGTCACTGGTTACGATAAAGACGGCTTTGACAAAAACGGGATCAACCGTTTCGGGCGGGATAAGAACAACAAAGATGTAAAGACGGGCAAGACCTACAAAACCAGCCCGATCACCCGCTCCGGCTATGCTAAAGACGGCCTGGATAAATGGGGTTTCAACCGGGATGGCCTGACCAAAGACGGGCGAAATTACGCAGGCTGGAAGTTTGACCCTCAAAACCAGGTTTGCTACGATCCGGCTGACCCCACGCGAGAGCGCAAATATCCTTACAACGTCAATTCGCGCACCAGCGACCCCTATATTGTGACGGCTGTAAGCAGTGGCAGCTATTACCGTACCAATATCCGCTTTGGCGGGGGACGCCCTCATACTTTAGGTGAGAAGCATCTTGAAAAGCTCAACACGCCCAGGATAGACCCGCATACCGTCATGGATGATGCTACCTGGCGCAAGTTACCGCCTTTCAACAACAATGTTGACCTGTACAACCGGGAGCGGAACAAAATTGCGTCAGATGTAGCCGCCACCAACCTTGCCGAACGCTGGCGCAAAAGCGAGGCGCGGGTTAACTCCGATCCCAAAGCGACCATTAGCGGGATACGGATGCGCTGCCCGCACTGCGGCCAGTTCGTCGGTGCCGCTATGAACCATGCTTGCCCGGCCTATTACAAAGCCTGGCAGCAGGCCGGGATGCAGCCGGACAAGCGAGCCTATCCCGTTTCGGGAGGCTATCCGCCCGTGATCGTTTTTGCATCGGGACTGGCCTATGTCTTTGGCCGGGACAGCAAAAACTATTACAAGCCGGGCGACCTGCTTGACCCTGACCGGCCTTACAGCAAACCGCAGCTTGGCCCGCAGGCCGAAGCCCGCGAGAAGCTGGCCCCCGATGCTTTGCCTCGAAGCTTCCACGACTGGCAGTATGGCCATTCCAATGCCGGGTATGACGGGATAGGCTACGATCAGAACGGTTACAACATCAACGGTTTTGACCACAGCGGTTATGACCGGGACGGCTACGATAAGGAGGGCTTTAACAAGTTCGGCTGGGACCGGGAGGGTTATGACCGGGAAGGTTTCAACCGGCGGGGAATTGACCGGGATGGCAACAAGAAGCCGCCCAAACCGCCCAGGCTGGACGATCTGACAGCCAGCTTTGACGGCAAGCTAGTCAAGGGCGATCCGATCAACAACGAGGGCGTGAAGCGGATGCTGAGCGGCTACTGCTCGGCTATGACCGGCAAGCCTCGCAAGATCGTCTTTCAGGAAGGTCAGGGCTTCGCCACCGATATGCAGGGGACGATCTACCTGGACCCGTATCCGCTGGGCAAGCACCGCTCGATGGGGGATAACCTGGCGGTAGTGGTGGCCGGGCTGAAACACGAGTTGGGCCACGAACTCTACACCAATCCCGACCACTGGCGGCGGATACTGGAGATCGCCCGGAGCGCCGACCCGGTAGAAGGGCTGGACGCAGGCCGGGCTATCGTTACTCAGATTTACAATACCATCGAAGATGGCCGGATGGAACGTGCGGTGGCGGCAAACCACCTGGGAGCCGCCGAGCAGTTGCAGTTGGGTTGCAGCCTGCAACCGCGCTGGGATGAGCAGGTAGGGCCGCGAGTACCAATCGAACATCAGGTGTTGGGAGCTATGCTCTATACCAGCCTGCCCTTCTTCCGCGTGACGGATGAAGTGCGCTCTAAAATGACCCCTGAAGCCCGTGCCGTATTTGAGGAAGTCGAGCCGCTGGTGCGGAAAGGAGTATTGGGAAGCCAGGCGGATGCGCTTGAAGCTACGCTGGAGATTACCCGAATCCTCCAGAGTAAGGGCGTGGCCATGCCGGATCAGAGCGTGGACGCTCGCCCGCCGAGTGATCCCGATACGCTCGAACACAACGGCGAGGGAGCCGGGCGGCAGCAGTCCGGCCAGAGCAGCGGTAGCAGCAGTTCCAGCAAGAGTAGCGGTAGCAAAAGTGCAAGCCAGGAGAGCAGTGGCCGCAAGCCTGGAGCGCAGCCGGGTAATCAGAACGCCAGGAAGAATGGGGAAGATTCTGAAAGCGAAGGTTCGGGCGATCAAGGCGGCAGTTCTGGCGGTGATAGCGGTAGTGAGGACGCTGGGGATGCCGATGAAGGCGCTGGTAGTCAGGGAGAGAGCGGCAGCAGCGGCCAGGGCAGTAGTGGACGCAAGCCTGGAGCGCAGCCCGGCAACCAGAATGCTCGCAAGTATGACGAAAATTCAGATGACGCTGGCAGCGGCAGCGGCAGCGGCAGCGGCGACACCTCGGAAAGTGACTCTGGGGATTCGCAAAGTCAGAGCGGCGGCAGCGGTTCCGGTCAGGAGAGCAGTAGCAGTGGACGCAAGCCCGGCGGACAGCCCGGCAATCAGAACGCTCGCAAAAACGGGGGTGATTCTGATGAAGCAGGCGAGCAGGGCGGCGGCTCCGGCAGCGACAACAGCGATAGCGATAGTGGAGAGGAACAAGGCGATAAAGATAGTAGCGGCGGTTCCGGCTCTGAATCTGACTCTCAATCGGATGACAGTAGTAACAGTGGCGGCGGTGGCGGAAATGGTGGTAGTGAGAAAGGAGAGAAAAGTAACAGTCGCGGTGGCGGCGGCGGTGGCGGCAAGGGTAAGAGTGCCGACGAGGACGCTGACGAGGATGGCTCTCAGGGTGGCAGTGGTTCCGGCTCTGGCGGCTCCGAAGATGAGGATGAGGACGATGCTGCGGATAGCGGCAGTGGTTCCGGCTCTGGCGGCTCCGAAGATGAGGATGAAGATGATTGGGATGAGGAGGAGGAGAACGAGGATGGCTCTGAAGGCGGAAGCGGTTCCGGTTCCAGTTCTCAAGGCGGCTCGAAGTCAAACTCTAACTCTAACTCAAAGAAGTCTGACAGTAGCGGATCAAAGTCGGATGACAACTTCAACTCCGATTCGGATTCCTCAAACGAGCAGAGTGGCGGTAGCTCCGGCTCCGGTAATAGTTCTGGCGCTGACTCAAGTTCAGATTCTTCCGATTTAGATTCGGACTCGGATTCAGACTCAGAAGCTAATTCGAGCAGCGCCAGCTCCTCAGATGGCGGCGGCAGTTCTAGCTCATCCGGCAACCCAGGTGGGGACGCTCAAAAGAGCGAGTACGATACACCTGTGCCAGCGGTAATGCGGGATATAGATGCGCCATTTGCCAGCCCTGATGCACTGGCACGTGCCAGGGAAGAATTAGAAGGAGCAGCGGCTTTCGCTACTCAGCAAGACATCAAGCGCCAGGCCAGCCCTACCAGCGTAGGTGCTAAATTACATACTCCGCTCGGCAAAAAAACCGATGCAGAGAGCCAGACGTTTCTGGATAAAGACGGCACCCCGGTCAGTGTGCCCGTGCGCTTTCCCCGGCGCGGTGAAACACAATTGCGGTTCCAGGACCGGCGTAGCGAACACAAGCGGCAGGGCCGGGTACTGGCAACCTACCTCGCAAGTATCCGTGATGACGTTGAGCAGCAGCTAAATATGCAGTCGCGGGGCAAACTCGACCGGGGCCGTTTTGTGGCTGCTATCAAGGGCAACAAAGATGTCTATTCGCAGAAGGTAGAGCTACCGGCTACCAGCTTTGCCGTCTCGATCTCGCTCGACCAGTCCGGCAGTATGAACCAGGCCACCTCCTCCGGTGCTTTGTATGATGCTACTATGACTCTGGCCGATGCGCTCGACCAGCTTGAAATGCCTTATGAGGTCAGGGGATTCTCGGCCCGGCGAGATGATAACTTCCAGTACAAAGCGTTCGATGACCCGTTGTTTGACCAGCAGCGAGCCGAAATGCTTACGCTATCTTATGGCGCTACCTACATGGCCGATTGTGTGGGGTTGGCAACTACCGCTCTGGCGGCCCGGCCAGAAGCTAATAAGCTGCAAATCCACATGACGGACGGCGCGTTAGGCGATCACGTTCAAGCGGCAGAAGCTATTCGGACTGCTCGTGAGCGCGGTTGTGCGGTCTTTGGGCTTTTCCTGGGAGACGCTTCGGGTAATAGTGAACGCCTGGATGAATTATATGGCCGAGGTAATTGGATGGCTATTAACAGTCTCAAGGATATGCCTCGCCAGGTAGGTCGCAGAATTGCCACGATCCTACAACGGCTGCACTAGAGGCTCTTTCTTGAAGAAGGCCACCCGCTTTGACCAGACCAAGACCAGTAGAAGAACAACCTACTATGTCCGCATAGTAGGTTGTTCTTCTGAACAAGTAAGCTACTTCTAATAAGCAACTTCTAATCGGATCAGGCCAGCCCGGTTAGTATTAGTATAAGTAGTGGCAATGCAATACAAACAATCCGAACCCAACAAATTACCTCCTATGTTTACACGGCAGGTAATTGATTACGCCACCAAGCGTTCCCAACCCAGGAGTCTTACCTATGTCCTGTAACAATCGTCGCAAGAAATTTCTCTGCAAAGTAGCCGGTAGTGATGGTTCGCCGGTAGCAGTTGCGCTGGGAGGCGGCTCGGCCCGTGCTGCCGCGCAAACGCTGGAGGCGGTTTACCTGCGAGCCGGAAATGATCCTGCTCAGGCTGCGCTTACCCCTGAACAGCAGCAGGAAGATGCACGGGATACAACGGCGCTTTTCCTGCACTTTAAGCGCCTGGGGGTAGCAGTACCGAGCCATGCTACCCTGAAGCCGGGGCAACTGGTGCCGTTACCCGGCCCGGAAACGCTGGCAAAGTACGCCGAACTCTACCGGACTATCAGGGCGGCCACTGAAGGCAAGCCTTTGCCTCCCCTGGCGGCAGCCCTGGTGAGCTACCGTAGCAATAACAGTAGCAACAGTGGCAGCGAGGCTGGGTCAGGTACCACACCCACTCCCGCTCCGGCGCAGCACTGCCCGGTATGCGGCCAGTTCTTTAACCCACTAGAAGGCTGCTCGCATCTTTCTACGCCTTCTGCTTCTGTTTCTGCTTCTGCCGTAGCCACCACAGCAGAGGCGGCTGCTGGTGCGGCTAATCCGGCTCCGGCTCCGGCTCCGGCCCAGCCTGAGTATGATAAAAATGGTTATGGCCCGGACGGTTATAACAAGGAGGGCTATAATCGGTGGGGTTATGACCGGGAGGATTTTGACCGGGAAGGCTATGATCCTTACGGTTTCGACCGCAATGGCCGGAACCGGAGAGGTTATGACCGGGATGGTTTTGACGAGCAGGGCTTTGACCCGCAAGGTATCCATTTGAGCGGTTTTGACCGAAATGGCCTAGATTACGAGGGTTTTAACTCTGCCGGTTACGATCCTGAAGGGTATGACAGGCAGGGTTTTAACCAGGCAGGGTTAAATCGCAACGGGTATGACCGGGAAGGCTATCACGGCATTACTGGTTTGGACTACCGGGGCTATGACCGGAGCGGCTACGATGCGAATGGCTACGATGCGAACGGCTACGCTAGAGATGGCTATGACCGGGGAGGGTATGATCGGAGCGGGTATGACCGGGGCGGCCAGCTTCATCCTTTCTTCACCCCTGACCCGGCTACCGGCTTTTACCCGGATGGGTATGACCGGGATGGTTACGGCAAGGACGGTTATCACCTGGTTACTGGCCAGGACCGCAACGGCTACGGGCGGGACGGCTATAACCGGCACGGCTATGACCGGGATGGCTACAGCATAAGTTACGGCTTGCACTTCAGGACAAGGCGGGACCGGGAAGGCTACGATACCCAGGGCTTTGACGAGCAGGGCTATGACCGCCTGGGCTACGACAGGCTGGGTTTTGACCGGGAAGGCTACACAGTCACAGGTTACGATAGGGACGGCTTTGATAAAAACGGGGTCAACCGCTTTGGTAGGGATAAAAACAACAAGGATGTAAAGACCGGCATAGTCTACGAATTCAGTCCGATTAACAAAAGCGGGTACGCCCGCGACGGCTACGATTTGTGGGGTTTTGACCGTAACGGCCTGACCAAAGATGGGCGTAACTACGCCGGGTGGGAGTATGATGCTACCGCTCAACGCTGTTATGATCCGGCTGATCCCACGCGAGAGCGTAGTTTTTCGTATTACTGTGAACACACCGCCGGTTCGCCTTTTGAAGTAGCTCGCTCCAATAATGCCGATGCCAATCCCAGATTTCGTGCTACGAGGTTTAGCAGCCGCCCCCATCATTTCGGGCCGAGCCACCAGGCTAAACTGGAAAAGCCCCGCCTTGACCCTCTTACCGTCATGGATGAGGCTACCTGGCGTAAAGTGCATCCCTACGGTGATGCAAATAGCTATAACAGACACCTGTTCAATTCTGAACGTCAGCAAGTAGCTGAAAGCGCGGGGAAAATCAGCCTGGAGGAACGCTACTTCAAGAGCGAGGCGCGGGCCACAACCGATCCTAAAGCCACCATTAATGGGGTCCGGTTAAACTGTTCGCACTGCGGCCAGTTCGTAGGCGGCGCACCTCACCACTGCCCGGTGTACAGTGAAGCCTGGAAAAAGAACCGTTTGGGAATTTTTGAAGATAGAGAGGAAAAACTTGAGTGGCCCTTAGAGGCGTATTCGACCGTCACGGTCTATGCTTCAGGGCTTGCCAGCGTTGAAATTGGCCCCTCCAGCAACCAGCCCGACTTTTACCGGCCTGGCGACGACCTTGACGAACCTTTTAACCAGCCGCACTTAAAGTACCAGTATGAGGAGGATTTCGGGAATAAGCCCCGTCCGGGGAGTTTGCCACCTGCTTTCCAGCATAGACTCACTACATGCGCCGGTTATGACCTGGATGGCTACGATGAGGAAGGTTACGATAGACAGGGTTATGACCGGGATGGGTTTAACAAAGCCGGGTACAACCGGGAAGGCTTTGACAAATCCGGCTGGGACAGAGAAGGCTACGATCAGGACGGCTACAACCGGCAGGGGGTAGACCGCTTTGGCAACAGAAAAGAGGCTGCCCGGACCGGAGCCTGAGCCAGAGTGGAGCAGGTCAGGCGCGGGCCTGCCCTTACCGCACATCGCTGCACCTCAAAAGACCGCTGAGAGAAACCTCAACCGGACAGCCTGACAACAAATTTAGCGAAAGTGGCACATTTAAAGCTCTACTCTGATTTGACATCGAAGGGTATAGCAAGCAAACAGGATTATTGGGTTTAGGCTAAAAGTTCCACATTATCCTATGGAAATTTGCCCTTAAATCTGAGATACTGAAGTTGAAAAAAGCGATTAAGATAGCTCAGAGAGCTATTGAGGAATAGAAATAGGAGATAAATCATGCCATCGTTACAGCAACTTCCCACCACACCCACCGCTCAGACCAAAATAGGTCATGCGCCGGGTCATAAGTTTATTGCGACCACTCAAACAGGCATCGAGTGGCAGCCCGGCCTGGCCCGTTTGTGGCGGCGAGATGGCAGCATCCGAGGTGAGAGCCAAATGGTAGCCGAAGCTGCCTGCAAAAGTCAGACGGCCTGGGATTTCTGGTATAACCTGGAGTTTGCAGAGGTCTTTCCGCAGGTACAATACTGGTGGTTCGGGAGCGGCTGGACGCAGAAGGTGCGCTTGACCGGCCCGACCGGGATGCTGGATGACGAGACTGTGACCGGCCTGATGCAGTTCGTAGATGACGAGATGCCTGGAACCATGTGGACGATGGCCAACGATAACCCCCAGGTGACTATATCTACCCCGCTGCCGCCTTTTGAGACTGGTGCGCTCAATTTGCCGTTACGGTTGGAACTGGCCGAACTGGTGCTGGCGGTCATTTATGGCGACATTGCCGCTAACGAGTGGCAGCTTGTGACCAGCCTGGTCCACCGCGATAAGCTGGCCGAGCGCCTGCCTCTCCAGCCCCTTCCCTGGCGGCTGGAAGTTGGGGTGGAGGCGAGACAGTCAATAAGGGAAGCCTTTTGCTACTTGCAAGGTTTGCGGCCCCCGGCTGATCTGCGCTAGGATTGAGCCTGCCTGTCTACCTGCGCCCTATTACGATAGTAGCGGCAAGGCTAAGAATTAATCTGCGAGACTTGCCTACAAAAAACTGCCTGGATTTTTCCAGGCAGTTTTTTTGTTTTATATTGAGTAGGTTTATATCTTAGTTCCTTTACAAGCCCTCACTTTTCTAGCTTGGACTTAATGAGCCTAGAAAGCCAATCATTAGCATCTGGATTATCTGTGGGAGCCAGTTCTTGTAAATATTCGACCTTTGTTATTTTTTCCAGGCTTTCAACTTCATTATCAAGACCGTCTAAATATGTTATATTCCACCACTCATCGAAAACTGAAACGCTGTATGGAGGCTCTTTCAAAAGAAAATGTGCCAGCTCTCCAAACTCACGCTGTTCTCCAACACCCTTTTCTAGAACCACCTGTAGCTGAGTTAAAAATAAAAGTTTAAGCATAACAGGTACTTCGTTAGTAAAACTGGATAGCGCATGACTGTCCACTGTTTTTAACCACAGTCTAGAAGGGCCGAAGTACTCTTTTACATCATAACTATAGTGTTCAAGTAATTCGAGCAGCTTTGGTTTTGCTGTTATCAGATAGAACCCGGTTAGCTTCATAATGCCTCCTGAAACCTGTTCTTTCGTTCCAAAGTTTGAGATATTAACTACCCATAGATTACATCCCGGTATTACTCAAATCTGATTTTTTTGACATCCTCTCCTAAAACACGGGCTAAATCTTTTAAGAAAGATTCGCTGGGTCTGGAGTAACCTCTTTCAAACCGGGCATATTTCTGTTCGGTAATACCTAACTTCATGGCTACCTGGGATTGAGTCAAACCTGTTGCCAGGCGAAGCTGTTTGAGCTGGTCAGCCGGTCCTCCCGCTTCTACGTTGATAGGCTGGCGATAATTATAGCTCTGGGCGGCATAGGGTGGTGGCCAGTCTATCGCTCTTAATGCGGCGGCGGCCTCTGCACCCGCCTCTGCTCCTGTTCCGGCTTCTCCGCCTGCCTTCTCCAAAGCTTCCGCTAAAGCTTCTTTAACTTTTTCTCCCGGCACCCGCTCCCCGCGCTCTAACTTTACAATCGTGGCGAGAGAAACCCTGGCTGCATTTGCCAGTTCGCTCTGTGATAATCCCTGCTTAATTCTCAGGTTACGGAGCGCATTACCCTGCGCTATATGGCGGGAACCTCCTATTGCTGTCTCTGCTGGATCGGGCATCTGCACCTATTTCACCCTCTTTTGACTTTCTTTTTTTCTCTTTTTCCAATTTCCAAATGCTGTATGTATTCCGTTCACGATTCTTCGGCAAACGTCAGGCTCAAAATCTTCTGCAACAGGGTACGTGGATAACAAATCCGCTTTCCTGGCAGCTTTCTTTTGCCGGTACGCTTATTATCGCATTTTACACTATTTACGTTAATAGTACCTACGGCCCTTATTGTACTATTAACGTTAATGGTACTTATTTGCTATTGTACAACTTACGTTAATTGTGTAAGATGAAAATGTAATAAGAAAAGAAATTGAAAACTAGCAGGGCTGTTTGATTAAGTTTTCTCAGTGAGAAAGAGGCGAAAGCATGGCGGTAGCAGGGCTGAAAGTGAGGATTACGCCGGATGAGATAGAGGACATGATCTGGCTGTTGCAGCGTTTGATTGAAACGGCGCTGGAAACCAAATTCAGCTATGAGGAACCTGTTGCGCATAGCTGCCAGCACTGCCAGGTTGAAAACTGGTGGCCCGAAAAACAAGGCTATCCTCAGTACGATCCTGAAAGTCCCCTGGTGCATCAAGAAGGGTGCGCGGTTCTAATTGCCAATGAAAAAATAAAACAACTCAAGCAACTGAAGGCACTATTCGAGCCTTCAGCGGATTTGGTTGCGGAAGCAGTCTAATCCGAAGGTGAAGAAAATATAGCAAAGTAATAAGTACCTACTTTGTTAACAGAGTAGGTACTTATATAGAAATAATATAACGAGCAAGAACTGATGGCTACAACGATGCAAGAAATGTCCCACAACAGCTTCAACCTGACACTGCCACTTGTGTTCGAGGCAGAGGCCGGTAAAGGGCCTGCCTTACCAGACCGGCCTTATATTTTCCTCTCGGCGGGGCTGGGCGTGGATAGCACGGCTCTTTTGGTACTAACTTTTACAGATGAGCGATTCGCTCGCTACCGGCCCGATTTTGTGATCTTCTCCGATACCGGATCGGAGATGCCCTACACTTACAATCTGGTGTTGCCCGCGATCAATGCTTGGCTGGCAAAACAAGGCTACCGCAATCTGGACGGGAGCGAGGGGGTTATCGTCCTGGGCTGCCGCGATCCGCGCTACCGCACTCGCTCGCGGATGGGCGAAATGGACGAATGGCACATGAACCGGAAAAGCCCCGGCATCCCTACCAGAGCCTCCCGCTCCTGCACCGATGGGGCAAAGGTGGCTCCGTTTCGCGCCTTTGTAAACAGCCAGAAGGATTTTCGGTTTGGCAAGTGGAAGCCCTACGGCCAGCGCCACCAGGTCTTGATCGGGATTGCGGCGGACGAAGCGGGCCGGGCCGATAACCAGGCGGTGCTGGTGCCTGAGAGCGCCCAATATCTCGAACATCACTTTCCCCTGATCCAATACGGTATCACCAAAGCAGATTGCATTGAGATACTGAGAGAAGCGGGTATCCCGGCGCTCAAGAGCGGATGCCTGCTGTGTCCTTTTCAGCCTATCTCGAAGTTTTGGGCGGTTCGCGTTCTCTACCCGGAGCTGCATGAAAAGTCTGTTGCTATGGAGAGCCTGGCCGCCGCCCGCAATCCAAAACTACGCATTTTAGGCCGGGAAGGGATTTCGCTGGATGAGGAAATAGACCGCTGGCAAGCTCGCCAGATCGCCAAAAACGGGGTATTGCCGGATGCCTGGGAAGTGCTAACCAGCAGCTACAAGCTCAATCGGTGCTGGTCGAACAAGGCCGTCGCGCCTGCCACTCCTAAAGAAGCAGCAGCAGGGCCAACGCCCACAGCATTGCCGGAAGCCGAAATAGCAGCTTAATAGATAGCGTCATATCCCTAAAGGGCCAGGGAAAAGAAGGAGACGGAAGATGAGCTATATAAAGGAAGAAGCCGCGCCCAAAGCAGAGGTAGCTCCGGCAGCAGTAGAAATAGAGGCGGCAGCACCAGCACAGGCACAAGCGAAGAACAGCTCTACCAACCCGAAGCCGAAGCCGAAGCCGAAACAGGCTGGCGCTGGCAAAAAAGGGCAGGGGGGCAAACCGCAGGACAGCACTGCTCTCATGGCAAGCCTCACTCCGCTCATGGCGCTGATGGCCGAAGCCGCCGAGCTTGATCTTACTACTGGCCGTTTTCGGGACGACTCTGAAGCGGCCAAGCTGACCTGGCAGCGGCACAAGAGCGGGACCGGAAGCGGGAGCCTGAGCGGGGGGCAACGCCATCCGCTTGAACCGACCATGCTGGAGCTAGTCGGGCTGTTCTACTTGCCCTGGGCGACGGCCTTCATCTCTGATCTGGATTGGCCGGAGGTGCGAGAGCTTTCCACTCAGTTGCTAGAATATACGGGTTGCCAGGAACTTATGTATGTGGACGTGGCGCTCCATCCGGTGCGAAAGTACGGTGGGTTGCAATATTACCCCGCGCCTGATAACGCAGGCTATGGGCTGGACCTGAGCAAGCTGCGCGAACTGTGCGAGCGGAAGAACTTCAAAATGCCGCTCACCGGCTGGCATGGATTAGCCCTGGGGTTGGCCTGCCTGGGCTATGCGCTACCGGATAGCCTGCGCGATCCGCAGACCGGGGAACCTGCATCTCAATTTGAAGCCTGGCTGTGGCGAGTACCGCGCAACAAAGACGGGCAAGGCAGCTTCTGGGAAAGCCCTGGCCGGTGGTTCAAACCGGACGGCACAAGGGCCGATCACGCCATGAGTATTGATGAACTGCAAGCGGTGGTAGCCGAAGTGATCGAGGAGATCAACAGTCAGGGGCAAGGTTACTGAGAGGTTTTTCTTGGTTTAACTGTATTAGACGAGAGTTGATCCGACAGGTCTGACTTATCGTACAATTAAAACCCAACCGCCTGCTGGTGCGGCGGTTGGTCCAACAACTTGTCCAGTTGCTTGGCATCCGCCAAATGCTTGCTATCTCTAAAGGTTTGTA
>DATAKM010000080.1:0-70750 GCA_036261665.1 Chloroflexia bacterium
GGAGGCCGGCTAAGTCAGCATTGATAGCCGGCCTCCACCTTTTAGAGTCAGGACCTGGACTCAGGAGATGATTACCTGGAGAATCTTGGCGAGCAGAAGCAGGATCGCAAATCCCCACATCAGCAGGCTGATTTCACGAGCGCGATTGGTGAACAACTTCAGCAGTACATAACTCTCAATACCTGCAAACATTCCGTCCGCGATGCTGTAGGTCAGGGGCATGATGAGCAGCGTGAGAAAGGCAGGTAAGCCTTCAGTAATATCTCTGAAATTGAGCTTGAGAACCGGCTCGATCATCAGGAAACCGACAATTATAAGAATCGGTGAGGTCGCGACCGGTGGAATAAGCCCGACCAGTGGTACAAATAAGAGGCAGAGGGCAAAAAAGAAAGCGGTGGAGACCGCCGTCAGACCTGTCTTGCCTCCTTCGCCTACACCCGCCGCGCTTTCAATGAAAGTTGCAACGGTACTGGTGCCGACCACAGGGCCCCAGATGCCTGCTGTGGCGTCAGTAACCAGGGCTTCGCCACTCCGCGGGAAATCTCCTTTATCGTCCAGGATATCAAGTTTAGTAGCCAGACCGCTGAAGGTGCCGAAGCTATCCATTAAGTCGGTTACAAGGAAGGTCAGGAAGAAAAGGAAGATTGAGCCGAAAGCCACATTTCCGAAGTTTAAGCTGAACTGAAAGAACCCCTTGCTGAAAAACCGCCCAAAATCGGGAATTTGCACAAAACTATTCAAGCCGGTAGGGTAGGTAACACCCAGAGCAGTTTTCCAGCTCGAATTAATGGCCCCGGCAATCCAGGCTATCGCTGTCGTTAGAAAAATGCCAATCAGAAGGGCCGAGCGCCAGCGCCAGGCCATCATGACCCCGGTCAGGATAAGCCCGATGATAGCCACAATCACCACAGGATCGTTAAGAGTACTTAGCCCCGGTAAAGCAGTCTGATCGCTCACGTTAGCGGTTTGGCCATTCAGACCGGAAGGATTAAGAATTTGCAGCTTGACGATCCCGGCGTTCGATAGACCAATAAAGGCGATAAAAAGGCCAATCCCCGCTCCCGCCGCCAGCTTTAGATTAAGGGGAATCGCGCTGATCAATCTATTGCGCCAGGGGCCAATTACCAGCAGGGTGAAGGCTATACCATCCAGCAGTACCAGGGTAAGGGCAGCCTGATACGGCAGATGATATTTAAGAATAACGGTGTAAGCGAAAAGGGCGTTATAGCCCAGGCCCGGCGCCAGGGCCCAGGGTAACTTCGCCCACAAACCCATCACAAGGGTAGGAATTACGGCTGCCAGGATGGTACCAATCGTCAGGGCAACCGCATCCATCCCGGTAGGGCCGACGCCATTGGCATCCGCGTTGCCCCCCAGCATAATATTGGTATTGACAAAAATGATGTAAACCATGGTGACGAAGGTAGTTGCCCCCGCCAGAATTTCTGTCCGCACATTGGTTTTGTGTGCCCTTAAGGCAAAAAACCGCTCCAGACCACCTGATTCGTTGCTTCCTCCAAAGTCTTTTGCTGACATTAACCTCTTCCTTTGTCTGTTCAGTTACCTGACTAATCTACACATTATCAAGCAGCACATATATAACCAGGAGTTGAGCCTGATTCTTACCATATAATAACAGTCTCAGAAAAAAGTTGTAGCCATTTAGACCTCAATTTTATGCTTTTTGGCGAAGTATTAATAAAGGTATGAAGAGGTAGTACCGGAGGAGGAGTAAAGGTTGTAACAGGTCATCCTTTTACAACCTTTAAATCCATCTTAGGGTTGATGCTAATACTCCTGTTTTTCTTTATAGTGTATTCAGCAACAGGTGGTTCTTGAAAAGTTACAGCTAATGTAACCAAAAAGTAGTTGGACAAAAAATAAAATATTAAAAATCCCCAAAAGTCAGGAGTATCGATGTTAGCACTTCTAGAAAACGTTTCTGTAAATCTTGAATATATCCCCCTTTTTCAGAATTTAAGCGAAATTGAAATGACCAGACTGCGCAGCCAGTTGCGCACGAGAAGAGTCCCGGCTAATCGGAACATCATAAGAATGGAACAACCGGGCGAAATGATTTATATAATCGGACAGGGAACGGTAAAAATCCAGGTGGATCAGACAGATGGCAGTGAAGTAATCCTGGCGATATTAGGCCCGGGCGAAGTGGTTGGCGAAATGAGCCTGATAGACCGGGAAGACCGCTCGGCCAATGCTATTACAATGGAAGAGACCACCCTTTATTGGATGAACCGCACCTGTTTTGAAGAATGCCTGCGGAGCATGCCAAATCTTAATTTTAATCTGATGCAGGTCTTTACCCGGCGCTTACGGTTTGCCAACCAGCAGTTGCAGGCTCGTTCCCGGTTGGATGTAGACGGACGGCTTGCCCAGTTACTGATCACCCTGGCCGAAGAGTATGGCCGGAGAGAACCGGGTTACGGTCCTGATGAAAGCACTTTACCGTTTAGATTAACTCAGAGTGAACTGGCCAGTTTAGTCGGAGCCACGCGAGTACGCGTCAACCAGGTCTTATCCGAATATAAACAGCGTAATCTGATTTCAGTCGATCCGAGTTATCGTATTACCGTACGAAACTATGCCGGCTTAGCCCAGCGCTGCGAGTAATCTGCTTATTCTATTCTGCTAACGGGCGAGACTTAAACTTGCCTGATCCCTAAAAACACGATACTTTACATAATGATGAAAGCTTTGCTATCAAATTCGGCTGGTAGCAAAGCTTTTTTAGTGCTATTTGTCAAAACAGGTGTAAAGTTACCAGCGATAAGCTATACTAAAAGTGTGAAAACGAGCGAGGTTACAGCAAATTCTTAAGCCGGCAGGTGGAGAAACTTACTCTGTCGAAGAATCGTAGAATAATTGACTACAGAAAATAAAGTTAGTATAATCGGTAATAATTGATATATCAATAGATAAGAGAAGGATAAATGACCCAGGTTAAATCTGAAGAGAATCCTAAAAAGGAAATCAGCGGGCAGGAGTCTCCCTGGAAACGTTTTGCTGTTTTGCAGCGCTGGCGAGCGGGCGCTGAAATGCCCTTTACCATGCGGCTTGCTCGGAGCAGTCACCTGGTAAGCCAGGCCCTTGAGCAGAAACTGGGCTATAACAGTTCTCAGTTCCGCATTTTGTTTGCCTCGCTTGATCCAGAGGGAGTAAGCCAGTCAAGTTTACATAAAATGTACAGGGTAGACCCGGCGGCGATTACTCGTACTATCCAATCAATGGAACGAGATGGCCTGGTTACCCGTACCCCTGATAGTACCGACAATCGCAGGATGAAGATCTATGCTACCGAGAAGGGCATGGCTCTGGCTAAAAAACTGCCAGCCGAAGTAGCCGCTTTTGAAAAAGAATTAACCGAAGATTTTAGTGACGAAGAAGTACTGGTTTTGCATAAAGCCCTGGCCCACCTGGAAGAGCGCCTGGCTAAAATGCAGGCTAAGAGTTAAGCATATCTCCTAGAGACTGTAAATCGTGCCGGCCTGCGGCAAGTAGAAGCGAGCGTAAAGCCGTTCGGCGTATTCATCGGTCATACCGGCGATGTAATCGCAGGCAATTCTAATTCTCTCCGTATCGTTGGCCTCTTCCCACAAATCGCGGAAATCTTCCGGAAAAAGGAAGGCGGTGCGCGGGCTCAAATTGGAGAAGACCTCAAAGAGTCCTTTGATAATCCTCTCAGCTTTGTTTTCAAGCGTAGCCACTCGTGCATCTTCCACAATCAGGCGGAACATGATTTCCTTGAGGATTGAGCAACGGGCCTTCTGCACCGGGTTAATCTTGAGGCGGTAGCGATATCTGACCGTGGCGCTGGGGGGCGCGTCAGGTACTTCTTCGCGCTCGGCAGCCAGGAGGAATTCGTGAATCAGGCGCGAAGTCAGAATCTTACGGGCGGCTTTACGAGCGCGTTCGCCAGGCTGGTTTTCGACAAACTGAACTTGCTCCATCACCCAGCGCACATCCTCTTCGTGCATAAGTTGCGCAACCCTGCGGTCATTTAGCAAGCGGCTGCTTGAAATCATCCCGGCTTTCATGCCGTCTTCAAGGTCGTGTACCGAATAGGCTATTTCATCGGCCCAATCCATAATCTGGCATTCAAAAGAGCGTTCGTGCTGGATGCCGCCATCAGTGGCCCAGACCACCAGCGGTTCGTCTTCGTTGTAATAAAACTTCTTCTGGTTTAAAGCAAAAGGCTGCTTGTATTTCAAAGTGCCGTCCAGGGTTGCCCTGGTAAGATTTAGACCGTCTCGCTCGATAAATTTGGTCGATAAGCGCGTCAGAATCCTGATATTTTGAGCGTTGCCTTCAAAGCCGCCGAAATCTTCCATACATTTCATCAAGGCGGTTTCGCCGGTATGCCCAAAAGGGGGATGCCCCAGGTCGTGCGCCAGGCAGCAGGCTTCTACTAAGTCCGGTTGAGCGCCCAGGCGTAAAGCGAGACCTTTGCCGACCTGGGCTGCTTCCAGGGAATGGGTCAGGCGGGTGCGAAAGAAATCGCCCGAACCACTTACAAAAACCTGAGTCTTTCCTTGAAGGCGGCGGAAAGCGGCGCTGTGAATGATCCTGGCCCGGTCTATCTCGAATTCACTGCGTTCTTCATCCGGCTTACCTTCTTCCTCAAATTGCCGGGCGCAATCTTTAGGGCTGTACTCCAGGGCGGGCAGGCGAGTCGTGGGTTGAGGCATCTCACAGTACCTTTCGCTAAGGCTAGATATTTCAGCTAACAGCGCTCTTAGGCCTATTATAAGCTTGGACCGGAGTTTCCTGCAAAAACCTGTAAAATTGAGCGAATATTAATTCATGGAAGGCTAAGTTTGCTTGACTTTAATTTCATGTCTGTTACACTTCTCTAGAATATAGCCAACAGCAAGGAAAGCATGAACCGGGCAGAATTATGACAGTCGAAAGCTCTGACCAGACTCAGGAAGAAGTAGCAACTGAAAGCATAGCCGATAGCGTCGCAACCGTCATTTTAAATGAGGATGGTCGTATAAACCTGACCAGTTGCCTTGCCAGGGTGGAGTCGGCTCTTCTACATAACAATCTTTTCCCGGCAGAGCGTAAAATCGCCGAGTATATTCTTCAAAATCCCGGCCAGACGATCCGCTTTTCGGTTCAGGAGTTATCCGATGCTTCCAGGGCCAGCCGGGCTTCAATCGTCCGTTTCTGCCGGACGCTGGGTTACAGCGGCTACAAGGATTTCAAGCTGGCTCTGGCGGCCCAGATACACGGCTCTGTTCCAATTGAACGGCAGGATGTGGAAATGGGTGATGACATCATGAGCATCACCCGCAAAGTCTTCCAGAGCGACTTGCAGGCGATTGCCGACTCCCTGGAAATTCTCGACCCCGCCGAAGTGGAAAGAGCCGTAGAGGCTTTTGATAAAGCCACCCGGATTGAATTCTATGGGGTGGGTAGCTCGGCTTCAACCGCCCTGGATGCCTACTATCGTTTCCTGCGCCTGGGTCTGCCGGTCAATATTGTCAGTGACCCTTACATGCAGGCGATTGTCTCGGCTCAACTGGGACCCGGCCAGGTGGCCTTCGCCATTAGCCATTCCGGGAGGACGGAAGAAGTAATTTTCGCCCTGCAAAAGGCCAAAGAAATGGGCGCGACCACGATCTGCCTGACCAGTAATACGCGGGGCGAGGTCATTCAGTACGCCGATATAAAGCTGATTACGGCGGCGCGTGAAACCGCTTTCCGCAGCCAGGCCATGGCCAGCCGGATTGCTCACCTGAGCGTGGTTGATGCTCTTTACGTGAACCTGGCTATGCGCCATTATAACGAGGCTGCCGAGAAAGTGCACAAATCCGATAGCGTGGTGGAGGAGAAACGCCGGCGTTTTAACCACTGAGCAAGCTTGACATTTGAGGTCGCAAGTCTTATAATAACTGCTTGCAGTCTGATGAATGCGGAGCATAAAAGTCTCGCACCGGACAAGTAGAATCATACAAGATTTACAGCAGAGGGCCGCAACCCTCGCTTTTCATGTTAAGGCGGTAAGTAGGAGTGCGAGGATCACAACTGCTGGCCGAACCTGTTTTAATTGGAAATCAAACTGCCTGTGTCTTTACAATAAGGCCAACTTAAATTGAGGCAGTCAAAGCTGGCCTGTCCGGCAAGTCGATCAGGAGGAACAGTAAGTGTTTGCGGTTGTCGAAACTGGGAGCAAACAGTATAGAGTAGAGCCGGGCCAACTGCTTAAAGTTGATCACCTGGCGGGTAATGTGAACGATGAAGTCCGCCTGGACCGAGTTCTGATGGTATCCGGCGATGATGGCATTACGCTTGGAACCCCGGTGGTTTCCGGCGCTGCTATTCGCGCTACCATTGTGGACCAGACCAAAGGCGAGAAGATTCGCGTCTTCAAGTTTAAGTCCAAGAAGCGCTATCGCAAGAGCAGAGGTCATCGTTCGCAGCTTACCGTCTTAAAAGTGGTGGAGATTGTGCAGGGCTAAGCCCTCATCAAGTAAGCAGCACTGCGCCGGTTGAATGGCTCCAGGAACACAGGCCGGCCAAAAATAAATTTGAAGAGGAGGGTTACCCTAAATGGCTCATAAAAAAGGTGTAGGTAGCTCACGCAACGGTCGCGATAGCAAGCCTAAGATGCTGGGTGTCAAGAAGTATGAAGGTGAGCTGGTAAAGAGCGGCAATATTATTGTTCGCCAGCGCGGCACCGAATTCAAGCCCGGTGAAAACGTCGGTATCGGCCGCGATCACACCATCTTCGCTACCGTAGAAGGCACCGTAAAGTTTGAGTGGGATAGCAAAGATAAAAAGCGCATCAGTGTATATCCTGTTGCCGCCGCCGCTACCGAAACCACTCCGGCGGTCTAGACTAAAATTACAGTAAAAAGAGGTACTTAGAAATGAAACAGGGTATTCACCCCCGCTACGAGACTACTACGGTGGTTTGCGGTACCTGTGGTACTACCTGGCAGACTCGTTCCACTCGAAAAGGCCAGATCCGAACAGAACTTTGTTCGCATTGCCACCCCTTCTTCACCGGGGAGCAGCGTATCGTTGATACCGCCGGTCAGGTTGATCGCTTTATGAAGCGCTTCCAGCTCAAGCAGGAAGCCAAGCCGAAAAAGGCTGACAACCGCGCTCCGGCAGGTAAAGCTGCCAGCGAAGACGAGGAATAAATTTATTCCTTTCTCGGCCTGAAATGATTTCAGGTCAATATTAGACTAAATCAGGCTGCCCCCAGTATAATTGGAAAGGCAGCCTGATTTAATTCTGGGCGCCGCACCTATACTTACTGGAGGAACTACTACTAGTGCTAAGGGATAGTCTTTATATGCAGGAGAGTCAGCACTTACGATCACGTACTCGCGATTACCAGGGAGGTTGGATTGAAGTAATCTGCGGGAGTATGTTTAGTGGTAAAACCGAGGAATTAATTCGGCGTATTAAACGGGCTGTGATCGCCCGGCAGGTAGTACAGGTCTTTAAACCTAGCATTGATGACCGCTATGATGCCGTACAGGTCGCTTCGCATAGCGGTTCTTATTACAGCGCCGCCCCTGTCCAGGGCGTGGACGATATGCGGGCCAATCTGCGCCAGGATGCGGAAGTGGTGGCCATTGATGAAATTCAGTTCTTCGAGCCGGCTGTGATTGATTTCTGCACAGAACTGGCGGGCCAGGGCTTACGCGTGATAGTGGCCGGGCTCGATCTTGATTTCCGGGGCGAACCGTTTGGCCCGATGCCGCAACTGATGGCGGAAGCTGAAATGGTGGATAAGTTGCAGGCTATCTGCCTGGTATGTGGCGCCCCGGCCAGCCGTACTCAGCGCCTGATTAACGGCCAACCGGCCAGTTACAACGACCCTATTATCCTGGTAGGCGCAACCGAAAATTACGAGGCCCGCTGCCGTCGCCATCACGTGGTGCCGCGCTCCTGAGGTTATAAGAGCTTTCCGCTAAAGGTTCTAATGTGAACGGAGCAGGCTTAAAATCTTCAAAAAGGCCCTTGAAAGTAGCGCTCGATGCTCGCTATGTGCAGGATCATTTTCCCGGTATCGGGCGCTATACCTTTCACCTGATAGAAGCGCTGGTCTGCCTGCCCGATGGTCCGCAACTGACCCTGCTTTATAATCCCGCTCTCCCCGACCGAAGATATAGTCTGCCGGACCTGGCGGCCCGTTTTCCCGAACGGGTGCGGTTGCAAAGTACTGCCGTTCGGCCCTTTTCGTTAGCCGAGCAGTGGGCCTTCTGGTCCCTGGCGCGGCGCAACGCTTTCGATTTGTGGCATGCTCCCTACTATATCAGACCCTACTTCCTGCCCCTTCCCACAGTTTTGACCGCCTATGATGTAACCGGCACGCGCCTGCCAGAAGCCTTACCTTCTCGCAAAGCGCGCCTCGCCTTCAACCTGGCCAACCGCCTGGCTTTCAGGACTTCCCGGCGGATTATAGCCATCTCTGAGTTTACAGCCAGCGATATACAGCGCTATTATGGGGTCAAACCCGGTAAAATGCGGGTCATCCCGCTTGGTGTTTCCAGCCGGTTCAAGCCCCTGGATTTGTCAGAGCAACAGGTAGCCCGCGCTCGCCTGCGACTGCCTGAGCGCTACCTGCTTTACACCGGGATCAATAAGCCTCATAAAAACCTCTCACGCTTGCTGGAAGCCTACAGGCTTTACCGGGAGCAGAGCGGCGATGATATCAATCTCATCCTGGCGGGCAAGGAAGATGCGCGCTATTCAAAGGATTTAAGAAAGCAGGTAGCGGACTCGGGCCTGGAGCGGGCAGTGCGCTTCCGGGGTGAAGTAGCCGAAGAAGATTTACCCTCACTCTATGCCTGCGCTACTCTCTTTATTTTTCCCAGCCTGTATGAAGGCTTTGGCCTGCCGGTACTGGAAGCCCTGGCCTGCGGCGTTCCGGTAGCCTGTGCTAATAATACCTCTTTGCCGGAAGTAGCAGGAGAAGCCGCGATTCTGTTTGAAGCTGAAAACGTAGCCGCTATAGCGGAGGCTATCGGAGAAGGTCTACAACCCGCTCGGCAGGCCGTATTACGCCACAAAGGCCCTGAACAGGCCAGTAAGTTTAGCTGGCAGCGCACGGCAGAATTGACCCTGGCAGTGTATAACGAAATAGCAGCCGGCAAATGAAAATTCTCTACCTCTATAAAGATTACTACCCGGTGCTGGGCGGCATCGAAAATTATACCCGGCAACTGGCTGAAGGCATGCTGGAGCGCGGTCACTCCGTAGAAGTGCTGGTAACAAATACCGGGCGCGGAACAACACACGAGAACCTGAACGGAGTGCCGGTCTTGAAGGCCGGTCGCTGGGTCAATATTTCTTCCGCTCCACTCAGCCCCGGTTTTGCTTATGCCTATCTGAAACGGCTCTACCGGGTTTCAGATAGGCCTGATATTGTTCATCTGCAATTCCCCTACCCGCCGGGCGAACTGGCCTGGTTGCTCGGCTCTTATTCGCAGAAGTTTGGCCCTCGCCGCCCTCGGACTGTTTTAACTTACCATAGCGATATTGTGCGCCAGAAGAAGCTTCTGACCGTCTACGCTCCCTTTCTAAGGCAGGTTTTAAAGCGAGTTGATGTGATCCTGGCAACCAGCCCGAACTATATTGAAAGCTCTCTTTACTTAAAGCCCCTGGCCGAGAAATGCCGGGTAGTGCCGTTGGGTGTCGATGTAGCCCGCTTCAGCCAGCCTGAGCAGGTTAACTCTAGCTTTCAGCCCGATGCAGGCCCCATACTGCTCTTCGCCGGGCGTTTGCGCTACTATAAGGGACTGCAATACCTGATTAAGGCCATGCCGGAAATAAGGCCGGATGCTCGCCTGGTAGTGGTGGGGGTAGGCCCGATGGAAGAAAACCTTAAAGCCCTGGTGGTGGAGCTTGGCTTGCAGCAGAGGGTAATTTTTGCGGGTGAGGTAGCGGATGAAGCTTTACCGGACTATTATGCCGCTGCCGATATCTTTATTCTACCGGCCTGCGAACGCAGTGAGGCTTTCGGAATGGTCCAACTGGAAGCCATGGCAGCGGGCAAGCCAGTAATCAGCACGGAACTGGGAACCGGAACCAGCTATGTAAACCAGGACGGCCTGACCGGGCTGGTAGTACCGCCCCATAACGCCCCGGCGCTTGCCCATGCTGCCAATCAGCTTCTGGCAGACGAGCAAAAACGGCTGGAAATGGGCCGGCGCGGGCAGGAACGCGCCCGCGCCGAATTTAGCCTGTTGAAGATGTACGATCAGGTAGAAACTATCTACCGCGAAGTGCTGGCGGCTAAATAGTATTATCTTCCGGCGGCATACCGTTGTCATTGTCATTAATATCAGGTCTGACCCGCCGGACTGTTCGCATAGCGCGGCGCCCTCCCAACCCGGCAGCCTGAGATTTGGTGCGATGCTGGCGCATCAGTTCATACTCGGCCTGGACTCGTTCAAGCTGAGCCTCCATTAGGGCTTCTTGCATCTGGTAAACGTCATAAATTTCTGCGTCGCTAACCTGTCGAAGCTGCTCAAGGCGTAATTGGATCTCCTGAATTACCCCATCTAAAATCCGAATCCGGTCATCGAGTTGAATGAAACGAACGTTATCACTATCGACCTGCCCGGTGAAAAGCTGATTGATGTTGAAGAACTGGGTTTCAGTCTGCTGTCGAATTTCTTCCAGGCGGTCCTGGACCACTACAAACCGCTCAGACATCACCTTTTCGGCGCGCACAATGTTGGCCAGCACTCGTTCGTCCTCCTTGCGTAACACTTCAAGCACAGGTGGAAACTCTTCGATTCTGGCCGCGTCCTGGCGCTGTAAATCTTCCAGGCGGGTGATACGGTTAGCAAAAAGCTGAACCTCGGCCCGCAAGCCTTTGATCTCCTCGCGGAACTCTTCGCCCTGACGCCGGGTAGTTTGCTCGGCATTATGAATAATCTCCAGGATACGTTCCAGTTCGCGCTGGTAGTATTCCTGGGCGTTGGCCGTAATTTTGACAGCTTCCCGCAGATCCTTGATATGCCCATCCAGGCGATTGATATGAGCATGGGTATCACGAATCTGGGTGGCTAATTTTTCGAGGGCAGCTTTATCCAGGCCTACCTGGTCACCTTCGCGCCTTCGCTGGTCGGCCAGTTGAGTTATCTGAGAGCGTAATTCCCGGATAGGCTTAATCGGCTCGTTTACCCGCACCAGCAAGTCGGCCACATCCTGTTTAATACGATGTTCTTCCAGTACGCGCACCTGCAGAGCCTGGGCAAACTCACCGGTTTGTTTATCCACCTGGTCGCGCACCTGGCTAATCAACGACTGGCTCTGCTTGAAATACTCTTCTACCGTAGTCTGCCGGGCCACCTGCTCTCGCAACAGGCGCCTTAACTCGTCAACTTGCTGCTGTAACTGGTAAATCTGGGCTTCGCCCCGCTTTAAAGTGTCGTCCTCGCGATAGCTGCGTCCTGCTTCGGTCAATTTATTACCCTGTATCCTTAATATAATTCCAATAGCTTAGAGAGATTATTAGTTAAAAAGAGCGCCGGTTAAACACACCTTGCCTGCCGTCACGCTCCTGAAATTCAGGCAGTAATACAGCAGAATAAAATCTACTGCATCTGTCCTGGTCAAGAACTGCTGATGGATAAATTTACTTGCGGCCTTTCAACGGCCCTAACTGGAAAAAGCTGGCTCCAGGCTGTCCTATTATATAACAAAATCCTGAAATTTAAGTTATTAAACCTGATGTATTTTGCGGGCTTCGCTCAATAAATCACGTAAAGGTTGTGTTTCGGGAGAATATCCTTCCGGCCCTGTTCCCGCCGTATCATCATGCAGCACTTCTTCCCGGGAAGAACCGGCCAGAGTTAACAAAGTGGCCTTGACTGAAGATTCCAGGGCCAGTAAATCATAACCGCCTTCGAGGGTCAGGGCCATTCTACCCTGGCAAAAGGTACTGGCCCAGGCCTGTACTCGCCGGGTCAGGTTAGCGTAGCCTGCCGCTGTGAGGGTCAGGCGGGCGATAGGGTCGCGCCAGTGCGCGTCATATCCCGCCGATACGAGAATAAATTCCGGCTTGAAGCGTTCAACCAGCGGTTCCAGCAGGCTATCAAAAGCGCGTTCTATCACCGCATCGCCACAACCTGCCGGCAGAGGTAGATTACAGTTAAAGCCTTTTCCCCGGTCCTGCCCGGTCTCATTTAAACTGCCGGTGCCGGGGTACAACGGATACTGGTGAGTGCTGAAGAATAAGACCCGCGGGTCATTATAAAAGATATCCTGAGTGCCGTTCCCATGATGCACATCCCAGTCCACGATCAGAATGCGTTCCAATCCGCAATCTTCCAGCAGGTAACGGGCGGCAATCGCCACATTATTAAAGAGACAAAAGCCAAGCGAGTTTTTAGGGACGGCGTGATGCCCGGGAGGGCGGACCAGGGCAAAAGCGGCGGCTGCTTCCCCGTTTATTACGCTTTCTACGCCTTTCAGCAAACCTCCGGCGGCATAGAGGGCTGTTTCGTACGACCTGGTTGAGACAGTAGTATTTAGATCGAGTGCTCCGCCGCCTCTCTCGCAGATGCGCTCAATTTGCCGGACATACTGCGCAGAGTGAACAGTCTCAATTCTCTCGGGACTGGCCTGCAGCGGCTCTAAGTGGGTAAATTTTTGAGGATGGTTTGCAAGAAGTTCAAGCGAAAGCCTGTGAACCGCTTCCGCTCGCGCGGGGCTCTCCACATGCCGCCCGGTATTGTGATTCTGGAAAAGCGGGCTGCTTACTATCGCTACCGGTTTGAGGACTTGTTCAGTCATTGCTTTAGGCCACTACAATTAATTCTAAGAAGACGCTTTAACGCCCGTAAACTACAAATGAAAAGGAGGCGTCACAGCAGGACGCCTCCTTAAGAAAGCTCTAGGCGAAACGGGCCGGGATATTATAGAAAGCGTTAAGGCCCGGGTAGATCGCCGCGCTGCCCAGTTGTTCCTCAATGCGCAGCAACTGGTTGTACTTGGCTACGCGGTCGGTACGAGTGGGAGCGCCGGTTTTAATCTGTCCGGTATTGAGCGCTACCGCCAGGTCTGAAATGGTAGTATCTTCGGTTTCACCGCTGCGGTGGCTCATTACGGCCGTAAATCCGGCTTTCTGGGCCATCTGAACGGCTTCAATCGCTTCGGTCAGGCTACCGATCTGGTTCACTTTAGTCAGCAGCGAGTTGGTGGTCTTTTCCTGGATGCTGCGCGCCAATCGCTCTACATTTGTTACCAGGTGGTCGTCACCGACAATCTGTACCCGGTCGCCCAGGCGCTGGCGCAGCAATTTCCAGCCATCCCAGTCGTCTTCGGCCAGACCGTCTTCCAGGGAAATAATCGGGTAGCTCTCGACCCAGTTGGCCCAGAAGTCGACCATCTCGGCGCTGGAGAGGCTTTTGCCCTCTTTTTTCAGGACGTAGCGGCCACCTTCGTACAGTTCGGTGGTGGCGGGGTCCAGGGCGATAAAGACATCCTGGCCGGGTTTGTAGCCGGCTTTTTCGATGGCTTCGAGGATTACTTCTACCGCTTCGGCGTTACTCTTGAGTGAAGGAGCGAAACCACCTTCATCACCGATCCCGGTGTTATAGCCTTTGCCCTTGAGGGTCTTGCCCAGGCTGTGATAAATTTCCGAACCCCAGCGCAGGGCCTCGGCAAAGCTTTCCGCTCCAACCGGCATTACCATAAATTCCTGGAAGTCGGTTGAGTTCTCGGCGTGCTTGCCACCGTTCAGGATGTTCATCATGGGCACGGGCAAAGTGCGAGCGCCTACGCCGCCCAGGTAGCGGTAAAGCGGGATTTGCAGGGCATCGGCCGCCGCCCGCGCAATCGCCATCGAAACGCCCAAAATAGCATTTGCGCCCAGGTTGCCTTTGTTCGGCGTGCCATCCAGTTCCAGCATCATCTGATCCAGTTCGGTCTGTTTGAGCGCATCCAGGCCGATGATCGCACCGGCGATAGTCTCGTTAACATTCTCGACCGCTTTCAGGACACCTTTGCCGCCGTAACGGCTTTTGTCACCATCTCGCAATTCAACCGCTTCATGCGCTCCGGTGCTGGCGCCACTTGGTACTCCTGCCACTCCCCGGCCTCCGCCGGTCAGGACTACTTCAACTTCTACGGTAGGATTTCCACGCGAATCCAGGATCTCGCGCCCGGTCACTTGCTCAATAAATGTGGACATTATGGTTAATGCCTCCCCTTCTTTATTCTAGGGTTTTTAAAAACTACCGGCTAATGTCAATAGTTTCCAGGAGTACTTAAAATCCTTTGTACTGAAAGCTCCTATCGCCCGGTGAGGCTTATATCCGTTATACTTCGCCCGGGTAAGAACTCCTGGACAGTGGTCAGTCAAAAACTACTCGCAAACTCAATTTCCCTGTCGAGGCTAATAATACACGAAAAAAGGGCCGGACTCAATGCGGCCCTAACCCTATAGAAATTATCTATAGTGCTGCCCGGATACGCTCTGCGTTTGCATTAAGCTCTTCCGGAGTAGCGGCAGGGCTTCTCCAGATAGCCAGGAGATCATCGCCTTTGTAGCGTGGAATGAGGTGCAGATGGTAGTGGAAAATGCTCTGCATGGCGGCCGGTTCGCTGTTTTGCAGGCTGTTTATACCGTCAGGGTTAAAGGCGGCTTTGATGGCTTTAGCGAGGCGTATTGAAACTTTCGCTACTTCGGAGGCCGCTTCTTCGCTAATATCATAGATATTGCGGTGGTGTTCTTTAGGCACTATTAGAGTATGGCCAGGATTTTTCTGCTGCAAATTCATGAAGGCGTAGATCTTTTCGTCCTCGTACACTTTGGCGGAAGGTAACTGCCCCTGGATGATTTTGCAAAAAAGGCAATCAGGCTTAAATCCTGCGGTCATCTCAATATCACTCCTTCAAATTCTATTGTTCTTAAATCCGGATCTTTTACCGGCTACCGGTTCTTTCGGTAAATCGAAAAGGGAGCAGTTACTCCCCGATGATCTTTACCAGCACTCGTTTGGTCCGGTTACCGTCAAATTCGGCGTAGAATATTTGCTCCCAGGTACCGAAATCGAGTTTACCTTCCGTAATCGCCACTACTACTTCGCGGCCCATTACCTGGCGTTTGATATGGGCGTCGGCGTTGTCTTCGCCGGTATCATTGTGGCGATACTGGCTGATAGGTTCATGCGGAGCCAGCTTTTCCAGCCAGGCTTCATAATCGTGCAACAGGCCCGCTTCGTCATCGTTGATGTAGACGGAAGCGGAAATATGCATGGGATTTACCAGGCAGAGCCCTTCATTAATGCCGCTCTCGCGCAAGCACTGTTCCACTTGCCGGGTGATATTAATAAAACCCCGCCGAGCAGGCACATAAAATTGTAGCTCCTTACGATAACTTTTCATGGATAGCTGTTCCTTCTATACCAGTTCTTTCTATAGTAGAGAATAAGTCTCTTCTACCGTATGGTGCGCCCCTTTGGAAGTCAGTACGCTGGAGTAGAGGTAGAATTCGTTAACCGGAAAAGGCCCCGCCTGAAACAGGGCATTTTCGGTCAGAAAATCGCCTACCCGGTTGATCGGGGTATCTTTAAGGCGAGCCAGGGTAATATGCGGCGAGAATTTTCGACCTTCCGGTTCCACCCCGGTCTGAACCAGGGCGTTTTCAACCCGATTACGCAGCTTTACCAGGGTTTCATTCTTCTCTATGCCCACCCACAGCACATTGGGGCGTCCTCGCGGCGGAAAATGGCCGACCCCTTTTAGAGTAAGCTCAAAGGGATCTACAAAGACTTCCCCCAGCGCTTTTTTAATATCGCGATAGAGCAGTGGGTCCGCCTCGCCAATAAAGCGCAGGGTCAGGTGAAACTGCTCATCGGGCGTCCAGCGCGCGCCAGGCACGCCAAAACAAAGTCGTGAGAGCATCGCTCTCACGCTTTCGGGTAAATCAATCGCAACAAATAATCTGTACATAAGTGAATTGAGCCGGTTAGAAGACTCCTCCCTCGTAGACC
Organism: Chloroflexia bacterium; assembly: GCA_036261665.1. Lineage (GTDB taxonomy): Bacteria > Chloroflexota > Chloroflexia > Chloroheliales > Chloroheliaceae > 54-19. The sequence continues at coordinate 15,987 of DATAKM010000080.1, forward strand.
GCGACGCCCATTGCGCCGGGACCGAGGTGCGTGGCCAGCACCGGGCTAAACTGGCAAATATAAACTTTCTCTCGCGGGAAAATCGGAGCGATGCGCGTGAGAATAGTCTCAATATCATTGGGGCTATTGGAATGAATAATAGCCATATCCTCGATGTGAGGAAAGTCTTCGATAAACTCGCAGAGTCCTTCGATGGCCTTGGTGCGGGTACGCGTCCGCTCGAACGGCACAATCAGGCCTTCTTCCAACCGCAAAAGCGGCCGGAAATTAGCCGGCGGAGTCGGGCCAAGGGCCTGCTGAGCTTTGCTGTTGATACGCCCGCTCTGCTGAAGATACTGCATGGTTTCGGTAAAGAAGATCACATGGGTCTGAAAAACCATGCGATTGACCGAGCTAACCAGTTCGGCGTGCATCGCGCCCTGTTTAGCCCTTTTGGCCGCTTCGACCGCGATAATGCCCAATCCGAAGGAAGCCGACAGCGAGTCTATTACCGTCACCTGGGAAGTAGGCGCCAGAATATTGTTACGCGCTTGAACCGCCGTGTGGTAGGTGCTTCCCAGTTTCGAAGAATGATGGATGGAAATGACACTGTCGCCACTTTTGAGGATTTTTTTATATAATTCCTCGAAAGTTTCTACCGCGGGATGGCTGGTAGTTGGCAAATCCAGGTCTGCCGGCCAGTTTGCCAGCTTACGATGAAATTCCTCGGCGGAAATATCTACGCGGTCAAGGTAATTTTCACCATCAATATTCACAAATAAAGGTACGATTTGAATCCCGTACTCGTGGACAAGTTCCGGTGGCAAATCGCAGGTGCTATCGGTAACAATCCTAACACGTGCCATTTATGCCCCGCTCCTGTGTTTTAGCTATCTTGCACCAGTGATCTTGTACCGCACCCAATACTGCAACGGAGGGAGACAAATCGTAGAGTTTTGCAGCTCTCAATCTCACTTTTTTATCCAATTATTTCCCGGCCTATTCTACCGAGATAACATAGTGGTAATGAGGTTGTCCACCCCATACCAGTTCAACCGTTTGTTTGGTGTAACGCGCCTGTACCTGCGCCTGCATAGTCTGAGCTTCAGCTTCGCTCACATCCTCACCATAATAGAACGTAAGGAGATCGTATTTGGTAGCGTTCATTTTTTCGAGCAGTTTCCAGACGGTGTCTTCTTTACTTTCCGCCGCCAGACTCAGTTCATCATTTATTAAACCAATCCACTGGCCTTCGGTTACGGCCACATTGTTAACCGTAGCTGTACGAACGGCCCGGGTGACTTCGCCGGTAATAACCTCCGGAAGTGCCGCTTTCATGTTTTCGGCGTTTTCTTCCAGGCTGGCCTCATAATTGAAGCGCGATAAGGCTGTAATGCCCTGGGGAATAGTGGCGGTGGGCACAACTGCCACTTTCTTGTCGGTTAACCCGGCAATCTGCTGAGCTACCATAATAATATTTTTATTGTTAGGCAGGATAATCACGCTATCTCCCGGCACCTTCTTGACCGCGTTCAGCAGGTCCTGGGTGCTGGGATTCATGGTCTGGCCCCCCTGTACGACAAAAGAGGCTCCGAAATTCTTGAAGGCTTTTGCCAGACCTTCGCCTGCCGCTACCGCAATGACGGATACCGCGCCTAGCGCTCCAAAGTCGGCATTGTCCGCCGTTTCCATTTCGTCTACGGCTTTTTCGAGGGCGGCCCGTTCGTGGCTCTTATCCTTTAAGAAAGCTTCTTCATGCTGAGTCTGCATATTATCGAGCTTGATCTGGCCCAGCGCGCCCAGGGCCGTGGCATAGCTGATAATTTTGCCGGGGTCTTCGCTATGAATATGCACTTTGACCATGCTGCTATCGCCTACAATGACAGCGCTCTGGCCCATCTCACAAAGCTCGTTTCGGACCTTATCAAAATCCAGCGCCTGGTGGGCATACAGGATAAAGTTGGTGCAATACCCGAAGGCATCTTCCTCAGCATGACCGTCGGCGTGCAGATTCTCGAAATGAGGTACAGCTTTTTCTACCTCGGACAACCCGGTCTTGACCAGTTCTTCGCCGCGTAAATACTTGAGAGCGCCTTCCAGGATAACGAAACAACCGTGACCACCGGCGTCCACCACGCCCGCGTCACGCAGGGCAGGCAGTAAGGTGGGCGTGCGTTCGACCGACTCGCGGGCGGCTTCTACGGCTTTAGTCAGCACATACAAAATGTTATTGCGCTCTTTGGCGGCGGCTTCAGCGGCCTCGGCGGCCTCACGCACTACCGTCAACATAGTGCCTTCGACGGGCTTGATAACAGCCCGGTAGGCCATATCTTTGGCTTTGGTCATAGCGTGGGCCAGGTCGCGCGCGTCAAAAGCGCTTTTGCCCTGCATACCATCGGCGAAACCACGAATAATCTGGGAAAGGATAACTCCGCTATTGCCTCTTGCGCCCATGAGAGCGCCATACGATAAACGCTTTCCTACATGCTCAGCCGTATCTTCGCCATGCGAGCTTTCGTCCAGTTCTTTAACCGCCGCTTCCATTGTACGGCTCATATTGGTGCCTGTATCGCCATCTGGTACGGGAAAGACGTTCAGGGCATTGATCGCTTCGGTATGTTGTTCCAGCCAACGGGCGCTCGCGAAAAGCGCCTCCCGCAACGCCGGTCCGCTACAGGGGCGACTGGTCGTAGATTCTGCTTCTACCGCTTCTGTACCATTGCTGTAACCATTTACAGAGTGACCGGTAGCAACACTGGTAGCAGAAGATTGTGTATCCGGGTTATCCCTTTCCAAGTTAAAACAGTCCTCCAACTATCTAGGTTTCACTAAGCCTTTGCCCTACCTGTCACCGGTGGTGGTGGCGCAAAGTCTTTTCAAAAGCTCCACTTCCAGCTATATAGCGCTGAAGAGAAACCGGGCTAATATAATAACAAGAACTTTCATAATAATAGCAGGCAGAAACCAGGCCAGGAGGCGCTCCAACAGGGGACCTCCACCCAACTACGTAACTACGGCTTAACTTTCCTTACCGTCTTTTTCTTTGGCTTCTTTAGCTTCTTTACGATGGCGTTTACCGCTTCCCGAAGCTTCAGTCGAACTCAGACCCTGCACATTGATATTGACTTCAGCTACCGGCCTGCCCAGGTGCCTTTCAACCTCAAATTTGACGTTCGACATAATGTTATGGGCTACTTCACTTACTCGTAGACCATATTCAATAATTACGTACAGGTCTAAAATTATTTCTTCGCCATCGAAGCGAATTTGAATGCCGTCTCGATACTGGTCGGGACGCAAGACTTCGGCCTTGCCGCTGCGCAGGCGGCGTGCGGCTAACCCCACTACGCCATAACCTTTTTCCATAATAGCCTGGGCTGCGATATTAGCGATAGCTTCCGGGGAAACTTCTACCTTGCCCAGGGCTTCAACGGCAGGTGCGGGAGGGGTCTGCCCGGTAGTTGCTCCATAGCTTTCTAAACCGGTCTCTTTTTTCATTGAATAGCCTGACTAAATATCCTGATTTTCTTGATCGAGGTGGCAGCCCGCAAGAGTAATTACGCTCTCTTTTACGGCACCAGACATTTCGCTTGCAACAACCGCCCATAGAGCGCCGCATTATAGCAAGGAATAAGCAGTTATGACGTCAGTCCTAGCAACTCTCAATTTGCCAAAAGGGGCAACTTGTGCTAAACTATTCGTCCTGTGACCTCGGTTATTTACCGGGGTCAATTCGTGGTAAATGATACAGCAAAAAAAGTATTTCGTAAAGGGGGTAAACGAAAATTGGCTGGCAAATGTGATGTCTGCGGTAAAACGCCCGGTTTTGGCCACAACGTAAGCCACTCCGCTCGCAAAACCAATCGCATGTGGATGCCTAACATCCAGCATAAGATGGTTCAGTTGAAGGGCGAAGCCGCACCGGTAAAGCGTTACGTCTGCACCCAGTGCATGCGCACTTTGCAGAAAGACCGGGTCTAACTACCGTCCAAACCGAGGTACCGGTTCGCAATTCATATCTCTGAACCGGTGGTTAAGCTTTCTTTAAATACCGCAATCAGTTTAAAGAAATATATTTATACAACCCCTTGCGATGTGACGGAAGTCAATCGGGTCGCTATCTTCTAAGATGGTAGCGGCCCGTTTTGATGTTAAAAGTGATAAAATAAGCTAGCGGCGGTAATTTTTTGGTGCTTCGCCGCGTTTCTATAGTAGATGGGTTTTTCACAAACCCGTCCAGGTAACCTTCCCCAGCGAGGAAAGGGGGCCTCGATTATTAACGAAAGTAAAGACGCCGAACTGATAGCCCGAGTGCAGGCCGGAGATGTTGACGCCTTTGAAGCTATCGTTGTAGAGTACGAACCAAAGTTAGTTCGCTTCATCTACGGGCTCACTCACGAGCGGGAACTGGCGGAAGACCTTGTACAGGAGACTTTTGTCTCGGCCTACCGGGCTCTGCTGACCGCTCCTGAAGAACTGAAGCTATCAGCCTGGCTCTATAAGATTGCTCTGAATAAAGTACGCAGCGAGAAGCGCCGCAAACGACCGGTGGCTTCCTTGGGTTTGTCTTTTTCCGGGGTAGGTAGTAGCGCTTCCGAAGAAGACGCTCCTGCCCTGGATCTGCCGGACCCCCATGATGAACCGGGTGAACAGATTGTACAGCGCCAGCAAATCCTGCACGCTCTTGCTCAATTACCCGAGGACCAGGCTACCGCGCTGATGATGGACGCGCAGGGTTTTGATGATGAAGAAATCGCGCTTGCGCTGGAAGTAAGCGTAGGTGCTGTGCGGCAAAAGCTTTTTAGAGGTCGTAAGTCTTTTCGTAAACTGTACGAATAAAGAAATCAGGTAGTAAGTTTTGGCTGAATTTAACGGAGAACAGAACCGGGACGACCGGGAGGAAATCGAATACAGGGATGATCCGGCGTGGAGTACTCGCTTGCGGCAAGATCTTAATGCTGCCCTGACTCCGGGTGAGCAAGAATTCCGTTCGCGCCGCTCCCATATCATGGCTCAAATTCGAGCCGAGGCCGCTAATGGTTCCTCCTCTGCCACTCCTGCAAAACCGCTGGCTGCCGGTGGGTCTGCTTCTGCCGCGCCTGCTCCGATTAATATCAACCGCAACGCTAACGAACGCCGCAATCGCTTTAGTTTCAACCGTCTGCCCATGTGGGCCGGTTCGCTGGCGGCGGCTGTTGTACTTCTATTGATCGCCGGGGCAGTCCTGCTCTTTGCGGTCAACACTAATCCTAAAACTGATACCGGTTCGGTAGCGCAAGAAGTGCGGGCGACTGCCTCCGCCGGGACTGCCGGTAAAGCTTCCACAAATAGCTCCGCTGCTTCCAGCTTGAGCGCGCCTGAAGCGAACCCGGCCCCTGCCAGTGTAGCGGCTGCCGCGGGTGGGGCCGCTGCTTCCGCCCTCAGCACTCCTTCCGGTCAGGCTGCCCTGAACGCCGGGGCTACCACCGCCGCATCCGGGGCCGCTAACAGGGATGCCAGTACCGCCCCCGCGCCTGCTATGGCTGCCAGCGCAACTACGGCTGCTGCAACCACCGCCGCTGCTGGAGCTACTACCGCCGCCGCAGGCTCTACTTTTGCCAGTTCTCAGGCCAGCCTGCCGCTGCCTCTCTACAATAATGCCGTCCGGCTGAATATTGAAAAGCCTGACCAGCTACGCGCTTTCCTGCTTCAACAGGCCGGCGCTAATCTGCCCCCAGCCGTTAATCCCCAGCAACAGGGTCTGCAACCCGCTACTATTAACGCTTACAACTTTGAAGGCGGCAAAGCCCGGAATGTGAAATTAGAGGATGTAGTGGCTTTCTATCAAGGCGAGGCGCAGCGCCAGGGCTACAAAGTTGAGGATGTTACCACTTTGCAGAATGATGCCAGCTTGAACGTGCGCTGGCTTTACCTCAGTAAGGGGAATGAACGGCTGGGAGTACTGCTGGTTCAGGTGAATGACGATGCGGCCGGTAATAATGTAGCCGGGCCAGGCCTTTTGAGCAAAGGTGACACCGGTATTTTCTTCGCTACTTCTTAGCCGCGTTCTTGGTCACTCCCACATAGTTAACTTTATCGAAGCGCCAGGTGTAATCAGTCTGATAGATCGTTACGCTCAGCGCTTTTTCAATGTGGCCAATTTGCCAGGTAATGTAGTAAAGGGCTAAACCCATCAGGCAAAAGAGGCTGCCGAAAGTGAACCAGACCATAAAACTGCGACTTAAAATCAGCAGAATGGCAAAAACCAACCCGATCAGCAGCAGCCCGATAGTCACAAAGCGTTTGTAGCGCTGGCTGGCCGGAGGTCCGCTCTTTATGTCGGCCCTGACGCGGGCCACTCCGCTTAATTGTTTCACAGTCAGGGCGAATGGCCCAAGCGAAACGGCCACTACTATAAAGCCGGTCAGGAAAATCAGCCAGTCGGAAGGGTCAAAAGGAGTATTCCAGTCGATCAGCCAGCGCAATAGCCACAGCCCCAGGAGCAAGACCAGTAGCCCGGCCCCGGTAAGCAGACAAAGCCGCGCATAATAGGCAAAAACCAGCCGGATACCTTTTTTACTGTCAATCATAAAATACCCCTGCCTTTAGCCAAACGCTATTTGAACGAATGTCTCACAAAGCTATTTACCGATGCAGAAGTTCTCAAAGATTTCTCGCAGCAGCGAGTCCTGGACGCTCTCCCCGGTAATTTCACCCAGCGCGTCCAGGGCCATTCTCAGGTCAATCGAAACGAAATCGGCCGGTAAGCCGGCTTCGCTGCTGCCGATAGCGGCTTCGAGATGTTCGCGGGAACGTTCCAGGGCCCGGCGGTGGCGCTCGTTGGTAATCATCACGCTGCGGGTCGCTACGTTCTGGCCTCCCAGGGCCAACCGCGCAAGAGTTTCTTCCAGTTCAGCTAAACCCTCCCCGGTACGCGCCGAAATGCTGACCACCGGCAAGCCGGGTAGCAACTCGCTAATATCCCCGGGCGTGAGCAGGTGAGGCTCAATATCCTCTTTATTGAGGATTACGCAGGCTTTCTTGCCGCTCTCTTTAGCCAGTTCCTCTTTGACGGCTTCTACCAGTTCAAGGTCGCCTTTGGCCAGGTAACGGCTGGCATCTAGCACCAGCAGCAACAAATCGGCGCTGGAAAGGGCCTGCCTGCTGCGCTCAATACCGAGCGCTTCTACAATATCTTCGGTAGCGGTAATGCCGGCAGTGTCTACCAGTACCACCGGCACGCCGCGAATGTTGACCGTCTCCTCGATAATATCGCGGGTAGTCCCGGCAACCGGCGTTACTATGGCCCGGTCTGCCCTTAAGAGGGCGTTCAACAACGAGCTTTTGCCTACGTTGGGCACGCCAACAATGGCGGCCCGGATACCCTGGCGATAGATCATCCCGGCATCGGCGGTTGCCAGCAGTTTGTTTAGTTCTTCGAGTACCGTTTTTACCTGGGGAGCAACCGAGGCAGGCGGCACGTCATCTTCCGGGAAGTCGATCATGGCTTCGAGATGGGCCAGGCTGCTCAATAAACCCTGGCGCACACCGGCAATCCGGCGAGAGAGATTCCCGGCCAGTTGCCCCAGCGCCTGTTCAAGGCCCGGCCCGGTCTTGGAACGAATGACATCTACTACCGCTTCGGCCTGGGCCAGGTCAATCCGGCCATTGATAAAGGCTCGCAGGGTAAATTCGCCCGGCTCGGCCAGGCGGGCCCCCTGGCGCAGGGTCAGATTTAAGACTCGCTCAAGCGGCACTACTCCGCCGTGGCAGTTTATTTCGACCATTGGCTCGCGGGTGTACGTTTTCGGGGCGGCCAGGTAAACCGCCATGACCTCATCGAGAGTATCGCCCTGCGCATCTTCTGAAGCTTCCGGGTCAACGATCTGGCCGTAGTAAAGGCGGTGGCTATCGTATTTGAGGCGGGCTTTGCCGCTGGGATTACGAAAGATATTCTGTAATATTTCGAGCGACTGGGCGCCGCTCATTCTGACTATACCAATACCGCCCTCTCCCAGGGCGGTCGAAATCGCGCTAATTGTATCGGTGTACATCTTACTGTTGTTTGTTTCTCTTAAAAAACTTAAAAATACCGGTCAGGACTTCATAAAAGCGGTCCGTGCTGCCCTTGCCCTTCACTATTGTAACAAAGTCGTCCAGTTTTAGATTGCTGGCATCCTCGCGTAAGCGGTTAAGCTCAGACTCAAGGGTAGCTTCCAGTTCTGCCGTAAGCTTATGGGGGTCTATCTGTTCCTCGGACCTGATATGGCGGACCGGGCCAACGCTGACCAGAATCTCGGGAAACTGCTCGCGGAAAAACTCGAAGCGGACTGCCACCGGGTAGACGTAACACTCCCCTGTGCGCCTGATGGTGCGGGCGACACCGGAATGAAAAGCTAAAGGACGGCGCTCCTGGGGCTGGATTTCGCCCTGCGGGAAGATCCAGAGAGCCTTGCCATTGCCCTCCTGAAGTTTTCTGGCAATATAGTTGATGGAGTGCATGGCGGAGCGGCCGTTTTCCTGGTCCACCGAAAAAACACCGGCCCAGCTAAAGAACCAGAAACGCCGCATTTGCTTTATATCCATCATCAAATAGGCGTCCAGGCCGTAGACCTGCCGGGTAACGACATGGGCTAAATAGCCATCCCACCAGGTATTGTGATTGGCATAAAAAATTACCGGGATATTGAGCTGGCCGGGCGACGCGGGTAAAGGTTCCGCTGCCCGGAAGCGCACAGCGTAAAAGTTACGCCACAGGCTGCGTCGGCAAATCCAGAAAATCAAAAGCTCGCCAGGAAAGTTCTTGCGCGCAGGAATAAAACTGCCTGCCTGTGGATTTTTATTTTTCGGTTTGAACAGAGCTTTAGCTCCTCCAGTAAGAAAGGATAAAAAGAAAGGATTAAAATGAGGCTTCGGAAAGCCAGACCGGTTAAAGATTATAACTCAGATGAGCAAAAGGGCAACTCGTAAAATGGGCACGAAAAAACCTTGCATTTCAGGAAAAAATTCCGTCAGTGCAAGGTTTAGAGGAGACCGGCTGTGTACAAAATGGATGGGTAGTAATGATTATTCATAACTTTTACATTCTAGATTTACTTCTGGTACTGGCAGGTGTTCTTAGTGCAAATACACCTCCGCAAAATAACAGTAACTAGTAAGTATTGGCTTTACCCTGATGTGTGCCAATAAAAGCCAGTATAAGCATTAAAACAATCAATACTTCCATAATATCCACCTTTAGATTACTCGCTCTTTTTAAAACCAGTAATGATTACTAACTTATTTTACTTGAGGTTGTACCGTTTTTATGTGCCGAAATAATTAATAATTCGCTCATTTTCAGTATACAAGCCCCATAGCACTGTCGAAAGTAGCATAGGGAGACTTTACTATCGGTCAATTGTACTATCTCCCTCTACGACTTCAGTCGTATAACTTTCTTTTAGAATAGTTTGCACATTCCATACCTTTAACTTTAGGATCGCGTATTACAAATTAATAGAAAGTGAGAATAAATGGGCAAAATATAGAAGTTCGCTTTGTAATGTGGTAAAAAGTTTGAGTTAAATTATTGTAATTTCAGGAGCTAAATTTATAATGCCAGGATTTTTTCGGCGCAGCACCCCGGCAACAGGTACAAACTCTCCGGTAACCAGCCTGATTGTCTTTACCTTTCCTGCTGATGAGCGAGTATGGGCTTTTTTGCAGATGGCCTGGGCCCGTCCGCTTCTGCTGAATGTGCCCGGTTTGCGCTTTAAGAAAATGATGGGGTCCGGGCTGGGCAAAGTCTTTAGTCTTAAACCGGATTGGGGACGGTATGCACTGCTGGCAGTCTGGGAAGACGAGACCTCCGCCCGAAATTTTCTGGAAAAATCAGCTTTCATGCGCAGGTATAGCAAACACGCCGAGCGAGTTGCCTGGATTTTACTTGGCACTATCTCCGCCCACGGCAAGTGGAGCGGGCAGAATCCTTTTTTGCCGGTGGCGGAAAATACCAGCGCTCAGGATATTCGGCCAATTGCCATTCTGACCCGTGCCACAATTCGTCCTTACCGGTTACGGGCTTTCTGGCGCCAGGCTATCTATCCCAGCGAGTTACTGGAAACGGCTCCCGGTTTGATTAGTTCGATTGGCATAGGCGAAGCGCCTTTTGTCAGGCAGGCAACTTTTTCGACCTGGGAAAGTCTCGAAGATGTACAAAACTTCGCTTATCGCTCAAAAGAACATAGTGAAACGATCAAACTGACCAGGAGCATGAAGTGGTACAGCGAGGAGCTATTTGCTCGCTTTTATATCATTGACCAGACTCCCCGGTTTCCCTGAGATAGTTGAGCTGAAAAAGAAAGAACATATAGAAAGAGCATATAAATGAGTAACCTGACCGGACAAGATTCTGCGGCTTTAGCGATACGCCTGGCTACCTCGGAAGACGCCGAAGCGATTGCTCGCATTTACAACCACGGGATTGAAGAAAGAACGACCCTTGAAACTGAATTGCGCACCCCGGAAGAGCGTCGCCAATGGCTTGCTGCCCATGATGCGCGGCACCCGGTTTATGTTGCTCTCCTTGAAAATGAAGTGGTGGGATGGGCCTCCTTGAATGTCTTTAATCAGCGGGAAGCATACCGTTTTGTCGCCGACCTCTCGGTCTATGTGGCAAGAGAATTACGCGGTAAAGGTATCGGAAAAGTGCTCATGCAAAAGCTGATTGCAGTAGCGCCCGGACTTGGCCTTCATAAACTGGTGCTGGCTACTTTCCCACACCTGGTAGCGGTTAAAATGTACGAAAGCCTGAACTTTCGCACCGTTGGTTTCTATCGTGAGCAGGGCCAGCTCAACGGGCGCTGGGTAGATACACAGATTATGGAACTGATTCTGGATCAAGCTTGAGCACCGGTCCGACTAAAAAGCAGGCTGTCTGGCATGAAAATCTTCTACGGCTTTAAGTCCTACCCTTTGATTCCGGCCAGGTTAAGCTCTCCGGCGTTGCTCACCTCAAAGACCAGTAAATTGAGGGCCCGCAGGTTATCGGGGCTGTAACCCGTGGAGGAACGGTAACTGGCGGACTTGCCGGTAAATATGGCGACCGGGCTATAGCCGGACCTTTTCAATTGCAGCATGTGAGAAGCCAGTGCCGGAGTGGCTTCCAGGGTAATTATGGCGATGGTCGCGCCCCAGGCCAGCGAGGCTGTCCACTGGCTGATCATATGCTCCAGCGGCAGGGCCTCCACGCGCGGTTGCAACCCTGCCAGCTTATCCAGCACCTGTGAGAGATAAAGATCGCCACTGCGCGGGGTCAGAGCAGGCCCCGCTTCAGTTTTAACCGCTTCGTTCACTTCATCATAGCTCCGAAAAAAGGGGTCAAAACCGTTGCTATATAAGCCGAAAGGCTGGCGCAACTGGTGAGCGCGATTAACCAGGGAGGCGGCGACCACAATCGAAAGCTCGCAATCCTGGCGGCGGGTGTACTGGTAATCTACCAGCCGCAAGTCCAGAAAGACGGCCAGGGGCATCTGGCGAGTACGCTCGAATTGTCTTACCTGCAACTCATTCATGCGGGCGCTGGAACGCCAGTCAATATGGCGCGGGTCATCCCCGGGGGTGTACTCGCGTACCCCTGCAATCCGGCTGGGGTCGTGCATAAGAGGCTGGCGCGTTCTGAGGCTACCCATGGGCAGGCGGCTTGGCAAACCCAGTTGTTCGAGCGGTACTATCAGCGGGTAAACGGTCAGGCGATTGCGATCAGGCCAGCTTAAGGTGCCGCCCTGTAAGTCTCCGGTATCGAGGATTACGCCGGTCGCGCCATCCAGGGGGCCAATCAGGTAGCGTCCTCGCGTTTTGCAGAAAAGGGAGTAGTTGACCCGGCTTTGTTCGCGGCCTCGGAAGCTGAAAAGCCAGTGGGTACGGCCTTCGGCTTTTAACTCGGTCGGTACAGCGTCCTGAAGGGTAAGCCAGGGGAGCGGCAAACGGCTGCGATTCCCGATGACCAGTTCTACCGGAATGGTATCCTGGTAGAAAGCCTGCTCCGGTAAAGTCCGCCGGACGAAGACGGCTTTTTCCACCCGGCGCTGCCATAGAAAAAGCAGGATAGCGCCCGCCAGCAAAAGCCAGCCAGTAGCCGCTATCCACTCCATTTTCAAGATAAAGCCGATCAAGCCCAAAAAGAGGCCCAGGCCAATCAGATTAAGCATAGTCCCTTATTTGCCCGGTTGTATGATTAAAATCCAGTGCCAGTAATCCAGAATTGGCCTTTAGCAGGTTCTAGCGCTTTCCAGTCAACTTTTCTTTAGTGCGGTTTAAAGTTACTTTTTCGCCTGAAACATTGGCTATACTGTCAGGGACGATGTACTGCTGCTCATTACGCAGGTGCTGACCATTCACTTTAATATAACCGGTACGAATCAGATCGCTATGAAGAGTCTTCAAAATCTCGTTATCAGAACCGGTAAAGGCATCCATCACACCGCCCAGCAGATCACCGGGCCGCACACTCGTCTCAAGCGTAGCCGAACCGGGGTCAGGCATTTCTACGGAAGTAACTTTACCGATGTGCTCGCCATTCTGGTCAACTACTTCCATACCCTTATGAATTTTAGTCAGTAGCGACCGCTGCGGATTATCTTGCTGGCCGGTATTGTCAGTATTAAAACTCTCAGTCACAGTTGTTTCTCCTTCTTTTTGACAGACTATAGACTGGCGCTTCGTCTAGCGTTCTAAGCGTCTTACCAGCTAATGTCTGCAAAATAAAGGCCAGAAACAACTTTTGAGAAAAGCTTTTGAACGGTAATTGCTTAACCGGCAGTCGTTTCAACCGGAACGGGTACGGTCTGTAACAACTCGGCTACCACCGCCTCTGCAGTTCGTCCGCGCAAGATGCTCTCGCTTTTGACGATCAGACGATGCGCCGTCACCGGTATGGCCAGCGCTTTGATATCATCCGGCAGAACGTAATCGCGGCCCTGTAAGGCGGCCCGGGCCTGCGCGCAGCGGGTTAGCGAAAGGGTACTGCGCGGGCTGGCTCCCAGCGCCAGGTCGGCGTGACGGCGGGTAGCATTCATTAAATTGATGATGTAATCGAGCAGGCTATCATCCACGTGAATATTACCAATCCCATTCTGGAAAGCGACCAGTTCATCCGGAGAGGAAACCGCCGGCAAGTGTTCTATCGGATGGCGGGCTTGCTGGCTGCGCACCATTACGCGCTCATCCTGGGGACCGGGATAACCCATCTGAATTTTTAGCATGAAACGGTCTAACTGGGCTTCGGGCAGGGGAAAAGTGCCTTCATACTCCACCGGGTTCTGGGTGGCCATGACCAGGAAAGGACGCGTTAAAGGGTGGGCTATACCTTCGACCGAGACCTGCCGTTCGGCCATAGCCTCCAGTAAAGCCGATTGGGTGCGAGGGGTAGCCCGGTTAATTTCGTCTGCCAGCAGGATATTACTGAAGACCGGGCCCGGGTGAAACTCGAATTCGGTGGTGCGCTGGTTGTAAATCGAAATGCCGATTACATCGTTCGGGAGCAGGTCAGGCGTAAACTGGACGCGCCGGAATTCTCCTCCGATGGAGCGAGCGAGGGCCCGCGCCAGCATAGTCTTGCCGACACCCGGCACGTCCTGTAGCAGAATATGGCCTTCCGCCAGCATTGCCACCAGGGTCATGCCGATTACCTCGCGCTTGCCGACAATCACCTTTTCGACATTGGCAATAATCCGGTTGCCCCAATCACCAATTGCTTTGACATTTAAGGTCTGGTGGCTACCCGCCTGGGGTTCCAGTGACATCGAGTGGTATCCCTTCTAATTGTCGCGCCGCATCACGGCAGGGGGTAGAAAAAAGTGCCGGGGAAGTCAACTGGTTGCCCCAACAACCCCTTGCAGGAGTGGCATCCCTCCTGACCCCGCTGCCTGCTTTTTGCAAAACCTGCGTAAATCTAAGGTAATTATTAGCCTAAAATCTTTTGGACTGTTTCTACGCTTACTTCTTCCAGGCTGTTCACAATCAGATCCGCTCCGGCGTCCTGCAATATTTCATCCGAGTGATGCCCGACAAAAGTTACCGCAATACACTTCATACCGCCCGCTTTCGCGGCCTGTACTCCTGCTATCGCATCTTCCAGCACCAGGCATTTATCAGGCGCCACGTTCAGTTTTTGGGCGGCTACCAGGAAAACCTGCGGGTCAGGCTTGCCGCGCGAAGTATCTTCTTGCCCAACCATGGCTTCAAAATAGTGTTCCAGGCCGGTTAATTCCATAATCAGTTCCAGGTTGCCGCGAGGGGCGCTTGAACCTATCGCCTGCTTGTAACCGGCGGCGTGTAAGTCCTTCATCAGAGCGCGTACGCCGGGTAGCGGTTCCACGCCCTGGCGGGCTGCCTCCCTGTAAAAATCTTCTTTGCGGTTGCCCAGGTCCAACACTTCCTGGTCGTTATAGTGTTCGCCAAAAAGCTGCCGGATTATTTCAGGGTTGCGCCGTCCAAAAGTGGCCGCAAAATCAGCATCGGTAAAGGGTTTATCCAGTTCTCTGGCCAGCATGACCCAGGCATCATAGTGCTGTTTGGCCGTATCTACCAGCGTACCGTCAACGTCCCAGATTACGGCATAACCATTATAGTCGGGCATTTTCAACTTTCTTCTAGCTTAACTCTTTCTCTATTACCAGCTTTCGAGCCATTCCAGTTCAACTTTGCCGAACTTGACCATATCGCCGCCATGAATCCCGGCCTCTTCGAGGGCGCGGCTGACGCCTGTGCGGTCAAACGCAAGCTGAAGGCGTTCGAGCGCTTCGGGGTTCTCCAAATCAGTCATGGCCACGATACGCTCAATTCGCTTACCTTTCACCTGGTAATAACCTTCATCCAGCTTTGTGACCTGGAAAGCGTCTTCATCGAGCCGTCCTGGTTTAAGGACTGGTACATCCCCGCTCTCATCCGCGGCAATTAAAGGCTCAGCAGGCGGCAATTCGGCCAGTTTCGCGGCCACTCGCTTCATCAATTCATCGGTGCCAATCATCCCGATAGCCGAAATTTCGTAAAATTCTACATCCTTGCCCCGCAGGTATTTACGCAAGCGCGGCAGGTTTTCCTGTGTTTCGGGCATATCGATCTTATTGATCGCCACAATTTGTGGTTTGTTGGCCAGTTCGGGCCGGTATTCGGCCAGTTCGTGGTTGATCTGCTCGTAATCTTTGATCGGGTCGCGCCCGGCCAGCCCGCTTCCGTCAAGTACATGGACCAGCAACCGGGTGCGCTCGACATGGCGCAAAAACTCGTGGCCGAGTCCGACTCCCTGCGAGGCTCCCTCGATCAAGCCCGGAATGTCCGCAAGCACAAAGTTTGTATCAATATCAATCTGAACCACGCCCAGGTTTGGTTCAAGAGTGGTAAAAGGATAGTCGCCGATTTTGGGGGTGGCCGCCGTGACTGCCGTAAGCAAACTGCTCTTTCCGGCGTTAGGAAAGCCCACCAATCCAACATCGGCGATAATCTTAAGTTCAAGGCGCAACCAGCGTTCTTCGCCGGGCTCGCCCTTTTGCGCAAACTTGGGCGCCTGGTGAGTGCTGGTCTTGAAGTGCACATTACCCAGGCCACCGCGCCCGCCTCGCGCAATCATAATGGATTGGCCGGGAACGGTTAAGTCGGCCTGCAAAGGCGGTTCATCCGGGTTTTCCGGGTCTGGTTCGGTATAGAAAATTGTGCCGGGTGGGACAGCAATATAGAGGTCGTCACCGGCGGCGCCATGCATTTTCTGGTAGCGACCGTTCCCACCAGACTCAGCTTTGTAATGGGTTTTAAATTTGAAGGGAAGTAGAGTATTGAGGCTGGGATCTACAATCAGATATACAGAACCACCGCGCCCGCCGTCTCCGCCATCAGGTCCACCGTAGGGGATAAACTTTTCTCGCCGGAAGGAAGCCGACCCATTCCCACCATCACCCGCTTTAACATAAATCTTGGCCCTATCATACAACATGCTTAATCAACAAACTCCTTCAGTCCGTTTCTATTTAATGAATGCAGGTTATTATACACCAAAGGATAGGCCAGCATCAGGGCAGTACATGGCTATTTTTAGAGTTAACGATCATGTAATGAAGGCCGTTGGCTGTTACTACCCGCACATCTGAAGGCGGAAGCGTCACAACATTACCGGGAGTAGGCGGGCTGGTGACCTGTTTCTGGCCATTATGCTGGCGGGTCAGTATTTCAGTAGCGCCTGTCAGGCAGTAGAGCAGCAATACTATCAGCAAGCTAAGCTGCCACCAGATACGTTGTAGCGAGGTAAGCGGCGCTTGAGCGGTTGCTTGCGGCAGGTTATTGGCCCAGTTGTAGCCTTGCTGACCATAGACAGGATAATTTTGAGCGTTTGGATAATAGCCCCCGGGCGCTTGAGGATAACCCTGATTAGGCGGATTGTTGCCAGCAGGGATATAACCATAGGGCCCGTACTGGTAGCGCGGGTCCGGGCCGTAGTAAGGTCCGGTAGCGGTCGCGCCGGGAGGGAAATCGCTGCGGATGCCGCGTGCCAGCCCGAAGTAACCCAGCACCAGTTCAGGATGCTTTTTGGCGGTACGCCTGGTAACGGAACGCAGCAAGAGGAAGAAGATGGCCCCACCCAGCAGACTCAGGGGAATAGTGGCCACTACCGTTTGAAGATCAACCTTGCTGCTTTCCTCTACCAGGTTATTATTGTTGGACTGGTTCAGCCAGTCCAGCAGCCAGGGCGAAAGCCCTCCAATAAAGTTAAATCCCAGGTGCGCCGCCATACTGCTGTAAATTGAGCGGGTAACCAGCACCAGGTAGGCCAGGCCCATACCGAGCAGAAAAGTGTAGGCAAAACGGAAAGGATAGAGGTGAAAGATGCCGAAAAGCAGCCCGACAAACAGGATAGTTTTACCAAAACCCAGGCGGCGATAACCGGCCAGCACAAAGCCACGGTTGAGCGTTTCCTCGCAGAGCGGCGCGACTACTACCAGCACTACAAAAAGGATTACACGCGAAAAGTTGTCTTTAGGATTCGGTATAAGATCTTCAATCGGGAAAGGCCCGAAGAAACTCATGATCCACTCGTTTAAAGCCGCCGGGAAACGCACCGCAAACTGCCCGGCAAACCCGGCCAGGGCGCACAGAAAAAGAGTCAAAAGGCTGGTTTTATGGAGACTGAAGGTTTCTCTAAAGTTATAGCCACCCAGTACGCAAAAAAGTATGGCTACGATTGCCAGGCCTGCCTCGCCTGTAACCGAAGTGAGGGCAAAACCCCACTTAGCTACTTCGGCCACGATGCTCAGGCCCAAAAAGACGATTATAGCCAGTAGAAAGCAAAGGTTGGCCTGGGTAGGGCCGGGCAGACGCAATTTTGAAGATTCAAAGCCACTCTGGTTCGGGGAATTATATTGAGCATTGGAAGATTGATTCCCGGCTGGATTATAGTTTCCGTTCTGGCCGGGTATATTCGGTTGCCCATATTGCTGCGGTGGCCGGCCATAAGACGGGTCCTGTTGCGGATTATTATAGTTCATAACGGGTCCCCTCCACCGGGACCATACTTTCTACCCCGCTTTTCTGGGTGATGTAGCGGGCCAGGTCCTGGGCCAGTCCCGGATTGGTGAAATAGACGCTGTCGAGGTGGGTGATATAGCAGCGTTTAACCTTTGACCCGCTCAAAAGATGGGCCAGGCCATACCCGGTCAGGTGACGGTGGCTCCACATATGGTGGAAAGTGACATTGGCGATCAAAATATCCACCTCACTATAAGCTTCTTTCAGATCGCGGTGGTACTCTACGACTTCAGCCAGGTCGGTGATTTCACCCAGGCGATGGGCGCTGCTGGCTTCGCGAATTTCGCCGTTAAGGGCGCGGTAAGCTTTTATATAACTGGTATCGCTGGTATAGCCGATTTTCAAGCCCTGGTACTCCATTACAAAGCCGTAATTTTCCCCGCCGTGATAGGCCCGGTGCGGAGTTAAAATCACTTCCCCGGCCAGTTCGATAGGCTGCGCGTCCTTGAGGGCCAGGGCTACCGCCGGACCACCCCGGTATGGCCCGGTCCTGGTTCCCATCCCCTGGTGGAACGGGCTGATATAGTTCATCTGATAAATCTCTTCGGGGGCCAGCACATGGCCACGTCTCTGGCTCATCATGCGGCACATGGACTCAATCATGGTATTGGCTTCGGTATAGTGGTCGGTATGGGCGTGCGAAACGTAAACCGCGTCCAGGGCAGTCGGGTCAAGGCCGTAGCGATTGGCCTGAAGAATAGCGCCCGGTCCGGGGTCGACGTGGATGGCAAAGTTGGGCAGGTTGATCATAAAGCCACCGGTATGGGCAGCCTGGGTAAGCATACAGCGAGGCGAACCACCCGTTCCCAGGAAACAAATCCAGCGCGAGCGGTCACGCGGCAAGCGCGGGTCGCCGCCAAACCACTGCGGAATTTCGCTCATGAGGGTCTCTGAAGAAATCCGGCGTAACTTTTCGTCCAGGCCCTCAAGGCTTTCCTTATGATCTAGACTTTCTGCCACTTTCTATACCGTTGCTACTTTCTAGTTTTTCCTTCTGGTATAATAACGCTGCGGGTAATTGTAGCATACACGAGTCCGCTTCTACCATTAATCAAGCGTTAATCGTCCCTGAAAGTGAAATAAGCATGGACCGCGAACTGGTACAATTGAGTAAGGAAATCTCACGCGCCCTGCGTCACACTCCCTGGTATTACGAACTGGAACTCGACTCTGAAGGCTGGGTTCCCCTGGACGATCTGCTCGCCTCTATCGCCCGGCTACGGCCTCGCTGGCGAGATGTAAGCGAAAAAGAAGTGCAGCAGATCATCGAAGAGTCCGACAAGCGCCGTTTTGAAATTGTAGACGGAAGAATCAGGGCCTTTTACGGGCATTCCGTACCACTGCGCTTGCAGAAGCAGCCTGCTACACCTCCCGCTATTCTCTATCATGGTACCGCCTCTCAGACCGTCAAGATCATCCAGGAACAGGGTTTAAAGCCGATGCGCCGCCAGTATGTCCATCTTTCGGCGGATGAGCCGACGGCACTACAGGTTGCCAGGCGTAAGGGCTCGCACCCGGTTATTTTAAGAGTACGGGCCGGGGAGGCCTCCCGTAACAACATTACCTTTTATAATGGTAACGAAATGGTATGGCTGGCAGATTTTGTGCCGCCGGAGTTTATTGATTTACCGCCGGAAGTTAGACTTAAGTAAGTAGTATGCCAACCGGGTATAACCTTTCGGAATTAACCGCATTTATCAAAGCAGAGGCCCAGGCGCTGGGCTTCGACCTGGTAGGGATTGCGCCTGCCGGACCTTTCGAGGAAACACAAGCTCGCTTATTAGAGCATATTGAAAAAGGACGCATTGCAGGCCTGGCCTGGTTTACTGCCGAACGCGCTCAATTCTCCAGTAACCCGGCCAATCTCCTTCCCGAAGTGCGCTCTATTATCTCGCTCGGAATCTCCTACTTAAATGAAACACCCCAACTATCTGAGGCGGAAGGACCACGCGGCAAGGTAGCCCGCTACGCCTGGGGCCAGGATTACCACGAAGTTCTCAAAGCCAAAATGCAGGCCCTTTTCGAGAAGATCAAGACCCGGGCCGGGACTGAAGAGGCCCGCTTGCTGGTGGACACCGCCCGGATAGTAGACCGGGCAGTCGCTGCGCGGGCGGGCCTGGGCTTTTATGGCAGAAATACCAACCTGATCAATCGCCGTTTCGGTTCCTACTTCTTTGTCTGTGAATTACTGACCGATCTCGATCTCGAATACGATGAACCGGGCCTGGGGACGTGCGGGCGTTGCACCCGCTGCCTGGATGCCTGCCCGACAAACGCTATCGTCGAACCCTATAGTATCTATAACGACCGCTGCATCTCTTACCTGACCATAGAACTAAAAGGAGCAATTCCTGAAGATTTAAGATCGCAGATGGGCCAGTGGATTTTCGGCTGCGATATCTGCCAGGAAGTTTGCCCCTACAATAAAAAGGCCTTGCCCGGTCTACACCCTGAATTTGCCCCGGCTGAGCCGGATGATGCTGCGCCAGACCTCTTGGAGTGGTTGCGCCTGACTGAAAAAGACGAAAGCTTTCGCCACAAGTTTCGGGGTACACCTCTTAGCAGGCCGAAGCGAACCGGGCTACGCCGCAATATCGCGGTAGCCCTGGGCAATAGCGCCGGCCCGAGTAGCCTGTCCGAATTAAAAGCGGCCCTGGAGACGGAAACAGACCCCACGGTAAGAGAACACCTGGAGTGGGCTATCAGGCAGATAGAAGTGCGTGGGGAGAGGTAGTTAGCAAAGAATTACTTCAAGCAAAGCATGAAGTCTGCTTTTCGTACAGGCTTAACTTATCAGACTTTGCATTATCTGTTTAAGCGCGGACGGTTATCTACTACCCGGCGAGCTTTGAGTTGAAAGCGGGGTAACTGGCCGGGGGTAACAGCGCTGACCGGAACATTCAAGGCCATGCGCTGGCGAAAAAGGGATTTTAACTGTTCCAGTTTCTCTTCTTCGCTGGCTTCCAGTTCCACCTCGACCGCCAGTTGGTCAAGATCCCCTTCCCGGTAAAAGACCATGCGGTACTCGCGAGAATCCACTACCTCACGCACTATGGCATCTACCGAAGAGGGATAGACATTGATACCGCGCACTACCACCATATCATCGGCCCGGCCTATCACGCCATCCTCAAACAGAGTATAGCTGCGCCCGCAGGCGCAAGGTTCTGCCGCGATTTCAACTACATCTCCGGTACGATAACGGATGAGCGGAAAGCCTCTGCGGCCCAGGTTTGTAATCACCAGTTCGCCGGGCTGTCCTGGCTCGACTGGCTGCCCTGTTTCGCGGTCCAGCACCTCGGCGATAAACTCGGCTTCATTGAGGTGCAACCCGCGTTGTTCTTTACAGCTAAAGCCCCAGGCTCCTATCTCCGTTCCGCCGGCGTGGTCGTAGCAGCGTGCGCCCCAGCTTTGTTCTATTCGGCGGCGCACCGCCGGAATACTGGCTCCCGGTTCTCCGGCATGAATGGTCACCCGCACCGAGGAAGCGGCCAGGTCAATCCCGTTCTGGGCGGCAACTTCGGCCATGTGCAGAGCATAGCTCGGTGTGCAGCAAAGCACCGTGGCCTCGTTCTCGATAATAGCTGCCAGGCGCTGCGCGGTATCCATTCCTCCCCCCGGTATGGTCAGCGCCCCGATGCGGTAGGCTCCTTCGTGAGCGGCCCAGAAACCTACAAAGGGACCAAAGGAAAACGCCAGGAAAACGCGGTCATCCGCGCCTACGCCTGCCGCCCGGTAGACCTGTTCCCAGCAACGCGCCCACCATTCCCAGTCTTCGCGGGTATCCAGCACCTTCAGAGGTCGCCCGGTAGTGCCGGATGTCTGATGCAATTTTACATAATTAGATATGGGGTAGGAAAAAATGGAACCAAAGGGAGGATTAGTGGTTTGCTCTGCTACCAGTTCGGATTTATAGGTAAAAGGGACTTGAGCAAGCGCTTCCCGGCTGTTTATCTCGGCAGGGTTTACCGTTTTTAATTTCTCCTGGTAGAAGCGGTTGACACTTTCGTTTTTAAGGAAAGAAAGTAATGCTTGCAGCCGCCTGAACTGCCGCGCTTCGATCTTTTCCCTGGAAGCGTATTCAAGACTATTTTCTTCAAATTCCGGCATCAACCTCTCCTCCCCTGCTATGGCTGATTTCAGGGTCAATAAGTTTATCAGCAAAGCTTAAAAGAATGCTAAAGAGTTTTTGGGGTTAATAGTTCCACACTGTCGCTATCATACAACGATTAGTACCTGGTAAGAAAATTCTTGCCGAATTGAGAGATGTTTAAGAAGGGTAGCGCTCTTTAAGATGACCAATAGCCTCTGTGGCTCCTTCGCTTACCGTATAGCCCAGGTTAGTATTTTCAAAATCGTTAGCCTGCACTTTTTCCAGAATCTTCAAAACATCTTCTTTACCGATTAAACCTAACGCTTGTACAACTGCATATCTAACCGCACTGGATTTATCGTTTAATGCTTCGATTAATGGTCCTACCGCGCGCTCTATCCCTTCAATACGAAGATACGAACCGAGGACTCTGGCAGCGTACTCACGTACCCTCGGATTATCATCTTTTAGCCTATCAATCATAGGGTCTACCGCTTTGCTAAGAGGCTCTAACGTTTCAGGGTATCCGGTCCATTCCAGTGCTCCTGTAGTCCATATTCTTACAGAATCGCTTTCATCCTGTAATAGAGGGATTAAAGGTTCTACAATTTCGCCTCCTCCACAATTCCTGAGAGCAAAAGCAGCATGACCTCTTACGTCTTCATCCGCGTCTTTGAGAGCTTCTATTAAAGGCTGTACCGCTTTACTAAAATGTAAATTACCTGATGATATAGCAGCATCAGCACGAACCCGGCTATCTTTGTCTTTCAGAGCATTTATTAGTGCCTCGCCCACTCGATTAAATTTCTCTTCAATCTCTTCATCCCACTCAAAATGTCCATTTAATAAAACCACACTGACAACACCTGCCGCTGCTGCCCGTACTGAACTATTTTCATCATTTTTCAGCAGGTCAAGCAGCGGTTCTATAGCGCTTCTATCCGGGATTTCTCCTAAAGGGGAGATGGCGTGGTAGCGAATATCAGGGTCAGGATGTTTAAGGGCTTCTATAAGGGGTAGTACTGCTTCTTTACCCAGCTTTATCAAGGCACGGTTGGCGGCTCTAGAAACATCTTCATCAGGGTCTGTCAGCAGATTTATTAAAGGCTGGATAACCAGGTGTTTATTCTTAGTTACCCTCCCCAGGGCAGTTGCCGCCGCAATGCGCACTCTTTTATCAGGACTTTCTAATTTATCAAGCCTGTCTTCGATGTACTTATCCATCAATACCCCTTTTCAATCAGATAAAGCTGGTTTTAGTATATTATACTAACAAAAATTAAGTATTAAAAAAGCCTGCTAAGAACAGCAGGCTCTTTATTTCGCAAAAAACGTTAACTAATCTACTTCGACCGCTTCGACTTCGACTTCTTCGACGCGGCGCGATAGGGCCGATTTTTTATCCTGGTTAGCCAGGGCTTTGCTCTTGCCGTTTCCGTTAGTGACCCCATTCCCGTTGGTAACGCTCAGAATGTGATTTCCGGTCAGGTCAGAGCGCAGGGCTTTTAACTCGGAGAGCAATTCGTCTTCCCGCCCTTTTTGTTTCTCGATCTCCAGTTCCATCTTTTTGATACGGAAGAGCGCGTCTTCGACCAGGCGGCGGTTATTGCTGATAAGATCGTTGGTCAGGCCGATCAGCAGAATCAGGAAGCCGATAATTGTAGCGGCGCTGCCGAGCAGGAGGGATTGCAAATGCCCGATACTGCCGTTATGCTCCGTCATGGCCAGCCAGAGGAAGCGCAGAATAACCGGAATGCCTACTACAAAGAAAGGCAGGCTCAGGTAAAAGAAGACCTTGAGCGGCTCGTGCATGGCGTAGATGCGCACAATTGTGGCGCCCATCCGCTTGACATAATTCCAAACACCCTTGACCAGGCGTGACTCGCGAGTCACGGGGTTAGTATGGATGGGGATAGCCGTAATCGCCAGATTCTTCTTGCTGGCCTGAAAGATAGTTTCGACGGTGTAAGTGTAGCGAGTAACCACATTCAGGCTCAGGGCAGTTTCGCGGCTGAAGGCTCGGAAGCCACTGACGGCATCCGGTACTTTAGAACCGCTCAATACGCGCACTGCGCCACTGCCCCAGCGCTGAAATTTCTTCTTCATGGGGCTGAAGTGTTCGATTAGATCGGTCTGGCGGTCGGCTACCACCATATCAGCTTCGCGCTTGAGGATAGGACGTACAAGGTCAGGAATAGACCAGCCCGGATACTGGTTATCGGCATCGGTATTGACAATAATATCGGTATCAAGCGAGAGACAGGTATTAAGACCTGTTTTAAAAGCGGCGGCTAATCCCCGGTTACGAGTATGATGAGCAATCACCATCGGATAATGGTTGGCATGGCTCCAGGCCCTCGCTACTTCAACTGTTCGATCCTTGCAACCATCATCAATAATTACAATTACAGTCTCATCAATGCCTTCGATCGAGCCCGGTTTAGGCAGATCATTAAGGGTTAAAGGTAGGGTTTCCTCCTCGTTGTAACAAGGTATTTGAATGGCAAGTTTCATTAAATCCCGCTTATATCTCTCAAACTCTTGCTGGGGCTTATTCTCAGCTTTAATACTACATATGAAAAAACGAACTAGCAGCCCTAAAGTTGCTTCTCTACTGGCTGATTCTACTCTGTCTATAATGAAAGGTCAAATAATGGTTATAGATGACTGGAAAAGGCTATAAAAAGGCTTTAAAAATAAAAGAGCGCCGAGTCTCAGCTTCTCACCAGTTCAGACTCGACGCTTTCGTGGGCGCTTTCCCACTCTTCGAGGGCTTCTTGCCAGTTGGGGGCTTCCTCGACGGGTAAGCCTGCCGCAATTTCCAGCCCGATTTGAAGGTCGTGCAAACGGCTATCGGCGGCCCATTCAATCACCGGACCGAAGACGATTTGCCACTGGCAGACCTGACTATCCCACCAGACCGATACAGGCAACACCGGGACATCCAGGGCTGCCAGCATGCGCCCTGCGCCGGAGCGAATTTCTTCAAAAGTGGCTGCGCCGCGCCCCTCGGGGAAGACCACGCTCGGCTGCCGGTGCGCACGGCGCCGCCATTCTCGCAAAGCCTGGATACTGGCCCGGTCGTTATCCATTGGAAGGCGCAAAGTATTATAAATCCAGCGCATGTAAATCCAGGTGTAAAGACGGCGTAACTCTTTTACTACCCGGCGCACATAAGCGGGGCGCCCTTCCAGCCTGGCCTCTTTATAACCGACGATCACCAGCCATTCCCGCGCCAGGTCGGGCCGCCGCGCCAGGGTAGCCTGGTGGACCGCCGCCAGCAGACGGGGTGTCCAGCGTCGCATGGTATGGTTGAGCGCCAGGGTAAAAACCCCTTCTTCCGGCAAATTTTCCAGCCCTTTGATCCTGAAAGAATCTTCCATCTCCAGGCTCAGGACCAGCATATCGCGCCGGGTGAGGGTTTGCCAGGCCAGTTTCAACCAGAAGCGCAGGCGCGGCGAACCGTGGTCGGGCCTGTTCCTGACTTTACGCCAGCGCCGTTTAAAAGCGGCGACGACGCGGGATACGCTGGTAATCATAGGGACCATAACGGCGAGAGGCATCCCGGTATCCTCGGCGGTAGCCACCACCGCGTCCCGGCGAACTCGACTCATAAGAGCTATAAACACTTGAAATTGAGGAGGCTTCATCACTTGATAAACAGCTTTCATCGCTCAGACCACTGCCGCTACTCTCACTCCCGATGCTGTCGCTGTCATCGTCGGCGCTGCTAAAGGCCGCTCCCAGCGTTACAAAGAGGAGATCACGCTGAAGTTTCAATAAATTTAACACGTTCCGTCTTCTCCAGTCCTTTTTCAAAAAGCTTATCGTTGTTCTTAATGGTACATTGCAATGTACTTACGGCTATTTCTACGCAAGATAAGGGCCTGAGGTTACATCAGGCGTATTGGACCTTTGACCGGTCAGTTATTACGTATGTGGAAGCCTATTGACACTAGAAAAGAATTTGAAAGGAGAGGGTTTTTAGACCCTCTCTTTTATGTAACGCTTCAGAAGAATAGCCTCTTCAAATTCCGGCTGCTTCAATTTGCAAATCTTTTGCCGAAATTCACGCTTGTTTTTACCACCTGGCATTATAATGATAAAATACAATAAAGAAATTACCATTTCAGGAAGGAAATTGCGGATAGCTGCTTAATGAGGAGGTTTGACAATGATTACAAAAATAGCGGTTCCTCTTGATGGTTCGCCCCTAGCCGAAAAAGCCTTGCCTTATGCTATCCGATTAGCCCATCTTCTTAAAGCGAGCCTGGCGCTGGTGCGAGTAGCCGGAGATTCTTCGCCTAAAAGCGCCTATGGCGAGGAGGCTACCGAGGCTCGTCTCTACCTGGAACAGTTGCGGGGTGAATTAATTCGGCCGGGCGCCGAAGTACCTTTGCCCACTACTCGCGTAGAAGCCCGCGTGCTTTTCGGGAAACCGGCTACGGAGATTGCCGAACTGGGTAACGCCGGGAAAGCCGACCTTATTGTGATGACTACCCACGGCAGGAGTGGTATACCGCGCTTGCTTCTTGGCAGCGTGGCTGAAGGAGTAATTCATCATGCTACAGTGCCGGTAGTTCTTTACAGACCTTCTGAAATGCAGTCAGAAGCCGTAACCGGCGCTGAACCGGTTAGCCTGGGACGGCGGCGCAGCCCGGTACTCCTACCCCTGGATGGCACCCAGGAAGCGGAAACCGGCCTATCCGCCGCTATAGAACTGGCCCGGCAGAGCGGCGCAAATCTTCATCTCCTGCGAGTGATTTTCGAACCTCCCGCCGTAATGACTACCGATATGGCTACGGGTTACCTCTACGGTGGTTATAACGAAGTAGTAGATTTGAACGAGCTGCACCAGGCGGCTGAAACTTATCTGGCCGAGCTAGTCGAGCGCATCAATACAGGTGAGGAGGATCTTAAATGTGTAGCCGTGGTGCGCGCCGGTAACCCCAGCGATGTAATCGTGGCGTATGCGCGAGAAATTGGGGCAGGCCTGGTGGTAATGCCTACTCACGCCCGGGCCGGGTTGGGACGCGTTTTGTTAGGTAGCGTAGCCGAGAATGTGGTGCGGCAAAGTAACCTGCCCGTGATGATGATCCGCATTCACGAGACTGCTCAAAGTGCTGCTGAGAACGCCACAGCTATCAACGATATAAATGACTAAAATCAGGCCTGAATCCTACTTTTAGTTATGCTGTAGCCTGCTTAATTTAGTTTTTCAGGAGGCATCCTAATCCGCTAAAGTTAAATACTGCGCTACCGGGCTCCGATTTGCCAGGAACCCGGTATTAGCTTATCATTAAGATAAATCTCAAGTTGTGGCTATATTTCGCATAAGATATTGAGAATTCTCCATTATTAAGACGGCAGACAGCGTTGCCACTTGCTCGATGAAAGGAGCTTAAGTTTATGGACTATAACATGCCTTCCGACATTCTCGAAATGAAGCAGGCAACTCACGACCTGGTCTATAATTTTTTGATCCCACTGGAACCTGAACTTGAGAAAACCGGGGAAGTACCGCCGCAAGCCCTGCAACAGTTACGCGAACTGGGCTACTACGGCATAACCATTCCCGAAGAGTACGGTGGGATGGGCCTGGGTCAGCTTGCCTACTGCTCAATCCTCGAAGAATTGGCCCAGGCGCACGAGGCTTTCTCCTCAGAACTGGGTATCGCGAACGGACTTGGCTCCCATAGTCTGCTGGCTCACGGCAATCAAGCCCAGAAGGACCGCTACCTGCGCCGTATTGCCGCCGGTGAAATTGTTACCGCTTTCGCCCTTTCGGAACCCCAGGCCGGCAGCGATGCCGCCAATATCCAGACTACCGCGACTAAAGTGCCGGGCGGTTGGAATCTAAACGGCAGTAAGCTCTATATCACTAACGCCGTAAACGCAGACCTTTTTACCGTTATTGCGGTTAATGACCGGGAGAAGCGCGCGCGGGGTGGCATTACCGCTTTCCTGGTGGAACGCAATACCCCCGGTTTTAAGGTAGCCCAGATTCTGGAGACTATGGGTAGCAAACCTTACAATCACGGCGAACTGGTTTTTGAAGATTGCTTCGTGCCGGATGAGAATGTGCTGGGCGTGGTTGGCGAAGGCTTCAAGATAGCCATGGAAACGCTGGACGAAGGACGCTTGCACGTGGCTGCCAGCGCCTGCGGTGTGGCCGAACGCCTGCTGCAAATGAGCGTCGAGTGGAGCCAGAGTCGCCAGGCTTTTGGCCAGCCAATCGCGGTGAACCAGGGCATCCAGTGGATGTTGAGCGATAGCGCTACCGAACTTTATGCTGCCCAGCAGATGCTTTATAACGCCTGCTGGCGGCTTGACCAGGGTGAAAGAGTAACCAAGCAGTGCGCTATGACCAAGCTTTTCGCCACTGAAATGGTGGGCCGCGTGGCAGACCGGGCTGTTCAGATTCATGGCGGAATGGGTTATATGCGCGAACTGCCGGTAGAGCGCATGTATCGTGACGTGCGTGTGATGCGCATTTATGAAGGCACCAGCGAAATTCAGCGTATCGTAATCGCCCGAGAGTTGCTCAAAGGCAATCTAAAATAGAATCCTGGCGTAATGAAGAGGAAAGCTTCTCTTAATCCCTGAGATTTGAGGCAAGCCGGAAATAAACCAGCTTAAAATCTGGTTTGTTTCCGGCCTGTTTACTGTTACCGGTTGCGTTTCCCGGCAGTAACCACAATCCAACTAAGAATAGAAGCGCCGGAAAGAGATAAACTGGGAATCTTTTTTAATACACGCTGAGTGTAACCATAAGGACTTAAGTTCGTTATTTATTATAACTCGGGCTCATTTATAACCTATCAGATGCTTCAGTTTTTTTCCGGCCTGGCTGTAGCTTAACATCCATATCTTCTCAAGCCTTCTGATAAGTTTTGTATTTTTTTAAGTCCTGCTCATTTATAATGGTCCGGGTATACATCTGCTTACTGTTCTCAACTAGAATCAGGAGACAGCGTTTTTTCATGAATAAATCGCAACAACAGGTTAAGACTGCGAAGAAGATTGGATTTGGTCTGGTAGCAGTCATTCTGGCATCACTGGTGCTGGGTGGGCTGTTGGGTGGCGCTATGATTGCCGCCGCCGATACCACCCCATCTATAGGATTACCCCAGTTTCAGCAGGTCTGGGACCGCTCCGATAAAGCGGTAGCTGAAGGCAAATCAGACCGTTCCTGGACCTGGGGTCCGGCCATCAGCGGTCTATTGACTGAGCCCTATACTGAAGGAACCACCCGCCAGGTACAGTACTTCGACAAAGCCCGCATGGAGCAGACCAGCGGGCGGGTCGTGACTAATGGTTTGCTGGCCAAAGAGATGATTACGGGCCTTTTACAGCTTGGCGACAAGGATTTCAAACAATTTGATCCTAATACCATGCTAAATATCGCCGGGGACCAGGGCAACCAGCAGAACCCTACCTACACTTCTTTCCGCAAGGTTGCCACTATTTACAGCGAGTCGGGTGAGAATTTTGCGCCGGATAACACCGGCAAGGTAATCACCGCTACTCTGAAGCGTGATGGCACTACCGGCACTAACCCTGCCCTGACGAGCTATAACGTTAAGAATGCCGTTTTCAACAATGTCCTGCACCATAATATTCCTGACGTTTTCTGGAACTTTATGACCCAGGATGGCTTGATTTATCAGAACGGCCAGTATGTGACCGGCCAGGTAGCCGATTGGCTTTCTTCGTTTGGTCTGCCTCTCACCGATGCTTACTGGACCCGTACTATTCTAAAAGGCCAGGAGCAGGATGTCCTGGTACAGGCCTTCGAGCGGCGGGTACTGACCTACACTCCTTCCAATGAGAAGAAGTTCCAGGTAGAAATGGGCAACGTCGGTCAGCATTACTATGACTGGCGCAAAGGTCTTCCGCTCCAGGGTAATCCAACCCCGACGCCGACCACTCCGCCTACTCCAACCCCGACCACTCCGCCTTCGGCCACTAAAATTCCGGCTACTCCTTCCTGGGCCGCCCCGGCTAAGATCGGACCGCAGCAGTTATGGCGGCCTGAAATGAAAGCTCGCCCGACCGATGGTGTAGCCTATATCCTGGGCGAAACAGGCAGCGGTACCCCGGGCGTGCCTGCCGGCGCTCTCATGCTGGTACGCTCCAATGCGCTTGGTAGTTTTACTACCAACATCAATGATGCGCCTTCCACCGGCTTTATGAGCGCCCACATGACCTTTGGCCCTGACGGCACGGCCTATGTAGTCTGGCGTCACCTCGACCCTGGCTACCGTGCTTACCTGCGCGTTATTCCGCCCAGCGGCGACGCTCCACATGGCTGGAGCCTGGGCAACAACTTCGCCGGTAGCGGCGTAGCCATTGATATGCCTGATATCACCTACTCGCCCAAAACCGGCAAGCTTTATCTGACCGGTCAGGCCCAGTTCAGCCCCAATCCGGCCTGGGGTTTTGCCGAGTCCTCGGATGGCGGTAAGACCTGGGGTAACTTTGTGGTGCTGGCGGCCAATCGCCCAGCCGGTGATATTAACCCTCGTATCTGTGTCGATCCGAATGATAACGTGCATGTTATCGGACTGTGGGGCGGCAACGTGGCGGTCAAGAGCCGCTATAACGGTGTCTGGCAGAATGGCCTCAACATTCTGACCAACTCTGCTGCTGATAACTGGACTTATCGCAACGCCGGTAGCATTGCCTGTGGCAGTGACGGCACCGCTTACGCCGTCTGGGATAGCCCGCAGTCCTTCGGGGTGGGCCGTTTCACCCCCGGCAAAGGCTGGGAACTGGTTAACTCCAATGCCCAGGCCGGTAGCGGTAACGCTCGTTATGTCGGTGTAACCGTTACCCCCGATGGCCGGTTATGGGTTTCGGAAGGCTATACTTCCGTCGAAAAGGCTGACGGCTTACGGGTAGCGGTTTCCACCAACCGGGGTCAGAGTTTCTCGCTGGTTCAGACGGTCCTGCCGCACAACCCTGACAACGAAGGTGCTTTGATCACTTACTCGGCGGTCAATGACCGGCTCTACGTGCTGTCCACCTTCAAAGACCCGCGCGAAAGTATTCTTACCTATACCAGGTAAGTCACGCTTGCTCCGGTAAAATAAAAGCGTCCGCAACCTTATGAGTTGCGGGCGCTTTTATTTTATATTGCTATCTCAGGTTTGCGATAGCTGTTTGCTGCCGGCAGTTACCTTGCGAATCCATCCTGGCCTACTTTGTTTTGATTGTCCAGAGGCGAATAGTTTTATCGTTTGAGCCGGAAACTAAAATCTTGCCGTCCGGCGACCAGTCTACAGTCCAGACATCTTCTTTATGGCCGGAAAGAGTGGTCAGAAGCTTACCCGTAGGATCAAAGAGCCTTACCTGATTATCGCTACAGGCCGCCGCGATGATACTGCCGTCCGGCGACCATGCAAGTTGCCAGATAACATAATTGTTATCAGTCGGAAATTCGTTAAGCAGTTTGCCGTCCATGTTCCAGATACCGGCCTGACCATTCGCCGTGCCTTTTGCGCTGATCGCAATTAAGCTGCTATCCGGCGACCAATCTATGCTATTGATCGGGTAGGAAAAGTTAGTTAGTTCTTTTCGCAAAGTACCATCCTGGTTCCAGAACCAGACCCGGATATTTCCCGGTCCGGCTTGCTCCTTATTCTGACCGCCGGTCACAATTGTCTGGCGGTCGGGTGACCATGCTACCTGTCCTAAGGTGCCAGCCGGAATGGAGATGGTCGAAAGTTTAGCGCCATCCGCTCTTTGCAACTCTAACTCATTCGGCTTCAAATAGATATACTGGGCCGTATGATCACCGGACCAGCCGCCATAGTTGGTGGGGAAGGAACTGATCGTGGTCAAACTACTGGCGTTCCACAGAATTTTATCGCCGGTTAAGAAGCTTTTGCTATCCGGGTACCAGTTCAGCTCATACCCGTTAGCCTTGATTTCACCGGTTTTGGTCCAGTTACTACCGGTTACACTCCACAGCACCACTTTGTCATTTTCCTGGCCCGATAAGATTTTCGTGCCGTCAGGCGACCACGCAACCTGGCGAACGGGTGCATCTATACCGGTTAAAGTCTGCTGGAGACTGCCACTTACCGAGAGCGGTTTAACAGTATGGGGTGTCGGGGTGGGCACTGCCGGTTCTACCGGAGTAGCGCCAACCTGGGCACCCGGCAGCGGTTTGCCCAGCAGCAAAAAAGAGAGCGCCAGAAAGGCCAGGGCTAATCCCGCCGCTAACCCTAAACCTGTCAGAGCTAACCTGCGCCTGCCGTTTTTGGGGCCACTACTCTCGCCATAGTTGCGGCTGCTATCAAGCAAAGTTGGAGCTGCGCTTACTTTTGAAGAAGTATTTAATTCATTTTGTGCTATCTGCCGGCGAATAGCGGGCCACAAGTCGATACTTTCAGGAATAGTCCGGGCTTCTTGCGCCAGTAACTGTTCCAGGGCCTCTTCGGATAGAGTTTCATTTTCACTCATCGGTTTTCCCTCCAGTCTGACTACTGCCATAGCCCTGCTTTTCGAAAGTCTTTGCAGGCTTTAGCCCTTTCAACAGCTCTTGCAAACGTTCTCGCGCGGTGTGTAAACGCCATTTAATCGTACCGGGAGGACAATCCAATTGGCGCGCTACTTCGGCTTCGCTAAATCCCAGGTAATAGCGCAGGACTACGGCAGTCCGCAATGCCGGGGAGAGGCTATTCAAGGCTTCACCAATCGTATGGCGGATTTCTGCCTGCTCATGCATTTCTTCCGGTCCCGGTCTGCTATCCTCAAGAAAAAGAGCCTCTGTCCCCGGACTCTCAAGCGATACGCCCGGTGTTACCCGGCTGACTGCTTTAAGGGCATCATTTATCACGCTGCGCAAGAACCAGGGGCCAAATGGGCGGCTGTCGTCAAATTGCGCAATACGCTCATAAGCCCGCACAAAAGCTGCCTGGGTTAAATCTTCCGCCAGCCCCCGGTCGTGAGTGATAAGGTAAGCAGCCCGTACTGCTTTCAACTGGTACAATCTCACCAGCGTTTCCAGGCCACCGATATCGCCTTCTTTTAAACGCCTGATGGCTTCTTTTTCAGCTTGCTCCACGATTTTGCACCCCCTGTCTGTAGTTTCAATAATACTATCCGAAACAGGTCAAAAGGGTTGGGTTAGTGTATATAGAAATTTAAAGATTTGAACGTTCATCCTGAATAATTTATTGACAGCTTTATAATAGAATCATATAATTTTATTGTTCGGTGCGTAATTTCCTTTTGTAATACTTCAGATGTCCACTCTACCTGGATATTAGTTTCTATAGTTTCTCTTTTTTCTCCGCATGCAGTGTTTTATTCCAGGTTCAGTCTTCACCTGTGCAAGGTGGTTCAAATGCTTATCGGAACTGCTTCAATCTTAGTAACACCCTATTCTGCTTTAAGAGCTAAATGATACCGTAGTTTGTACTAACCTGACTGGTTAAGTTGTTGTTGAGGTGTAGTAGGCGTTTTACAAAAGGGTGAGATTGGTTTCAATCCCTCCCGGGGAGCTTTTGATATGCGTATACGCTGGATATGCAGCTTATTTCTGCTGCTTACTTTGTTGTTATCGGCTTTACCTGCCGCTCAGGCCGCCGTTATACCGATTGACCCCGCTCAGTACCCGGTTATTACCTCGGACCCGGCTGAGTTTCAGAAGATTGTACAGTTAAAGAACGAGCAACAGTTTATTCCGTTCAGCCTGGTTAGCCCTGATGACCAGCATATGGTATTTGTGCAGTTTGGTACAGGCAAAGAGGAAGTATTATTACTCAACCTGAGTAACAACACTACTCAACCCCTGCCCCAGGCGGTTCTGGCTCTGCCTCCTTTGACTGTTATGTCCTGGCTGAACAGCCAGACTCTGGCTTACTTAACAGTAGTGTATGATCCACAGGATAACAGACCTCCTACTCCGGCCCTGAGCCTGGTAGATATTAAGAGCGGGCAGGTCAAGGCCAGCCCGGTAAATCTACCAGGCATGCCGTTGAGTCTTTCACCGGATGGAACCAAAGCCGTGCTGGTGATCGAAAGTAGCGCAGGCAGCCCGGGAAATCCTGCCCTGCGGGAAAGCGATAGTCAGGGAAACGCTCTTTCAACCGGTTCATTCCGCTGGCCGTTTGATCAAAAAATTAAGCCTTCCATGGCTGTGGCTTCTCCGGTTCCGGGCTGGCTATCTCACTTGAATCCGCTGGAGTTACACAGGCTACAGGCCGGCAACGGCTTCGCGGACGAAATGGACTTTAGTAGTCAGTCGCTGGGTCTGCTGGTTTTGGACCTGCGTACCAATAAGGTTGAACCTCTTTTAGAACTGCCGCCTGATACCAGCCTGGAGTCGCTCGCGTGGTCGCCTGATAGTTCTCGCCTGGCGATAGGGCGTGTTACCACGCCTAATGTCTCGCATGTAGGACAGCGCCTGACCGACATGGCTACCCAGGATGGCTTGGGTAATTACTCACTGCAAGATAACCCCTTTATTAAGGGCAGCCAGCTTGACCTGGTAGATTTTAGTGCTGGCACTGCTGCTGTACGGCAAGGGGTGGTGAAAGGCTCAACTTTCCAGGAACTGGTAACAGGTGCCGCCTGGAACAATGACAACAGTATGCTGGCACTGGTTACTGCTAAACCGGCGCGTCTGGCGGGGAGAGCCAATCCTGTGGCAGTCTTTCCGGAGGGGCTTAGCTGGCGGTTTATCAATCCTGATGGCCAGGTAACAGGAACCATCAACCGTCCAGAACTGAACGACCTGACTTCTGGAGCTACCTTTGTCAGTTCGGATGAACTGCTGGTTTCTACCGCCAGTGGTACTAACCTGACCATGTATATCTATAACCGCAGCAATGGAAACTTGCAGCGGATGGGTATTCCGGATGGTACGGTTTTAAGTGCGTTACCCACTCACCAGTCGAGACAGGTGATCTTCACTTTCTCATCGTTCGTACAGGCTCCCGAAATATACCGGGTAAACATGGATGGCTCGGCTTTCTACCGTTATACCTTTGCAAACGAAGATCTCAGCCGCTTCGGGCGTGTACAGGTAAACCCGGTAAGCTTCACCCTATCCGGCGGGCAGGTGCGCTCCGGCTATATTTTGCAAAAAGCTGGCGCAGCTTTCCCGCCGGATAAAGCTAAAATGATTGTCTGGCAAGAAGGCGGGCCGACCGGGCCTTTCCTGAATCGCTGGTCAACTTCGGTGGAGAGTCCTTTCAACCTGCTGCCAAATTTCGGCTTTTCAATTCTGTTTGTACCACTGCCCGGGCGCACTGGTTTTGGCCCGGCTTTCCTGAATGCCCTTGCTGATAATCGCAATTTTGGCCAGATAGACATTGATGAGCAGGCTGAAATAGTGCAGCAAATGTTTGGCCGGGGCTATACCGCGCCCGGTAGCATTGGTATTACGGGTTGCTCTTACGGCGGTTATTTCACCAGCCAGAGTATAACCCGCCATCCAGACCTTTACGCGGCGGCCAATACCCAGTGTACTTTGCTGGACCTCTTCAATGAGTGGCAATTCGGCTATACCGCCTATATGTCCTATCTCATCGGCCGCACGCCCCTGGATGACCCGGCGGAGTACGCCAAGGACTCGCCCATGTTCAACGTGAATAAAACCACCACTCCGCTCTTGATGTTCCACGGCCAGCAAGACTTCTTGCCGGTGACAATTGCCGAGAATTTCCACGATAAGCTTAAGCTGAACGGCGCGGCGGTCAATTTGATGCGCTTCAAGCAGGAAGGGCATGGGCTGGCAATCCCGACCAATCAGCTAATGGCCGCCCAGGCCCAGATTGACTGGTTCAGACAATTTCTCAAGTAAACGGGCAGCCCGATAAAGAGCAGGATTACAGGCAAGGATTGGAGATTTTTCCAATCCTTGCTTTTTTATGAAAGCCTCTCTACATACCTGTACCCAGGGCAGTATTCCAGCCTGTCATACTGTGTGAGATCAAGCGGAGGAGATTATTATTAGCTGATAGGAGGGCAGATTCAACAGCTTCCAACCGAATTTTGGAGATAAAAGAACTACTCAGGCCGGCCATAAAGCCAGGTTATGGAGGCGAGGCCTGCTCCCAGCACTACTAATTCTGCCACTACTACCGGCATCCACCCTCCTGATTGCCAGAAGAGGCCCGGCACGAATCCCCCCAGGCTGCCCCCGATATAGAAAAACATTTGATAGAGCGAAACAGCGCTGCCACGACCGCTTGCGCCTCTAACACTCTCTCCGACCAGGGCGGTAGAAGTAGACTGGCAGGCAAACATCCCAAAACAAAGGATAACCAGGCCAATTACTACAAGCGGCAATGCCGGAACCAGGGTAAGCAGCACACCGGACAGCATTAAAGAAATACCACCCTGGATTATACTTCTCCGGCCAAATCTTTCGGCAAGCCGGGCGCTGAAAGGCGCGCTAAACATTCCCACCAGGTAAACGGTGTAAGCCGAGCTAATCAAAAGGGTAGACAAATTAAAAGGCGGCAGGGTTAAATAGTAGGGCAGGTAGGTAAAGATGCCGAGGAAGCAAAACATTACGGAAAAGCCTACCATATAAACACCCATCAACTGGCGATTTTTAAGATGGTTAATGATGGTGGTAGGTTTAAAGCGCACTACCGTAATTGGAGAGTCAGCGTTACCCAGGGAGGCGGGCGTTTCGCTATTTTCACTGCTGCTAATCTTACTCTGAAAGTTACGCGATGCCGGTAAATAGCGCAGCAGCATCCAGGCCAGTACCAGGTCGAGAAGACCAAAACAGTAGAAACTTAATCGCCAGTTTCCGGCCAGGTCAGTCAGTACGCCGCCAAATAAGCGCCCGGTAAAGCCGCCTGCTACTGTAGCCGTGACATAGTAGCCAATTGCCATCCCCCGCCGGGCAGGTGGCATTTCTTCCTGTAAGTAGGTAACGGTGATAGCCGTAAAGCCGGGGATTAAAAGACCCTGGCCCACTCTGAAAATAACCAGCAGGGAAAAGGTAGGCGCGATGGCACATAAGAGGGTTGGTACGGAGAGTCCAAAAACACTGGCTACCATCACCGGTTTGCGGCCAACCCGGTCTGAGAGCAGGCCATAGAAGATAGAAGAAGCCGCCATAGCCAGCACCAACCCGCTTACAGTCAGACCAGCGGTAGAGGGTGTTAAACCAAACTCTGCACCGATGACCGGCAGCACCGGTTGGGTGGAATACATATTGGAGAAAACCAGAATCGAAGCAATCATCACCAGGGGTACAACCAGGGGTGACATCTCCGAAACGGCTTCATTAACTTGTACTTGTCCTTTGATGGTGGCTTTTTCCTGCATTTTTTGAGAGAAACTCCGAGCTTTTATATAAATGTATATTCTTAGTTTAATACCTCATTAGTAGAAAGTCTAATACTTATATTTTTGGGCGGCAATAAAAATTGGTTATACTTTGCAGTCAGAGCTACTCTCAAAAATCCACTCACACTGTTTGATTCAACTTCCTGGTTTTCGTTACTTGTCGTGGTAACTATTGAGGAGCTAATTTAGTGACCCAGTTTCCAGAAGTAAAAAAGGACTGCTCCACAACAGACTAACCCCAGAAGACTGCTGCTGAAGAAGATCGGCGATTTATGGCTTTTCAATAATACAAGAAACAAAATAGCTGCTATTCCACATGTACCTGTAAAAAGCTCCCTGCGAATACTGCGGGGGAGGAAGAGGCCAAAGTTATAAAAAAGAGATACAATCAGTACTCCCCCTGCTGCAAACATAAGATAAAAAACGAATGCGAACCAACCACCCATGTATCCGTCCGGTTGTACTGGCATAACCTGTCCCCTGAATGTCCCTTTCTTCGATATAACATTCTTTAGAACGTTTTAGAACCTTTACCCTGACGGTTTAGCTTGATAATCCCGGTAATCAAGAAATATGAAGCTATAACGAGTAGAGTAATTTCAATGGCACCCATAATCACATCCGAATTACCCTGTCCATTGCTTAAGATCCCTGCTATCGCTTTTACCAATCCATGTATAGCGCTTAATAAGCCGCAGACATTATCCAGAAATTGGTTGGATTGATTAGAGGCTACCAGCAGACCCATCAAAAAACCGGCAACGAAAATCAGCAGATATTTTAAGAACTTCGACATTTTCAACCTCTTTCCAGTTTGCTGGCACCTTTGTACTACCTCACGCAACTCTTTCCGTAAATCTGAATGAAAAGGTGTATACATAGATGCTTTTTTTTTAAAGAAACTGTATAATAAGCTTATTATTAAAAGCATTCCGTTGCCTCTAAATTTAATTAAAAGGTACTTTATTTGAATTGGAAAAATTAGACATAGAATCTGAGAGTTAGCTCCTTTTTTTCTGAAATTCTTGTTATCGCCGGGGTTAATCAGATTAATACATTTCCCCTGGTTCTGAGAGGAAAAAGTCACAGCCATTTTTAAGTTGAGGTAGTTTGGGTCAACTATTTCTGAACGGAACATTCTGCTAATTTTCAGACTGGCATCGGTAAAAGTACTTTTTAATCGGGTCTTCCCACTATTTTTATATGCCGCTATCTATTCAACTATTTGAGGATTGAGAAGATGCATCTTACCAGCACTCAAGAAGAACTTCTTTTTGCTCCTGCGTTACAAGTAATTCACCCTGATAACAGCGTTACCCTCTTTTCACTGGAAGAGTGTGAGCGCCTGACAGTCGGCAGGCATGCCGCTGCCGGGCTCAAACTTCAGGAGGCGCGCGATATTAGCCGTATCCAACTGGAATTAGTTAAAGAAGAGCCTTACTTCTATTTGTTCAATCGCTCCTACACGGTGGCTACTCTACTGAATGGGTATAGCGTACCGAGCCAGCAAAAATACCCCGAACCTTTACATCATAATGACCGGATAACAATCGGGGCTTATACGCTGATTTTTATTGACCAGAATGATACGGTTTTTCATCGCAGACAGACCAGACCGCAACCCACCGCAATCTCTCATGATCAAGCTTTGCCGGTTAAATATGAGCAAAACCGGGCGGCTTTACAAAAGGGTTTTATCGTTAAAGAGGATGGTACGGTCCTTTACAGGGGGAAGGAAGCGCATCTTAGCCCCCGGCTTTATCATTTCCTGGTATGTCTTTACCAGAGTTATCCTGAGACTTGCAGTAACCGGGACCTGGAAGAAAAACTTAGCGGCTCTGATATCAATGAAGATCTCTACCGTTTAGTGACGGATTTAAGAAACATTTTTAAGTCAGTCTGGGCAGACAATGAAACCGAGCAGCCTCTGATCGAAAACATCCGAAAATTTGGTTACCGGTTGGTTCTAAAGTAAAAATATCTGCTCTTTTTAGCCAATAACTTACCATTTCTGGGTTTTTCTATTACTTCAGCACATTCATTGAAACAGGAGGAATAATACCTGTGGTAATCCATTTCGAGGTCGGCAGTGAGCTTCTCAACAAATATCGAATTGAGCAACCCATAGGTAGAGGCGGTTTTGGCGCGGTATATAAAGCGGTCGATCTTTTGCTAAAGCGTCCCGTAGCGATTAAGGTGCTGATTCACGGGCAAACCACTTTCGATAAACATTACGGTGAAGGAAGTTTTGAAGAATACCTGGATCGCTTTAGGAGGGAAGCCGAGATCAGCAGTTACTTTACCGGAAATCCCAATGTTATCACTGTTTACAGCCTTGAGCGAGATGAGGATCAAAATTATTACCTGGTGCTGGAGTACCTGGATGGTGGCTCTCTAAACGAGCTTATTAAGAGTCACGGCCCGTTGCCCCTGGAGCAGGTCTGCAATATTACGCTTGATTTATGCCACGCCCTGGCTGATATTCATAACCACCCGGCGGATATTGTCCATCGCGATATCAAACCTAATAATGTTTTACTTCGATCAAATGGCAAGGCAGTGCTGGCTGATTTCGGCGTGGCTCAAATCGGGTCCGAAAGCCACCGAACAGTTTTAAAGGATCAACGACACCCCGGTTCACCTCCTTATAAATCTCCGGAACAGCGGAACAGCTATGATTATTTAACGCCTGCTTCCGATCTCTATGGCTTGGGTCTGATTGTATATGAAATGCTGACCGCCAAAATGTATGCGAAACAAAGGATACTGCCGCCCAGCCAGCTTAACCCGGCAGTGCCAGAATGGCTCGATAATCTGGTGATTAAGTTGTTACAAAATGAGGTGGACCACAGGTACAGGCAAGCCGAAGAGGTGAGCGCCGAGATAAAAGAAAATATTAAGTCAATCGAAAAGAATAACGGCCTCCCGAAAGCGCAACATGCCAATCAGGGTAAAACGGGAGAAAGCGGAAAGCCAGAGCAGCAGGGAGTTATAAAGAGTGCCAGAAATGATGATTTAACCACCAAACGGGGCCAGGCTCTGCTGCCTGTGCAGCAAAGCCTGGAAAGCTTGCTGGCCCAATTTGAACTGAACAGGGCCGGTACTGACCTGGACCACCAAATTCAGCTTGGCGAACAGATCTTTTCTTTGCAGCACCGGAAGCCGGAATTTATTTCAGAACTTGCCGAGTTATACGGTAAAAGATGCCAGTTACGAGTCAGCCGGGGAGAGAATGAGCAGGCTATTTCCGATATCAGCCGCGCTCTTGAACTGGCAAGTGACCAGGCGGTTTACTACTGGTTGCGCAGCCGGTTATACTCCCAGAAAGGTGATAACGAAAGAGCCCTACAGGATATTGAACGATCGATCAGGCTGGACTCAGAAAAGCTTGATTACTTTTTCTGGCGAGGAAGATATTACCTTAATGCTGGAAATTATGAATCCGCCATCAGCAATTTCGATCACGTTATCAAAAGCGACCCGCAGGTGGCTGAGAATTACTACTGGCGAGCCATGTGCTACTATGCCTGGAAAGATTACCACAAAGCCATTGCCGACCTGGGAAGAGCTTTGCAGCGTGACCCTGCTAACCCGGAATACTTTTACCAGCGCGGCCTGAGTTACTTCGCCAGAGGCTCTTACTTTTACAATAATGAGGACCTGGTTGCCTCCAAGAATGATTTTGAAACAGCCGTACGGCTAGTGCCGGATAAGGTTCAATATCTCTACTACCTGGCTTTGGTCTTGATTAAGACCAAATCTTTTGATAAGGCTCTCGATACGATCAACTATGCCCTGGAACTTGAGCCGGGACGGGCCGATTTATACTACTGGCGCGGTTATGTCTATAAAATAAAAAATAATCCCAGGGCTGCCCTGACTGCGTTTCAGGTGTCGGCTGACCTGGGAAATACCCAGGCTAAAACCGAGCTTGCAAACCTGCAACAGAGTAGCCGGAAAAAAGTTTCAAGGCCCTAGTGCGGTTGCATAATCACCGGGCGTAGTTGAAATACAACCAGTAACAAATAAAAAAAGCTGCCTCTCCGGGGCAGCCTTTTTAAGTCTTTATCTATTCCTGGAGATTCTTCCAGACATCTTCGGCGGTGCCATGCTGCACCTTTACTTCCTGACCGGGTCGGGCAGGGGTGAGACAGGCGCGCTGGTTGGGCAGATTATCCACCACAACCAGGCAATCGTAGCATACTCCAATCCCGCAGAAGAGACCGCGTGGTTTATGCGCGCCCCTGGTATAGCGGAAGGTGCTGTACCCGGCGGCGGTTAAAGCCGCTCCCAGGCTTTCACCCGGATAGGCCATGACCGTTTCGCCTTCAAAAGTGAACTCGAAAGGTTCGCCTCGCTGTACCTGGGCCTGGTCAATTTCCGGTGGAACCCGCAGTTTATTCGGATTTTCCATCTTATTGCCGCAATCCTATTTTAATCAATCTAACCAGCCAGCGACTGTACCAGCCGCCTTCGGTCAGCTTTTCCAGCCAGTCCGTCGAAAGGTCTACTTTACCCGCCGGGTAATCCAGGTTCTGCGCCCCGATCAGGCTTGTCAAATGGGGCTCTTCCCTTAGCTGGTAATAAGTAGCCTCGCGGGGGCTCAACATAAAGCGCCAGAAGGATGAGCGCATTTTCAACCCGGCAGGGCCTACCGGTTCTCCAGGCAATAGTTCGGTGCGCTCTATGGCCGTATAGCAACTGGCAAACCCGACCATGTGGACACGCCAGCGCGGTCTTTCGCGGAACTGGAAGTACCAGACCGGCACGAATAGTTCGCCCGGGGCGCTCAGGTGGCGTTCCGGTAGAATACTCTGCTCGAAATCGCGCACAATCCCGGCGATGCTGTTTTCCAGGCCGTAGTGGGTTCGGCGGGCCTGTTCCAGCAGGTAATCTCCTCGGCTGATGTGCTTGTTCAAGATGCGGTCGGCAGTATCGCCCAGCGACGCCAGTTCTGTCGCGCCGGTCCGCAGAGTCTTAGACACACTGGTTTTCTCCCGGCTGAAATCATCAACGTGCGCTCGAATACGGGAGAGCCGCTCTTTCTTTAAGTCTTCCAGCTTCTCCAGGATTTGCTTCTGCTTCTGGGAAATTTCGTACAGTTTGACCGAAGCGTCAGTTCGAACTTCCTCGGTTTCCTCCATATTCTGGCGCAGTTGCTCCTGGAGATGGGTGATCTCTTCCGAAAGATCCGAGAGGCGTTCTTCGGTATGGGTAATGGAACCGGCCAGGGCGCCCAGTTCTTCCAGTTCGCGTTGTAGGCCTGCCGCCTGGTCGTAAATATTCTGGAAGGTGGAGGGCCGGGCCATTTCAGGGTTATGAGGGGCCGATTGCAGGCTGCTGTGTAACGAGGCTGTCACCTGGGCCAAACCCAGCAGGTATTCCTGGGCTTCCTGCAAGCGCCCGGCGGAAGAACTTAGCCCCAGGGTGCGAATGGAAGCTTCCAGGCCGCACCAGCGCCGGTTGAGGTTTTCAAACTCGGTGGTGGTATCCAGGTAGACGCTAACCGCGTCGCTAACTTCAGCGGCAAGGGCCAGCAATTGCCCGCTTTGCCGGAAATTAATCAGGCTTCCCAGGAAGCGAGTGGCCTGCCACTTGGAACTGGCCGAAATCTGGGCTTCCAGTTGCCCCAGCTCATCCAGCGGGTCAAAGCTGATGCGGGCGAAGCGGTTGAGGGCGTTATTGACCGAGGTAGTGGCCAGGCGAGTCTCAGCCCGTAAGGCGGCCAGTTGCTTGACGCACTCTTCCGCGTTAGAAACCAGCGGTTCTTCCGGGTAATCGGAGCGGAAGTGCGGTATCGGTGGCAGCGCGTAAGAGCGCCGCACAAGGTCCGCCATCTGTGTTTTAAGGCTGTTGAAGCGGTTGTCGGTGGAGGTTTCCAGGCGCAGGCGCTGGTCGTTAAGGCTCTTAAATTCAGCCTCCAGCATGGCCTGTTCATCCAGCCGTTCTTCCAGGTCACTTTCTAAATCGCTGCGTTCGCGCTCAAGTTTATCCAGGGCCATATCACGGCGTGATTCAACGATTTCGCGCTGCGCCTGGTAGAACTGCTCAACCTGATCTTTGTAGAACCCGGCATCGGCCAGTAACTGCTGAGTGGCCGGCTGAATTTCTTCTTCCAGCATCAGATTAGTGCGGTCATAACCCAGTTGCACCTGATCTTCCGCTTCGCGGTAGCGAGACTGAATACCGGCATGAAAGCCTCTTTCGCGGCTGGCTCGTTCTCGCCAGCGGTCCACTTCTGAACCGACCTGCGAGAAATTTTCACTTACCCGCGTGGCGATCTGATTGTGAAGAGGCGCGTTGAGCTGTTCTTCTTTGACCTGTACCAGCGAAGTTTCCGCGCCCTGCGCCTTCATGTGAGAATAAGCCTCCACATCGCGGGCCAGGCGCTGCAATTCAAGCGGGGTATTGAGGTGCTGCATACCCAGCGGCACCGAACGAAGCGCCAGGTCTCCCACGTCATTCCACGAAAGCGGTTCAAGGTCAACCCGGTCCAGCACCCCCGTATTATCGCGGTTAATAAAGGGTGTCGGCATCTTCTCCAGCGAGCTGGGTAAAGTTTTTAAGAGGGCTTTCAGGTCATTGATTGCCTGTTTCTTGCGCTCGGTATCCGCCGCGTTATTTTCGGGCTGGGTATGCGCGCTTAAATCATGACTTTCCTGGTAGAGCGTAAAAAAGCTATCACGCAAAGCCGGGAAGTTGGGCGACATTACGGCGGCATCACACCAAGTCAGCCCACCCTGCCCCAGCGGCACCGAAACCAGGCGGCGATAGGCCCGGCCAAACGAGACTACCCGCGGCAAAGTTAACCAGCAGTAGACTCCAAAAGCAACCGTAGCCAGCAGTAAAATCAGGGTAAGCCATAAGAAGAGGCCGGAAGCGGCAATTTGAAGGAGCGTGCAAATCACGCCAAGCACCAGGCAGACCAGGGCCGCAGCGGGTAAGCCAATCATTCCCAG
The DNA here is from genome assembly GCA_036261665.1 of Chloroflexia bacterium. Classification (GTDB taxonomy): domain Bacteria; phylum Chloroflexota; class Chloroflexia; order Chloroheliales; family Chloroheliaceae; genus 54-19. The sequence continues at coordinate 59,877 of DATAKM010000080.1, forward strand.
GCGCCGCCGCCGCCACCACTCGCTACGCTGCCTGTCGTACTCAAAAGCCATGATGAGCGCATCCTGCGCCGGGTCGACCGGCGGCGCGTCTCCGGTCACGCGCACCCGGAAACCACTGGGGGCCTCCGGTGATCCGAGCGCTACCAGGGCGTTTTGCGGGGATGCCACATCAGCTTCATAGTAGTCGCCAGGCACGTTGCTGCTGGGGGCATTAGAATCAGGGACACTGCTGCCATTGCTGCCGCTACCGTTATTGATGCCATTGCCATTATTTCCCAGACCGTTAGTGTGAAACGGCTCGGTAGGCATGGAGGCTATCACTTCAGGCTGATCTTCCAGGCGGCCAAATTCCTCATCCCGCAGAGGGTTAGGATTCAACTCTGATTCATTACGCTGTGATTGCGGGTCAGTAGGTCGCATTAGTTTTCCTGCCTTCTGTCTCTATTTAGCTCTCCAGATTCCCAATTTCAGCGATCAACTTCTCTAATTCAGTATCGGTCAGGGTGGTAAGCAGGCTGGCCTGACCTTTGGCTGCCTCGGCGGCCGCCGCAGTGGCCCGAATCAGCCTGAACTCACTGGTATCGTTGCGGCTGAGGAAAAACTTCTGGCGTTCGGGCTGAACTTTAACATTAGCCAGGTAGACCGGTACTTCTGCGAGCAATTCGCCCGTTTTTGCCATAATCAGGCCCGCTTCTACCCTGACCTCGTCCTCTTCCGGGTTACCCTTGAGGTGAATAGCGTCGCTGGCGAAAAGTAACTGGGCTTCAACCTTGCCTTCCGTATTCAGGCTACCACGGCTGTAAACCGGGCCTTCAATCTGAACAGGCCCGTTTATTTGTACCTCGCTACCGATGGCAGCGCCTTCGATCCGGCTACCCTTGTCAATCTGTAGCTCTCCGCCGCTGACTACACTACCCTCAACCACGCAACTGGAGCCAATCGTGACTTCGCTGCGCCCGTAGACCGAGCCTTTCACTCGAACTTCACTCTCAAGCATCACGATTTCGGCCAGGATATCTCCGTTTATCACTTTTGGCCCGGTCAGCCGTAGAGGCATATCCAGTTCCTCTTTAGTGGTCGGATGCATTAAATCATCCGGGTGTTCGGGAGCAGGAATTTCGACCGGCGGATTAGGATTTTTGCGCAGTAAGTCAAGATCGAAGGTGAGATCGGTATCTGCTACGTAGCGGAAAAACTCTTCCCGAAATTCGGCCAGGTTATTTTCAAAGTCTGGACGAGGAGGTTGAGCAGAACTTTCCTTATCTTTTCCCGACACTGAAAATGAATAAGATGGTTTAGAGTTAAAAGTCATGAGCCTTTTGTCTCTCTCTAAATTAGAAGTTGAAAAATCCAGGTATGGTCCCGATTTGAAAACAGATATCGCTCTTAAAACTGAAAATTTTATGGTAGGACTAGAATATAACTGTCGCGCCCGCAAATGCCTGGCGGAACGCAGCCAACAGTAGCATTTCTCCCAGGCTAACCAGCAGGATCAGAGTAGCGGGCAACAGCAGGCCCGAAGCAGATTCTACCCTGTTTTCGCGGCGTATAACGATGGCCGCAATAATCATATTAAAAATGCCCAGCATTACCTGTACGCCTGCCACCGCCAGGAGCGAGATAGGCCAGAAGAGCGGTCCCCAACCGGAAATCACACCCAACGCCAGCAACACTACCGGAATCAGCGCGTATAGCACTTCGCGCCAGTTCTTGAAGGTAGGAAGGAGATAGCCCCGCTTCCAGATGGTCAGGTTAAAAACGGGCATCACCAGACCGGCCATGCCAGCGCCGCTGATAGCGCCGGTTAATACTCTTAACCAGTTTTCCGGCCGGTAAAGGGTTGGCCAGCCCAGGTCCAGGGCGGTAGAGTTAAGTCCATCCACTACCATTACCATCACCAGGGCCACCAGCAAGAGCGAAACAGGCAGGCGGGGCCACCTCAACGCTCTCCCGCGCCCTACGAACCACAGGGCCAGGACTGTTAACAGGAACCCGGCAAAGATACCGATCATGCGAGCTTCCAGGGGCATCTTCTGGCCGTCTATAAAGTAGGAATGGCTGGGACGTTGCGGGCACACTCCCGAGTTGAGAAAAGTAAGTTTGCTCAGTAGATCGCCGGGCCAGGCTATCAGTAATACCAGCAAAGCCACCAGCACCACTCCGCTGATGAGTAGTGACCTGCGCTGCTTTGTTCGGCTGGTAATAACCTCGCTATCTGGCCGCTGGGTTGATGGTACAACCGCAGGCGGCACCGGTTTTTGATTACTGGCAGCCATGCTTACTCTGCTCTATTTTAAAAGTACCGTTTGACGATTAAACCCAGTTTCTCCACCGTTTCGGCTGGAATCCGCTCGCGCTGTGTCATGATAGCGGTAGCAAGGGCTTTATCGCAACCACACTGCAAAGTCGAACTATCCAGGGCTCCCGCGAGAGGCACGAAACGCCGAATGATCTCTTTGGAACGCGCTACATTTTTCTGCAGGTTGGCCACAACCATATCTACCGTTACGCTTTCATGATCTTCATGCCAGCAATCGTAATCGGTAGCACAGGCCAGGACAGTGTAATGCATTTCGGCTTCACGCGCCAGTTTGGCTTCTGGAATGGCAGTCATTCCAATTATATCAACCCCCCACTGGCGATATATAGTACTTTCCGCCCGTGTTGAAAACTGAGGGCCTTCCATACAGATATAAGTTCCGCCATAGTGGGTGGTTGCGCCGGAAGCGTCCGAGACTTCTCGTAAGATAGGCCGCAGGCTCTGGCAAAAAGGCTCGGCAAAAGGTATATGGGCAACGATACCTTCTTTATCGCCAAAAAAGGAGCGTGGCCGCGCTACTGTCCGGTCGAATAACTGATCGGGTACTACCATATCGAGCGGGGCAATTTCTTCCTTCATGGAGCCCACCGCGCTTACGGATAGCACATATTCTACACCCAGCATTTTAAGAGCGTAAATATTGGCTCGGACCGGCAGGTCGGTCGGGGAGATGCGATGACCACGCCCATGCCGGGGCAGGAAAGCCACCGCTACACCTTCCAGTTTTCCCACTACCAGCGAGTCGCTTGGTTTGCCCCAGGGGGTATCAGGGTAAAATTCTTCAACTTCGGTCAGACCGTCTATCTGGTAAAGCCCACTGCCGCCAATTACTCCGACTTTCGCTTCCGGCATCGGTTTTTCGCTCCTGCTCTAATTAAAGAATATTATCCTATTGCTGTGTTTCTTCTTTGTGCGGTTCGTCTTTACTGGAAGGGTTTTCACCCTCGCTATGGGCAAGCGCTTCGCGCTCTTTTTCTTCCTGTTCCAGTTGCATCAATAAGCGCTGGATTTTATCGCCGTGTTCCATGGCAACATCGAATTCAAAATGGAGTTCCGGAGTATACCGGATGGTCAACAGGCGGGAGAGTTCGTGACGTAAATAGCCGCTGGCCCGTTTCAATACTTTGAGCGATTCGGTCTTGGCTTCCTGATCGCCCAGTACGCTGAAGAAAACTTTTGCATATTTTAGATCAGGGCTGACTTCCACTCGCGTTACGGTCACAAAACCCAGGCGCGGGTCTTTTAATTCGCGCTGGATCAATTCGCTTACCGCTTCTTTAATAGCTTCTCCAACCTGTTCTGTTCGCCTGCTCATCCTTGTTCCTTAAATTTCTGATAATGAATTTGTTACCGTAACTACTTCCTCCGGTCGCAAGTGCAACGGGAAGAGGATCTGGTGGTGGCACCCCACCGTCCCCGCACGGGTATTCCCCGCGACCCCTGAATAGTTACTTCAAATTGGCCGTTTCAATCTTTTTCAATGTTATGTCTATAATTATAACATAATCGGCCTGAAACTAAACTAAAAAGGCTCCCGTGCGGGAGCCTTCAGAGATTCAAATCCGAATTTACGCTTTACCCATAATCTGTTCCGGAGTTTTGCCAAACTTGCGTAAACGCTGGCCATACTCCCTGATAGCGTGCAGGTATTCGTCTTTGCCAAAGTCAGGCCAGTACATGGGGGTAAACCAGTACTCGCTGTAAGCTGCCTGCCAGATCAAGTAATTCGACAGGCGCTGCTCCCCGGCGGTCCGAATGATCAGGTCAGGGTCGGGACTCTCGGAGCAATAGAGATTATGGCTGATGGTTTCCTCGGTGATCTCGTCTACCGGGATACCACTCGCAATAATTTTTCTTACGGCGTCTACAATTTCAAGCCGCCCGCCGTAATTGAAACAGACATTCAGGACCAGGCGCTTGTTATTGCGAGTCAACTGGGTAGCTTCAATAATGCCTTTACGCAAATTGGCCGGCATGCCATCCAGGCGACCCAGGTGATTAATTCTCACACCCTCAGCATGCAGTTTAGGAGTCTCGCGATCAAGCACTTCACCCAGGATAGTCATTAAAGCGCTGACTTCTTCCGCTGGCCGCCGCCAGTTTTCGGTGGAAAAAGCGTACAGAGTCAGATATTTGACTCCATAGCGTACTGAGCTTTCCACGATCCGCCGGATATTTTCCGCTCCAGCGCGATGGCCCGCTACCCTCGGTAAATTACGCTCACGCGCCCAGCGTCCGTTGCCATCCATGATAATGGCGACGTGCTGAGGGACACAAGCCGGGTCCAAGCCGAGTTCGTTCAGCTCTGCTGTTTTGGGAGTAGCTGGCGAAGCTACGGCTTTTGCCTGTTTAAACTTGAACATGCTGCTCTTATACCTCTAAAATCTCTTGTTCTTTATGATGGCCGATTTGATCGGCTTCCTGCGCGTAGCGGTCAGTAAGATGTTGAATTTTCTCCTGAGCGCGCTTCTCATCATCTTCGCTAATCATCTTCTCGTGCAACAATTCTTTCAAGTCATTCACATGATCCCGGCGAATGTTGCGAATAGATACCTTGCAGTCCTCTACCTTCGATTTAACCAGTTTGACCAGTTCCTTGCGGCGCTGTTCGGTCAAGGGTGGAAAGGGTATGCGGATGACTTTGCCGTCATTATTGGCGGTCAGGTTAAATTCGGACTTTTGAATAGCCTTCTCAATGGCACCCATAGTATTTTTATCCCAGGGTTGCACTACCAGCAGGCGCGCCTCGGGAGCGCTAACCGAACCCAGTTGATTAAGAGGAGTGGTGGTGCCATAAACTTCTACGGGCAGTTTTTCAATCAGGCCGGGTACCGCGCGTCCGGTGCGAATGTTCAGTAATTCACGGCGCAAGGCTTCGTTGGCCTTTTTCATTTTACTTTCTGTCTCGGATATTACATCGTCAATCATATCGGGTCTTTCCTCCTCATTTGATCGCTTTGTGTGATCTCTTTTAAGGAACGCCAAAGAGTAGTAAGTATAAGAACTATCCGCCTCCGTTTCCAGGCGCTTAAAATGGTTCTTAAATTGTTACCAGCGTACCTACTTTTTCCCCCGCCACGGCTCGCTGAAGATTATTATCTTCCAGGTTTAAGACAATAAGCTTCATTTTGTTTTCCATACAAAGAGCCAGTGCAGTGCTGTCCATTACTCGCAGTTCCATATTCAGGGCATCCATGTAGGTTAAACTTTCAAACTTGCGAGCGTCGGGATTCTTGCGCGGGTCCGAGTCGTAGATGCCGTCCACCTGATTCTTTTCCATCAGGATGATTTCGGCTCCAATTTCGACCGAACGTAAGGCGGCAGTGGTATCGGTGGTGAAGTAGGGTAGGCCTGCTCCGCCTGCCAGGATAATGACCCGGCCCTTTTCCAGGTGACGGATCGCCCGGCGGCGGATATAGGGCTCGGCTACCTGGTGCATTTCAATCGCGGTCATAACCCGCGTGTAAACCCCGCTGTGTTCCAGGGCATCCTGTAAAGCCAGGGCATTCAGTACGGTAGCGAGCATTCCCATATAATCGGCAGCAGCCCGTTCCATTCCTTGAGAACTGGCTTTGAAGCCTCGCCAGATATTTCCACCTCCGACGACGACTGCTACCTGTACACCCTGTTCTACTACTCCTTTAATCTTGGTGGCAACCGATTGAGTTACTTTAGGATCAATACCGTAGCCCGCTTCCCCCATCAATGCTTCGCCACTCAGCTTCAGCAACACCCGCTTGTATGCCGGTTGAGGCATTCTTTTTTATCTTTCCCTTCTTGTTAACAGAGCGCTAGATTTAACCGGGCCTTTACCCAATTAAGGAACCGGATAAGCTCTGTAGAGTCTCACAATTACCTTATTATTTATTAACCTTTTATTGCTTCCTGCGTTGCCTGGCCGGTTCATACAGGCATAACGCCATCAGGTAGCAAAAAGTTGCTGTTTTTTATTATACCTTAAAAAGAGGTGAAATAAAAACAATCTTGATCAAAAGTTGTAATTAAGCTAGGCCTGGCCGGTAGTTTTGTTGCCTGCTTCGAGCTTCATCAACCCCAGAAAGACCTGGTAGGTCGCTTCGGCGTCCGCCAGGGCCGTATGGGCGTTGCGATTGTTTACGCCGAAAAAGCGGCAGCATTCGCTCAGACTGAACTTGCGCATTTCAGGCCGGTTATAAAGCATGGAGAAAGCCGCGCTCATTACATCATAGCGATGATAATAGAAAGGGTCAGGCATATCACACAGGTTGAAAGCCGCCTGCAAGAAGGCCCAGTCGAAAGTAACATTGAATCCAGCCAGCACCGCACCCTGCCCCAGGGCGCTTAGTTCCTCAAGCGCCTGCCGCAAGGGGCGTCCTTCCCGTTCCCAGACTTCTTTGTTAAAGTGACCGATATCGAGCGCTTCGGGGGTAGCGGTTTCAAGGTGGGTGGGCAGAACCTTTGCCTCATAAGTTTTAATTACTTCAAAATTCGGCTGCGAGACCAGGAGCGCACCGATTTCGGTAATTTCGTGCGGACCGGGATTTAAGCCGCTAGTTTCAAGATCCAGGAAGAGCAAGGAGCGTTGCTTCATCGGTCCTTTGTAACCGTTATCTTTGTTGGTAGGGCTACTGGAAGCGCTTCCGTTAGCGCTGGAATTCTGGGTGGGTTTCTCCATTAATCTTAAGCCTGCTTTCTTACCTTTATAGCTCACTTATATAACTTTCTTATATAGCTTTCTTAGTATAGCTTTTTAAGCCAGCCATCTGCCTCGTAAATTCAGTTTTAGCCTGTTCTTCCCTGCGGGATGTCAGGCAGCAGTATATCATAGCGGCCTTTACTTGAATAATCAGCAATCAGAGTCGTATCTTGCAATTGCCGGTTATGGTTGTTACAATCACCCGCACACTGGTGGCCTGCTTGTACTAAAACTCTAATAAGTGAGTATCAAAGATGTCAGCAAAGAAAAATGAAATTGGATAAGCTGCGCCTGAAGCCAGGCAGCAACTGGCGCCCTGTCCTGGCGTTGACCGCCGTTGTAGCTTCCTGGGCCAGCGCCTCGGTCGTCACTCGTTACCTTTACCTGCACGAACTGGCTTCACCCTTTACCCTGATGGTGGCAAGATTCAGCCTGGCCGGGATTATCTCGCTCCTGACCTACTATTTTCTTTATCGCAAGCGCAACCCGGATAAGTTACCGCTGGTGGGTGGGAGCCGAGTTTACCTGCTGGGCGGCCTGATGATGACCGCCTTTATTCTCGGCTTTAATGCCGCCCTTTTCTATATTACCGCTATCCTGGGCAGCCTTTATTTTTATGCCCTTAATCCGGTCCTGATGTATGTGATCGGCTATTTCTGGCTGGGAACCTCTTTTGGCTGGCGGCAGATAGCCGGATTACTTTTAGCCATGCTAGGGCTGGTAATAGTTATCAGCGGTGGGGACTTCCAGCATTTAATAGCCAGCTTTAGCGGGTCAAACCTGCTTTTTGGCCTGGCCCTGATGAGTCTTGCCGGGTTGGGTTGGAGCGCTTACAGCCTGTGGGGAAAGCGCTATACCCTTCCTCGGCCCGGCACCAGTATCCTATCAAATGGCATCAATCAGCTCCTGGGGGTATTTCCAATCCTGGTTCTCTGGCTGGTGATTGAGCCGGGTGGCCTTTTCAAGTTGCAGCCTCTCTCATGGCTGCTCATTCTGTATGTAGGCGTGGTGCCCACCTCGCTTGGCTTCGCGATTTTCTATACCGTTCTAAAAGAATTGACGGTTAATCAGGCTGCCACTATCCAGTTACTTAACCCGGTCTTTGCCGCTATTCTGGCTATAATCTTCCTGGGCGAGCCTTTTAACCTTGCCCTGGTCGCCGGTACACTGGTACTACTTTACGGTATCCGGGTCAGCACTCGCCTTAAATAAGCTGCTTTTGAGAGGCCTGTTTTTCGACAGGCGGGCAGAGTCAGGCTATTATAAGTTTAAAGAAGCAGATAAGATTCACGAATAACAAGCAGAGAGAGTAACAAGCAGAGAAAGGAAACTATTAGCAATGAAGCTGGTAACTTACTTGCCTGGAGGGTCCTCACCTGATCCACAGACCGCGATGTACGCGCCGCGCCAGGCGCTAGGGCGCGGCGGCGTGCTGGTTAATGAAAAAGTTTATGATTTACAGGCTGTTTGCGAGTGGGCTAACCGCGAAGGAAAGTTAAATGGAAAGGCTCTCCCGGCCACCCTTTCCAGCCTGCTCGAATTTGTAGCCCTTTCGCCTGAGCAGCGGATTGCTCTCAGCGCTCTCGTTACCCGGTTGCCTGATTCTGGCCTGGAGGCCCATCCTTTAGAGTCGCTCAGATTACGCGCTCCTCTAGAAGTGCCGCCCAGTGTGCGCGATTTTTACGCTTTTGAACAACATGTTAAAACTGCCCGCTCCAACCGGGGCCTGGGCATGATACCTGAGTGGTATGAATTCCCGGTCTTTTACTTTTCCAATCACCGCGCCATCTATGGCCCCGGCGACCTGATTCCCTACCCTCGTAAATCGGCGGCCCTAGATATTGAGCTTGAAATCGCCTGCGTAATAGGCCGGGCCGGGCGTGATATAGCCGCGGAAGAAGCCGCCGATTATATCGCCGGTTATACCATCATGAATGACTGGAGCGCCCGCGATTTACAGATGCAGGAGATGAAGCTGAATATGGGCCCGGTGAAGGGGAAAGATTTTGCTACCTCGCTGGGACCCTGGCTGGTTACTCCCGATGAACTGGCCGATCTCAAGACCGGCGAAGGCGCGAGCGAACGCTACAACATGACTATGGTAGCGCGTTTGAACGGCAAAGAGATGTCGCGTGGCAACTTTAAGGATATTTACTTCAGCGTTCCGCAGTTGATCGAACGTGCTTCGCTCAATACCTGGTTGGTGCCGGGTGATGTGATCGGTAGCGGCACAGTCGGCACCGGTTGTATCCTGGAGCAGGGCGATAAGCGCGAACGCTGGCTGCAAGCAGGCGATGAAATTGAACTTGAAATTGAGCGCCTGGGTGTTCTGTCCAATAAAGTGGTAACCGGTAGAGAATAAGCAGGAGGATGTGGATGAGTACGACTGAATTAAATCCAGAGGTTACAGAGATTCGCAATAATATTCGCAGCTCTTATGACAGTTTAATGCACCTGTTACGAGAGCAGGTAGCGAAACTGGATCAACCGGCCCTCCACCAGGCCTATATCCAGAACGAGTGGACCGTTATGGAAAATGTAGCCCATATTATCGAGTTTATGCCTTACTGGGGTAACGAGGTCAAAAACCTGGTGGAAGAACCGGGCCGAAACTTTGGCCGGACCATGCAAGATCCGGGTCGCCTGAAGGCTATTTCGGAGCATGGCAAAGATAACCTGGAACAGGCATTGCGCGACCTGCCTCCCAGTTTCGCCGCTCTTGATGATGTCTTAAGCAACCTGAAGGACAGCGACCTGAAGCTAACCGGAGTACATAGCAAATTCGGAGAACGCTCCCTGGAATGGTTTATTGACGAATTTATCACTCGCCATCTCCAGAATCACGTTATCCAGTTGCAAACTGTGCTGGAGGCTATGCCTTAAGTACTGCGAGGGCATGTCGTACGATATGAAATTCCGTACGACATGCATCTTCTAATAACTTAAGAATTGCATAAAATTTTCACCAGCTTATTCAGGGATTACAAGTAGTTAGGTTCCCCCGGCCTTTCTTCCCCTTTTCCCGCGCCGCCAGGCGGCGCGGGAGTAAAAAAAGTGGTTGGGGGAGGATCAACTGGTTGCCCCCAACTCCCCCCTGGAGGGGTGGCACCCCTCCTGACCCCGCTGCCGACTTTGTCAAATTAATCAGCAGTTGTAAAGTAATAAAATCTAGTGAAGGCGCTTGCCGAGATGAGGCTAGGTGCCCTAGACCTCGCGGCTTGCGCTCATGGTCAGGTCGAAGGCAGCATAGCCTGCCAGAATGATCGTCAGGGCCCCGGTAATCAGGTTGTTCCAGGTAGGATCGCCCATGCTATTGAAGCCGAGAATCCAGGGTGAAAAAACCAGCCAGACGCCTGCCGCTACCGTAACCCAGGCTGCTACCTGGCGCAGTCCTACCGTAGCGGGTTGAGAGGCGGTAAAAGTACAAAATCCGGTCAGGATCAGTCCCAGGACACCTACAATAAGATCGTTAATGTAAGCAGCGCCGGAGTTGTTATAACCCAGGGCAAAAGGCCCCAGAATTAGCCATAAGCTGCCCAGAATACCGGCCCACCCGATCCAGCGCAGATCGCTTAAGTTGGTACCTGCCCGACGGTCATATTGCCTTTGTTCCATATTTACACCCTTTCCTTCCCATCATGTACCAGCTATAAATACCGCTATTTTCTATTAATAAGCGTAGCAACAGCTATACCATTAACCCACAAATAGTTTCCCATACATTAACAGTTCACCTTAATTTACAGCGAGTTGCAGAATAATTGAGCCAATGATAAAATGAGAATATGGAAGCATATTCACAAGATTTAAGAAAACGTATCGTAGCGGCTGTCAAAACTACCGGCAACCAGACCCAGGTTGCTATCACTTTTCAGGTCA
>DATAKM010000085.1:0-201026 GCA_036261665.1 Chloroflexia bacterium
CTCTGTCATGTAAGTGATAGCTGCTTTGATACGATCAAAATGCTGCTGCCGCTTTTCGGGTGAAAAAGTCTGATAATAATGCTCCAGTAGCTCGGAAGATGAAAGGATAACACTTAAAGGAGTTCTGAACTCGTGCGAAGCCATGGATATAAATCTGTTTTTAAGTTCGCCAAGTTCTCTTCCTTTTTTGAGAGTATTCTGCATTTCCGATTCAGCTTTTTTCTGTTCGGTTATATCTCTAACAATCACGAGTACTTCGCTGTAATTGCTAACAGCCGCCGCACGTGCTTCAAAAAAGAGCTCTTTTTCTTTAATGTTCAGGTTGTACTCAAAAGTAGCAGGTTGTCCGGTACTCAGTACCTCATTTATCAACTTCATAGCTGTTGGAGCGTTCTCTGACAGCCACATTTCTTCAATATTTTTTCCCAGAAAAGTTTCCGGCGGACAGGCCAGTTCTAGGTCGTGCGCTGGCTTGTAATCAAGGTAATAACCATCCTGGCTAATCGCCAGAATGGTGTCCGGGATAGCATTCAAGAGCGCTCTATTTTTAGCCTCACTTTTGCGCAAAGCTTTCTCGGCGGCGCGGTGCTCAGAAATATTGATCGAGACCCCAATTACTCCATCAAAGCAGTCCTGCTTATCGTAAACGGGTGAAAACCAGTTATGAAAGGTGAGGCTACCAACTTCGCTTACATTTTCAATAGCCTGACCCTGCAAAGCGGCTTTGATATCCCGGTAAAATACAGGACTATCTTTGTAAAGCTCAAGGATAGATTGCCCTACCAGTTCGGCGGGTTTATAACCTAACGCTTCCAGGCCAAGTCCTTCTGAGAAAGTGCAGACTCCATCAGGATCAAGCGCAAAAAGAACTAACGGCGCGTTGGTAATAACCGTGCGCAGGCGCTCCTCACTTTCACGCAGGGCTTGTTCCGCTTTAAGGCGTTTAGAAATATTCTGGGTCATTACCATTCCAGCGCTGATTTCGCCCTGCTCATCTTTTACCGGCACAACAAAGACCTGATAAACTTCACCATCCACTGCCAGTTCAAAACTGGAAGAAGCGCCAGAGAGGGTTTTACGACAATGCGACTCAAGTATCTGGCCGATATCGGGAGGAAAGATCTCGCTAATTCTGTGTCCTTCCAGCACCTCTTTAGAATACCTGGTTCTTGCCAGTTCTTGCCCTTCCGCAAGAATACAACACAGGTTCTGATCATAAAGAAAAACCGCCCCATTAGGAAAACTGGTAGCCAGAGTCCGGTAACGGGTCTCGCTCTCCTTCAAAGCCTCCTCCGCGTTGCGTCGTTCTTCTATTTCAGCAATAAGCTGGTCATTAAGGCTCTTCAAAGTAAAGCTAAGTTCCTGCAAGCTGCGGTTCTGCGTTTTAACTGTTCGCAACTGGTCCCTGAAAGGAATGACCAGTATCGCTACCACCGTCGGAACCACCCCTATCGTAATAAATACTCCGATCCAAAAAGCAGTTTCCTGGTTTAAAGCGAGCGGGGGAGTATAAATCTTGAGGAAGTCCTGTGTTACATAGATGCTCAGAATAAAGACAACACAGAACGTGGTAACGAGGGCGGTTTCAAAAGCGCTTGCCAGCACTACTGAAAGCACCACCGGCAAAGCAAATTCCATGATAGTCGGAAGCTGAGTGCCAAAACTCAAGTAGACCAGAACAGGCGGATAGAGGGATATCAGTAGTAACAACCAGATGGCTGGATGGTAGAATTTACCTTTTGCCAAAGTATAGCAGGAAATACAAAGGACAAAGTAGGCAAGCGTGGAAATAATACCAAATGGCTGGAAAGATTGATTGGTCCAGGCAATCACTGCCAGAGAGATAAGCCAATTGGCTGTATAAAACCCGAGAGAAATAATGGAAAAGAGTCGAAGAAGTTTTACTTTTCGCAGTTTTTCACTTTCCTCAAAATTAACCGTGCCAGGTTCGGTAATTTGCGTGGTATAAATTGGTATCTGCATTTACTTTCATTGAAACCATCATTAGAGCATCCAGTTTTTCCTGCTATTTCTACATAGTAACAGAATAAGATTAAGGATAACCTTACAACCCTCTCGAAGCGTGTTGCTAATTACTCTATCAGATCTTTTATCCACCGTAACTTCTGCCGCGCGAAATGCTTTATATCTTTGCAATGTATTGTTTTGTTGTAGGTTATAATTAAGCTCCAGTAGCTGTTGGACAAATCAAACGTTTTATTGCTACAATTGCCGCAGCCAATCTTTTATAACTCATGAATAGAGCTATACGCGTTGATAATCATACTTGTAGAAAAGTCTGAGCGAGTTTACCTGAGTCATTTTATTTAATGCTTATTTGAAATTATCTATCTTTACTACCCTGGATCGGATTTACTTGATGTCGAGAGCGAACAGGAAATCAAGCTACAGGAATACCAGAAAGTTCCAGCATGCGGGCAGAAGTACCTACCGAAAAAGAAAAACTTCCAGTAGATCTTCCGGTTGGGTAGATTTACCGGAAAAACCCATACAGGTCCCTCACCCTACAGAACAAACAGCAATCGCGACCCGGCCAGATGCTGCTATTGTAACTTTAGAACAGCCAGAAAAGGTTGCCGGGCAACCCTATATTCCAGGCCTGGATGGGCTGCGCGCTATCGCCGTGATAGCCGTATTGCTTTACCATGCCGATTTAGCCTGGTTTCAGGGCGGTTTTCTGGGTGTAGAAGTCTTTTTTGTTATCAGCGGCTACTTAATTACAACGCTACTGCTAAAAGAATGGCGCGAGCAGAAAACCATTGATCTTAAAAAATTCTGGTTTAGAAGAGCAAGACGCCTACTGCCGGCGCTGTTCGCAGTCTTAATTGCCACGCTGGTCTTTTCGGTTATCTTCCTGCCAAATGAAGTTGCCAGCCTGCGAGCCGACGTGCTGGCCGCTTTTACTTATGTTACCAACTGGTACCTGATCTTCGCCCACAAATCTTACTTTGAAACTATTGGCAGGCCCTCACTACTGCGTCATTTGTGGTCGCTGGCCGTGGAGGAACAATTTTACTTGCTCTGGCCACCCCTGCTCTTGCTCGGCCTGAAATTTATGCATCCTCGCCGCGTTCTGGCAGTGGTTGTAGGAGTAGCGCTACTTTCGGCAGTGGCAATGGCGCTGCTCTACCAGCCCGAAGTAGACCCCTCGCGCCTCTACTACGGCACTGATACGCGCGCTTCCGGCCTGCTGATCGGCGCGGCCCTGGCTTTCGTCTGGGCGCCCAATCGCGAAATAACATGGCAGGGCCGGCGCAGCCGGTTAAATTCGCTATTATTAAACCTGGCAGGTATTGGAGCGCTGGTAGTATTGCTGGCTTACTTTACCCTGGTTAATGAATTTCAACCGTTCCTGTACCAGGGAGGCTTCGTGCTATTATCGCTGGCAACTGCCGCCCTGATTGCGGTGGTAGTCCATCCTCTGGCGCACCTGGGGGCAGGCTTTCTGAACTGGTCGCCCCTGCGCTGGTTGGGCCTGCGTTCCTACAGTCTCTACCTCTGGCACTGGCCTATCTTCATGATAACCCGTCCCCAACTGGACCTGCCGCTGGAGGGATTGCCGCTGATAGTGCTACGTTTCGGCCTTGCCTGTCTGGCTGCGGATCTTTCTTACCGCTACATCGAAATGCCCATCCGAAATGGAGCCTTAACACAGCTCTGGCGAGGCTGGCGCAACAAACAAACTGATAAGTTCCGGCTTAACCCACGCCTGGGCGCGGCTACGGCATTAATCGGAGTGCTGGCGGTCGGACTGACTGTATCGGTGGCAACCGCTAAACCCCCCGCGCCGCCCTCTTACCTGGCGGCAGGCGAAGTAAATTACACTTCGACAACCGCCGCCGCGACCCCAACTCCATTGTTAACACCCACTGAAACCAGTGCTACCGTAACTGCCAACGCGGTGGCTACGGCCACATTTGAAGCGGCCAATTTCACGCCTACCACGGCGCCAACGATTGAGCCAACCGCTACGCTGGTCCCTACACCTGAACCTACCGCTACGCCGCGCCCGGTAGTCAATAAACCGGCCCCGCCTGGCATTGTGGTCGGACGAGTTACGGCTGTCGGCGACTCGGTGATGGTAAGCGCCTCCGAGGCTTTGAAGAATCAAATTGATAACATCAGTATCAACGCTAAAGTAAGCCGCTATTTTCCGGACGGTATCACGGTTTTGAAGCAAATTCGAGACGCCGGTGAATTGGGTGACGTGGTGGTAGTCCACCTGGGCACAAACTGGAATTTTACTGCCAAACAGTTTGACGATATGATGGCAGTATTGAAGGATGTGCGCAAAGTAGTTTTCGTCAATCTCAAAATGCCGCGATCATGGGAAGCGCCAAACAATGCTATCCTGGCCGCAGGCGTGAGTCGCTACCCAAACGCTATTTTAGTAGACTGGCACGGCGCGAGTGTCAACCGGCCTGACCTTTTCTGGGATGATGGTATTCACCTTCGTCCGGCGGGGGCGAAAGTCTATGCCAGCCTGATTGCCGCTTATGCAAAGTAAATTGAGGCAATAATGGCGACCGTTGAAAGCGAGCAAAATCGGGTGACCGTAGTTGAAGGAAAGTCTTTCAAGCCTTCGGATACTAACCAGGCAGGTTCAAAGCCGGGTAGCATCAAGTTACCTTATCTTGCCGGGTTAGATGGATTGAGAGCTATCGCGGTAATTGCGGTGGTTTTATATCACGCCGATATACCCTGGATGCCCGGTGGCTTTCTGGGGGTAGAGGTCTTTTTTGTCATTAGCGGCTACCTGATTACCGCGCTTTTGCAGGCAGAGTGGCAGCGAAATGGCAAAATCAGCCTGAAAAGCTTCTGGCTGGGTAGAGCCAGGAGATTATTGCCGGCCCTTTTTCTTTTGCTGGTCGTCACTCTTACCTTCGCCCTTTTTGTGCTGCCCGATGAAGTCGCCCGCCTGCGAACCGATGCCCTGGCCGCTCTCAGCTACATCACTAACTGGTACCTGATCTTAGAAAATCGCTCCTACTTTGACACGGTAGGCAGGCCCTCCTTGCTTCAGCACCTGTGGTCGCTGGCGGTAGAGGAACAATTTTACCTGCTCTGGCCGCTCATCCTGGTAGCCGGACTAAAACTGTGGCGGCGCAAAGGCATCCTGGTTATAACCCTGACCGGAGCAGGCGCTTCTCTGCTGCTGATGGCCGCTCTCTACCAGCCTGATGTTGATCCTTCACGTCTTTATTATGGCACGGATACCCGCGCTTCCGGCCTCCTGTTAGGAGCGGCCCTGGCATGTATCTGGATGCCCTGGAATAAATCTCCCGCCGGTTTTTTGCTCAAACCCATTTTGATTAATCTAAGCGGAGTAGCCGGCTTAGTAGGACTCTTCTGGTGTTTTGTTCAGTTCAGTGAGTTCGATCCGCTGCTCTATCACGGCGGCTTTGGCCTGATCGCCCTGTTGACTGCCCTCATCATCGCAACAGCGGTGCATCCGCGCGGTCTGATAGGCCCGGTCTTACTGGGTCGCCAGCCTTTGCGCTGGATTGGGCAACGTTCTTACGGCATTTACCTCTGGCACTGGCCGATTGTGGCTATCACTCGCCCGCAACTGGACGTACCGCTAGACGGTTTTATGCTCCTGGCTTTACGCCTGATCCTGACAGCAGGTCTGGCGGAGTTTTCGTACCGCTTTGTTGAAAAACCGGTACGCGCTGGAGCCGTCCGGCAAGCCTGGCGCGAGTGGAGACAGGCCCAGGGTCGGGAGAGAAGAGAATTAAACCTGCTCTGGTCGAGTATTATTCTACTGGCAGTGGCATGTACAGTTACCCTGACGGTAGAACTGGCTGTAGTGCGTAATAGTGTTTCTCCTGCCTATCTTTCGCTGGTCGTGGCCCAGGAAACGGCTGCGCCTGCCACTAATACTCCCAACCCGACTTCAACCCCGGTAGCGGCATCCTATGTCGTCAGCACTGCCGAGGCAACCGGGGAGTCGGCGGCGATTGTCAGCATGACGCTACCACCCTTAATTAATCCGCCTGTAGCCTCTCCGACCGGCCTGCTTGCGCCAACCCCCAAGACCGGACAGGAGGTGATTACACCAACTACTTCGCCTACTCTTACCGCAACAACTCTACCGGAGAAACCGGATAAAGTCGCTTCTGCGCCACCTGAAAAAACAGTATTTCCACCAACAGCTACTCCCGCTGCGCCACCTGCCCAAACTAGCCAGGCTGCCAATCAAAATGCTCCTAAAACTCAGGAGCCCCTGAAAATAGGGAGGGTTTTTGCGGTAGGTGATTCAGTGATGCTGGGCGCTTCGGCAGAACTGAAGCGGAGTATCGGAAATATAGAGGTAGATGCACGGGTAGGACGGCAGGTGCAGGAAGCTATCGGTATTCTCCAGGCCCGTAAAGCATCCGGTACACTTGGAGATGTGGTGATAGTGCATGTAGGCAACAACGGCACCTTTACCGCGGCCCAGTTTGACCAGATTATGCAGACTCTCTCAGGGGTACGCAAAGTAGTCTTTGTGAACGTAAAAGTGCCGCGCCGCTGGGAAGAACCTAATAATAACGTTATAGCCGGGGGAGTAAGCCGCTACAGCAACACCGTGCTGGTAGACTGGCGCGGCACAAGTATAAATCATCCCGAATTTTTCTGGGATGATGGTATACACCTCCGACCGGACGGGCAACGGGTCTATACCAGCCTGGTAGCGAGCTATCTAAAATAACGGCTTTGCAAATTCTGTTTTACACCAGATTCAATTCTGAAAGGCGCGGCGAATAGATTTCGTGTAGCACCATGGCTGCCGCTCCCACTGCGCCCGCGTCTTCGCCTGCCTGGGAAAGTTCTACCCGCACCTGGCGTATATTACGAGTGATCAGGCGCGCGTCAAGGGCGCGTTGCACTTCGCTTTGATAGATTGAACCAAGCCGGTGCAGGCGTTTGCCCCCCAGTACCACCAACCGCAAATCCAGCAGGCTCACCAGGCTGGTTATCCCGGCAGCCAGCATACGGGCTGAACCGGTGACCACCTCCAGCGCCAGCGGGTCACACGCGAGAGCAGCTTTGCTCAGCATCTCAATGTCTACTTCTATATCGGCATTGTTACCATAGGAGTGTTTAAGTGAACTTTCAGCCCCTGCCTGTAAACGGTTGCGAGCCTCTTTAACCATGCTCTCCGGGGCACAGTAAACTTCCACACAACCGCGATTACCGCAGAAGCACAGCGGGCCATCCATGTTCAGGGTGATGTGTCCGAGTTCCCCGGCATTGGTCGTATCACCCCGGTAAATTTGATTTTCGATGTAGAGTCCTGCTCCTACACCCATTCCCATGAAAACAAAAGCGAAGTTTGGCACACCCTGCGCGCCACCTACCCAGCGCTCCCCGATAGCGGCGGCAGTAGCGTCGTTATCTACAATCACGGGAAAGCCGGTTCTTTCAACCAGTTCTTCTTTCAGCCTTACTTCGCGCCAGTTCCAGCCAAAGAGGTTGAGCGGCTCATATACTATACCCCGTTCGTGGTCCATTGCGCCTGGACAGCCAATACCCATACCCAAGATTTTGGTGCGCGGAATGTCAGACTCGTTTACTAGCCATTCGACCTGATTGGCCAGTTGGGTTATGACGCCCTGCGCTCCCAGGCTTTGATCTACCGCAGAGCGAGTACGAGTGACAATGGTACCATCGAGGGCCATCAAAACCAGCGAGGTTTCATCCCGGTCAATCAAAGCGCCGATAGCATAACCGGCCTGCGGATTTATCCGTAGCTTTACCCGCGGTTTGCGGCCCGAGGGATCAGAGCCCGCTTCAACCACCAGTGCCTGGTCGAGCAAGCGGCGTACAATATTAGAAACGGTCTGGGCAGTCAGGCCGGTCTTTTCGGCAATCTCAACCCGGCTGGCACCGTCACCAACCCGGATTGCTTCCAGAACGACACC
Organism: Chloroflexia bacterium; assembly: GCA_036261665.1. GTDB lineage: Bacteria > Chloroflexota > Chloroflexia > Chloroheliales > Chloroheliaceae > 54-19. The sequence goes on from DATAKM010000085.1 coordinate 7,929, forward strand.
CTGGTTATAGTCACGCACTCTTGGTAGGTTCGTCCCGCCCAACATAGTTCCTCCAGTTTTTTACTTAGTAGTCGATGGATCTTTTTATTGCAAAAAGGCTTAACTTTATACAAGCGCTCAGAGTGCACGACAAATTTTTCGCTATTCCATTATGGAAACCGGAATAAGCTGAAATTAATTTTGAAAAAAGAAAAGGAATTTCTTCTCACTTGACAGTATAAATCAAAGTGATTTATACTAGAAGTGTAACTGAAGCGATGCTCGAAATCAAGTAATCTACCTGCAAATTAACCAACACAACAACCAAGAAAAACTAAAGATGTATTTGAAACGCTCTTATTTCGTCGTAGTTGCCCTTTTGCTGGCAGCTTTAGTTCTTTCAGCCTGTGGAGATAGCACCAGCACCCCTGCTCCGGTCGCCACTTCAACCACGGCTACCTCTACTACCTCCAGCGCCACTACCGTTGCGGGGGCTTCAAGCGGTAAAAAACTCATGGTACTCTGGGCCACCAAGCAAGAGGCTGTCTGGGGTTTTCAGGAAGAGGCAATTAAAAAGGCCGCCGCCGCTGATGGAGTGCAGATCACTTTCAAAAACGCCGATAACAATGTAGCCAATCAGGCCGCCGACGTTGATGATGCTATCAGCCAGAAGCCGGACGCGGTAATCTTTGTGGCAGTAGATACTTCGACCGCTGCCAGCCTGGTCAGGAAGCTTAAAGACGCCAAAATTCCGGTTGTAGCTGATGACCGCCTGCCGGACGCTTCAAACGTAGATATCTATGTGACCGCCGACAGTCACAAGGTAGGTATGGAGCAGGCAAAATACCTGGCACAAAAAAGCGCCGATAAAGGTAATATCCTGCTCCTGGAAGGCGAAACCGGTAACAGTGTAGCCGCCGCCATTACGCAGGGGAACAAGGATGAGTTAAAGAGTCATCCTGGCATCAAGGTCTTACTCGACCAGGCCCACGATAAATGGAGCCGTGAGGCTGCGCAGGCCACTACTACTGGTGCTCTTAATAAAAACGGCAAAGACCAGATCCAGGGAATCCTGGCCAATAACAGCGGTATGGCCATGGGCGCGGTGACAGCCGCCAAAAAGGCCGGGGTTGATTTGAGCAAAACCTGTATTATCGGGTCGGATGCTGACAAAGATGCCGTGGAATCCATCATTGCAGGCGAGCTTTGCGCTGACGTGGATAAACGGCCGCTGGACCTCGGCGCGGGTAGTTACGCCGCCGCCAGGGCTTTAATGCGCGGTCAGACACCGGATAAAGATACTGTTATCAAAAATGGCACCTTTGATATTCCGGTTAAATATACTCCCATTCAATTGATTAACAAAAGCAACGTTGGCGACATGAAGTATCGCTACCCGGAAATTAAGTTTCCCTCCTAAGTCTAAAAAAGTTTAAGGTCTGGAGTAAATTTGAAACTTTCAGTTTATTCCAGACCTTAAACTTGTAATATTGGCGAAACAGGTCTCACGCGTAACCTTTTTAGCCCAATTTATCCGTCTATAACCCTGCCTGTACTTCAAGCAGAGAGTTGTAATTCTTTCCTCTTTTAGGCTAACATAAACAGGACTATTATCTGCGAACAGGCTGGCACAGCGAACAGAGAGTTAACCAGCGCTATTTGTGATAGAAACGGCGTTTAGTGTAAGGAGAGCATGCAATTGAACTTTGAACGAGCGAGCGGGATTCTACTGCATCCAACCAGTTTACCCGGACCTTACGGGATTGGAGACTTAGGCGCGGAAGCCTACCACTTTATAGATTTTCTCAAACAAACGGGTCAAAAACTCTGGCAAATCCTGCCGCTGGCCCCAACCGGATACGGCGACTCACCTTACGCTGCCCTATCGGCTTTCGCCGGTAATCCGCTGCTTATCAGTCCTGACCTGCTGCTTGAACAGGGTCTGTTACAGTCGGAAGACTTGCAGAATGTCCCGGCTTTTCCAGAGAATCAGGTTGATTTCGGACCGTTGCTTGAGTGGAAAATGGCCCTCTTAGCTCGTTCTTACCAGCGCTTCAAGAGCAGTGTGAACGAGCATCTACTGGCAGAAATAGCAGATTTTGAGAAAGAGAATGCTAACTGGTTAGAGGATTTTGCTCTATTCATGGCGGCCAAAACAGCTCATAATGGAGTTGTCTGGAATGAATGGGAAGAAGGTCTGGCCCTGCGTAAACCAGAAAGCATAGCGGCATGGCGCGAGAAACTACAGGGTGATATAGAATTTCACAAGTATCTTCAATTCCAGTTCTTCAAACAGTGGTTGGCCCTGAAAAATTATGCCAATGAACGTAACATCAAAATTATAGGCGATATCCCGATTTTTGTAGCCTACGATAGCGCCGATGTCTGGGCCCATCCCGACTTTTTCTACCTGGATGAAAAAGGCCGTACCACCCTGGTCGCGGGGGTGCCGCCGGATTACTTCAGCGCTACCGGACAATATTGGGGCAACCCGCTCTACCGCTGGGATTACATGGCCAGCAACGGTTACGCATGGTGGATTGAGCGTTTCAGCAATGCCTTCCGCTTATACGACTTTCTGCGAATTGATCATTTCCGGGGCTTTGCGGCTTACTGGGAAGTGCCGGTCAATGAGGAGAAAACGGCAGCGAATGGGCGCTGGGTTAAGGGACCGGGCGTTGAGTTTTTCCAGTTTGTTCAAAAAGTGCTGGGAGACCGGCCTGTAATCGCTGAGGACCTGGGGGTGATTACGCCGGACGTGGTAGAGATAAGAGAAACGATGGGTTATCCCGGAATGAGAGTCCTACAATTTGCTTTCGGGGCATTCGAAACGGACGCAACTGACCCCTACCTGCCGCACAATTACGAGCACAATACGGTAGTATACACCGGCACTCATGACAATGACACCACGGCAGGTTGGTACACCACGGCCTCAGAAAATGAAAAAAAGAATGTGCGACACTACCTGGATCTTGATGAGGCTAATAATGTTAATATGGGGGCCGTGGTTGCCAGTAAGATGGTCAGGTTGGCTTTTAGCTCGGTAGCTAACATGGCAATTGTGCCACTTCAGGACTTATTAGGCCTGGGCAGCGAAGCGCGTATGAACCGGCCTGGAACGGCCAGTGGTAACTGGCGCTGGCGCTTACAAAAAGAGATGCTGACACAAGAAGTTAGCTCCCACCTGTATGACATAACGGTGCTGTTTGCCCGCTATGTCCCTCCAACCGATCACCCACTGAAAGGCCAGGGCAACATGTAGCCTGAAGTTTACAACTCTTGAACCATATAAAGAAAAATCCCCCGACCCGGGGGATTTTTCAATTTCGAAACGATTATTCGAAGGCGCTACCGATGTAAGCGGAGAGATCAGCCACGCGGCAGCTATAACCCCACTCATTGTCGTACCAGCTAAGAACCTGAATCAGGTTGCCGCCGATGACCTGAGTGCTAAGCGCATCTACGATGCTGCTGCGAGGGTCGCCACGGTAATCGCTGGAAACCAGCGGCTTCTCTTCGTAGCCCAGAATGTCTTCCAGGTCACCTTCGGAAGCTTCTTTCAGAGCGGCATTGATTTCCTCAACCGTCACATCGCGCTCGACTACAGCCTTGAAGTCAATGATCGAAACGGTCGGGGTCGGCACGCGCATGGCGATACCGTCGAACTTGCCTTTCAGTTCAGGAATAACCAGGGAAACGGCTTTGGCCGCGCCGGTAGTGGTAGGGATAATATTGACAGCCGCAGCACGCGCCCGGCGCAGGTCCTTGTGCGGGAAGTCCAGAATTACCTGGTCATTGGTATAGCTGTGGACGGTAGTCACAAAGCCTTTGACAATGCCGAAATTATCCAGGATAACCTTGGCAACTGGGGCCAGACAGTTAGTGGTGCAGCTAGCGTTGGAAATAATGTTGTGCTTTTCAGGATCGTACTGTTCGTGGTTAACACCCATTACGATTGTAATATCTTCGCCTTTCGCCGGGGCGCTGATAATGACTTTCTTGGCACCCGCCTGGATATGGGCGCGCGCTTTATCAGCATCAGTGAAGCGGCCGGTCGACTCGATCACGAGATCAACTCCAAGCTGGCTCCAGGGCAACTGGCTGGGATCGCGCTCGGCCAGTACGCGAAGGTTCTGACCATCTACTTTGAGGCTATCGGACTCCACCTCAACATCGCCATCGAAAAAGCCGTAGTTGCTATCGTACTGAAGCAAATGACCTAAAGTTTTGGTGTCGGTCAGGTCGTTAACGGCTACTACTTCAACTTCCTCGGAATACTCATCGAGCAGAGCCCGGTAGACTTGTCGTCCGATGCGACCAAATCCGTTGATGCCTACTCTTATTGCCATCGCACGTATTCTCCTTTTTATGTTTTGCTGCCTTTACGATTGCGGTCCCGGCCTTATAACAGATCCTGAGCCAGACAATCCGGCTAATGCAAACTCCCTCGCGCCAGGGTTAAAGTTTAAGCAGATGCTTTGCTGTATCCATTACTTACAGCCTCATTATAGCACGGCAGACACGCCCATTCAAACCCGGCCCAGGTTCTTCAAGCACGATTTTATAAAGGCTGGAGGGTATATCACAAATATTTGTAAAAGCGCTTTTCTGTAAATTTAAGGCTTGCCAAGCAACTTGAGATAGCCTAAAATTAAGCTATTCCTCTAGGTAATAAGAGCCTGCCCGGTAAGCATTTAGCCGGGTCTGGTACATGCTACCTGTACGCCTGCCTCACCATCAATAGAGACGGGATAGAGGCACTTAATCAGTAATTTGTGGGTTTTAAAACCTGGTCCAGTCTGTAGCTGGAAATGATTTACTTTAACAAGTGTGGTAACTTCCCCTAAAAATAGTGCAAGACAAAGGTCTGGGTCTGGAATGATTTCCGAAAATACAATATTAAATTCACGCTACCGGCTGGATAAGAAGATTGGACAGGGTGGTTTTGCTCAGGTTTTCCTGGGTACGGACCTTGTGCTGGAACGCCGCGTCGCCGTTAAAGTTTTGAATACCGGCATATCCGAGGAAGAAAACTTCCTGGAACGTTTCGAGCGGGAAGCCAAAGCGATTGCGGTACTCGATCACCCCAATATTTTAACCGTACATGATTACGGTCATGTTGAAGATACCGCCTTTCTGGTAATGCCTTATATCGAAGGCGGAACCCTCCATGATAAATTACGCCGCGATAAAAGATTGAGTCTGCAAGAGGCCGGCTATTACCTGCAACAGGTAGCCGCGGCCCTTGATTACGCCCACCGCCGCAATATAGTTCACCGGGATATAAAACCCCAGAATATGCTCCTGCGAGAGGAAGATAACCATCTATTCCTGGCAGATTTCGGCATTGCAAAAGTGCTGGGGTCGAGCACCTCGCAAAGCCATACCAGCGCCCTCGGCACGTTATCTTATATGTCGCCGGAACAATTGGGCGGTAACGTGGGACGCGCTACCGATATCTACGCCCTGGGCTGCGTTCTTTTCCAGATGTTGACCGGTCAGCTACCTTATAGCGGCCCAACAGAGCAGGTAGTTATCGCCCATTTGACTGCGCCGGTACCTTCTATAGCCGAGCGAAGCCAGGGACAGGTTCCGCCTGAATTACAACCGGTGATTGACCGGGCGCTCGCCAAAAAACCTGAAGACCGCTATCAAACTGCCGGAGAAATGGCCAGTGCTTTTCAGGTTATAACTTCCAGAACTGGCACCAATAAAAATTATGCTTTAAATAGTTCAGAAGCGGAAGGGACTATCGCCCTTAATCCCAATCTTCCGCCGCGCTCCGCTACGCCCACTCGTCCTCACGGCCCTACGTCGGCCCCTTCGGATGCTACAGTAGTAAGTCCCAATCCAACTCCGGCCCGGCCATATTACGGGCAAAATCAGCAGGCGCCGAGTGTAAACCCGGTGGCACAGCAACAGGCCGGAACACCACCCCGAGGTTATGCTCCGCAGTACCCGCCCCAGGGCTATCCACCGGCAGGTACTCCGCCTCAGGGTTATCCACCGGCAGGTACTCCACCACCGGGATATATCAGGCCCGCTCAGATACCGGCTCCCAGGAAATCAAACGCCCTGTTATTTGGCATAGGGGGGGCTGTATTAGCGCTGGTTGTGGCCGGTATAATCCTGCTGGTGGTGCTGAATGGCAATAAAAATAACCCGCAAAATAATACGACTCCTACGGTTCAGGCCGCTGTTACTGCCACAGGGGATGCCGCAACTACCGCCGGTAGCGAGGCTACGCCGACTACCGAAGAAGCCACCACCACCAGTGAGGCAACCACCAGCGCAGCGGCAAATACGCCGGAGCCAAGCCCGGAGCCGACTACTGCCGAAGCAACTACCGTAGCGGCTACCACAACGGCTGCACCTACTGACACACCCGTACCTCCTACAAATACACCGGCGCCGGCCATTTCAGTCAATGAAAATGCTATCAAAGCAGCCATGGCCGCCCTACCCGGTACCACTTCAGTTACTGTAGTACTACCTGATGGCAAATCCGTTACAGATGATCCCCAACGGCAGTTACCTTCTGCCAGTACCATCAAACTATGGATCGCCGCCACCGCTTATGAAGAGGCTAAAGCCGGGCGGCTGAATCTGAGCGAACAATACACGGTTAAACAGAGCGATATTGCTTCCGGCACAGGTATCCTGGTCAACAACGTGGGTAAAACTTATACCTACGAGCAGATTATCTCCACCATGTTAATTTACAGCGATAACAGCGCCGCCAATATCATGATTGATAAGCTGGGAGGGCCTGCCGGATTCGACAAGGTTAACAGCTATGCCCAGCGTTTCGGCTATACCCAGACAAAACTACAGCGCCGCCTGGGCGATGTCAGTAACCCCAATAATAACTTTACCTGTTCCCAGGATGCGGCAAATTACCTGCAACACTTAATCAAGGGCGAAATAGTGGATAAGAACGCCTCTGATCATATTATGGCCGCCCTTAAAGAGCGCCTCTCTTACGCTCAGGATCAGAACTATTTCGGCACTTTATTACCGCCAGACGTCGATTACCGCCACATTAGCGGTACCGGTACACGCATCCGTAACGAATTTGGCTATTACCCCGTTCTACCTGGTAAATACGTCATTATTACCATAATGGTAAACGATGCCCCTGAGGCGGATGAAGAAGCCGGTATTTCAGCGGCGATTCAGAAGATTAATGATGCCATTAAAAGGTAGTACAGGTAGATAAACTAATTGAGTAGAGACGAGCTGATTTGACGCGGAATTCTAAAGTAGCGCTGGCCTTGAGCGGACTGGCGCTACTGGTAATAGCAGGCTGGTTAACCCTTATTCTGTCGCGCCCGGCGGGCAAAGTGGATAGCCAGGAAGCCAGTCCTGTCGCCAGCGTTGCTAAAAACAGTGGCACAGGAACTATTCCTGATATTGGGCTGGTGCTGCCAAAAACCGGCGGGCAAATTAGTTCTTCTCCGCAGCCAGAAAAGAAGAATACACCCTCTTCAAACCCCGCCGCTCAATCTACGTCTACCCCTGTCTCACCTGTTATAGCTCCGACACCCACGCCTCAAATGCTGGTAGCCGGTAACTGTACTCTCTCTCCCGCCGCTATCTCCGCCTATATGAAGCCGGAATATTATAGTGCCTTGCAACCTCGTTTCCGGCAAAGCGCCGCCTTACCACCCGCACCTACTCTTTACCAGATGAACCTGGCTATAGACCCGGGGCAGGCCAGTTATAGCGGCCAGCTTACCCTGACTTTCTGGAACACCTCTCCGCAGGCCATGAGTACCGTAGTTTTAAGAAATTACCCGGAATTTTTCAAAGCAGTGGGCGGACAGTTAAGTTTGAGCGAGGCATCCATAAATAACCGGCCCGCCACTATCCAAAGCCTGGCCTCTACCTATACCGAATTACGCTCGGAACAACCGGTCGCTCCTTGCAGCCGAGCCGTCTTAAAGGTCAATTTCAGTGGCAAAATAGCTACCCGCTTGCGCGAGGATCTTTACTCGATAGGCACCTTCTATAACGCGCCGGGACTTTTCGCGCTCGGCAATTTCTATCCCCAACTGGCTGTGTGGGAAAAACAGGCTGGCAAAGCAGAGTGGAGTTGGACTATGACTCCCGTGCGAGCCAGTTCCGATCTGACTTCTGCTGAAGCCGCCTATTACGATGTACAACTCGAAGTGCCTTCTACCTATCAGATTGTGGCTACGGGAGTAGCGGCAGAAGCAAAAAGCGGAACTAAAGATTTAAAGGCATGGCGCTTTATCGGCGGACCTTTTCGCGAATTTGCAGCGGTTGCCAGTGAAAATTTTAGCAGCGGTGAAATAAACGGCACTACCAGCGGCGGAGTAGCGGTAAAAGTATATACCTTAAATACACCTGACCAGACTCTTCAAACCCGCCAGCAAGACTTTGCACGCAAAGCCCTCAACGCCACTATAGCAACCCTCGATAACTTTGGCCCGGTAGTGGGCGACTATCCTTATACTCAGCTTTCCCTGGTACAATTCCCGCTGGTCGGCTTTAACGGGGTGGAATGGCCCATGTTTACCCAGCTAAGTAGCGATATTTTCAGGAACGATTACAGTGGGCAAGAGCAGGAAATTGAAGGGATAGTATATTCGAAGCCGGGCACGCAAGTCGTAATTCATGAAGTGCTGCACCAGTGGTGGTATAACATGGTAGGCAACGACCAGCAAGCGGAACCTTTTATTGATGAGGGGTTGACTGAATACTGCTCTTACCTTATCCCTGAGTTGCATGCAAAACGGACTGGTGGCTCGGTCGAAGCGGCCAAAGCTTTTGAGCAACTCTGGCTGGATAAAATACGCAGCCGGGTACGTAACCAGGATTTGAAAAGCACCGGTGACCTGAGCGTCAAAATGCCTGCCAGCGAATATGACCTGGGACAGGCAGGGTTTGCTTATTACCGGAAAGCCCCTCTTTTCTATGATACTTTCCGCCAGAAATTCGGTGATACAGCTTTCTTTACTTTCTTAAAAAACTATTTCCAACGCTACCAGTACCGCCTGGTACATTACAACGACCTGGCTAATGCTTTAAGCGAGGCCGTACCGGGGCAAGAAAGCGAAGTTGAGCCTTTTATCAATCGCTGGCTTAACGAAAAGCACCTGGCTGAAGATCTGAAGTGATAAACCTTATAGGGAAAGGAATTAAGTTTATGCCCAGAGTCGTTACAGCCAAAATTCTTTTTCTTGAGCTTGTGCTGATGTTCTTCCTCTCTATCCTGAGCACGCCGTTTCAAAACTCAATGACTGTAGCCGCCGCAGCTAACAACGAGAATTGCCAGTCCTTCGTCGAAACCGGCTTTTCGGTATGCGGTTCTTTTCTGGATTACTGGCAGCACAACGGCGGTTTAGCTCAATTTGGATTACCTGTCAGCAAGGTACTGGATGAAAAGAACCCTGACCCTCCCGCTGGAGATGGCCAACTTCACAGGGTGCAGTATTTCGAGCGAGCCAGGTTTGAAGAACATCCTGAAAACCAGCCACCTTATAATGTCCTGCTTGGCTTACTGGGAAGCGCTCAGTTCCATGCCAGATATTCCTCGATACCTGCTCCTTCTAACCGGTTACAGGGAGAATGCCAGGCTTTCCCTGTAACCGGCTTCCAGGCCTGTGGTCCTTTTCTCGACTACTGGAGAAGCAACGGTGGGCTGTTACGGCAGGGTTATCCGATCAGCCCGGTCTTTGAAGAGCGCAACCTGCCTCCGCCCATGGGGGATGGACAGCTACACCTGGTACAGTACTTCGAGCGGGCCAGGTTTGAATGGCACCCCGAAAACCCACGCCCTTACCAGGTATTGCTTGGTTTGATTGGTACTGAGTTATACCGGACAAAATATGTGGACCAGTCTTCTCCGGCAACTCCGGCCACAAAAATTCAAACCGTTTTTCTGATAGTGATGGAAAATCATAACTGGTCTTCCATTAAAGGCAACCCTTCCGCGCCCTATATCAACCAGACGCTCCTGCCTATGGCTTCACACGCTGAGCAGTATTACAACCCGCCAAAAATTCATCCCAGCGAACCTAACTATCTCTGGCTCGAAGCGGGAACGAATTTCGGTGTTCTAAACGATGCTGACCCTGCTGCCAACCACCAGAATACGCCAAATCACCTGGTGAGCCTGCTAGAAAAGGCGCACATTTCCTGGAAATTCTACCAGGAGGATATCAGCGGGACGAAATGCCCGCTTACCAACCAGGGCCTCTACGCTGTCAGGCACAATCCTGCGGTCTACTTTGATGATGTGACGGCTAATCCCGGGTATTGTATCAGCCATGTACGGCCTTACAGCGAACTGGCAGGTGATTTACAGGCAAATAATGTTGCTCGCTACAATTTCATCACGCCGAATGTATGCAATGACATGCACAACACTGTTGGATGCGCTTCCACCAACAGCGTCAAAAACGGCGATACCTGGCTGTCAAATGAAGTACCCAAAATTCTTAATTCAAAGGCTTATCAGGAGAGCGGTCTACTGATTATTACCTGGGATGAAGGAGCGCCAGGGGATGGGCCAATCGGATTACTGGTTTTATCTCCCAATGCTAAAGGTCAGAACTACTCCAATACTGTTCACTACACTCATAGCTCTACTTTACGGACAGTTCAGGAAATATTTGGAGTAGGGCCGCTGCTGGGGGACACCGCAAATGCCACTGACCTGGGAGATCTCTTTAAAACCTTCCCTTAGCCTTACCTCAATAACTTAACAAAAAAGAAAGAGCCCAGAAATTTCTGGGCTCTCATCTTTCTAATTGAAAATAGTTACATTACAGCCGCATTGAGAGTAGGAGAAGGAATTAAACCAATTCGGGAAGCATAGAGCGCAGCTTGAGTACGACTTTGCATACCCAGTTTTGCCAGGATAATACTGACATGGACCTTGACCGTTTTATCGCTCAGATTCAGGCTGTAGGCGATCTCTTTATTGGTTTTGCCTTCAGCCAGTAAACGCAGTACTTCTGTTTCACGGTCAGTCAAATTTTCACCGCCGGGCATGACAGGGACCTGAATCCGTTCTGCCAGCAAGCGAGCTACTTCTGAGGAAAATAAGACCTGACCATCCGTAGCGCTCTTGATAGCCTGGCAAATTTCCTCGGCTTCCATATTTTTAAGCAAATAACCTGAAGCACCTGCCTGGATTACACGCGCTACTGAAACTTCATCTATAACGCTGGTAAGAGCCAGCACTTTAATATGAGGAAACTCTCGATGTACTTTGGAGATAGTGGCGAAACCATCCATTCCCGGCATGTACAGGTCTACCAGCAGAACATCCGGGTTTGTTTCCCCGGCAAGTGCAACAGCATCATTGCCATTAGCTGCCGCACCCACTACTTTCAGATCGGGATCTAACTCTAGAAATGATCGCAGGCCTTCTCTAACGACACTATGATCATCTGCTATTAATACTTTAACAAGCATTGCTTCAAATCCGTTCTCTCTATATTTGAAGATAACACGCCATCCCCAAGCGGCTACTGGATGGCTAACATTTACTAACAAAATAATGTTGTTTGCCCTAACTTGTGCATTTTTTGTGCCACTCTTCAAATATTCTCATTACTTTAATGAAAAATTAACTTAGTGTAGGGCAAAGTAGAAAGGATTAAATGTCACTTCGCAAGATCTTGCTAATATCAGATCAATCATGGTAGATTTTTTAGCGTAAGAATAAATACAAGGGTTAACAAAATATATTGCCGATTAAGTGAAATGAAAGCGACTCTTTCTAAGGAGTAGTGTTATGCCGCAGGAAGAATCAGCGCACTCCAGGTTGGAGTTTCCACCAGGCAATCATAAAGGATTCCAACTACTGGCAGGCAGAGAAAAATTATTTTTTACTCTGCTCTTGAGTGGATTGCTCATACTCTCGCTTCCGGTCTTCTTTGCGTTAGTCGGGCTTATAAATCTCTCAAACAACTACGTACAGCTACAGCTTGCAAAGCCTCCGGCAAATACTGATTTAGTAGTTATTTCGCCCGCCGATCCAAACCTAACTGTTACCCATACCGTAACTACTCCCTTAACGACGGCAACCTCCGCCAATCAGTTCCAGGTAAACGGAATTCTGGGTGATAGCCTGAGAGGCGGCAATTTGCTGGTCTCAGTAGAGGAACTAGACCGGGCCGATGATTTTAACCAGTACTTAAGCGCGAGTGATGATCATACCCTTTTTGCGGTAGACATGTCTGTTGTGAATCTGAGCGGCCAGCTACTTGAAGTGAACACCATGAACTGCGCTTTGTTTGACAGCCAGGGTCAGCGCTCTTATAAACAGGTATTCGCCGGAAAAGATCCTGCGCTAAATGTTCAGAAGAGTTTGAACAGAGGTGAAAAGCTGCACGGCTGGGTAACTTTTGAAATTCCGAAGGGAGCAACCGGCTTTACTTTTATTTATCACGCCATCAGCGCTAATCAAACCTTCGATTTTAGCTTCGACCTGGGATAAAAAGCCGGAAAGGCCCCAGGATAAAGAGCTATAAAAGGGAGGTATAGCGCTTTAATAGGCTATACCTCCCTCAGCTACTTCTAATGCCCTGGCAGGAATTAAAAGCTCCTGTTATCAGGCTTTAAGATTTGTGCTTAAAGTTTTACCGCCGCTTCGGTTTTAGCCAGCAAGCGGTTATAGGCCAGGACAGGGTCATTTTCATCTACAGGCTCAATCTTACGCATATCACGCACAGCAGTAACCCGGTCAGGATAGAGAATACCGTCAAGGTGGTCAATCTCGTGCTGTAAAGCGCGAGCATATAGCCCGGTAGCCTCGATCTCCTGGCGCTTACCTTCGGGTGTATAGTAGACCAGGCCAATGCGTTGAGGCCTCACCACAAAACCTTCGTAACCTCGCACCGAAAGACAACCTTCGGCTGCGCGTATTCGCTCATCAGAGAACTCAACTATTTCAGGATTGATCAAGGCGTGCAGAGGAACCGCTTCCACCTGGCCAAAACCGGGCCGTTCGAGCGCGGGAATATCAATTACCACTAAACGCTGAAAATAGCCGATTTGAGGCGCAGCGATACCAATACCTCCGTACACCTGGCGCGAAAGATTCAACCGAGCAATCCAGTCGTGTAATTCGGCGCTATCAAAAAAACTCTCCGGCAGCGGTGCAGATATCTGCCGCAGGCGTTCATCGGTAAATTGTAAAACCGGGTCAACCGGGCGACCATCCACTTGCATTTGTTCGGTCATTTTATGCTCCCTTTATTTAAACGCTTTATTTATGTCAAGCGCGATTAAAAGTTAACTCTGCCTGTTATTATAGCCCAAATAAGCGTGCGAGTCATTGAAACTGGCGGATAGGAGGGCAGTACATGGCTTGCCAGAATATGGTAAGCTATTTCACACCTGATCCGGGTTAGCAAAAAGAAGGATTTCATTCAAGTAGAATAATGGCTGAGATTTCCAGGAAAATTATAGTTTTAGGACAGGCTCTCCTGCCTGTCGAGCTAAACGAGACAGCAGAAAAAAGGTTAAGCGCCCCTGGTATTAGAGCCTGGCATTTTGCGCGGGCTTTGCGCGAGGCAGGTCACGAAGTAGCCCTGGTTTCAATCCACAGTGCTAACAGTCCACTACTATCTGCCCGCCTGCTCGAACCAGGTCTGACCCTCTACCAGCTTAACGAGGCGGACCTTACCACTTCCAGTGCATTAGAAAAGCTGGTGGAGGACTTTAAGTCGGATGGAGCGGTGGCTGCCAGCGCCTGGCCAAGCTATCTGGCAGCGCTTTTCTTACCAGCCGAATTACCTTTCTGGGGAGATCTTTTCGGTAGCCCCCTGGCGGAAGGGCAGGCTAAAGCGGTCACCTATCAGGACGATAGCCTGATTGAGCCCTTTTCCCGCTTTGAACGAGGTGTATTAGATAGAGCTGATGTTGTCAGCACGGTTTCCAGCTACCAGGAATACGCTACTATTGGAGCTTTAGCCACCCATGGCCGCTTAAACCGCCACACCGATGGATATCGCCTGGTTTATACTATCCCGGCCACACTCGACCCGCAACGCTTACCGCCCGCTCCACAACCTGTTATACGGGGAACAGTCGTGCCTGGAGATGCTTTTGTAATGCTGTGGAGCGGCGGCTTTAACACCTGGACTGATATAGAGACTCTATTTGCGGGGCTAGAAGAAGCCATGCAGGCTAATCCAAAGCTGCACTTTGTTTCTACCGGGGGGGCGCTATCTCCTCACGATAGCCAGACCTATCCGCGCTTTGAAGCGCTGGTATCGGCATCGGCTAATCGTGAGCGCTATCATTTGCTTGGCTGGTTACCCCTCGAAAATCTGCACAACTATTACCTGGAAAGTGATCTGGGAATAATTCTTGATCGTTGGAGTTATGAAGGATTACTGGGTAGCCGGACTCGTTTGCTCGACTGGTTGCTTTACGGGCTACCCGCTATCATAACCGTAACGGCGGAATTGACCGAGCAACTGGTAGAGGAACACCTGGCTTTTAGCTTTCCGCACGGCGATAGCCATGCCCTGGCCGAGCTTCTCAAGAGCCTGGCCACTCAACCGGCGGTTTTAAGCGAGGTCAGAAAACGCGCCAGCGCTTACGCTGCACAGCGCTTCGCCTATAACCAGGCCTGCCGCCCGCTGCTGAAATGGGCCGCCAATCCCTGGCGGGCTCCGGACGCCGGGAAGCCGCGACCGCAGTTAGCCGTAAATTCCGGCCAGGCTACGCTTGAGCTGGAAAAAACACTGGCCGGATACCGGGCGCAGATCGAGGCCAAGAACGCCCACATCGCTGAATTAGAGCAGTGGGCCCATGACCTGGAAAAGCGTCTGCAAGCGCAAGCAGGTGGCTGGAAAAATATGTTGAGAAAAGCCAGGCCATAAGCTTAAGCCATTACTTTAAGTCTTCACCATTAGAGGTATGGTGATCATGAGTTTTTAAATACCGAACAAATACTGATTTTTCATTCTGAAAAACCTATTTATAAAAAGCATCGAATATAATATGCTATAAGCTCATCAAGGCTAAAATATAAATAACGTTGACTGTGGACTAACCTTAAAAAAGGTTGAAGGAGGTTAAAGGTGGAAAATCAACCTGATAACGAGCAGTTGCACGGCAAGCAACTTTTCAGAGGTGACTCAACTCAAACCTCTGCCCACAGCAGTCATGACCATGCATCCTCTGATCATTCTCATTCTTCAGAGGAGCATCCACACCCCCATACGGACGGGCATAGTCATGCGCCAGAGCTATCAAATCACCACAATCATGAGCACGCTCACGAAGGTGAACATGATCATTCTGAAACGCTTGCTGGAAATGGGTTAAAATCTACAGTTGAACTAGCCGCCCCTTCCCCACATTCTCATGAGGACACCGACAATGATCACGGCCATAGCCATGATCACCACGACCATGACGATCACGACCATGATGATCACGACCACGCTCATGACCACGAGCACGGGCACGACCATGAGCATAAGCAAGGTGGTCTTGGCTGGATGCTGGAAGCCATTCCTTTCTTCCACGGTCACAGCCATGGTGATGCAAACATGGATGCCGCAATGGAGTCGGATAAGCGCGGCATCTGGGCGGTCAAAGTTTCACTGGCAATCCTGGGCGTAACCGCTTTGTTTCAGGTTGTGATAGTGTTGTTCAGCGGCAGTGTGGCGCTTCTGGCCGACACAATTCATAATTTTTCGGATGCTCTGACCGCTGTACCGCTCTGGATCGCTTTTTCACTCAGTCGCCGTCCTGCTAACCGGCGTTATACCTACGGGTATGGCCGGATTGAAGATGTGGCAGGTGTCGTAATAGTGGGGATGATTTTCTTTAGCGCAATTGTAGCCGGTTACGAGAGTTACCAGAAAATTATTAACCCACAGCCACTCAACAATATCCCCTGGGTTATTGCAGCTTCTATCGTTGGGTTTTTAGGTAACGAGGCAGTTGCCATTTTTCGAATGCGGGTTGGCGAACAAATCGGCTCGGCGGCGCTGGTTGCCGATGGACAACACGCGCGCGTAGATGGCATTACTTCCCTGGCTGTACTATTCGGCGCCCTGGGAGTGTTGCTCGGCTACCCGCTGGCCGATCCGATTATCGGCCTGGTGATTACTGTAGCGATCCTCTTTATTGTGAAAGATACGGCCCTGACAATGTGGCGGCGATTGATGGACGCGGTAGAACCGGAACTGGTGGATAAAATAGAAAAAACCGCCGGTAAAGTGCCGGGAGTGCTGGGAGTAAATGGTATCAGAGTGCGCTGGATGGGCCATAAATTGCTGGCAGAACTTCAAATTCAAGTTGATGGCCAGAACACCACCTTTGAGAGTCACCAACTGGCGGAAGAAGTCCGGCACAAGCTTTTCCATACACTGCCGCGTCTTTCCGCTATCAGCGTACACGTGGATCCCTACGAAAATGAGGGGGAGATTTACCATGAGCTTACTTCACATCACTCACAGATGAAGTCTCCACCGGCTAATCCCGGTTCAGTAAAAATCGCCAACCACGAAAACCATTGAACAAAGGTGTATTACTGCCTGATAAAGTATACTGGCGCAGCTTAAACAAGAAACCGGGAGTATATTTATGTCAAGTAATGAAAGCATCGAAAAGCGCCTGGCGGCCCTGGGAATTGAACTGCCACCCATCTTCTCAGCGCCAGCGGGCATGAATTTCTTAACGGCCATGCCCGCCACTGGCCCACTGCTCTTTCTCTCCGGTCATGGCCCTACCGGTTCCGATGGAAAAGTGGTCTACCAGGGAAGAGTCGGAAAAGAAGTCTCGTTCGAGCAGGCTTACCAGGCGGCCCGGCTAACCGGCCTCAATTTGCTTGCTACTATCCGGCAAGAACTGGGGGGTCTTGATCGTGTGACACAAATAGTTAAAGTATTAGGAATGGTTAACGCGGTCGAAGGTTTCGAAAAGCAACCCCAGGTAATCAACGGAGCAAGTGATCTATTTGTGGAAGTCTTCGGTGATAAGATCGGCAGGCATGCCCGCAGCGCTATAGGGGTAGGCAGCCTGCCTTTCAATATGCCCGTGGAAATCGAGATGATCGTTCAGTATGCTTAAAATATATCAGAAGTATTCCCGACTAAAAGCTGCTGACAGGAAAACAGGTGTCCAGTAGCCGGATAAAACGAAAGGCATTTCAGATGACAGGCAACGAGGTAGCAGAGAGTAAAATAGAGTACCAGCGCTATTCCGATTTTCCATCCCAATATGTGGTACCCCGCAACGTAGATGTCTGGAGTCCGCCCGGTTATGATGAGCAAACAGGCACACGCTACCCGGTTATTTATATGCATGACGGCCAGAATCTTTTCGACCCGGCGTTATCTACTTTTGGAGTGACCTGGGGTGTGGCAGAGACGCTAACTGAGTTGATCAATGAAAAGTTTGGCGGGGCGATTGTAGTGGGAGTCTGGAACAGCGGTGAGGGACGCGCGCGTGATTACATGCCGCAAAAGCCGCTGGAAACGGCAGAAGCAGCGGCACTTAAATCAGACTTTATAGCCCAGAAAAATGGCGAGTCTGTTTCGGACCGGTACTTGCGATTTCTGGTTGAGGAGCTGAAACCCTTTATTGATAAAACCTACCGTACCCTGCCGGACCAGACCAATACTTTTATTATGGGTTCTAGTATGGGTGGTCTGATCTCTTTGTATGCCCTGGAAGAATATCCTGAAGTTTTCAGCAGAGCGGGTTGTCTCTCGACTCACTGGACGATAGGGGGAGAGTTGCTGGTAGACTTAATGGGCTCTGCTTTGCCAAAACCCGATAACCATAAGCTCTACTTCGACTATGGTACAGTTGGCCTGGACAGTGACTATGAACCTTACCAGCAGCGCATGGACAGGATTTTAGAAGTGAGCGGTTACACCCGAGGGGAAGACTTTCTTAGCCTGAAATTCGAGGGCGAGGAACATTCGGAGCGAGCATGGAGTAAACGCCTGGCTATTCCCTTACGCTTTTTGCTTGGACTTCAGTAAAGCAATCCAACCTCCCTTTTTAATTTTGAGACTGTATCTACTGATACAGTCCACTAGAATATAACTGCCAGCCATAACGACCTTTTGTTATTAAGATCACTTGCTTTAACTGTCGAAAGCGGTTAAAATTTAGGCCAAAGCTACGGATAAGGGTGATAGTAATAAAATAAAGTTAATCGTTCACAATCAGTTAACCTCTACGTTTCTGCACAGAAAGGCACCGTTATGGCAACTACTCCCAAATCTTCACCTGACTCTAAATCCGAGCCTGGCATGCACGTGTCGAAACGGGCATTGCTCCTGGCCGGACCAGTAGTATTGATCTTTTTAATAGGTGTAGGGATACTGGTAAGTAAACTGGCCGATAAAGAGGCTACCGGGACGAATGGTAGCCAGCAAGCCCGCGCAGCTATAACTACGCGAGCGGCGCTTACGGCTACGGCCGGGCCCACCGCCAGTCCAACGCCTGATAAGGATATCAAGGTTTATATAACCGGGGCCGTCCTGAAACCGGGCGTTTACCAGATGCAAGCAGGCGACCGTATTCTGGATGCGGTGAATGTTGCAGGAGGCTTTAGCCCTGATGCGGACCAACAAAAACTGGACCAGGCACAGCGCGTAAAGGACGAAATGCGGATCGAGGTGCCTCGCTTGCCAGCCACTATTTCAGAAACTACCGGGGAAAAAGGAGCGGTAGCAACTACGGTAGCACCCACTGTTACACCCTCTGATGGACGTATTAATGTCAATACGGCCAGTGTAGCAGAACTTGATAAGTTACCGGGTATCGGGCAAACCCTGGCCCAGCGGATCATGGAATATCGAACCAATAACGGCCCTTTTAAGGACATTGAAGATCTACGTAAAGTATCCGGTATAACCAAAAGCACTATTGATAAGATCAAAGATTTAGTAACTTTTTAGAACAGAGCTTACCAGGACCGCAACCACTTTCGACCTCATTCGTTCTTATTTTGTAGCAGACAAGCAACTAGAGCTTGTCTACAAATTAAACTGCTATCACTGAAGAATATCGGGACTTATGGGGACGGAGGCATTTTTGACCTGGCATCTAGCGCCTGTTCCACCAGCACCAATACCGCTTGCTCCCAGTAACAGTTGGGTACCCTCTTTCGGTACTTTACGCGTAGGAGCCAGTCAGACAACAGAAGGAAACCACAACCAAGTGTGGGATGAAGCCACCTGGATAGAGCTTGCAAAACAGGGCGACGAGGCTGGATTTGCCGCTATATATGAGCGTTATGAACGGCCTATTTATGCCCTGGTATATCGCTTAATGGGTAACCCGGACGATGCTTTTGATATAACTCAAGAAGTCTTCGTCAAGGCGTATAAAGCCCTTGCCAAAACCACCCCCGATGTAAATTTATCAGCCTGGCTACACCGGATTGCTTCCAATGCCTGTATGGACGTATTGCGCCGCCGTAAAATCGTACGCTGGTTGCCCTGGGATCCGGGGGAGCACGCCAATATCACCCCTTCCAGCCCTTCAGATGAACCGGAACGAACGGTATTAGGTAAGGAAACACGCTTGCAGGTGCAGGCAGTCTTGAACCAGATGAACGAGCGCTACCGCCTTTGCCTGGTGCTGCGTGAATACCAGGATTTATCCTGCGAAGAAATTGCCGAAATTACCGGCACTTCTCGCCAGGCTGTTAAATCTACCCTCTTCCGCGCCCGAGAGCAATTTCGAGAGATTTACGAACGTCTCGAAGCTACCGGCAATTTTAATCAAACCAAATCCAAAGATAAGAAAGGAGGGCGCCGCTAATGAATCCTGAATGCAAACGCTATCGCCCTCTACTCTCAGCTCTGTTGGATAACGATATTAGCCGCCGTGAAGAAGTTCTGGTACAGCAGCATTTAATTAGCTGCGCTGATTGCCGTGATGTCCTGGCCTCGTATCGCAATATCAGCCAGAAGATTCATAGTCTCAGCCACCCCTTGCCGCCTACCCAGTTGCGTACAGCAGTAATGGCCCGCACCAGGGGTGAGCAGGTAGTAGTAGTCGGTCGCAAGCCGGTTCGAGGGCTAAATCCTTTATTAAGTGGAACTCAGAAACTGGCTGTGGGCCTTACCGCCCTGGTTGTAGTAGTGCTGGTAGGGATTCTGGTTACCGGAGTGCTAACCACGCAACCGTTTGAAGTAAACGGTCCTGTGATTGCCGATGCTACCGATCAGAAGATAGTAGTAGCCTTTAGCCGCCCGGTAGACAAAGAATATGTCCTGGCACATGCCAATGAGCTTTTCACCGTAACCGATGAACAGGGTAAACCGATTCAACTTGATCTCAGCCGTATAACGGTAGAGGATAATGGAACAAAGGTTGAACTGGGTGTGCAGCGCGATACAACGCCAATTGAGCCGAGTTCGAGTTTGCAGGTTAGCGTCAAACCGAGCGTGAAAGACGCTAAGGGTACTCCCCTTTCTGATGATAAAGGCAAACCGCTTTCCGCGCCTGTAGAACGAACCGTTCAAGTAATCGTACCGGCAACTAAAACGCCTGTTCCGGCCAGCGCTACCGCTACATCCGGTTCGACAGCCACTGCTACGGCTGTGCCGGCCACCACCGTGGGTAATCCTGATACCAGTCCGGGGGGTTCACCGGCCGCTACGCCTACCGTAATTACCGCAACGCCCGTAATCACGCCAACGGCTACAGCCACAGTCCAACCAGCGACATCAACGCCTGCTGTTACGGCTACCAGTACTCCTGGCGCTACTGCTACCTCTACACCGGGTATAACAGCTACCGTACCGGTAACAGGGACGGTCTCCGGGACAGGGACGCCAGTGCCGGGTACTTCTACACCTGCCGTGACTGTAACACCCGGTCCAACCGTCACCCCACCGGCAAATGCCTGTGTGGTAGCACTGCGTAACTACTTTGGCCAGGTTTATAATACTGTCTCCGGCGTAGCCGCTCGAATAGGCTGTCCAACAGCCGTTGAAGCCCAGGCCAGTCTGACCTACCAGCGCTTCCAGAATGGCTACATGCTCTGGTATAAACAGTCCGGCTGGATTTATGTCTTTTACAATAACGGCAACTGGACTCGCTTCCAGGATCCGGGTCCGGCAGTTCCAACACCCACCGCGACTGCTACAACCACGCCGAGCCCAACCGCTACTATTGCACCCACGGCAACCCTGGGCGGGGAGGTAACGCGCAATCCTGCCGCTACTACCAGCGCACCGGGAGCGACTCCAACGATTAATTCTACACCTGCGCCTACCGCGACTTCGATTTCGACTTTTGCCACTACTGCGGCAACGACTTCGACTGCGGCAACGACTGTACCGCCAGGTCAGACTACTACTCCGAGCGCCAGTCTTAACCGGTTTGCCGCGGCGGCAAGTACGGTTTCAACTACCTGTACGGTTGTGCCTCAGGGAAGCATAGGGAATGTCTGGTCGACCTTTACAGTTTTGCAAAAAACTCTGGGGTGTGCCCTGGCTGCCGAACAATCCAGTGATGGCGGAGCCTTCCAACCTTTCGAACGCGGGCAGATGTTCTTTAACCCGCTGGCTACAGATGGGCGTCCCATTCTGGTAGTCTTCTTCGATGGCACTTACATGAGTATGCCGGATGCATAAAGCGGGTTAAACACCGCGAAGCTACGGGATATTAAAAGGCCAGTGGATTCAAGTTGTGAATCCACTGGCCCTTCTTATATTAACCCCTTACCGAAAATCAGGCCGCCGCTTCCTCATCCTTGAGTGTCTCAGGTTCAATTTCATGCCATTCATTACCCGGCGTGTACTGGTAGAAAGTATTGGCTGCCGAGTCATAAGCCACCAGAGTAATCCATTTGTTTCTGGTCAAGTCCTGCAACTTCTCATGCCTGGCAATAATAGGGCTGATTTTTGAAGGAGTAGCTTCGACAATCACGCATAGGCGTAACGGCTCGTGATATAACTGGTCGCCCAGCATCACTGACTGTTTGGGCAGACCCAGCAGCAGGTCGCTTTGCTGACCCTGGATTACGCCCACCTGACCGACCACAGAATGTAATAGCTTGGTACCACTGCCAAAATTGTAGTTGTCTACTGTCGAAAGGTAATACTGCATATTAATCCACTCCGCTACTACCACCGGAGCGGTCAGAATACCTTCCAGAACAGAGCCATCCTGATCCTGATTCTGATCGTAAGAGTGTAAAAAGACCCGGTTATCGAGACTAAAACCGGCAGTCAGGGAACGGCGACCACAAATAAAAGCGGCGTTTCTTACCAATCCCCATTCGGGCCTGACCTGCGCCCAGTCCGCCGCTCTTTGCTTTACACCTTGCGGTGCTTTATTTGCAGTAGCGCCTGGAAGTTGATTCAAGCGCTCTGTGGCATTGCGGGTGCCCGCAACTTCAAGATCTTTTTTAAAGAGTTCAAAATCCGCTCTGTGGCCGGCGGGAAGATCATGCTCATTCAGTATAGCAACTTCATCCGTGGTAGTGTTGTGCTCGCCTGCCAGGAAGAAAGTTTCCTCAGCAATATTAAGCCCTTGCTTTGCCAGTTGATGGCGCACAGGCCTGGAATTAAGAATAGTAGCGGCTACATAGGCGCTGTTACCGCCGTGATTGCCGCCGCAAGCTCCACAATCAAGGGACGAAGCGTAAGGGTTATTCTCTGTTTCGCTCCCGTGACCACACAGCAGGACAAACCGGGCAAATTGTCCGGTAAGCCCAATACTCCGCAGCATATTACCTACAGAGCGAGCCTGCTCCACCACGCTCAGTTCCTGAGGATTAGTTATGAAGGAGGGCTCGGTAGGAAAAGTGGGCGCAATTTTGGCCTGCATTGAAGTCTTAAGCTTGCGCCACTGCTTGGGTAGCAGGGTTTTACCGACCAGCGGGAATAAGGAAAACCAGCCTGTCATTTCCACAAAGGCAAAAGGAGTCAGCAGATTTTCCTTTAGAGTATGCACCAGCGACCCCGAGGTAGAGCGCCAGCTATTAAATTCCTCGTAGCGTTTGATAGTTTCCGGCTCAACCTGTTTTGGCACTTCGTTTACCTGCTGGGTGACAGTAATCAATGCCGGACCTAAAGTCAGACTATTATTAGAGCCAAAGGGCCGGTAAAGCATCGGAACTCCAAAGAAGCCGGCGAAACCAAAGGTTTCATAGGCTCCCAGGCTTTCCAGATGACGGCGCAAGCCCTCTGAACGCACGTCAATACAGAAAACAGCCTGGGCCGCCGGAGTTTTATGGCGTGCTAACTCGGAAGGTTTTGAGCGCTCCAGGCTGAGGTTCAGCATTAACTGGCTGCGATAATTCCACTCATAGGCTTCCTGCCAGAGCATTTGCTGTTTTTCAAGAGTGCAGCCTTCCGCTAAAGTAAGCCACCTTTCGAGGGTCTCTTTCGAAAGAACTCCACAATCCGCCGGTTTCATCTTGAGTGCCAGGGCCAGCGATACCATACGAGCAATGGTATCCCGGCTGCTTTGTTCCAGAATACCGGTGCTTTCCACCTTATTTTGAGCGAAGCCCTGCAATCTAACTGGCTTAAATTCTTGATCCTTCCGCGCTTGCTTGCCGGAACTGGCAGCTTTAACCAGTACTACCTCGTAGAATAAGCGGACGGCCAGGTACTCAACAAGCGTAATTGGATACTGCTGCTGCCAGGAGTACTGAGGATTTTCTTCTCTCCAGCGAATGAGGCTGGCCCACCCTGGTAACTGAGCCAGGTGACGCGTCAGGTAAGCGGACCAGGCGGAAGCGGGAATCTCTAACTCCTGCAAGAGCGCAATAAGGGTATCCTCGGCTTCGCCGGGTAAAGCAGCCAGTTTTTGACGAATAGCCCTGGTAACTTTGGAGCGGAAAGAATTATCCATCCCCGCCAGGTCCTTCCAGCATTTATAAAAACCCGCATCACGGCCCGGCATAGACCAGGCAGCCTGCCCTTCATCCAGAAATGCGGAACACCAGCGGATCATACGCTGGTTTATCAGCTCGGTAACAGTCTGACCATTTTTAGTTCTGGTAAGATCGCTCAAAGTCTGAGTAGAAGAGGTAATGTCCACAGGAGCCAAAGGCAGGTTTAAGGCTTTGAGCCGGTTGGAAATGGCCTGCCAGAGCCCAAAATTATCCTGCCGGACGGTCTCGGGAGTTTCACTCTGCAATAACCAGGCTTTATACAGGTCACGGGTTGAAATATTATGACCATTCTGAGTAATTACCTCGGGAAGATCCTCTTCCTGAAGGGCAGAAGCAATCACAACATCCAGGTCAGCCTCTGTGATACGCCCCTGAGAGAAGAGTTCTTTGTAAGCGGTCAGAGGCAGAAAGCCCTGACTTTTTCTTAAATCCCCGGCCAGTTTTACGGCTTCCGAAAAAGGGAGGTTTTCTAACCCTCCCAGGCCATTATTGGCGATAAAGGTATTAATCGGCCAGTAGGGTGCTATTATACGGCTCGCAACTTCAACACACTCATCCAGATATTTAGCAAGGTCCAGTTGCTCCTGAGGGGCAAAATCGGCTAACTTAGTTGCCATTGTTTTCTCCTATCACGTTGTAAAAACCCTTATCCAGAATCTTACTACTACCGTTTGGCGGTATAAGCATTTAAAGCTTATTTCCCATAACCGGTAAGCATTGTCCGAACATACAGGTTACGGATAAATCTCTGCGCCCATACAGGTGCTTTCCCGGATTGCCGCACCACTATCAAGCCCATTCCAGGCAGAATTAACGCTCCACAGATAATTAACAGCAGTTGCAAATTCAGAGCAGGCGCCGGCGCAATGACAGGCGCAAAAAATTCTTCGATTGTGTGAATGACTAACAGATAGAGTGTAACCAGTCCCGCTATGCCAGGAAACAGGATGATTGAAGAGAGTTGAGTGACTTCAGGAACCGCATACACAATCGTAAACCAGACAAAGACCAGCAGGATAGCGGCGGTATTAATACTAAAACCGAACGCGCCAGGAAGAGTAAAGAGCAAGAAAGCTGCCAGAAGGCTGGCAGAAATAAAGCGCAAAGCTGAAAAGCGCTCGTAAGAATGAGCTTTCACCGGGGCAATTAACAGATTGCGACTCTTCTGCTGAATGACATTACCGGAGTTAAGAAACAGGGTAGCTTTGAACAAACCGTGCGCCACAAGGTGCAAAATAGCCAGGCCAAAAGCGCCAAGTCCACATTCCAGTATCATAAAACCCATCTGCCCCATGGTGGAGTAAACAAGCATGCCTTTGACATCGTTACGGGTAAGCATTACCAGCGTTCCGTAAAAAGCGGTGAAAGCGCCTACAACTATTGCCAGACCCATCGTGAAAGGTGTAGCAGTAAAGAGTGCGCTCAAGCGGATAAAAAGAAAGCCCCCGGCGTTGATCAACCCGGCGTGCATCAGTGCGGAAACCGGAGTAGGGGCTTCTACTGATCCCGGTAACCAGCGGTGCAACGGAAATTGAGCCGATTTTGCCATAGCAGCGATTAAAAACATCACGGTGAGCAGCGTCAACTGATCGCCGGGTAAGTTTTGAGGCGATTGGCGCGCTACGTTGTTTATTGTAGCTATATCGAAGGTGCCAAAGACTTTCCAGACCAGGAAAAGCGCAATTAAAAAGGCGGTATCACCAACTATATCTACCTTCAATTTGGTGAAAGCGGCCTGCCATGAAGCAGTACGATCTTGATAATGAGCCAGAAGGAAGGTTAAGGTAATACCCTTCAAAATCCAGAAGATACCCAGCATCAGCAGATTGTTCGCCAGAACCACCAGTAATACTTCCAGGGTAACTAAAGTCAGTAGAGTAAAGTATCGTTTGAAATGGCGCTCTTCTTGCATCGAGCGTATCGAGTAAAGATGCACTATGCCGCTAACGGTAATTACTAAGAGCAGCATTACCGTACTTAAACGGTCAGCTAAAAATCCGAAAACATGTACCCGTGAAGAGTTGAAGTCAACTGTCAACAGGGAATAATTAAGAGACCCCTTAAACAGCACTATTCCAAAAACGATCAGGGCGGATAACCAGGTTAACCCGAAAACCAGTTGAGTAAAGGCAGTAATCTTGCCGGGAGAAACTTTTAGTAAAATGAACGAGGTAGCCACGAAAACAAGTGGTAAAAACGGAACGAAAGCTATAATTAACAAACTCAACTCTTCCAACCAAAACTCCTCTCTTCTATCTCCAGCAGTAGCCACACATGCCCGCGTATTCTTAATCACGACATTAATGTCGTGATTAAGAATACGCTACTTTGAACCATTTGTCAACAAAGTTTGTGAAATTTGTACGCATATAAAGAGACTGTAGAATTAAGAAATCATTAAGAAAATAACATCCTACAGTGCTTCCGGCAGACTTATATGAAGCAATGGATAAGTAAGATTAAAAGCTCTTGCAACCGCAAAGGTGCATTGAAGTTGTTTGTATTATATAATAAAGTATGATTCTTTAATCACGGATTGGAATACGTGAAATAGCATCTCGGCCAAGAAAGCTCTCTTTTGAAAGGCAAGTGCAAATGCCACATACTACCTGGACCTTCTTGACGAATCACGCGCAAGTGTTCCTGTGCGTCGCGCTGAATTCACATCTCACCGCGCGTGAAATTTCAGCTAAAGTTGGCATTACCGAGCGAGCGGTACAGCGTATCCTGGTCGATCTTGAAGCAGAAGGTTATATTCAGCATGTGCGAGAGGGGCGCAGTAATCGTTACACCACTGACCTGGACAAGCCTTTACGCCACCCGGCGCAAAGGGGGCAGAGAGTGCGTGATCTGCTTGCGCAGGTTTTGATTTTGACAGAACATTAAAGTGTTTATCACCAGTTGCTGAATTGAGAGGTATAGCCGGATGAAGGCCGAACATGAGCAGTCAGTACAATACTTGCTGCGCCCGATGGGGGACCATGCCTTGCTGGTACGGCTATTTACAGCCGAAGGACTTCTCGCCACAATCACCCAGGAGCAACGTTACCGGCTAATGCTGGCTGCCAGATTACTGGCGGCTCAACTGAGCCTGAATGCTCCACAACTTTACGGCGGGCCAACCGAATTCGTGCCAGGCTATGATAGCGTGCTGGTTCCTTATGAGCCATCCAGGCTTTCGCAAGCTGTACTTGAAAAGTGGTTACAGGACCAGTTAGAACAAGCCCTGACTAACTGGCGAATCAAGGGCTTGAAAGATAACAGCCAGCCTCGCCACCATCGTCTGCCGGTAATTTACGGCGGACAATATGGGCCGGACCTCGAAGCTATCTCAAAGCGGAACAATTTGACGCCAGCGGAAGTGATCAGGTTACACAGTCAGGCGGAATATACGGTTTACCTGATTGGATTTGCGCCCGGTTTTGCCTATATGGGTGCACTATCGCCCGAACTGGATGCACCTCGCCTTGAACGCCCGCGTCCCCAGGTCCCGGCAGGGTCTGTCGCGATTGCCGCAGGTTTAACCGGAGTCTATCCCCTGACTATGCCTGGCGGCTGGAATTTGCTTGGCTACACCCCCTGGCCGCTATTCGATCCAAATCAAGAACCCCCGGTGCGCTTCCTACCTGGAGACAGAGTTCGTTTTTATTCCATCGAACAAGAAGCGTTGGATGAGCTGAAAAAGAGTGGCGCTTCTCTCGCACCTCTCAAGGAGCAATTATGAGCACTAACATTATTCAAGTGGAAGTGCTGGAACCTGGCCTCTCATCCACTCTTCAGGATCTCGGGCGAAGCGGCGGACGGCGTTATGGGGTTCCACCGGGTGGCGCCCTGGATCGTTTTGCACATAGTTCAGCCAATCTTCTGGTACAGAATCCGCCCGAAGCCGCTACCCTGGAGCTTACACTGCTTGGACCGCGCCTTTATTTTCAGACTGCGGCGCTGATTGCCATAACCGGAGCCAATTTAGGGGCTCGCTTAAATGATCGCCCGGTACCGGGCTGGATGTCAGTTTTTGTGCGAGCGGGTCAAGTCTTAAGTTTTAGCAGACACCCGGAGGAACACGAAAAATGGGGTGGGCGAGCTTACCTGGCAGTACACGGCGGTTTCGAAGCCCCGCTGGTAATGGGCAGCCGTTCAACTTATCTAAAAGCGCACGTGGGAGGCTATCAGGGCCAGGGGCGCGCGCTTGAAGCAGGCGACCTGCTAGAGAGCGGCCCGATTACACTGCGCCATTTGCCGGAGGGAGCAGGACGCACCCCTGGAGCAGCACTCCCGGCCTATTCAAACCAGGCAACCGTAAGAGTAGTACCTGGACCCCATCAGGAAAATTTTACGACCGAAGCCTGCCAAACTTTTTTCAACTCGGTCTATATTCTTACGCCAGACTCAGATCGCATGGGATTTCGTTTCGAAGGACCACCTTTGCGCCATTGTGAGCCGCGCCTGGCTGAAATCCCGGCCTGTGGTACTGTTTTTGGCACAATTCAGGTACCGGCGAACGGGCAGCCAATTGTGCTGATGGCAGATCACCAGGTCACAGGAGGTTATCCTGTTATCGGTGTTATTCTGCATGAGGATTTACCGCTGGTCGCACAACTACTGCCCGGGAACCGCTTAAAGTTCGTCAGGGTAGATTAATTCTTCGAAGCCGGGACTCCTTCAGGGATAAAACTGATATCAACTCCATCCGCCCGGGAACCACAGGGCGTGTTCATCGAACCCGTGTACTTAATATGACCAGAATCATCGTACAAATAGATGCGTACGTCATACCAACCCCACTCGTCATACAGGGCCAGATCATTAGGGGTTTGACCAAAGGCATCGGGGGTAGGAGTGACAGGTTTACATTCATCCGATTGATTAAACTGGTAAGTGTAGTCATTTATCAGGTGTTCTTCATTTGAGGGATAGGTAACTTTAATCGTCCACTTTCCTTCCTGGTTGCTCATCTGAGCGTGTAATTCTGAAGGTAGTGAAAAATATATTTGCTCTTGCTCCCTGGCATATTCAGCCGGACTCTTAGCCGGAACAGGGTTATAAACTACCGTGTAGTAATAAACAACAGAGAGCGTAGTAATTACTGCTACGCCCATAAATCCCAGTAACACTTTTGCTAAACTCATGTGCCTGCTCAAACTGCCTTTTACTACAAACTACAAAAATATCGCAAGCTAAGCCAAAAGGTATCTTGCGATATACGAGGAAATGAGTCTCCGACTCGGGTAAAAATGTCGCAATAATCGGGCCAGCTACCCACAGGCAATCCTGGAGTTTGTATTATTAAGGCAAATTAGAGTATCAGATAATCTACCGAAAAATAACATCAAAAAAGAATCCTACAAAGCAGAAGCTATGCAAACCAAAAAACCGGCGAGAATAAAATCTTGCCGGTTTCTCCCGGAACTCTGACTTAGCCGTTTACCCGGAAGATTTAGCCTTTCACAACTTCAAAATTAGCCAGGGAATACTCAAGCTTGGGTAACAACCTGAACAGGCCGGTTCTCAAACTGGTTGCCGCTAACCCGCATTGCAAAGCTAACTTGAGCTACAGGACTAATCGGCGCTTTACTGAAATTAAGACCAAAATCTCGTCGTGCCAGCTCTGTTTCGGCATAACAAGTAGCAGGCCCGGTTAAAAGCCCCTGAGAGAGCGTCACCATTAACGTGACAGGCCTGGTAACATCACGGATAGTAAGTTCGCCGTAAACACATAACTTCCCTTCAGCGGCCTGCTCCGCCCGAATACTTCTGTATGTAATGGTAGGATAAGTAGTAACTTCGAAGAAATCAGCCGTGCGCAGGTGGTTATCACGCCGCTGGTTTCCAGTTTGAAGGCTGTTAGCTTCTATTACAGCCAGCACCGAACACTTCTCAGGGTTGGCAGGATCAAAATTGCAGTAGCCCGAAAGCCTGGAAAAATTGCCTTTAACCGTCTGTAAGCCCCAGAAATTTTTAATTGAGAATTCTACCCTGGTGTTTTCGCCACTAATTTCTATTCTCATATGTATGCTCCTTTTTGTGTAGTTACTCAATTTGTTTTTGACATGCAAAGTCTACCGTGCCGGGAATTGGCGGGCATCGGTGAAGTCACTTATTCGCCTCACCTATTTGTTTCGTAGAAATTTAGGGTTCTCACTGAACATGGGGAGATTCGGGTAGCAGACTCTTCGAAAGGTTGAGTGTACTGGCTGTACTTATGGGGTAACTGTAAAATTAAAATTATTAGAAGATATAAAGATACACTACCTCACCGGAACAATCGCTATAAAATGAAAAGACAGGCCAGTCTTCTCCTCTGATAGACGCCTGTCTTTTGGGCTTTAACTTGTAGCATGCTAAACGGTCTAACGGACTCGATACAAAGCGAGAAAGAAAAGTTCGCCTGTCTTGAATTCTATCCGGGTGTTACATCCAGATGCAAATAGATATGATCTTCACTCTGATCCAGACCACTACTGTAGAAAGTGGGGGCGATCACAGGGGTAACATTGTCTTCCAATGCGCCCTGGTACATAAATTTATCGCGGCCTTTCTGGCGAGCAGGTTTCATAGGTACGCCATCGTGGGAAACAAATTCAGGATTAATAATCTCATCCTTGTTAAAAACAGTATCCATAAGCTCACACCTCCCTAACAGTGGCAGTGAAAGGATCAATGATGTAAACCAGTGATCCTAAGAATAATTCATAGACAGTTCTTATGAATTCGATAAGCTCTGTTTATAGTTATAAGGCATAAACGGCTATCTGGCAATAGGCATTCTGCACAAAAGGATTTAGATTCCATTAAGAAAAAATTAAAACAAAAACAAAGGCTGCCTTCCGAGGGGGCAGCCTTTGTTAAATGGCTTTAGTCCAGAGATTTTAGGGCTAAGTTTAATGCTTTACTTTCCCACCAAAAATAGCAATGCCCAGGGAAGTAGAGGCTACAGTAAGCGCCGTGCCGATAAACAGGCGAACCCAAACATTAGATTTTCCTGCCTTGCAATCGGGGTTATTTACTTGATCCCAGGGATAGTGAACCGGGTGAATTGGATGTATATTCTGATGGTTTTCAACCAGGTAAAGCTGACGATTATTCGATACTTGCATATATTTTCTTTGCGGCATTTTCCATTTGCTGCCGCAACTCCTCTCTTACCAGGATATTGATTGATTAGACCTTTCTGATAGTTTATTTATAACTATCTTACATACTATTTTTACTATAGCGAAGTAAATATAGGGGTTGAGAATGGCAAAAATCAGGTAAATTTTGCTTCTACAATTTCAAGAAAAAAAGGAACCGGACTCGTCCGGTTCCTTTCGTAATCTGTAAACTTAAACCTGTACAGGTCTATGTACCAGAGGGATTCCATCCATAGATGGCGTTTCCGCCGTTAATCCTGCCTTTGCGCCAGTAGACCATTCTCTCGGCAAAGACACCCTTCATGGTGGTGGGATCAGGCGGGGAGTTGATAGGCTGCGCCTCCACTTTAACCGCAATTATCTTTCCGGTTCCTACCGATGGGTAATTAGCGGTTGGGTTGGCAAAAGGCTGCAAATTAGTTCTGCCGTTAGCTGGAATGATAAAGTTACTGAAGAGTTTTGGCGCTCCGGTATCAAAGTAATAAGTGACATTTACGCTGACCGGAGTGAGGTTCGGGTTATATATGTTAAGCGACTCCTCGGTGTAATTGAAGTTGGTGTTATCCCAGGTGGTGTCGCCCGCCGCGAATAGCCAGGTATTGCTACCCCGCAGCGAACCCATTTCCTGGTAAACCCCTTCCATCGACAGGCTGGAGTTGTAAACATATTTAACCGTACGCTGGGCCACAATCGGCACGTTCGAGTCCAGGCGCGCCGTGAAGCCAAAGCGCTGCCCGGGCGCGGCCTGGTTGATACTGGAATAGTCCAGAGTATAGGTGGTACGCTGGTTGGGATAAACCGTGAAGGTATACTGTTTAACCAGCGAAGTCTTGGGATTCATTGGATTTTCCAGGATAACGCTTACGGTAACGGTACCTGTCGTGTTGGTAGGGTTGAAGACACTGTACTGGATATCGTAAGCTTTATCAGTCAGGCCATCCAGGAAGAACCAATCCTGGCTTGGCCCGGCAGCGCCAAACTGACCGGCTACACCTTTCACATAGTGTGAGATGGAAGGCTGGGCGTAGCGGGTTTGCTGTTCAGCCACTACTCCGGTTACCTGGTTAGCGCCTCCACAATAACCACTTGAGACGGCCATGACCCTCAGGGCAAAGTCACCGCTACCAATACCAAAGGTGGCATCACTGGTGGCAAACTCAATCCGGCCATGCGGCTTGAGCGGGAAGAACGGCTTATTAGTCGGAGTAACGCTGCTTGTTGAACTACCCAAAGGATAGTAGCTCAACTGCACACAGGCCGGATTAGTAGCATCCGGATTGAAAACGGAAATAAACTGATCAATGCCGGACTTGTTACTCACTTCCGGGAAGTACCAGCTATAACCTGGCCCGTTGGCGCCAGGCAGAGAATAACCGCCATTGTAGTTATAACCGTTACTCAATTGACCTGCTACCGTAACCGACTTCTCCACCATAATACTCTGGTTTGAAGTTACTTCGGTGCTGTGAACCCCGCTCACCTCTGTAACCGGTACATCCAGTCTGCTGCCGGGTTGTACAGTTACAGTCTTTGGAGTGGTAGTAACCGTTCCAAGATAATTAGCCTGGGTGTAGTAGTTGATATTCACCGAAGCAGTGCTAGCACCATAATTGAACAGGTGCAAGACCTCGGTGGTACTCATTGTCGAAGAGGCGGTAGTATCGCCCTGAGCAAAGTACCACTTCGTGCCATCCCCGTTAAGGTGAATACTCAACTCCACATTCGAACCTGTAATTGTATTACTGCCGGCAGGCATGGCGCTGAAAGGCCGGATGTGGTAGTTAGCGTTAGGATCAATTGTTCCCAATACGGACGAATCTACTACAACCGTATGAGAATAGACTCCAGAAGTTTCAGTGACGCTGCTCTGCCCGTAGTTGGCAGAGTTAGCATAGCTGCTCCAGCTAACAAAACTCGCGGTCGGGCTTGGGTCGCCCTTACTCCATCCTACGCGACTATCACCGGCGCAGTTCGTGAAGTAACGAATGGTAGCGCTGTTCGGCGTAGCACTGAGAACATAAGCATCGGTTATCTGACAACCTGTAGGTTTAGACAGATCATAGAACTGGTTATAGTTTGAGTAGGTCTGGCCCTTCTGGCGAGTAATAGTGGTCGCCGCACCTACCTCAACCGTGCCGGTTTGCTGTGGTGTATTCAACCAGTAACGGGTTTCGATACCGGTCATAGCAACAGTCGGCCTGAAGCGGAGCTTAAAGGAAGATCCAACTGTCGGCATGCGTATCTGGTATGCGCCGGTATTAGTGGTGGTATAGACACCATTAACATCGTCCAGCACTGCTCCGCTGGTAGGATCAACCAGCGCGACTTCCATGCCTGACAAGGGCGTCTCATTGTCGTTGGCGTCACGCGACTTGATAATACCACTGATAAAAGGAGTGGCCTGCAAGTAGATCTGAACAGACCTGGTCTGGCCGGGAGACACAGTGAAGGGAATCCAGTCTGTCGGTTCAACCCCGGTTAACCCGGCAGGAACGGCTACTTTAACGTACATAGTAGCCTGGCCTGAAGTTTGCCCGGTGGGCGGGCTGTAATCAAAACCGGTGCTGCTGGTCGTACCAATGTAGGGTAGAACGTTAATACCATCCAGCGAATAGTTGATAGACGCGCCGGACACCGGGGTTGAATCCGGTTTAAGCACCTGTACTTTCAGCACACCGCCCGGCGTAAAGTCAATGTTAAGGCTGTTGAGAGTGCTGCTGGGGTCAGCCTGTACGGAAGCGGCATTGTTGGGATTGGCGCCGTTCAAACCCGTACCGCCGCCGATGTACCAGTGCTGCACGTAAGGCGAGCCATTGGGCGGAATAATCGAGAAATAGTAGGTGCCAGGCTGGATATAAGCCTGCCAGGTCCAGACATTAGAGTTATTGCCTGAGGTATCTCTGATTAGAACCGGCCCGTTAGGTGTATCGCCGCTGGTTAAATAAACATTCTTATTCTGATCCAGAACTTGCAACTGGGAACCAGTCCAGTTCGTTCCGTTGCTGCCGTTAACCGTTATAGCACCACCGACCAGGATAATCTTGGGCATGTTGTAGCTCCCCAGGTCTAAAACTTGCCCGGCGGTAAGCGCTACATTGGTAGCAGGTACAGAAGTGTGATAACAGTCGCTTCCACTGTATTTAACGATGTAACCATTTGGAGTGGTAAGGTAGAGATTAACCGGGCTGTTAAGGGTGTCAATGCCTACTATGGTTACATTGCCGTTATTATCGGTTGTGCCGCTTGCAATTGGGGTACCGGCAGCAATCGGATTATTGTTGGGCGAGACGCAAGCCTGGGGGCCCTGACCGCTTTTGTAGACGGCTACGGAAACACCCTGGAAGGGGAAATTATCCCAGGTCAGCACCTGCATTTTTAAACCGGCGGCCCGCACAATTTTGATATTAAAGCCCGTGTAAACGCCGTTCGTGCTCTTATTAATTACGGCCGCCTGGTTGAGAGCGCTAACGCCTTGCAAGTTCGGCCCGGCATAGTAAGACTTTAAGAAACCGGCGTCTCCCGCCTGGGTGGTTGGCACAAATTCCAGGACATAGTTAGTACCCGCGGTCAGAGCGGAAGTAGAATAGTTATAGGTACCACCAGAGCTTGTAGAGTCTACGATAAAGGACTGAACCGGAGTAGCCGGGTTTAGTTGCGTGGGTTTACCGTTGGCATCTACATTTACGGAGTAAACATTAACCGTTACGCTGGTTTGAAGGTTACTCAGGTTCACCGAGGTGTTGTTAGGATTTACACCCGTAATCTGGCCCTGTACAATCACGCCGCTGAAAAGGGTGATATTAGCGGTAATCGGGCTGGTACGCGGTGTGTTAACTCCATCAATTGTGAACTGCTTGGCGGCGCCAGGCGTAAAGACCGGCAAACAATTGTTGGCGTTGTTGGGATCGGTCCCGCACCACGCCGAGCTATAGTTACTGTTTGTCCCGGTTGGTTTGAAGAAGATAAGATAAGTTTTGCCGGGGTAAAGCTGCGGCAGGGTAGTGTAAGAACCGATACCGTTGCTACCGGTTGCCTGCGCGATCAGGACCGGCGTAGTAGTATTGGAAGCATCGTAAACATCCACTTCTACCGTTACGGAAGAAGAACTGCCGGCCAGGG
The DNA here is from genome assembly GCA_036261665.1 of Chloroflexia bacterium. Classification (GTDB taxonomy): domain Bacteria; phylum Chloroflexota; class Chloroflexia; order Chloroheliales; family Chloroheliaceae; genus 54-19. The sequence goes on from DATAKM010000085.1 coordinate 43,044, forward strand.
TGACATTGCCACCCATGAACCAGCCTGCTTCCAGGTCGCCGTTAATGCCGCTCGTCACTAACGTCCCGTAACCGCTGCCGGTTGGGACCTGGGTCGCCAGGTTCTGTTTATCCAGCGGAACGTTGTTATAGTATTCGCCTATCAGGTTACCGTTAGGAGGGCTGCTACTCGAAGGCGGATCAAACCTGACAATGTAATTGGTTTGAGGCTGCAAGCCCGGAATAGTGTAGGAACCATCCGCTGCGGAAGGGGCACTGGTAGCGTCAACCTGGCCATTGTCAGCGCGAATCGCTACGGCAATCGCTCCCTGAAGAGGAGTAGCCCCATTATTAGTTGTTATGATACCTTGAATCTGGACATCCGGGCGCACTAACTGGTTAAAGCCGGGCGCGGATAACGGTCCACTGGCAGCAGTACAGCTTGAATTCCCGTTAGGTCCGGTTGTAACGGGCGGAGATATGTAAACCTGGCTGGTAGACAGCGATGTTGGAAGGCTTACTGGATAAATCGTAGCTTTTTTTGCCGCCACTTGAGAGGGACTTAAGCTATCCGGAACCTGCACGTTACAGTAGTAAGAATTAACTACATAGCCGGGGTCGGAATAACCTAAAGCAATGGTGCGACTAACGGTGGGATCAAGTACGTTATTGGCGGAAGTTCCTGCCACAGTATAGTAACCCGCCGGGTCAGCGGCGGTGGTTATGATCGGGGAAGCGCTCAGGGTGTTATTGGTATAATCATAGCCGTAAACGTTCACAGCAGGCAAACCCGGCGCCCCGGTAGGATACTGGTAGAAAGGTGTGGGCGCATTTGAACCATTATCGTTAAAAAGACGCCCGCCAACTGCCCGACCTGTAATGGCAGCGCCATCGAAAAAGCGGTTGGCGAGAGAAGAAGTCATAGTGATAGCGACAGTCCCTGCAAGTACACCCGGAAGATTCGGTGCGGGCAACGCAATAGAGGGGTCTGGAAGCGCCAGCGGCTCAACCAAAGCATAAGCGGTACAACTACCGTCCAGGTAAAGACGAGTGGCGGTAGCGGTGCTAAAACGGCCTATCTCCCCGGCCCCGCCTTTGAAGTAGTCAAAATAAGTAGTCGGGTCGGAAGTATTTGGATGGCTGAATTGTAAGATAAAAACTTTGTTGGGTACGATACTGGGAAAGTCAGCAGTTCCATTGTTAAAGATATAGGGACCATTAGCGGCCTGAGTGGCTTCCAGGACAGGGTAACTTGAGTTACTGGCATCCAGGACAGCGACAGTAAAAGGAAACTGCGGATTTACATAAGCTGCACCCGAGGAGTTGTATTGCACTACATTTCCGGCAATACCCTTCATAGGTGTATTAGTATTTACATCGGGCGCCTGGTATAAACAAACGCTGGACGGACTGACAGTGGCAAGGGAAGATCTGAGCGGAGAAACCGCGGTGGTTGATTTAGCCCTGGTACCGGTTGACAGATCGGCGGCCTCAGCGGTACTTATGCTTCCCGGATAAGGGAAAACCGGTCCGATAGACCCCAGTAGTATAAGCAGAACTATGAAGATACGAGCGAAGCCTTGCGGCGTGATTCCCTGCCGGACAACTTCGCTAATCTCTGCTTGAGTATAGCCGCGTGATACTTTTCTCATTGAACGAAATCCTTTGCCAGATTGAAAATTAGTAATGCAATTAATACGAGCGGTCAGGCTATAGAATTAAAAATAACTGCGAAATTAGCCGGAAAGTACCTGAATGTACAGGTTTACGTTTAAGGATCAGGTTAAAAACAACGAGCAGTTGTTAAGATATTTAGAAAAAAAGACAGGAGACTTCCACAGCTTATAGTTATGGAAGTCTCCTGTCTTCAGGTTAATTAGTAACCAGGTGAACCGGCTGACCCTGTACTACCAACTGCCAGGTAGTGGTGTCGTTCGCTACCGCGTTTGCGCCGGTTAGCTGGTAATTAATCTGGAAGTAATAGCACATATTTTCCGGCACATTGTGATTGGCACATTGCGCCTTCATATCATTGTACTCGCCACTGGTGGGAATAGTAAAACTTACCATCATCCACTGGTCGTTGTAATACTGATTACCACTTGATGTCATCATCATTGTAGTTGCCGAGTTGTTAAGGGCATTGGTGAAACAGGTAGCATTTAACCCCAGGGCATCTACGTTTAATGCATAGGGACAGACTGTAAGTTGCGCATTTAACGGGTCACCCGTATGTACCTCCCAGAGCCAGTTACCGGAAGCATCTTTAGGAGTTTTGCTACCATGATAGTCCACCCGCGGACCCCAGGTAGAAGGCTTCAAAATTTGCAAAGCCAGGGTACCGCTGACATCACCGGGGTCCCACAGTTCCAGAATGGCTTTGGTACCGGCATTCTCCGGTGGGATATAAGCCATATCAAAAATTACGTTTTGAGTGGTTCGCCCACCGGTGTTAGCCGCGTTAGCGTAAATTGCCATTGCGGTAACAGCGTAAACATTGGGTACAGGCACTACATTATAAGCTGTAGCCGACTCAGTATTAACTATCGTTTTAGGATTCTCATATTCAGCTTTCACCGAATAGCGGTTGGCTCCTGAGCCGCCATAGACCTGGACTTGCAACATGTAGGTGCCATCTCTTACTGGCGCATTGTTTTTGTTGAAGCCCGGGCGAACGGACAGTGCTCCCCCTCCGTTGAAACCTACATTGGTCAGGTGGAAATAAGGTTCCAGGCCATAATCACGGTCCATAGCGCCGGGAGCCGGTAAGGTTTCACGCTGTTGTAATTGAGTAGTGCCAACCCCGTTCTGGCCTAGCACCTGTTGCAGGTAAGTATTGCTGGTCAGGCCAGGATGGCCCATCACAAAAGCTTTGTCGAACTGGCCCGGCTGCCCGGTGCGTTCCGCCTGGGACAAAGACTTATTGGTCGAAACATCCGGCGGCAGGGACGAGTTCTGCAAGGGGTTCATGGTGTAGTTACTATCAAAGTCCCAATCGCAACGCCAGCCGTGGAAGCTGTAGTACAGGGTATAGTAACCAGCGGATTTGTTACTGGCATCGTACCAGGCGCGATTGACTAACGGGTCGCCATAAGCCATATTGAAAGGAATACGGTTGTGTCCCCACATCGGGTCAATGGGCCAGTTATCCTGGTCCACTGCCGAACGCCGGCAATCCTGGGCAGGGTCAACTGTCTGCTTATAAGTTGAAGAAGGCAAAGACCAGATACTATTCACACCGGCCTGGCTGGGATCGTAAGGACCGTATCCCGAGGAGCTGGATGGCAAAGTACCTGTTACAACCGGGCTCACTAACATCGGGTAGTTGTTAACACTATCGGTAGGGTTAACAATTCCGGACATTATATTAAGGTGACTGTAATCGGTATAGGAACTGGCCTGGAAACCCGGTACCGTCAAGAAGCGAGCGGTAGGAGTCCCTTTCAACTGGTTCCAGCGGTAATCAGTCGGGCTAGTCCCGTTTACAGGGCAGACATAGGCGTAACGGCTGGCCTGGGGCATCGGGGTACTTGTCGCGCTGTAGGCATAGTCAGGTCCGCCGGTACCAGGAGTGCTACCCTGCCCGCCGGGAGCAGGATTCGCCGTGGCAACCTGGGTGTTATTCCAGGCTACTTTAACCCCATCGAAAATAACGTAACAGTAACGCAGCGCATCGTTAGAACCATTATTAGCGCTACCAGCACTGTAATCTTCAATCGGCATCTGAACATCACCGGTGCGGACGCTCATATCAGTAATTTCAAACTGGCCTAGCTGGTAACCTGAAACATTACCATAGGTTGACGGAATGGACTTGTTGGTAGGCGGCCCGTAAAGGGTTAAACGGGTACGCATATCGTTGTAAGTTAAATTCAGGTTGTTCGGGTCCGGGAAGTCCGTAGGATCTACCGTGCGGTTAGCAGGGGTCTGATCGCTAAGGAACTTCTTGGATTGCCAGTAAGAGGTGTTATAAGCCGGGCTTAAACGATTTTGTTTGGTAAAGCCCGAGTAGGGCGAAGTACCATAGTAAGTCTGGCTTCCCTGGAAGTTATCGCTGGTACCAAAGATTTGAGTATTACCAAGTTCAGCTTCGGCCCCATCATAGATGGTTACATTCAGATTAGTATGGTTGGCTACGTTCTTAACGGTATCATCATAGTTGTAAATTGCATTCGGGTCTACCTCAATAGCAATTTCATAGCCGAAACCGTGATCCTGATTAGGGCTATCGGGGTGCGTTTCAAAGTTGTAAACCGGAGATGTACCATTCTTGGGAGAACACCCGTTGCCTGACCCGGAATAGGCATAGATATTAGTAACAAACCAGGTGCTAGGATCAGAAGTATGGATACAGGAAGTACCATAACCTGAGTTGGTATTGATTTTGACGCCACCCAGCGGGCCAGAACCGGCCTGCACATTAGGATCAGCACCATCGCGAATAGGGTTAAAAGCATCACCACTGGAATGGATCAGGTCCGGTCCGGCGATGTGGCCCCAGAACCCACCGATACAGGGGGTTGGCGGGTTAGGTTGCTCACAGCGCATCAGGACATAGCGCTGGTAGGTAGTACCGTACATGTTCAGGTCACTGCCGTTACCGGCACAGGCCTGGGGGTTATTTGGATCGCAGCGCATGTAGTGGTCGTAAAGCACGCCGTTAGTTCCAAAGTAGTTAAAACTACTACCGAAGCGAATCAGGCGCGAAATTTCAGCGGTAGCTGTGCGCAGGATAGGGTAATTGGGAAAGCCAAGCACGCCCAGGAACCAGCGCTGCTGCATTTTGCCCAACGTTACCTGATATTGGATACCAAGTCCCTGAGGTTGAGAGCTCTCAAAGTAATAAAGTTCATTCGGCCCGCGCTGCTGTACCGTTGCCCAATCAGCCCGGCGGCAGCGCTGGTTGTAAACGTCGTTGTCAGCTTTAGACGAGTCGTAGTAGCAGGCCACTTTGACGTCGTTAGCTTCCGCCGCCAGTTGGGCGCGGGCATCGGCTACCGGGCGGTTATCAGGCATCCATGCTACGCCGGATAGCGCCGCAGCATCAGCGGCCCGTTGTAATTTGGTCGCTTCCAGATAGCCGAGGCCGCCGTCAATCGCCAGGCCAACCATGGCGACCATGCCGACCACCACCAGGGCTATCAAAACCAGGGCCTGCCCATCCTCTCCACGGCGTAAAGCGGCCCGGTCAAAGCGTTTCCAGAGTAAGGGGGTGATGAAAATAGTACGCATATTGCCTGTAACCTCTATAAATTTACGCGCAAGCGCCGCCGGATTGAATGTAGACTTGCGGCTCGACTTTCTGATAACTCTTGCTACTCAAGACCAACGCATTCGAATCGCTAAAACCTTGTAGAGTTTGACGGCCGGCCATATTGATTGTTGGCATAAACGGAGTTATCCATTTGTGACGGTAAACAATCTGAACATAAAAGCGGTCGGTTGGAACACAGATATAGCGCCCAGGCCAGAATTTTTTGACTGTCCCGGTATCATCCTTGGTGCCGTCCACTTTAGCCGGTAGAATATTCTGCCGGCAACCGCCGCTATCGGTGGCTGACAAACAGGGGTTCGACCTCCAGCCGTTGTAAACCGCATTGCTGCCATCCGGATTCATAGGCAACAGGCTGGTGCCGTTGTTATTCAAGGCTGGAATCTGAGTGGGCAAAGCATCATTAAACTTCAGATTGTCAGGATCACTCGACCGGGCCGGGACAGTATTTCGGCGGGCGTCGCTGGCCGGTAAGTAAGATTTAGGTAAAGCATATAATTGCCAGTGATATTTATAGTTCATATAAATATCTGGGCCTAATCTTCCATAGTCGGGTGTTCCAGGCTGGTAAGGGTTATTGGATGGATTCGGGTCGTCTTCTTGTTCCCCTACGTGCTGGATTAAAACATAATCAATGTTTTCCTGGTTAATATTGATGCTAGGGCTGTTAAGCATCTTTAAGGCTACGTTATCGCGGTAGACCAGCGTCCTGGTAGAGGGATCGGTAGGATCTGTCTGGACAAATTTATCGCAACTGTTCGAACAGGCCGCTGTAACCCGCGCTACTTCTTTAGTAGCCCAGTCAAGATTGGTACTTTCGTAAAAGGCCAGACCAAACTCCAGCACCCCAAAAATAATAGCAAGCAAAGGAACGCTGACTAAAAGAAACTCCACAATACTTTGCGCCGATTGTGGACGGGTAGTGGAAGCGAGGCCACGCTGCAACAGGCGTGACCGGCTTGAGGCATTATTTCCGGGCACATTCATACCACCTCGCGCCCAACGGCTAAAGGCAGCACCGGCCTGCCGGAAAGTAGTGCGGTACTCCACGCCTAGCAAGTGTCTGGATAAGTTTCGGCCTTTTTCGGGTTGCATATATCTTCTCTCGCGCTTAATGCTTAACTAAGTTAGTTTAACGCTACTGAACTGTTGCACCGGTCTTACGGCGAGGGCGCCGGGTCATTAAAGTTGCCGCCTACCGGTTCCATAACCTTGACAGCCCGGTCAGACAACGGCAGGCTTCCCGGGAAGAATGACAGGAACCAGTTATGGGTATAGCTAATCTGTACGCCCGCATAGTCGGGAGCCCGGTTACCACTGGTCGGGTTCTCCTTGCCAAAGTCAGAAGCCAGTTCATACTGGTTATTCTGATAACTTACGGAAGTAGGTCCGGTGCTGGGAGAAAGCCCTACATCCTGGGAGCGACGCAGCGAAGGATACCAGGGCGCAAAGTTATAGCGCCAGCACTGGATAGCAGAGCTGTATACTACGGAGCCATCCGCCTGTTGGGTGCAGGCCGGGCCACCGGGGAAACGCGGTTGTCCAGCAATTAGCCTGGCATTGTTATTTACATTTAAGCTGGTATCCACTTTGCCCAGCGAGATGCGGCGGTCAATGCCGGTTGCACCATTATCAGAAGTACGGCTGGCATCACCGCAGTAAGCTGGACCGCCATATGTATAGCCAGGGTTAGTGGCGCCATTTGGCCCGGGCGAACTGGGAGTAGACTGGTCAGGTTTGGCCGGCGCGCTGGTTCCGTAAACGGAACTACACTTCACAGTAGACATTACATTCGGCACAAACCACTTCTCAACTTGCCCCGTGGAATTAGTTTTTGTCACGTAGTCAAAGATTTCCTGAAAGGGAAATTTGCTGATGTTAGGGTTGTAAAAAACGCCGTAAGCACCACCCAGGCCAAAAAGACCAATCTTGGTGGCCACCTGCTGCTTGGTAGTAGGGTCAACCGGGTAGGTAGACGGGTCGCCTATTTCGGTTACGTCAGCCCGGTAGGTCATCAGTAAGGTGACTGATTGGCGCTCCTGTTGCAAAGCGGTATTAACGTTCTGAACCATTACCAGGTCACCATCAAACCCCACACGGGTGTTGACATCGTTACCGGAGACGATTTTGCCGGAGGAATCTACTTTTACGGCAGGATCGGCGTTACCACGCGAAGAGATAGTGCGCACGCCATCACGAGTAGCAGATACGACCGTCATGTGACTGCGAAGAAGCAGGCCCAGTTCGACCAGTACCACGAACAGTAAAATCAGGAATGGTAGAGTCAGGGCAAACTCTACCAGAGCCTGTCCTTCCATTCCTCTGCGTGCCCTTCTAGTGGCAGGCATTCGCATACGCCGCCAGAAAGCTTCGGCCCTGGACGGGCAGGCAGCCGGAATTTCAGATTGCAGATCGAAGGCGTTTTCAGTTGCGCTACCTTTTTGCATAATTTCTGACACCTTAACATCAAGCCAATAACTGGCCGGACTAATTACGAGCTTCTTGACACACTGAGTCTCACAATAACTTCTTTTTATATTGCAAATACCCATGGTTTTCCCAGTCTGAGCTAAGATAATCTTAACACTAGAGGCAGTCATTACAATAGGATTAAACTCCTATTCACCTCGCCATGGCCAGTTTTAGCCTCATCTAGCCTATGTTTCACATTGCTTTTTCGCTTTTAGCTACTACCTGCTTTAAATTTTATTTATAAAAACATCCCAAAGAATATTTCTTGATAGAGAAATTTAATGGTAAAAGCAAAAATAAAAGATTTTGCTGATAGCTCTTTCCGTTTACCTCTCTATAACTACCGTTCACTGTTTCTATAATCCCGTTCGCGGACAGTGGCCTTGAAAGCCTTTTTTTTTGTGGTTCAATAGGGCTAAGATATGTGAAAGTTGTAACAACAATTGTCATATTGTGAACATCAGGGAAAGATAATTAAGAAGAAAAAGCTTTGCTAACAGCCTGAATCGCCTGAAGCATAACCGCTAAAAATTATGGTTGCAAAGCTAATAAAGAGACTACATGCTGTCCAAACTGAAAGGAGCCTGAAAATGCTTGAATTAAATGCTGCTCAGACGGTAAGCCTGAAAACTGCGCCTCGCCATGACGTACTACTAAATGAAGTTTGCCAGGCGGTTAAAGCGCTGGATGGTGTACTGGAAGATTTTAACTTCTTTAAGACTCTCCGCACCTCTGATGCGGCAAACTTCCACAACGCGGACTCAAGCTTGCCGGATTTAACCCTGGGCGAGCTTGTCACCTGGACTACAACCCTGGCCTGTGAGGAAGGCCCGGCCCTACTTCGCCAGCAACCGGCCGGAGCGGCCCTGGTAGCGGCTCGCGCTCGCCAGATTAACAGCCTTCTGAGGCCGATCTCTCGCCGGGTAGACTCGATTGCCTGCTCTCCGCACTACCATCACAATGAACCTTTCTTGCTTATGACACTGGCGCGACCGGAACTCTACTGGGCTTTTGACGAGCTATGCCAGAAGTTAGATCTGCTGGCTAATCGTTAGTAATCTTCGTAATAATTAACAAAAGTGGCCGTTAATTCCACGGCCTGTCCATTTCTTCAATTTACTACCATACCTGTAGAGGCGGGTTTTAGACCCGCCTTATTTTGACATGTAAGTTATAACCAAACACCCCGTAAGTGCAGGTATCGGCATGAATGGGTATGAAGCGTTTTCCAATCCTACTTTTCCCGTGTCCAGGATAACTGATAGTTTGATAGGTAGCTAACCCCTTAGTTTAGAGTGTGTTTGTTAATAGTATAAAGGGAAGGTCTGCAAAGATGCATGAACATGGGCGATTAGAAGGCAAAATTGCACTGATTACAGGCGGCGCAGGCAATATCGGAGAAGTAATTACCCGGCGTTATCTGGAGGAAGGCGCTACCGTTATCATTACAGGGCGCAACGCTACCAAACTCGAAGCTTACAGGGATTTCCTTTTAAAAGAGAGCGGCTTTGCTCCTGAACGCATCTGGACACTGGTAATGGAAGGCGCTAGAGTAACGGATGTACGCGCCGCTATGCAAAAAGTTGCCGAACGCTACGGACACCTGGATATTCTGGTAAATAATGCCGGTTCTGCCGGGGCGAAACAACCTTTGCACCGCCTGCCCTTTACCCGCGAAGCCCTGGCAAATCTGCAAGCGGAAGGTTTCAGTGATACCGAAACGGTAATGGATGCGTTCGGAAATCTGCTGGGGCTGAGCTGGAACACAATCCGGGCCGCTTATCCTTATCTGTCGCCGGGCGCAAGTGTCATAAATGTCAGCACTATTTTTAGTCGCACTCCTTATTATGGGCGGATACCATATGTTGTGCCAAAAGCCGCTCTTAATATCCTTTCGCTGCACCTGGCCCGCGAGTTAGGGCAGAGTGAGAAAGGCATCCGGCTTAACACGGTCTATCCTGGCCCGATTGATAGCGACCGTATTCGGACCGTCTTTAAAGCTATGGACGGCCTTAAAGGACAGTCCGAAGGCAGCACCGCTGACAGTTTCTTCAAAATTATGCGGCTTAAACGCCGCTCCCCGGAAGGATTTGTGGCAGGCTTTCCCAAAAAAGAAGATGTTGCCGGGACAGTAGTTTTCCTGGGCTCGGATGAATCGGCGGCTTACAGCGGTCACCTCTTTGAAGTTACAAACGGCATGGCGGTTGAACCGGAGAGTAAAAGTAGTTTTGTTAGCCGCCCCGGTCTGCGGATTGTAGATGCTGAAGGGAAACTGGTACTGGTAGCCGCAGGAGACACGACTACAGTCGAAGACGCCCTGGTTTTCGCCCGCATCCAGGCGCGATGCGGCGCAGAAACCCTCCTGACTTTTAGCTCACTCCAGGCGCTAGAACTGGCCAGTACAGCCCTTAAAACAACGGATAAAAACATCAGTTTGGCCCTGCTTAATCCTCTTAATCCGGCTAGCCTGGCAGAACTTAAACTGGAGCGTAAACCGGATGCCGCCCTGGTGCTGCCCGGCACTCCCGGCATGATGTATGGCCACTCTTTATTAAATGTAGAAGACGAAGTAGCCAGTGCCTTTACCGAGAAAGAACTGGGCTGGGCAGTGGCGATGGCTAGCTTCCTGGCAAAATTGTGGCGCGAGGATAGCGAATTAACCGACAACCCGAAGGTTATTTTCGTTACCAGCCCTTATGACGGTAACGGTAATGTTTTCAACGATGTTTACCGGGCCGGAGTAGAGCAACTAATCAGAGTCTGGCGGCATGAAGATGAAATTGATGTTGCCGCCCAGCGCAAGCAGCGGGCAGTCTGGGCAAATCAGATTGTCCGTTACTCAAATCAGGAGAGCGAGAATCTCTCTTTTGCCGCTGCCTGGGCCGCCAAGCTACTTAACGGAGACCGCCATATAAAGGAAATAAACCTTTATTTACCGGAGAAAATTACCGACGCTACCGGGGCCCAAAAACCCTCCTTCGGTTGGGCCGAGTCACTTTTCGGGTTACATCTGGGCAAGGTAGCCCTGATTACCGGTGGCAGCGCCGGCATTGGAGGGCAAATCGGGCGCTTGCTGGCTCTTTCGGGCGCGAAGGTGATGTTGGCTGCCCGCCACGAAGATCAGCTTGTGGAAATGCGCGATAGTATAGTGCGCGAACTGGAGCAGGTGGGTTACAGCTTTCCCGAAAAACGAGTTACTATTATGCCGGATATTGATGTGGGAGACGAGGCAGCTTTACAGGCACTGGTTGAGTTTACCCTTGCTACCTATGGCCGTATTGATTACCTGATTAATAACGCCGGCATGAGCGGCGCAGAAGAAATGGTAATAGATATGCCGCTGGAGGCATGGCGTTACACCATCCAGGCTAACCTGACCAGCAACTATTCCCTGATTCGGAAGGTTGCGCCCCTCATGAAGCAGCAGGGCGGGGGCTACATTGTTAATGTTAGCAGTTATTTTGGCGGCGAAAAATATGTCGCTGTTCCCTACCCGAATCGCAGCGATTACGCCGTTTCAAAGGCCGGGCAAAGAGCGCTGGTAGAAACCCTGGCGCGCTTCCTGGGACCAGAAATTCAAATAAATGCGATTGCGCCAGGGCCGGTAGATGGTATTCGCTTGCAGGGCAACAAAGGCCGGCCCGGTTTGTACCAGCGCAGAGGCCGGTTAATCCTGGAGAGCAAGCGTCTTAATGAGGTTTACGCAGCTTTAATAGAATGCTACCGGGCTGGCGCTAATCTGGATGAAATTTTAGGGTTACTGGCTTCAAATAATCCGCAAGAAATAGCGAGTCGCTTAGATGTGCCTGCTCCTTTATACAAGGTAATTGCCGCGATTGCCGCTAAAGAAGGGCCTGTGGCGGAAGCCAGCGCTTACTCCTTTTTGATGAACCAGAACATTGCCCAGAAATTGGTAGCAAGGCTCGAACTGGGAGCATTCTTGCTGGAACCGGTCCGAGCCATGCGCTGGCTCAAGAGTCTGCCGCTACCACCGGAACCATTCTTTAGCCAGGCTGAAATCGAACGAGAAGCCCAGAAAATCAAAGAGTCTACCCTTGGTATACTCAATTTGAACCGGATGCCCACCGAGCAGGATGTGGCCCTGGCAACGATTTACTACCTGGCCGACCGGAATGTAAGTGGGGAAACTTTCCACCCTTCAGGCGGCTTACGTTTTGACCGGACCGTAACCGAAGGAGAGCTTTTTGGTAAAGCCAGCCCCGGACGCCTGGAAAAATTCTATGGGAAAACTATTTTCATTATTGGTGAGTATCTTGAACAGCACATTACTCGCCTGGCCCACGCTTATCTTGATGAGCACCAGGCCGGAAAAGTAGTGCTCATAACCAGCAGCCAGGAAGCGGCCGACCGCTTCTGCGCTCACTTTGATTACTATGTAAGGCGTGGACGATTGAGCGTGCAGGCTAGCGGAAACGACCTGGAAGCTGGCCTTGATCGCGCTATCCACGAATATGGAGCGCCTATTGCCTGTATCAGCACCCCCTTCCCGGCCTTACCGGTCACGAAACTGGCCAGTAAAGATAGTAACTGGGCGGAGGTGTTTGACGAAAAAGACTTTGCCCGGATAATCGAGGATCATATTACCCATCACTTTCGGGTAGCGCGGCGTATGTCATTCGTAGATGGAGCTCAACTGGTGCTGGTAACACCTGAAACAAGCCGGACCAGCCAGCCGGAAGAGTTTGGCCTGGCAAACTTTATCAAGACCACTTTACACGCTTTTACGGTAACACTGGCAGTCGAAAGCGAACGCAACCCCCATTCCGTACCGGTAAATCAGGTGGACCTGACCCGCCGCGCTCGGACAGAAGAGCCCCAGAGCATGGATGAGGAGGAAGAGGAGTTGAGCCGGTTTGTCAATGCAGTGCTGCTTACCAGCGCACCCCTGGCGACGCCTGCTGATAGTCGTTACCGTTCCCGTATCTACAGAGGCAATGCTATCACAGTTTAGCTCTTCAGCATTAAGCGTTCTTCTTCCCTGGCACAGTTTATGATTATTATATTAAAAGAGAAATCACAGATTAGCGGCAATTGAGCCGCTGGAAAGGGAAGGAGTCGTTAGTATGGCGAGCAATCTATTGAGTACCTGTCCTATATGTGGTTATACTGATACGGCAGACGATCCTACTGCATTAAACGACGCTATTGAAGAACATATCAGACTGGCGCATAATCTTAACCCGGCAACCCTTAATACCGCCGCCGAAGTCAAGCCTAATCAGCATGTAGACGATGAAACCAATGGTGACATTGATAATCCTGACGAAAGGGAAGCTACAAACCTGGAAAATGCTACTGCCAGGGCCTATGGTCTGGGAGTTCTCGGTCGTGGCCCCGGCGGAAGCGGCATGAGCTCCTAATTATGTAAACTTAAAAGAAGCCCGTACGGGCTTCTTTTATTGTCAGCTTTATTCCACCTTCCCAACACCTAGTGCTTGCCGCTATTACTGTCTTTAGGAACAAAAAGGCCCAGGCTAGCGGTAAAGCCATGCACAAAATTCTGCTTACCGATAGGGCCAAATTCACCATTGCAAAAAAAGCCGGATAAAGGAAAAGCGCCTAATTGCTCTTTAATAGTAGTAGCGTCATGATCAGCCACACCAAAAAGGCCGGTGCCACGACCGTTACAGGAAAAAAGAATTCCTGCCAGCGGTTTGTGACTGGAATCGCTTGTTTTAAGCTCTGCCAGTAACCCTCGCAAGTCTTCATCAGCCGCTTCAGCATCGCGCATCTGAAATTGGATAGTTTGTCCGATACGTGGTTCAGCATTAATCGCTATCGCGCCGCTTTGAGGATCAATAGCCGTTAAATTCCGAATAAGAAAATCGCCGCGACCAAATTCGGCTTTATATTCGTCTACCGCCAGGCCTACTAAAAAATTACGAGCCACTCTTTGCTGCTGCGCCAGGGGGAGGGATTTAATTGTATCCACCAGTAACTCATAAGCCGGGCGACCTGAGATAGACTCAATTACCGGGCCATCGGCGGCTGTAACCATCCAGGCCTCGCCAACAGGGGTAGCACCCTGCGAAACCACCGGGTCTACCGTTAAAGCCCCTGAAATAGCCAGAGCCAGGGCGCCCTGGTGCAAGACCTGGTCGTTCATGAAAAGATAAGACCTTCGCAGGCGAAAATCACCTGAAGCTACCCCACCGACTAAAGGTATACCAGGAAAAGCCGCCGAGAATTGAGTTAACATTTGCTCGGAGGCAATCGTAAAAGGGTCTGAAAAGAGTATCCAGGCGTTGACTTCGCCCGTTGGAGAGGAGATAAGACCGGGCAGGCTCGCGATATAATTCTGGGTAATATCATTCTGAGTAAGGTACACTGTGCGCAGACCGGTATCAGGCAGGGATAGGGCCAGCAGTGAAATGGCTACTTCATCCTCTAACTCGCGATTCTCGCCAATGACAGTCTGGCTTGCGCAGCCTAAGAGGGTAGACGCACCGCTCTCCCGGTAAATAGTTTTTACAAGGTCCGGAAGGTATGAGGCATAACTATCACTGGCAAAGAGGAAAAGTAAATCTAGCTGGCCAAAACCGGCCAGTTTAGCACAGGCTTCTTCCGCCACCGACTGCCAGTTATTATTCTGTACTACAAAGGCTTGCGCTTTCAATTTGTCACCTGTAAACCCTTTAAGCTCAGCCAGGGTCAACCTGCCCAGGCCTCTTTTGACGTATAGCATAGCATAGACGGGTAGCAATAGCCAGATTGACTTAGCACGAAATTTCACTTATCATCTGAGGGTGAATATACAGACTAACCAGCGCAATCAGTTATCAGGGAGGAAAAGTTTGTCCTCAAGTCCAACCACATCTATCCAGTCTTCACCCGATTTGGAACGAAAAGATCTGCATACCGAAATGATGCAGGATGAGTACCGGGTAATGTTCGAAGTAGAGGACAAGCACTGGTGGTACCGGGGTATGCGACGCAACCTCTTCATGTTGTTACAAAAGCACCATAACTGGCAAGCTATAGCGGAACCGTGTATATTAGATGCAGGGTGCGGAACGGGCGCCAATTTACAACAGTTGCTGACAGGATTTGGTAACAAACTGAGTACCCGCCAGGCGCTTGGTTTTGATCTCTCGGCAGAAGCCTTGGAATTCTCTTTTCAGCGCGGCTTATCCGGCCGGATAGCCCGTGCCTCTATCACTCAAATACCTTTTGCCAGCGACTCTTTTGATATTGCGCTTTCTTTCGATGTAATTAACAATCTCCCGGAAGATCTTCCCGCTTTTTTGGAAATCAGTAGAGTCTTGAAGCGGGGTGGTCTTTTCATTCTGAATTTACCAGCATATCAATTTCTCTACAGCGAACATGACCTGGCAATTCGAGGACAACGGCGTTATAATGCCAGATTAGTAGCTGAAAGAATGGCCCAGGCTGGCCTGCGAGTTGAACGACAGACATATCTAAATACGCTGCTCTTTCCACCCGCCGCCCTGGTACGCCTGGTAAAGGCTCGGCGTGTAGCTGCACGGCCGGAACAAATACAGGACTCGGTAAGTGCTTCAGAGGTGCATAGCGATTTAACTCCACCACATCCTATAATCAATCGTACCCTGGAACAAATAATGGCCCTGGAGGCCCGGTTATTAGGCAAAACAAATTTGAATTTACCCTTTGGCCTGTCTATAATGACCCTGGCCCGAAAGATGTAGCCAGCTAAGCAAAGAAAACGGGTAAGGTAGGAAAAAAGCTCCTTCATAATATAAATGCAAGAAGATTCTGAAGATAAAATTGTGTCGGATGCGCAGCGCGGCGATTTACCGGCCTTTAACCTACTTGTTACGAAACACGAACAGCGCGTTTACAATTTAGCTTATCGCATGCTGAATGACGCGGAAGCCGCCGCGGATGCTACTCAGGATGCCTTTTTCCAGGCCTACCGGGCGCTGGGGCAGTATCGTGGCGGCTCGTTCAAGTCATGGTTGCTCCGGATTGCCAGTAATATCTGTTATGATCGCCTGCGTGCCCGCCAGCGCCGTCCTACCACCTCTTTAGAAGCGCTGATTGAAGATGCCGAGGAAGTAGGAGGATCGGACCTGGCCCTGCTGGAAGACCCCCAGGGCGACCCGATAGACCACGCCACCAGGCGGGAACTGGCCCGGGAACTGGCTTCCGCTCTTCAGAGTTTGCCCGAGGAACAAAGGTTGGTTGTGATTCTGTCAGATGTTCAGGGTATGAGTTACGATGAAATTGTTTACATTACAGGCGCTTCGTTAGGAACAGTAAAATCCCGCATCAGTCGCGGAAGATTGAAAATCCGCGAATATTTACAGAAAAGCCGGGAACTTTTACCCGGTGATTTCCGTCAATAATGATAGGAGTTATTGTATTTGGGTGCCTGCACTTATAGCAGGTTAAATTGGTTATCTGGTAAAAAGCTTTACTTAAAAGGCCTCTCCCGCAAAGGGGTCGTAAAACTAACCCGGATAACCTGGCGGCTCGGTAATCTTTTATATTGGGGGGGAACAAGGTTTGTTAAAAACCTTGTTGACTGGCTGTGAACAGACTTCGAATTATAAAGGGAGATGGGGACTTCGCAGAAGAACATCGCGATACCTGGTTACCCATCATCTCCGATTACATAGATGATACACTACCTGCTCAGGAAATTGTCAGGTTACAGGCGCATTTAAAAGAATGCGATAAATGTGAAGCGGATCTTGAAGGTATGCGCCAGGCCACTTTCATGTTGCGCCGCTTACCCGAAATTCCTGCGCCGCGTTCCTTTACTTTGACTCCGGCTCAGGCAAAAC
This sequence comes from Chloroflexia bacterium, assembly GCA_036261665.1. GTDB lineage: Bacteria > Chloroflexota > Chloroflexia > Chloroheliales > Chloroheliaceae > 54-19. The sequence continues at coordinate 59,555 of DATAKM010000085.1, forward strand.
GCCTGAAACCATCTCCATTCTATCGTTTCTCCCAGATAGCTGCTGCTGTCGCCGCTATCCTGTTGCTTTTCGCTTTCTCGCTCGATATGAGTGGCACTTTCTCCACACCTAAAGTGGATAATACCCTGGCGGTTGCTTCACCCAACCCGACCGCTACCCTTCCCGGCATCGGTACTCTGGCCGCCGCTGATTGCTCCAAAACGGGTGGAAGCAACTGTGGTTTCGGTGTTGTGACCGTTAATAGCGACCCTGCCACTACTGCACCAGACCCAACCAAAACCCCCAGTCCGGTCCAGGTTGCTCCCGGTGCTTCTGATAGTTCTGTACCAGTAGTACGCTGGTTAGAAGTTGCTCTGGTGGTGTTAGCTCTGCTCTTTGCCGCTTTTGCTATCGCCCTCAGGCCTCGCGCTCCTTCTAAATTGCGGCTCTAAATTAGAGCATATAAATCAAGAGTTGAAGGGTGGAAAAACCACCCTTTTTGTTTGCCATTTCAGCGCTTTCAAGACAAAAAAAGGCGTCCCCTCCGGGACGCTTTTGTGTTGTATCAGCAAAGAAAGGAACCTCGTGCGTTAAGTTTTAGAGTAAGGATAAGTTAGAGCAAGTAAGGCTGTTTAATCTTGAGTTCTCAGGTGTAAACCTTGAAAGTTTTGACCGGTATTTCTCTTTTTGTTCATTTTAACCAGTGAAAAACTTGTTTGTTACAAGTATTATGATAACTAATAGGCTTATTTGTGTAAACAGTCATAAAAACCGAAATCCGAGATAATCTTTTTAGGCTAATTGCACAAAAATTGGAGGGTAGGAAAACTTCAAGCTGCTTCTTATTTTCTCCAGCGGAGCTAAACAAAAAAGCTCTTCAAATAAGGGCAACCAAAATGTACGTTTTGGACAAAAATAGATTTAAGATGTATCTCAATAGATTTAAGATGTATCTCTAATTTTATGTTAATATATGTTACCTGGTAGTGCTTGTAGTAATTTTTCTCAAATAACTAATTGTGGATTTTGCGGAGATTTGTTAAATGGCGGAACCAAATAAAAACGGATTTTATCCCCTGCCTCCGGTTGACGAGATAAAGTTTTCACCCAGGGCTAAACGCTGGACTGTAGTGATTATAGCGGGCTTGCTCATTATATTTTTACTGCATGTTGCCGAAGTCCTACCTCCCTTTATCTGGGCAGGAGTGACTGCCTTTCTATTTAATGGCCTGGTTAACAGGCTGACAGCGCGCTTTAATAGGCCGCGCTGGGTCTGGGCCTTAACCATTTATCTCATCTTCCTGGTAGTCTTGATAATTAGCCTGTTTCTGCTGATACCTGCCTTAAGCGCAGAAGCCCGCAGCCTGGCTACTGAGGCACCCAGTCTCAAAAAATCCGTGGATCAGTACCTTATAGATAACCCGACAATTACCATTGCCGGAATTACATTCCAATCTGATAGTCTACGCGACTCCATCAATGGAGTGATAGACCGGATACCCGGTATAGCCCAGGAATTCGGACCAAGATTACTTTCAGGAACTTTGCGCTTTTTGATCGACTTCTTGCTCTATCTCATTACTACTTTCTACCTGATGTTAATGGGTGGTCGGGCCATCTGGGGTTTTATTGATAGCCTGCCTTTACAATATCGCCAGGAAATCCGTAGTCTCGTTACAAGAGCTTATAACGTGCTGAGCGCCTACGTCAGGGGGCAGGTGCTGCTGGTGTTAATTATGGCTGCCGCCGCTTCCATAATCTTATCCGTTCTGGGGGTGCGTTATTCGCTACTCCTGGGTATCGCAACCGGTATCCTGGAACTGGTGCCGTTTGTCGGACCCTACCTGGCAATTGCCACCTCCTGTACCGTAGCTTTCTTCCAGCCTCACGGTCCAAATCACTCTTTCGGTATGGACGCTGTCACTCTGACAATTGTAGTGGGCGTGGCCCTCTTTGTACTACGTCAGCTCGAAGATTATGTGGTCATACCAAACCTGATCGGGCGCATCCTGGAATTACCACCGCTCCTGATTATTTTCTCCACTATTACCGGGGCTGCTCTACTCGGGCCAATGGGTCTTTTACTAGCCGTGCCTATTGTAGCCGTACTTAAAATTATCGTAGCCTACCTCTTTTACAAGCTGGTAGATGCCGACAGGCAAAAAATCTTCTTACCTTCCGGCACTGAACCGGAAGGTCTCTATAATGTCTTACAAAGCCAACCGGCCAGAGCCAGGCTACTGGTTATTCCCAATGGCAGCAGTGTGAGCCTGGAAGACCAGGAAACTTTAGAGCGCGTGCGTGAAATAAGCTTCCATAAAGCCCTGGATGTAGCTTTTTACTGCGGAGAAGATGAAGAATTAGCTGAACAGGTAAAAAAATCCGGCTTCCCGGTAGTTACAATGGAACAGGAAGATTTCGCCGGGCAGGCCATGCAGAAAGCTTAGTTTTTTCTATACCAAACAGAACGCCGGGGAAATTTCCTCGGCGTTCTGTTTTTATATTATACAGTTGGTGTTAGAGCTGCTAACTTTGGCCGTTTCGGTTAGATCGAGCCTACTCGTTATCATCCACTTCATTTGAAGGATCATCTTCAATGGGATCGGTCATATCCACGAAGTCAGTAGACTCCAGAACGTTACCGTCCTCACCGGCATGATGACCGTTGCCGTTACCATTGCCATTTGCTGACAGGCGCAGGCCATCCAGTTCAGCGCCTTTGCCCCGCACTTTGGCCGCCGCTGCCTGTTCCTCGCGCACGATTGCCACCGAGGCTACTTTATCATCGCGGCCTTCGCGCAAAGACATAACCGTCACACCCTGGGTAGCCCGTCCCTGCTGGCTGACATCTTTAGCCGCAATGCGAGTTACCATGCCGTTGGTAGTCATCAGCATAATCTCATCGTTGCCTTTGACTACGCGGGTGGCAATTATCCGGCCGGTTTTGTCGCTCAAGCGCATGGCGATCACACCCTGGCCATAACGACCGTGAGTCGGAAATTCTTCCAGCGGAGTCCGCTTGCCAATACCATTGCCTGTAATGATAAACAAATCCGCCCCCGGTTCGACTCGATCCATACCAACCACGTAATCGGTTTCGTTCACCAACCTGATAGCATTCACCCCTACAGCGTCGCGGCCCATCGGGCGTACTTCACTCTCACGGAAGCGAATGGTCTTACCTTCGGCGGTGGTCATAATAACCTCACCTTTGCCGCTGGTTTCCTCGACGAAACTCAGTTCATCGTTATCCTCCAGCCTGATGGCTATCAGACCATTGGCGCGGACCGAAGCGTAATCAGCCAGCGAAGTCCGCTTAATCTTGCCATTGCGTGTGGCCATAATCAGATACTCAGAATTATTGAAGTTACTGACCGGTAACACCGTAGTAACCTGTTCGTTCTGAGTAATACTGACCAGGTTGATAAGCGGCAAACCTTTGGCAGTACGCCCGGCATCGGGTACTTCGTGGGCTTTAAGCTGGAAGACCCGGCCTTTATCGGTAAAGAAGAGCAGGCTATCGAGGGTATTACAGATAATAGTGTGTTTAACTACATCTTCTTCGCGAGTAGTCATGCCGTTAATACCTTTGCCGCCGCGTCGTTGAGTCTTATAAGTATTGTGGGGCAGGCGTTTGATATAGCCTCTGCTGGTCAAAGTGACCAGGATTAGCTCTTCAGGAATGAGATCTTCGACCGAGAAGTCCGATTCTACACCCGCCATAATGGTGGTGCGGCGAACGTCACCATACTTCTCGCTCAACTGGCGCAAGTCGTCTTTAATCAGACCCAGGATTTTGTCAGGGTTATCCAGCAGGTCCTGCAAGTAAGCGATAGTGCGCAGGAGGTCGTTATATTCATCCTCGATGCGCTGGCGCTCCAGGGCAGCCAGGCGGCCCAGGGTCATTTCGAGAATAGCGTTGGACTGTTCCTCGCTAAAGGTAAAAGGTGCAGCCATTAAAGCGGTACGGGCCGTGTTGCGGTCTTTAGAGGCCTTAATGGTCTGAATAATGGCATCAATCTGATCAATCGCCCGCAGCAAGCCTTCCAGGATATGGGCGCGTTTGCGGGCCTTATCCAGCTCAAAAGCGGTTCGGCGAGCGATTACCTGCTGCCGCCAGGAAATATGCTCGCGCAAGATGCGGCGCAGAGTCAGAAGCTTCGGTTCCATACCGTTTTCAACCAGGGCCAGCAAGTTGCAGCTAAAGCTGGTTTGCAACTGGGTATACTTGAAGAGTTGATTAAGAACCTTCTTGGGCTGGGCATCACGCTTGAGATCAATCACCAGGCGAATACCGTTCCGGTCGCTCTCGTCGTTCATATCCGAAATGCCGTCAAGTTTGCCGTCTTTCACCAGGTCGGCAATCCGCTCCTGTAAGGTCTTCAGACTGACCAGGTAAGGAATTTCGGTCACAATAATACTGAACCGGCCCCGATTCTCTTCGATATGGGCTTTAGCACGAACAATGATACGCCCGCGTCCGGTGCTGTAAGCTTCCTTGATGCCATCGCGACCGAGGATAATACCTCCGGTCGGGAAATCCGGCCCGGGGAGATGTTCTATCAGTTCATCCACCGTAGCGTTCGGATTTTCAATCAGGAAGATCAGTACATTGCAGAGTTCAGTCAGATTGTGCGGGGGAATATTGGTAGCCATACCGACGGCAATACCCTGGGCGCCATTCAGCAGCAGGTTGGGCAGACGCGCCGGGAGAGCAATCGGCTGCATCTCGCTGCCGTCATAGTTGGGGATAAAATCTACGGTATCCTTTTCAATATCGGCGAGCAGGTCATCCGTGATTTGAGCCATACGCGCTTCAGTATAACGGGGCGCGGCGGGCGGGTCATCTTCAATCGAACCAAAGTTACCCTGTCCATCAATCAGAGGATAGCGCATTGAAAAATCCTGGACCAGGCGGACCAGGGTATCATAAATCGCTGCGTCACCGTGAGGGTGATACTTACCCATCACATCGCCGACAATACGGGCGCTCTTGCGATAGGGAGTGTTGAAGCGAATATTATTTTCGTGCATTGAATACAGGATGCGGCGGTGAACTGGCTTCAAACCGTCGCGCACGTCAGGCAGAGCACGCTGGACAATTACGCTCATGGCGTAATCCAGATATGCGCCACGCATTTCCTGGTCTATATCAACCACTCTAATATTGCCAAGATTGCCGTTATCGCCGATTTCCATAATTTATCTGATATCCTCTTTTCTCTACTTCTCTATATATCAGCAGGATAATATATATTTAACTTACCTATTTTACTATTTTTCAGCTCAAAAGTCAAAAAATCGAACATTATATGCATATATTTTTACCCCATTACAAAGCCATAAATTTATGCGCTGGAACGAATTTTGTTCTAATTTTAATATTTATTGTAAAGTAGCCGCTTTTCAGGCAATTATCGCTTTAAAATACCGCATTTCTTGCTATAATTACCCATAGAAACCTGTTGGGTAATAAAAATAATGTACAGAATACTATGCCAAAAACAGCCCTCGCAGCCCTGGTATGGTCCAGCGATCAGCAAGTCTATCAACTTGTGGAGCAGGGAAGACGGAGCAACTTGCCGCTCGACCTTGAGAATACAACCTGGCTGGAGTGGCTTTCCGGCCATTCTTCCTTTGCCTTCAAGGGCCAGCAGGGGCATATAACCTTGCGCAAAGAAGCGCGGCCACATGGTGATAGCTACTGGTACGCCTACCGCAATCACGAGGGACGCACTCTCAAAAAGTATCTTGGACGAAATAGCTCCCTGACCCTGGAAGGTTTGGAACAGGCCGCATTGACACTGAATAAGCTGCAATTACCCAACAATAAAGAAGATAATAAAGAAGAAAAACAGACCATAAACCAACCTCTTGCCGGCCATTTATTGATACCCAAGTTAAAGGTGCCGCGTCCACGTGGGAACATTGTGTCACGCGAGAAGCTCTTAAAGCTGCTTGATAATAGCCTGGAGGGTAAAGTAACCCTGCTATCCGCCCCGGCAGGCTTTGGTAAAACAACTTTGGTCAGTTCCTGGATTAGCCGGCGCGGTCCTGAAATACCGCCTGCCGGATGGGTGGCCCTGGATAGCGGCGATAACGACCCCTTCCGCTTCTGGCACTATCTAATTGCGGCCTGCCAGACTTTTGAGCCGAACCTGGGCCAACAATCCCTTAAGTTGCTACAAACACCCCGGCAGCCCCCTTTTCAGGGACGTTTTCTCGACATGGCAGTGACGACGCTTCTAAATGAACTGGTCCAGTACAGAGGGCGCGGCATAATCGTGCTGGAAGACTATCATGTGATAACCTCTCCCGAAATTCACCGCACGATCGCTTATCTGATAGAGCACCTGCCTGCTACTTTTCACCTGATTCTGATCACACGCAGTGACCCGCCGCTACCCCTGGCCCGTCTGCGGGCTCACAATGAAATGGTCGAACTGGGTGCGGCGCACTTACGCTTTTCTCTGGAAGAGACTGATAGCTTTCTTCACCAGACCCTCGCTTTCGAGCTGAATAGAAACAGTGTTGACCGGTTGCAAAGCCGGACGGAAGGGTGGGCGACCGGATTGCGCCTCATTACCCTGGCTCTACAAAGCCAGTTGCACGAACCCGAGCAGGAAGTTGAAGAAATCCTGGCTACTATCAGCGGTAGTCAGCGCCACATTCTGGAATATCTGGTAGCCGATGTGCTTTCCGCTCAACCGGTCTACCTGCAAGAGTTTTTGCTGCAAACAACCAGCCTGACCCGCCTGACGGGTTCGCTCTGCGAGGCGGTTACAGGCAGGAAAGATAGTGCCATTTTGCTAAAGGAACTAGAACGGGCCAATCTATTTATAGTGCCTTTAGACGGGGAGGGTCACTGGTATCGCTACCATGCCTTGTTTGCCGAAGCGATGCAGCACGAGGCACAGCGCCGCCTGGGTGAAGAAACCTTACAGGATTATGCCAGCAAAGCCAGCCGCTGGTACGAAGAGCAGGGTTTATATACGGAAGCAGTAGAAGCGGCCCTTTCAGCCCGGGAGGTTGAACGAAGCGCCCGGCTCATTTCTGAACTCCTCGAAACCCAAAACTTAAACGAACTTACTCAGTTTCATACACTCATGCGCTGGTTGCAACAGATACCTGACGAAACTTTGCGCCACTATCCCATGCTCTGCCAGGTCTACGCTCTGATACTCCTGTTCACCGGGGAAAAACCCACTCTCGCCCTCTGGCGTAAAATCGAACCCTATATCCTGATAACTGAAGATATTTTTAGAGCCAGTGGCAACAACGCCAGGCTGGGCGAGATACTATCTCTGCACGCCCTGGCTATCGGACAAATTAACGATATTGAGGGAGCTTTTAGATATGCGCGAGAGGCTATAGATTTACTGCCCGAAACCGAAAGGTTCTGGCGAAGCAGTAATCTTTTGTTGATAGGCATGGAAAAATTCTTCTCAGGCCATTTCTACGAAGCGCATAATCTCTTACAAAAAGCGCGGGCGCTGATTGAAGCCGAGGGAAACATTTATGCAATCAGGGCTTGTTATATTATTTCAGGTTTATTCCATAGCCGGCAGGGAAAATTACAACAAGCATATGAGTTGTTACGCTTTGCGCGGGATAACGCAGGTGAAGATCGTTTCGACCTGGCCAGCGCCCTGGTAGGTCTGGCCGGTCTTGATTACGAATGGAACAGGCTTGAAGCGGCCCAGCAGGCAGCCCAGGAAGCCTATAATCTGAGTAAAGATTTTGGTAATGAGCTGCTACTTTTACAAACTACTGTTCTGTCAGCGCGCCTACTTAATCTAAGCGGAAAAACGGACCAGGCTCAACAAATGTTACACTCTCTTACGGTGCATATTACCCAACCTTTGCTGCTGCGCGAAGCGGAGACCTGGCAAATAAAGCTGGCTTTAATGTCCGGTGATAGTGAGTCTGCTGCGCTCTGGCTCAGAGGGCGGCAGTCTGTCGTAGCCGTAAAGGCTGTCTCCGAAATGCAACAGGAAGAAGAAAGCCTGATTGCCGCTCGCCTGCTGCTGTTAGAAGGAGAAATAGAGCAAGCCCTGGAATTACTGGATACCGCTCTAACTAAAGCGCTTAGCCAGGGCCGCATCGCCAGTCAGATTGAACTGCTGGTATTGAAGGCAAAAGCCTGCTATGCCAGCAAACGCCTGCAAAAGGCGGAAACCCCCATGAAAGAAGCCCTTAAACTGGCCAGGAGCGAGGGTTTTCAACGACTGTTTCTGGACGAGGGAGAAAGCCTGATTCCCCTGCTCAAAGCCCAGTTAGTCGTTACGGAAGGAAAGCCGATGACTGCCTATATTGGAAGCCTGTTACAGGAGCTAACCAGATCTCAGGTAGCAGAAGCTGCTACCGCCCTTTCTGATTACCCCCTGCTGGAAGAGCTTACGCCCCAGGAAAAACGAGTTTTGCGCCTGCTGACAGGAGGCCGAACCAACCCTGAAATCGCCCGCGAACTGGTAGTCTCCGTCAATACGGTTAAAGCCCAGGTCAAAAGTATCTATCGCAAACTTGATGTCACCAGTCGGATTGAAGCTACCGAAGTAGCTCGTCGTCTCCAACTTCTCTAGATGGAACCAGCCACAAAACTATCACCCTCACAATTACCTCATAGGGTGATGCTAATTCACCCTGTTCATCTTTACAATAAGTTAAAGCCCTTGTTCGAGTGACTGCCTGGCTGCCAGGGCCGAGTCTAAAAGGCAGGCAGTAGCGTGCAGCGCTTTGGGCCGGTTTTTCTTGAAACAATATTTCAATTAAAGGAGTCTGGTTAATGAACGATCAATTTGAAGAAGTAGCGGCACAAAAAGCACTTTCTGACCATATTGTAGATGAAAAGGAAATTATGGCTCGTTTGCAGTCTTTCAAAATACGCGTTACCGTCCCTTCGCGCAAACCCTCATAGGTAAGATAGTAATGCGGATTGCAGCAAAAAGCCGTTGAACTATTACAATAATTGCATACTCGGTATAATAGTATGCAAGGTTTAACTCGTGTCTCAGGCTCCCTGGTACCTGTTAGTTATCGAAAAAGATTTCGAATGATCCAGAGCGAGGTTAATGAATGAGTATTATAGAAACAGCCGGACTGTCCAAAACTTTTAAATCCCGGCGAGGCTTGGTGGAAGCGGTTAAAAGTGTAGATATGCATGTAGAGGAAGGCGAAATCTTCGGCTTCCTGGGACCAAACGGCGCCGGTAAAACTACCACAATGCGCATCCTGTCAACCCTGATGCAGCCTACCGGTGGCCATGCCAAAGTAGTGGGCTACGATTTAGCCCGAGAACCCGCAAAAGTTCGCGAAAAAATCGGCTATGTCAGCCAGGCAGGAGGGGTTGATATTGCAGCGACCGGGCGCGAAAATTTAGAGCTACAGGCTCGCCTCTACCGGTTAGATGCGGCTACGGCTAAAAGACGCGCCAGCGAACTAATTGTAGCCCTGCAACTTGAAACGTTTGCCAACCGGCCTGCCAAAACCTATTCGGGAGGGCAGAAGCGCAGGCTCGATATTGCCCTGGGCATGGTACATCATCCGCCGCTGCTCTTCCTGGATGAGCCGACAACCGGGCTTGACCCTCAGAGTCGGGCGCACTTATGGGAGGAAGTACGCAAGCTGCGCGATAGCGGTACGACCGTCTTTCTTACCACACATTACCTGGATGAAGCGGATGCCCTGTGTGATCGCCTCTGTATCATTGATGGAGGCATGATTGTCGCGGAAGGTACTCCTGACTCGCTTAAACGGCAGGTAGCAGGCGATGTAGTGACGGTAGGACTCAACACTCAAAATGGAGCGCTGAAAGAAGCGCATAATCTCCTGGGGAAGCAGGATTTTGTGCGGGAAATCCAGGCCGATGACGAACATTTACGCTTGTATGTGGAGCGCGGTGAAGAGGCCCTTCCTAATATTCTGCGAGTGCTGGACGGCGCTGGACTGGGCCTGCAAACGATCTCCCTGGCGCGTCCCAGCCTGGACGATGTTTTCTTAAGGCAAACAGGCCGTTCTTTGCGTGAAGCTGAAGCCTAAATAGTAGCCGGTAATCAAAAAAAGATAGTAACAGGAGTATATAAAGATGAGATTGCTAGAAGATACATGGTTGCTGTTTAGAAATTATCTTACCAGCACTTTGCGCCAGCCCGTCTGGATTATAATTAGTTTATTCACACCAATTTGCTATTTGCTACTGTTCGGCCCATTGCTGCAAAATATGATAACCGGAAATGCCCCCGGCGCAAACGCCCTGACCGTCTTTACCCCCGGTGTGCTGGTTATGCTCGGCATGTTCGGTTCGCTCTTTGTAGGCTTCAGCATCATTGCCGACCTGCGGGCCGGAATAGTGGAAAGATTGAGAGTTACCCCGGTGAGCCGTCTTGCTCCCCTGCTGGCGCGGGCGCTGCGAGATGCTCTCATCCTGCTGGTTCAATGCGTCCTGTTAATTGTTGTAGCGCTTTTAATGGGCTTAAAGGCCGACCTGTTAGGGGTCTTTTTGAGCCTGATACTGGTCATACCGATGGGAATAGCTCTCGCTTCATTTTCATATGCTATGGGTCTACTTATGAAGAGTGAAGACGCTTTTGCTCCATTATTGAACTTTTTGGTGAACCCCTTGCTGCTGCTGTCCGGCATCCTTTTACCGATGACATTAGCGCCGGGCTGGTTACAGGGCGCGGCCAAAATTAGTCCTTTCTACTACGTGGTGAACGCTACACGGGCGCTTTTTGTTGGCGATTTCAGCGATAGCGCGGTCTGGATTGGTTTTGGATTGGTATTGGTGCTGGCAGCCCTGTGTGTTTACTGGGCCGCAAGTGTCTTCCGCAAAGCAACAGCATAGCCAGTAAGAATAAAGCAGGCCAGAATGCTGGCGCTGCTCTGCTTAATGATTTTGCATTAAAAGCTGTGTAATCCGACAATTAAAAATAGGTGAAGAATAGGTTGAAGTGAACGCTTCAACCTGTTTTTTTGTTATGGCGAGTTTGACAGCTACAGTTGAGACTGCTAACATAATCCCTACTAATCTGCTAGGAATTTTGCACGGCTAATACCAATTTCTTACCGCAATAACCTGATTAACGATTAAGGAGAGTTATAACTGCGTGTTAAATGTGTTCAAAAAGCACTGGAAACGAATTTTAGCTTTGGCCAGTCTGGTTGTTTTGCTTCTGGTTGGTTTTGGGCTTTTTCGGGTGGTCAGTTTTGTGGGTAGCACCACCGGCGGCGGGCGAAGCCAGGGTTATCTGACAACCGCTACCCCGGATGTAACTACTCCCACTGGCGTCCAGAACCAGGTGTTCAATTCTCTCACCGGTACACCTACTCCGGCCTTACCGGCCTTAACCCCTACTCCTGATTTCAGTAATTCTAGCCTGGTTCAAAAAGTTAAGGGCGGCGCCCCGGTTACGATGTTGCTTTTTGGTTACGGTGGGTACGGTCACGCCGGGCAATGGCTGACCGATACTATTATGCTGTTGCGCTACGACCCTAAAAATAAAACCCTGCTGGAGCTTAACATCCCGCGAGACCTCTATGTATTTATCCCCTACGGAGGAGCTAACAACGGGCGCTGGGCTAAAATAAACACAGTATTTGCCAGCATTATGGAGTGGGATAAACCTACTCAGCAGAGCCTGGATACGCGCTACCGCTGGGATAATGATCAGAAGAAATATGATAGTGCGGCCAATCTGTTAGCAGATACGGTTGAATTGGTAACAGGGCAGCGGGTGGATTACTGGGCCGGTTTGAGTTTTGAAGGCTTCCGGCGCTTTATTGACGCCATGGGCGGGGTAGAGGTCAATGTACAGCGTTACTTCATTGACCACAAATACCCCCGCAATGACGATGACCAGGTAGACGCCAGTGTTATGACGGTTGAGTTTTATCCCGGCAAACAATTGATGAATGGCGAACGGGCTATAGAATATGCTCGCAGCCGTTACAGCGATTCCCCGGAAGAAGGGAACGACTTCGCCCGCAGCCAGCGCCAGATGAACCTGATTAACGCGGTCAAGGATAAAGCTCTCAAAGAAAACCTGGTGCTGAAGATATTTGATTATATGCAGGCTCTCCAGGGCCAATTGCGCTTTAGCCTGGATTTTGGTGAAATTGCCTCGCTCGCTAACTACCTGAACAGCAGCGAAGGAAAAAGTTTGCTCCAGCAAACCCGCCTGGTACCGGCAGTCCTCAACGACAAGTTGCTGATAGACAAAACGCTGGACGGTGCCTATATCCTGGTACCCCGCGAGGGCCAGGGCCAGTACGACCAGCTTCAGCGCTGGCTGCGCTTTGCTATTCTCAATGCGGACATGAAGGACGATGAGATCAAGGTGCAGGTACTGAACTCTAATGGTACGCCCGGAATAGCGGCAAAATTCAGTGATTTTCTAATCGGGCAGGGTTTCCGGGTATTACAGGAACAGGATGGGGAAAACCAGGAGCAATCCGAACTACTGGACTATACTATGGGCAAATCTCCGGCGACTGTTGCGCGTCTTAAAAGCTACCTGCCTAACCTGAAAGTCACGGAACTCTCTCCCGATAAAAAACCGGCTAATGCGCCGTCCGGGGTAGATATGCAACTTCGCCTGGGCAAAGACTTTAATGGCAATCTTCCAAACCTGTCGGTAGGAAACGACAATGCCGGAAAATAAAACCATTACCCTCTTTGAAGCAGTCGAAGCGATCAAAGATTATCTGACCGAACCTGGGCCGCTCCTCGCACAACTCCAGGCCAGGGAGGATTTTAGCTTTGCGAAAGTGGTCTATGACAGCCGCCAGGTAGTGCCGAATACACTTTTCGTGGCCCTAAAGGGGGAAGCCAGTGACGGTCATAACTTCATTCAGGATGCCCTGGCACGAGGCGCTTCAGCCCTGCTGGTACGCCAGGATTGGCTGGCCGACCGTCCTGAAGTCGCCCGGCAGGCCCTCTGCCTTGCGGTGACGGATACCCGGGCTGCTTTCCAGAAGTTAGCCGGGTGGTGGCGAGCCAGGCTAACCAATTTGCATGTCACGGGCATTACAGGCAGCGTTGGCAAGACTACCACCAAAGAATTAACCGCGAATGTGCTGGCAGAGCGGTTCAGAGTTTTTAAGTCGCCCAAAAGCTACAACAACGAGTACAGCCTGATGCCGTTAATCCTTGAAATTCAACCCGAGCACCAGCAGGCGGTGCTTGAAATGGGTTGCGGCTGGGAACTGGGCGAGCTAAGGCGGCTTTGTGGTGCTGCCCAGCCACATATTGGGGTGATACTGGGCGTTAGCGAGAGTCACCTGGAACGCATGGGCAGCATTGAAAACATTGCCAGGAGTAAAGCCGAGTTAATCGAAAGCTTACCCCCGGAAGGCTGGGCGGTTCTCAACGGAGATGATTTTCGGGTGCGTGCCATGAGCGGGCAGACCCGGGCGCAAGTCTTCTTCTATGGGAGCGACCCTGACTTCGATCTGTGGGCCGATCAGGTAGAAAGCTTTGGACTGGAGGGTATCTCCTTCCGAGTGCATTACAAAGGCGAGAGCCGCAAACTGCGCCTGCCTGCGCCAGGCAAACATAATATTCAAAATGCCCTGGCTGCCAGCGCTGTGGGCCTGTTATGTGGCTTGAGCTGGCAAGAAATCGAGGCCGGGCTTCAGAATCCTTCCGGGCAGGTACGCCTGCTAACCTTGCCCGGTTGTAACAGCTCGACCATTTTAGATGACGCCTATAACGCCAGCGCTGTTTCGACCCTGGCAGCCCTCGATGTCCTGGCTGATACACTCGTGGCGGGACGCAGATTGGCCTTACTCGGTGATATGCTGGAACTGGGTAGCTACTCGGAAGAGGCCCATCGCCTGGTAGGTCGCCGGGCCGCCCAGGTAGTAGACTATCTGGTAGTGACCGGGGAATTGAGCGAGCTAACCGCCTCGGAAGCGAACCGGAACGGCCTGAATGAGCAAAGCATAATCCGGGCAGAAACTAAGGTCGAGGCAGCGGAGTGGCTCAAGCAGAACCTTGCCGCAGGCGATCTGCTGCTGGTGAAAGCCTCGCGAGGCATCGCCCTTGAAGAAGTAATTGAACAATTGAGAGCTTCTTAACCTGTGCCCGGCTTTCGCAATACTCTAATATTGGATTTGACTATAAGCCCGCAAACCTGTATAATTTCACGGCTAAAGCGGAATAGACTTTTTACCCGATTGCAGGGTAACGACTGAAAGCTAATAAGCAACCCGTGACATTAACCGAGCGTGTTTCTCGGAAGCAAGGGTTAGAGAAGAAAAAACTACAAAATCCAAGACTGAAGTGGGGGTGAATTCAGCGTAATGACTAAACGAACCTGGCAACCGAAGCGTATACCACGCCGCCGCAAGCACGGTTTCCTTTCTCGCATGTCCGACCGGCATGGTCGCGCGGTATTGGCCGAGCGTCGCCGCAAAGGACGCTGGAAACTGACTGTCAGCCACGAGCACCGCGAACCGCGCTAGTGCTTCTTTCCGGGCAGCCTTTTATTGCTGCCTTTTGAAATTAATAGTTGATAGCTGCTGGCTGACAGCTAATCGCTATAGAGAAGCGGGCCACTTGCTCGCTTTTTTGTTATCAGATTAAAATCTAATATTAATCTGTTCTTTAGGCGTTTCTTATTTAGTGAGTCTAGTATATAATAGCTGATGAAGCGAATCTACAGCCTGACCAAAGGCCGCCAGTTTCAGTACGTGCGAGCACGTGGGAAATCCTGGGCTCATCCATTACTGGTGCTGGTCGCCGCCCCGAATAACCTGGAGATTACGCGTTGCGGTTTTTCGGTAGGGAAACGGCTGGGTAAGGCCCACACGCGAAACCGTTTAAAACGGGTTTTGCGGGAAGCGGTGCGAGTACGCCACCCAGGGATTAAAAAGGGATACGACCTGGTGTGGATTGCGCGAAATAATTTAACTGAAGATATCGATTTTTGGGTAATAGATGCTGTGGTTGATAGTCTGTTGCGTAAAGCCAGGCTGCTAGAGTTTGAACCGCCCCAGGTTGGGCAACGGCCTCGTCACTCTAACCCATCAACAGGCGAGAAACTATAGTAGTAAGATGAAACACCTTTTGCTTGGAATCATTAAACTTTATCAAATGACCTTTTCACGCCTTTTACCGCCCAACACTTGCCGTTTTTACCCGACCTGCTCGCACTATGGCTATGAAGCTATCCAGAAATACGGCGCCTTCAAGGGTGGCTGGATGGCTGTCAAGCGCATCGCCAAATGCCAGCCCTTTCACCCGGGCGGCTTTGACCCGGTGCCGTAATCAGGAAAGTAAAGTGTGGCTTTAAGATCGCTGATGAAGGTTTTCGCGAAAAGTAAGGGATTAACCTTTAACAAGCTTCACGGTTTAATGAAGATCGGATGGCTGCCGCTCGCCAAGCGGCCAGACCCTATTTAAGGAGGCAGTACTTAGTGGGCCAGATTTGGGATGCCATAGTTAACTTATTGGCAGGAGTTATACAATTTTTTGCTACGATAGGTGGCGGATACACTGCGCTGGGCATTATTCTCTTCACCATCGCAATCCGCCTCTTGTTGCTGCCTCTCACGCTCAAAGCGGTACGCAGTTCAAGGGCTATGCAACAGTTGCAGCCCATGATCAAGGAGATTAACGAGCGCTACAAGACTAAAGCCGGCGAGCGTCTCTCTCCCGAGAAAAGCCAGAAGAAACAGGCTGAAATCATGGCGCTCTACAGCGAGTATAGCGTCAATCCGGCCGCCGGTTGTTTGCCAGTCTTGATCCAGATCCCAATCTTCTTCGCAGTGTACGGAGCGGTCACCAAGTCTATCGCTTCTACCGACCCGGCAATGAACCTGGTGCAGCACGCTTGGGGGACAGTAGCCCCGGCAGCGGCCGATGCTCTTAAAAGTTCTGCTCTCGCTAACACCCACGACGGTTTCCTCTGGATTCCCAGCCTGGGAACGCCCGACCCGATTTATGTCTTGCCAATCCTGATGATGATCGGCCAGTTCATGACCCAGAGAATGGCAATGCCCAAAGGTGGCGGTGCGGACGAGCAGCAGCGGCGCATCAATGGTATTATGCAGTGGATGCCCCTGATATTTGGTTTTACCGCCCTTAACT
Organism: Chloroflexia bacterium; assembly: GCA_036261665.1. GTDB lineage: Bacteria > Chloroflexota > Chloroflexia > Chloroheliales > Chloroheliaceae > 54-19. The sequence continues at coordinate 75,624 of DATAKM010000085.1, forward strand.
TCCCTTCCGGCCCGGTGCTCTACTGGGTCACAACCAGCGTTTTCAGTACTGTCCAGCAGTTCTTTATCACCGGTTGGGGTTCTTTGAGCGATATTCCCGGCCTCGGCTGGCTGCCCCAGAGAGAGATCAAGAAGATTGAGCTCAAAAAGCGCGACCCGAACAAACCGGTTAAACCCGGCCTGATGCAGCGCCTGGCCGAAAATCAGGAACGCATGCAGGCGCAGGTTCAGGCTACTAAAACCGCCAACACCTCTGCCGATGCCGGTAGCAATACCGAAGTGATCGAAGGCGAAATAGCTCCGGCCAAGCCTACCTTTGGACGAAAAGTCAATCCCGAAAGTACCACCCTGCGTACTTCTGGCAGCATTCGTAAAAGCGCAGATGAGGGAGTGGCCCGTAGCGAAACTCGCGCCGCTAACCAGGAAGAAGCTATTCGGCAGGCCTATCAGAATTTGAACCGCCGTCCGCCCAAGAAAAACGGCCCGGCTACAGGCACGGGCGGACCTGGCACTACTGGCAGCAACACGAATCCAGGTGGTAGCAGTGGTAACGGGCGTAAAAAGAAATAACCGGGTGTAAGACCGGTTTAGTTGGGGATTGAACAGGCAGGCTTACTAATGACCCACCTGCCTGCAATCATCTGGTGGAGAAGGACGTTACGGGAGCAGTACTGGTACGTAACGTTCCCAGCGGGGCATTTCACTACATCCGCCCCAGACTAAGAGGAGAGTTTATCAGCTATGCAGAGCGTTGAGGTAGTACAGGCTCGTACGGTAGATGAAGCAGTCCGAATTGCCCTTGCGCGGCTAGGACGCAGCTATGAAGAAGTTGATGTGGAGGTAATCAACGCCGGGACTCCCGGTGTGCTGGGTGTGGGAGCCGAGGACGCGGTGGTACGGGTCTCCGTACGCCAGGCCGGAATGCGCCAGCCCATCCCACCTCAGCCCTATTATCCCGGACCCGGACCGATAATGGGACAGCCCATTCCGAATGCCCGGCCTACCCCTATCCCGCCAATCGGTCAACCGATTCCTCCGGCGATGCCTGGCGCGCAACCGCCAATGGGTATCCCGATGAACCAGGTTCCCATGCAGAGGGGCCGCGCTTTTGATGCTGAAGAATTAGCTCGCCTGGGCCGGGATGTCATTATGAACTTGCTGCGCCGTATGCGCATTCAGGCTCGTACTCAGATTGAATATCACCAGCCTGAACCGGACGAAAACGGTGAGGACAGCCAGAGCCCGCTGGTTACCATTAACCTGGTAGGGGGTGACCTGGGGGTGCTGATTGGCCGTCGTGGCGAGGCTCTGACCGATTTGCAGTACGTTTTCAACCTCATCATGAACAAAAAGACCCGCACCTGGGGCAAAGTAATGCTGGATGTGGAAGGTTATCGCACTCGCCGCAAGGCTAACCTGGTTAACCTGGCGCACCGTATGGCCGAACAGGTTATGCTTACTCGCCAGCCTATCACCCTGGAACCAATGCCGGCCCACGAACGCCGCCTGGTACACCTGGCACTGGTAGATCATCCTTATATCCGCAGCGAAAGCTTTGGAGAAGGTGAAGAACGCAAAGTAACCATTTTTCCCAAGTAGCACCGTATCTTAGAGGGCCGGACTCTCGACAAATCTTTTGAGCTTGCCTTTTAATTGAGAGAGCCTGAAAGAAAAGTCTGGTCCAATTAGCGATTAAATGCAATTGGCCTTCTTGCGAAGGCCATTTGTTATATATGGAGTTAGCTGCTGAATTCGGGTAAAACAGTTAACTGAATCTGGAGTAAATTTAGGTCTAATTTTTGAAAGGAGTTCAAGGGTACGCCGCAAATATTGGTAAGCCCCGGTCCAGATGATACCTGATTACATAACCATTGGACACATCACTAAAGATATCCTGGCGGACGGGAGTTATACCCCCGGTGGAACAGTTACTTTTGCCGCCCTTGCCGCCCGCAACCTGGGAGCGCATGCCGCTATCCTGACCGCCGCACCAGGGGATTTGCGCGCTTTGCCGCTATACCATAATATTGAAATTCGAGGCCCGGAAACAGAAGTTGCGACCGTCTTTGAGAATATTTATAAACCGGAAGGGCGCCATCAATTTGTGCGGGCGGTAGCGCCTGTTATACGGCCGCAAGATGTGCCCGAAGAGTGGCGCGGAGATGGGCAGATTGTACATCTGGCCCCGGTAGCTCAGGAATGCGCTCCTGGTCTGGTCAAACTCTTTTCCAATGCGATTATCGGTGTTACGCCGCAGGGTTTTATGCGGGAGTGGGACTCCAAAACCGGACTGGTAAGCGCAATAGAATGGGCCGGCGCGAAAGAACTTTTGCCCCAGGTTTCCGCCCTGATCCTGAGCAGCGAGGACTTACCGGCAGGTAAGCAAGGCCAGGCTATGTTAAAGCAGTTTATAGAGCTATGCCCGGTGGTAGCTTACACCCGGGGAGTGGAAGGTTGCGTTATTTTCTGTAATGGAACCGCCACTCGCGTACCTGCTTACCCGGCAAGGGAAATTGATCCAACCGGCGCCGGCGATGTCTTTGCCGCCGCTTTCCTGATGCATTTACGCTCCAGTAGCGACCCGCTGGCGGCAGCCCGTTACGCCAATGCAGCGGCAGCCTGTAATATAGAAAAACCGGGGGCAACCGGCGTGCCCACTCCTGATGAAGTGGCTGCCCGGTTGCGGCTTTCTCCCCTGGAATAGCATATGCAATTAAAATATAAGTTGTTTATTTATAGCGAAAGCATGGTGTATTTATGGCTTTGATTGGTGAGGATGACCGGCAATATCTGACCGAGCGTTTTAACCAGGATTTAGAAAAGGATGTAACTATCGAATTCTTTTCCTACGGTAGCTACCATACCCCGGAAGCGGTTGCGGCGGCTGCTGATATTGAAACTCTAAACGACTCGGATGACGTTACATCCGAAGCGTGCCGGGTCAGTAAACAGATTTATGATGAGCTGGCTGAAATAAACCAGCATATTAAAGTGGTTTTCCACGACCTGGATACACCTGAAGGCCAGCAAACTGCCGCTTCGGCGGGTGTGGATGCTTCAATGCTTCCGGCGGCTTTGTACCAGTCCGATAGTCTGGCCGGACAATCCCGTTTTTACGGTATTCCGAGCGGTTACGAATTCGGTACTCTGGTAGAAAACCTGATTGACCTGTCCAAAGGTAGAACCAATCTTTCGCAAAAGACCCAGGATAGCCTGGCGAATCTGGATAAACCTGCCCGTGTCCTGGTTTTCGTCACCCCTACCTGAGGCTACTGTCCGTCCGCGGTGCGGATGGCCCACCAGATGGCTATGGTTAGCCCTCAGATTACGGTAGAAGTGGTAGAAGCGAATGAGTTTCAGGAAATAGCTTCTCAGTACTCGGTCTACGGGGTACCAAAAACGGTCATCAACGACAAAGTTGAGTTCGATGGCGCAGTGCCCGAGGTCATGTTCCTCAAGAACGTGCTCAAAGGGGCGGAGGCCTGAGTAATTATGCTACCAGACAGGACAGTCTCTTTTACCAGCGGCGTCCTGTCTTTTTATTCCCCTTTTACCTGGCTAGACCTATTAGAAACAGTTTAGAATACACCCTTGTGTAGTCTGTGTCGTTGACGAGAACTGACCAGCGTGTTAACATTTAGGCCATATGAAGCTTGAAGACGAAACCCAAACGCCAGTTACCGGCGATCAAACTATAGAGGCCATTCAGGAAACTGACTTTAAGGAAGAAAGGCCTTTACCCAACAACCTGCGTTACTTAATGGTTGGTTTGCTTGTTATTGGCGTGGTCAGTGTTGTAACCATCGGCGTATTGAGGCAAACCTCGGTTAAACCCCCGCCTCCGCCTTCAGCTCAAAGCTGCAAAGATCCCGTAACCGAAAACCGCCTGCGCGACACCCTTAAGCAAACTCCCAACGATTTTGCTACCCTGGTTGATTGGGGCAAGTATAACATCAGTTGCGAAAAGAACTACCCGACGGCTATTGCCGCCCTGCAACGCGCTACCGAACTGGCAGACGATACTGCGACCAGCACCGTTAAGCCGGAAGATCGCCTGGATGCTCATTTTCAGCTAGGCGTCGCCTACCTGTATAACTCCAATCTAAATGAAGCGCAGGGAGAGCTTGAAAAGGTCGTACAGGCCGACCCGCAGAACACTTTTGCCATGCTTATCCTTGGGGGTATCCTGGTAAAAGACCACCCGGACCAGGCCACCGGATATTTGAAGAAAGTGATTGAGCTTGAACCGGGCAGCGATGCCGCCAAAGAAGCCCAATCTTTGCTGGATAGTCTGAACAAACGGCCCGGCAGCACCCCGGAAGCGGACCTGACGCCATCCGCTACTGTTAAGTCTTAGGTTACCCTGGTAGCTCAGCAGGCCACTGGCACCTTGACCTTGAAACAGTCAGTAGTTTTAACAAAAGTAACAAAATCTATTACAATTGAGGCGTGATCTCTTCACGCCTTTATTTTATTGGTAGGCAAAGCTTAAACCGCTGAGGGAAAGTTTTAAAAAAGGCAATTCAGGGAGAAAGGCAGTTATTTTGACGAGCAGCCCAGATACTAAGGAAGAAAAAACCGAATTGAAAGAATTAGAAGAAGAAAGAAACGAAGCTTACGAAGGACCATTACCATTTATTGCTGAAGCCTATCTGCGCCCGCGTTATGCTGAAACTGATGCGCAAGGAGTAGTATATCACTCCAATTATATTGTCTGGTTTGAAGTAGCCCGTGGTGAGTATTGCCGGGCAGTTGATTATCCTTATCTTAAAATTGAGCAGGAAGGCTACGGCTTGATGGTAACCGAAATAGCAGTAAAATATCATAGCCCCTGCCGTTATGATGATGAAATAAGAATAAAGGCCTGGATTGAAAAAGTGGGCAGGGCCAGTTGCGTATTTGGCTACCAGGTTTTTAATGATACTACCGGTAAATTGAGCGTTGAGGGGCTTACCAAACATGCTGCGGTAACGCCTGCCGGTAAACTAACCCGTTTCAGCCAGCCCTTATATGCTATCATGCTCACGCGGGCCGGACGAGGACCAAGTCAACTTGCCCCTACAAAGTAGACAGGAGAAACAGATGACTGAGCGACTGCAAGCCTTTAGATCCGTACTGGCAAACCAAAATATTGCGCTGGACGGCCTCTTTATAACCAAACCCGAAAACCGGGCTTACCTGAGCGGCTTTACCGGAAGTTTTGGCTATTTGTTGGTGACGAACCAGGCCGCTATTCTTTTCACCGATGGCCGCTATGTGGAACAGGCCGCTGCCCAGGCACCTGGTTGGGAGATTATTCGGCTACAAAGACCTTTTGAAGAGAGCGTAGTGCCGGAACTAAAAAGGCTGGAGGTTGCTCGCCTGGGCTTTGAAGCCGACCATCTCAGCTTCAACGAATACCAGTTCTGGACTTCTAAAACGGAAAAAACCGAATGGATTCCCACAACCGGTCTGCTGGCCCAACTGCGGCAACGCAAAGGCCAGGAGGAAGTGACGGCAATCAAACGGGCCATCGAAATCTCTGAAAAAGCTTTTGAGCACCTGTTAGGTCTGCTGCAACCCGGTCTGACCGAGCGAGATGCCGCCGCCGAACTGGAATATGCCATGCGCAAGTATGGGGCAGATGCCATTGCCTTCGATACCATCGTCGCCAGCGGGTCACGCGGAGCGCTCCCCCACGGAAGGGCCAGCGACAAAAAGCTGGAAGCAGGTGAGTTCATTACCTTCGATTTCGGCGCCAGATGGGAAGGTTACAATGCTGATATTACCCGCACCGTCTTTTTAGGCGCAGGCCAGAAGCCTGATAACCGCCAGGTCCAGGTCTATAATCTGGTGAAAGAGGCCCAACTGGCCGGGATAGAAGCGGTCCAGGCAGGAACGCCCGCCAATACCGCCGATAGCGTGGTACGCATCATTTTCGAGAAAGCCAAAATGCTGGAATATTACCTGCACAGCACCGGCCACAACCTGGGCCGGGAAGTTCATGAAGCGCCTTTCCTGACTCCAAGCGATACCACTCTCCTGGAACCCGGGATGGTCCTGACGGTCGAACCTGGCCTTTATATAAGCGATTGGGGAGGAGTGCGTATCGAGGACGACCTGCTGGTCACGGAAACCGGGGTAGAAGTCTTGCCGCACCTTTCAAAGGACCTAATCGTGCTATAATTAGTAGTGATCGAAATGGGAATTATTTTAACTTAAACTCACTCGTTTGACCCATTGATGGAGGTTCTGCTATGCCGTGGAAACTGGACGGAGTCTCAACCGATAATAATCTGTTCCAGGGAGACGTAGAGACTAACCGGCTGAAAAATGTCCACTATGTACGAGGTGGTAATCCTGACGGTTTACCTGTGGTCTTTCTACACGATAACCTGGCTTCTTCGCGCTGGTGGGAAGCAGCCCAGGAAGCTTTGCCCTACCGCTACCAGAGTATTGCGCCTGATCTTCGGGGGTTTGGTCTGACCGAATACAAACCGGTCAATTCCATGCAAGACTTTGTGGATGACATCCACGATTTCCTGGGCCTCTACAAGCTGCCGCCATTTGTGCTGGTAGGCTGGGGTATGGGTGGTGGTATTGCTATGCTTTATGGCTTGCAGCATCCCGAACACGTCCGAGCAATGGTCCTGGTGAACTCTATTTCTCCCAAAGGCCACCGGCCTATGGATCGCTCTGAAAGTATCGATGAATTGGCTCGCGCCCTCAGCAAAGGTAACCGTAACGAGGTAGCCGCTTATCTGCGCCATTATTTCTTCCGCAGCGGCAATTTTCCGGTGGGCGATTTAAGTGAGAACGCAAACATCGGAAGCGGCCCCCTGTCGGATGAAGCTGCCTTCGAGTATATCCTGGCCGGAACCCTACAGGCGCGTAACTACAACTGGAGCGAACAGGAAGGTATATTTCACGCCATGAGGGTCTTTGATATCCATACTCAAGTGGCCAGCCTGCCGTTCCCGGTTTTTACCATCAATGGTGGTAATGACGCTTTTATTCGCCCGGAAGAGGCCCGCGAGGTAGATCGATATCTGGCGAATGAAAAGTACCAGCGCGACGGGCTTACTATTCCCAATTGCGGCCATTCACCAATGGTAGAGCTACCTAATGAGTTTATGCAGGCGCTTGCCGGGTACCTGGGGCGGTTGAACTGGCAGCAAGTGGTACACGCGAGTACGACAGAAGCAGCCCGCAATATGGCCGGCAGAGACATAACAAGTGGCAGCCGAAGTTTTGGCGCAGGCGATCCAAGTAGTATTGCTTATGATAAGAATGACTAAATGTTAGGTGTGAGGACGCGGAGTTCGAACTGCTCTGAACTTCGCGTCTAAGGCTGCTCCCTGGACATGGGATATGCCAGACAAATCGGCTAATGTAATTAATCAGTTCAATTTCCCTTTGATAGCTGTTATCAAGATGAGTCAGATATTGAACTATCAGCCGGTATCGAAGGCTGCGTTTGTAGTTCTGCTGAGTATTGCTCTTTGAAAATATAACAAAACTAAAATTAGGGATGACTGTTAAACTTTTTGTTAGTATTTTTAGGCTAGTCCTATTACATTATTTTTATATTTCCAGTATAATTGTTTACAGTCTGTTAAAATCTAACGTATTCTTTTACCTTTTTAAAGGCGTTTCTATTTTCATTATTAATTTAATGATATTCTCTAAAAGATCCAAAGAAGTTGAGGTTGGGTGAGGTAGCGGGTGAGTGCAGAGGAGTTTACTAAAGCCAGGTTTGAAGACCCGTCGGAGCAGACCCGTCTTGCCGACTTTTTAATATTAGCGCCGGTACTCTTACGAGCGCAAAGCCGCCGAGTGGTAGCCGAACTGGTGGTTACAGCAGCGGCTGATTTGATTCCAGAAATGGTCTTCAGCGGATTGATTCTTATGAATGAGACTACCCCCGGCTTTACCATGATTGCTCATCGTAATCACCGCTTACTTTTGCCTGATGAATCATCTGAGATTCTGGAATATCTCCCCTCCTGGCTTTTTCTGGACCCCGAGCAAGCCCTGATCGTTGCCGAACAGCCCATTATAGTAGATCAGGATCAACTGGAAAGACCTCTGCGCGATTTAACCGGCGCTTCGATTATCTATCTCTATCCGGCCCGTACCCCTACCCGCCGCTTCGGTTATTTGCTGGGCGGAGCAAAAAAAGAACTCTCAAAACTGTCTTATCACTACTTACAGGCTCTGGCGCAACTGGCGGCTATAGCGCTCGATAATGCTTCGCGCTTCGATGATCTTAAAGAAACCGCGCATGAAATGAACCTGGTGAATGAGATGGCAGGCTCGCTGGCCGCCAGTCTCAATGGCGAAGAGCTTTTCAATAGTTTCATGGAGCGCTTGCGCGAAATTATTCCGGTTCAGCAGGCCAATCTGATTCTGACCGCGCCACTGGGCCAGACCTACAGTATGCCTTTTAGCTGGAGCGACCCGCCAGGCAAGACCCGCCGGACATATATTAAAGAATTGCCGATTGAGGATAGTCCTTTTGAAGAACCGATTATCCGCCAGGAGATCATGAGCGGTACCTGGGTCACCCATCCAAATGATACTCCGCTGGATGAAGTAAACGTCTTTGAACCGCGTTACCAGTCTCAGTTAATTATCCCCTTGATTGCGCGCAAACAAATTGTGGGAGCGCTGGCGCTTGGTACGGAAAAACCGGACAGCTACCGGGAAGAACGCTTGCACCACTCCTTAATTGAAAAGCTCTCTTCCCTTTTCGCCCTGGCGCTGCTGAACAGCCGCCTTTACGAGGAAAAACAACTTTCCGCCGAATTTGATAGCCGGGTAGGTGTTTTTAACCACGACTACTTTGACCGGGAATTAGCCACTCAACTGCATAAAGCCAGCCGCAGTGATTATCGCCTGGGGTTAATGATGGTTGATATGGACAATCTAAAAGCGATTAATGATCGCTACGGCCATCTCGCGGGCGATGCGGCTTTAAGGCATATAGCTACACTTATTAGCCGGACAGTACGCGCTACCGATGTTGTAGCACGCTATGGTGGTGATGAATTCGGCATCATTCTGCCCGGATGTACTCAATTTGGCCTGGAAGTTGTAGCTGAAAAAACCCGCCGCGCTATTCGCAGTACGCCTCTATTGCTTGAAAACGGCGAGGAAGCTCATCTCTCCGTCAGTATAGGCGCGGTAATCTATCCCGAGGATGCCCGCTCTCCCCGCGAGTTAATCCAGCAAGCCGATACAGCACTTTATATCGCCAAATCCACCCGTGACCGGGTCTGTATCGGCAAGACGGCCCACGCGCCGCGCGTCTCGGAATACGACCTGGGAAATGTAGAACCACCCGACCTGACAATGGACCCTGAAGTGCTTTCCAGCCTAAAGATTGAGGATTACGAACGATTTTTGCTATGGCTGGGTGGTGATCGCAGCAGTGTGGAAAGCAAGGTTATTTTTGATCTGAATGAGCAACTCTCTGAAACCCGTCGCGAACTGGCCATTCTAACCGGGCGAGCCGCACAACTGGAGAGTAGCCTGTTACAGAGCCTGCAATTGCTGGCGGAAATTGTTGAAATGCGCGAACCTTATTTGCAAGGTGGCGCAGTTAAAATGGTGCGGTTAGTACGACTGTTAGGGGAACATATAAATCTGGGCGAACCCGATCTAATGGCAGTAGAAGCGGCAGCCTGGCTGGCAAACCTGGGCCGCCTGGCTGTTCCTGAAAGCGTGTGGAACCAGCCCGGTAGATTGAATAACGCCGAATTGCGCAGAGTGCGAAAAACGCCCTTAGATGCAGTAAGGCTGGCTTCAAAATTGCAAGTTATCTTACCGGCAGAAACCATCCTGGCTATTCAGTTCCAGCGCGAACGGTTTGATGGGCGAGGCTATCCTATGCGCCTGGCAGGCGAAGAAATTCCCATTCATGCGCGCCTGCTGGGTGTCGCTTCAGCCCTGGTAGCCATGTGCCAGCCACGGCCTTACAGGGCTAAAAGAACACGTGCCGTTTGCCAGCGCTACTTAGAGCGAGGTGCCGGGCGTCAATTTGATGCTAATCTATGCGGTATTTTGTTAAAATTAATGGCGGACGAGGAACTAGAATTCCTGGAATTCGCTTAACGGTATAAATACACTATTAATTGCGGTACACCTAAGGAGAATGTTTATGATGCCTGCCGAAGGAGATCAGGCCAATTTAGCTGCTACAAACCAGTCACACCGGCCTAACGAAGATTTATTACGAGATCTCTTTTTCTCCTATATCTTCCACGAGTTACGCACGCCTTTAACAGTAATACACAGTTATGCTCAAATATTACAGAGCCGTCTACCTGCCACCTCCGAATTTAGCAGCCAGAGGCATGTCAGCGAGCAAATTGTATTGCAGGGTGACGAAGTAGTGGAAATGATTGAAGAGTTACTCGAAGCCGGACGCATTCCGATTGGCCGTCTTAATCTGGACCTGGTGGAGTACGACCTGGTAGAGTTAATAGATGGCTTGCTTGAGCGGCTGCCACCTGAGGAAAGAGAACGAGTGCACTGGCAGGCACCTGGGGAATATATTCCGGTAATGGCGGAAGGGCCGCGCCTGGAAAGAGCTATCCTGGCCGTTTTACGTTTTGCCTTACAGGTTACTGGCGAAGTTAATTTTACGGCTACCCTGGATAAAACCAATCATACAGTAACCTTAACCGTACCTACTCCCGGCTGGAATATTTCTCCGGCAGAGGTCGAGGTGCTTTTCGACCTTTACCGTCCGGTACGGCGTGAAGAACCAATGCAAATGGATACCCCGAAAGCCGGGCCCCTCGATATCAGCCTGTTTGTAGCACACGGATTAATCGAAGGGCATAAAGGTCGCTTAATCTTTGACCTGAAGATGCCGGCTTTCGTGGTTCAATTACCTGTAGCCGCCGAAGCTGCTTAACCGATCTTCTCGCGGCCTCCCAGGTAAGGGCGTAATGCTTCCGGGATGCGAATCGAAGCATCGGCCTGCTGGTGATTTTCGAGGAACGGAACCAGGAAGCGTGGCGTGGCAAGCGCGGTGTTATTCAGGGTGTAGCAGAATTGTACTTTGCCATCGCTATCGCGGTAGCGCAAGTTGGTGCGCCGGGCCTGCCAGTCGCCCAGGCTGGAACAGGAATGGGTTTCGCGGTATTTCTGCTCGCTGGGTACCCAGCTTTCAATGTCGTGCATCTTAATCTTGCCCGCGCCCATATCGCCGGTACAGACTTCTACCACCCGGTAGGGGATTTCCAGGGCCTGTAAAATCTCCTCGGCATTACCCAGGATAGTAGTATGCCAGCGAGCAGATTCTGCCGGGTCGTTGCGGCACATGATGTACTGCTCAATTTTGGTAAACTGGTGGACTCGAATTAAGCCGCGCACGTCACGACCGCCGCTACCGGCTTCGCGCCGGAAGCAAGGCGAAAAAGCGGCATAGGTAATCGGTAAATCGCTTTCGCTCAAAATCTCACCGCTATGCAGCGCATTAACCGGCACTTCCGCCGTCCCGGAGAGGTAGAGATCATCGGCAGGCATGTAATAAACCTGGTCACGCCCGGTCGGGAAGTGACCGGTTCCTTCAAAGGCAAAATCACGCGCCATCGAAGGAACTGTTAGAAGGGTAAACTGTTTGCCCTGCAAGCGGTCCATGACGAAGCGGTGCAAGGCCATTTCCAGAACGACCATATCATTTTTGAGGATAAAACTGCGGCTACCCGAGACCTTGGCAGCTCTTTCAAATTCGGCCCAGTTATGCTTTTCCAGGATTTGCACGTGATCGAGCGGCGTGAAATCGAATTTGGGCGGCTCGCCCCAGCGTTTTACCTCGACATTCTCGCTGTCGTCCGCGCCTACTGGCACATCCTCTGCCGGGACATTGGGAACCAGCAGTAAAAGCTGGCGCAATTCTTCTTCCGCATCGCGCAATTGTGGTTCCAGCAGCTTTAATTCTTCGCCAATTGCTTTGCCACGCGCAATAATTTGAGGACGCTCCTCCGGGGTAGCCTTACCCATCCGCTTGGAGTTGCTGTTCTTCTCCTCATTGAGTAGCTGAATCTCTCGTTTTAACTTCAAAACTTTCTGGTCCTGGGCCAGTAATAGATCCAGGTCTAAATCGACTCTCTTTACCTGGATCGCCCAGCGCACTTTATCCGGGTTCTCGCGGATAAATCGCAAATCTAACATGTCTGTTTCCCTCTTTTTATAATTTACTTCAGGAGAGCCGTTCCGAATCAAAAAAGCCACTCCTCCCTTGTATCAATCAAAGGACGAGAGGCTCATCATTCCACTCGTGTTGCCACCTTTGTTCGCCGTACAGTCGCCCGTACAACCTCGTGCGGTAAAGTTATGCTTTACGCGCCTTCTATAACGGGAAGGCCCGGCCCGCAGTTAGTCTGGCAGTAGCAACTGCCATTTAGTCGGGGCAGCTAGCGAGTGGAACCAGTTCTGGGGAGAAGGTTGCCTCGCACCTGGCGGCAACTCTCTGTTGCTTCAAGCCCAGCCTGAAATCTCGCTTAACGCTTTTTGATTTCGATCAATTTAAGGAGAGAATACACTAAACGCAGGGCAAGGTCAAGCCTTCGCAGCCGCTTCTGTTAAGCAGCGCGGTAGCGCACTACTCCCTTATCCTCTTCAAGCGTAACTTTACCTTCGCGATGCAATCTCTCCAGGTGCGAAAGGGCTTCTACCAGCGCCAGGTAACGGTGAAACCCGGTAGCACGGTCGGCCCAGATAGCCTGCACCACCTCTGCCGGAGTACGCGGTCCATGTTCGAGCGTGGCGTAGATTTTTCCCAGGCGTACCCGGTGATGACCGATCAGATCTTTAATGCGCTGGCGGTGATTGCTGAAGGTTTTCCCGTGCGCCGGAAGCACCTGATTAACATTCAAGGCGCTGATAGCCTCCAGGCTGGCGATAAAATCTCCTAAAGGATCTTCGGTTGAGCCAGGGTATTTGCCGATGTTACTGCTGATAGAATTTAGCAGGTGGTCGCCCGAAAGCAACAGGCCGCGCTGCGGATTGTAGAGCACAAAATGGCCGACGGTATGGCCGGGGGTCCACATTACCTGCCACTCGCCGGTAGCATCGGAAGGCTCGGGTGCCAGCTTTAGTTGCTCGCCACCGTTTAAGAGGGTATCACCATTTTGCAACCTGGGTACCAGGTCATTGGCAGTACCCACCAGCATTTGAGCAGAAAGGTCATTAGCGCCGTTCCGATCCAGCCACTCCTGAATATGGCCTAAAGCATTTGCTTGATCGGCGCGATCAGAGAGCAGCTTATATTCCTGCTTATGCAGAAATAAACGAGCTTCCGGCGATACCCGGCGCAGGCGCGGTAACTGCCCGATATGGTCTGGATGGCCATGCGTGACAAAAATATCGGTCAGCTCCGACATCGGTATTCCTAAGTGGGCGAAAGCCGAATTCAAAGCCTCCCAGCTTTCCGGTAAATCAAGGCCGCAGTCTACCAGGGCCAAACGGTTGTTCTCTTTAATAAGGTAGGTATTAATATGGTCGAGCCCGAAAGGCATCGGCAGGCGAATACTGTAAATATTTTCGGCTACTTCGCGCACATTTTCGCTTGCGGCGCGCGTCTCTGTCATAACTAACCACCTCCAGAGTGGTAATAATATTTAACAAATTTAAATAATAAACTTTAGCAGTTTTGAAGATAAGATTGAACAGAAGAAAAGGCCCACCCTTTATACTTTTCAAAGGTTTCCTCGGTTGAACCGCTTTCATCAAAGAGCCATTGAATGGAAAGTCCATCGAAGATAGCGCGTAGTACAGCGCTGGCCTCCTCCAGGTCAACTGGCCGGAAAACCCCCTCGGCTATACCTGATTTTACGATCTCCCGTCCAATACTACGGCAAATATCATAAAAAGAGACATTAGTATAGCGAAAGGAAGGATTGCGTAAACCCTGCGCCACAAAATCCAGGTATACAAGGAAAAAGCGCCGGTTTTCGCGAGCGCCAAAGAAAACACTGTCCACGAATGCGCGTAACCTGGCTTGAGGGTCAGGGGCCATCTTAACACTCTCTTCGACCTGGCACCGGATCTCTCCGATCAGCCATTCCAGCAGGCTGACAAACACTTCTTCCTTGCTATGGAAGTGATAGGCTACCACACCTTTGCTGCAACCGGCATATTCGGCTATATCCTGTAAAGTCACATTGGCCGCGCCTTTTTCAATAAAGGCTTTGTAAGTCGCCCGTATTACCTGGTCGCGCCTGACATTCGCTTCTAATTTAGGCATTGGTCCACAAATTCATAATCACCAAGATTTATTCTGACCGTTCAGAATAATAGTAGCAGTTATAGTCTTGATCTGTCAATTCAAAAAGAACCTCGTGCCCGGTACATGGGGTTGGTGTCAATTTTCAATTCAAGCACTGGCCTTATGCCAGTCCCGGTTGACAGGCGCACGGGCGCGGCTTTGGCTTTTATCCTGGCCGTGCCCGGTTTCGCCGTTACTTACAGAGCAATCTCCGCTGAGAGGCGGCGCGGAACGGATGTGCCGTCTGAGGCTTCAAATTCGTGGGTGGTCACTACCACTACACTGGTATCATCCTGTGGGCGGCGCCGGTCAGCCTGCATGGATAACTCCAGTAACTCGTCAGCCAATGCCTGCGCATCGTAAGGACGGGACAACCGGTTACTTAGAAAATCCGGAATGCTGGGCGGCGTTTCATTATAACGTTTGCCCGCTTCGGCAAAGCCATCGGTGAAAGCTACCACGACAAGGCCCGGTTTTAGCCCAAATTCCGTTATAACCGGCTTTGTGCGGGGGTAAATGCCAAGAGCCTGGCATTCCTGGTTCAGCCCTATCACGCTCAGCGCGCCGGCTGTGGCTTCTACTGGTGAGCTATCGCAGTAGTAAACCGGTTGAGGGTTATTCCGACTGATTACCAGGGTACGAGTGGTGAAGTCTGCGCTAATCAGGTTAAGGGTAGCGGAAACCTGCCCACCCTTGAGATGATAAAGCTGGTCATTCGCCGCGCGCGCTACCACCCCATCGCGCACCCCCTGCTTGATAAGAGTAGCGCAATGGCCCGAGACAAAATTACTGAGAAATTTGGCGGAGTACCCGCTGCCCTGCCCATCTACTAATATACCGGTTATGCCGCCCGCTGTTGAAGGGCGCTCCGCCAGTTCAAAAGTATCGCCGCTTTCCCGGCTGGCGTATTTATTGACTTTGGCTACTCCGAAGCTAATTTTTAGCATATTGTCCTGAATTTAATTGAAAATTGGCTCCTTATCAGGTATAATAACCCCGATTTCACAAACAAG
The DNA here is from genome assembly GCA_036261665.1 of Chloroflexia bacterium. Taxonomy (GTDB): domain Bacteria; phylum Chloroflexota; class Chloroflexia; order Chloroheliales; family Chloroheliaceae; genus 54-19. Next base: position 90,896 of record DATAKM010000085.1, read on the forward strand.
AGGGCCCATGGCGCAGCGGTTAGCGCAATCGACTCATAATCGACAGGTCGCAGGTTCGAATCCTGCTGGGCCCACCTCTCATGCCTACCTCAGAATTATTATAACATTCCGTATTGTAGCCAGTGATTATAAGACCTTATTGCCTGTGATTGCTGCGTAAGCCTGCGGGTCAGTGGCCCCTTCGGTGGAAATTACCAGCACCCGGCTATCCTCAGTCAGATTCAACCGCTGCCGAATCTCACCTGAATGCTCGCCCTGCAACATTTCGAGTAAACCACCTAACCCGGAAGCGCCTGTTTCGCCTGAAACTACACCTGCGCCTGCCAGCAACCGCATAGCCTGCCGCGAACGCTCGTCATCGATTGCCAGGAAGAGATCAATTCCACCTGACATGTAAGGCCACGCCACCAGGGAAGGCGTGCCGCAGTTAAGCCCTGCCATGATCGAGTCTTGCGGACCGGGAACTGTTACTAGCTTGCCCGCACGGGCCGACTCCAGAGCGCAGGCCGCGCTCAGGGGTTCAACGCTCACAAGCCTGGTTTCTTTTGAGCGGTCCGGGCAGCGGTAATAACGAACCATTGCTTCGGCTAAAGCCCCAACTCCTACCTGCACCAGTGCCAGGTCAGGCCCTTCTTCACCCCGTCGATTCAGTTCATCTTCAATTTCCCAGAAAATAGTCGAATAACCTTCCGCAATATAACCCGGTACTTCCTCATAGCCTGGCCAGGAAGTATCCGATATTACCAGGTGGCGTTCACCTGCTTGCTGAGAAGCCAGGCTAACAGCATCGTCGTAACTACCGTTCACCACGCTTACTGTGGCCCCCTCACCCTCGATTGCCTGGATACGAGCATGGGCTGTCCCGGCAGGTACAAAAATATGGGCCTGAAAGCCGAGCAGACGGGCGGTACGAGCTACCGCCCGGCCATGATTACCATCGGTGGCTGTTACCAGGGTCAGAGGGCGTAATTCTTCAAATTGAACTGCCAGTTGCTCCACAGTATTCCAGGGTTTAAGCGGGTGAGAGAGGCGTTTTTGCATCAAACGGTAAACCGCCCAGGAGGCACCCAGCATCTTAAAGGCCGGTAATCCCAACCGGCTTGACTCGTCTTTTACCCAGAGCTTTTTCAAGCCCAGGTTTTTGCTTATAGCTTGAGCATCGACCAGGGGCGTAACATTGTATCCGGGCAAGCGCCGGTGATATTCAAGCGGGTCGCGATTCGGAACAGTTGTAAGCAAATCAGGTTTTACTTGCGCATTGAAAAAAAGATCGGTTTTCAAGGGTCTCTCCATTAGAAGCAGGATGTATTATCCAAAAATTCTTCAAGTAGATTAAGAAAAACTCTTTTTTACAGGTCGAACTCTATCAAACTTTCTATCTACGCCATTGTACGCACGCTCTCAGTAAGGCGCAAGTTTTAGCAGTTCAATTTACAGTCAGGTGGAAAGTTGTCCGACAAAGTTTTTGAGGAAATTAAAATAAATATATTGACAAGCGCCGATCATTAAAATATACTTAAAAAGTGACTGCTTCCTAAAGAGATTTCACGATCTTCGTAATTCAAAAGTTCATACTTGCCTGTTTGTAGTAGAAATCAATAATCGTCGTGGTTGGTTAATAGCTGAGTTTAAAAGCGAGGTTCCAGATGGTACGTGTAGGTATCTGGCTGCTTGTGATTGGAGCAAATTCTTTTGTGCTACCTGTTTTTGGTTTACAGTTCAGAGTAATTGACATTTTCGGAGACGCGCAACAGGTAATAGGAGGATTGGTCGCTATCACCGGCCTGGCCTTAATTTTATTGCCGTTCTTCACAAAAAATCTCAACCTGAAAAAAGCTTCCAACACCTCGTATCCGAGGCAATTTAGCCCGGTTCAGGGGAATAACGCTTATTTTAACCCGAGTACCACCGGAAAAACTCTTTCGCCGGCAGCGGAAGTGGCAGCGCCCCTCCTCCAGACACCTGGAACCTTTCGCCCGGCTTCGAACACTCCGCCGGTACAAATACCACAGCCGCTGGCGCCTACACCCTTACCGGCCTCAGAGTTACCGGCGTTTCAGCAGGCAGTAACCCTGGCCCAGGCAGGAAGGAAGATGGAAGCTTACTCTCAGCTAAAGTTACTGGCATTCAATTACCCGGCAGATACTAACCTTTTATTGTGGTTAGCTTTTACTTCTCCCTCACACGAGGAAGCAAACCAGTTAATTAATTCTGCCAGCAGCCTGGAACCGGCCAACCCGGTAGTCGTGCAGGCCCGAGAATGGATGAGCAGGCAAGTACCTGTCAGGGTCTAATCGCCCTTTTAAGTTTTTTCAGGATCTTTTTTACATAAACCAAAAAGGCCACTTCTTAAAAAAGAGTGGCCTTTTTTATTCTGATAAAGACTAACGTTTTGGCGTTGCGGTAGGGACAGCCGGAGCAGCCGTATTCGTCGGCGCAGGAGCAGGCGTGGGTGTGGCAGTCGGCGTGGCGAAAGGCGCGACAATCAGGCTGTTAGCCCGGTCACGGGCGTACTTTGCCTGGTCCGCTTGCCCATCCCGGTCATAGAGTTCGGCAAGTGCCAACCAGCGTTCCGGCCCATTGGGGTCCAGTTCCAGGCTTTTGATGTAGGCGTTAATAGCGCCTTTTACATCTCCCTGCGCCGCCAGTGCCTGTCCCAATTTAGCGTAACCTCCCGACCAGTTCGGGCTCTGGGAAGTTACCACCCGGTAAGCGCGAGCGGCTTCGGCATAGCGGTCAGTGCTGCCTGGTAAGGCGGTATCAGGCGCATTCATATAGGCATTTCCGAGGCCCAGGTTGGCAGTTACATTGCGGGAATCAGCCTGTAAAGCGTTCTGATAAGCACTTATAGCCGCTTTATAGTCTCCGCTGGCTTCACTTGTATGAGCTTCTTGCAAAGCTTTGGCTACCGCTGCTGTTCCCTCTGCTCCAGATGGAAGAGTGGCGGGAGGGGTGGTGGCGGCCACTGTAGTAATAGCTGCGGCGGTAGTCGCCGCTTCAGTGGTGGTCGGAGCAGTAGTAGCGGCAACCGTAGTTTCTGCGGCGGTAGTCGCCGCTTCAGTGGTAGCGATTGCGGTTGGAGTGGCCTCAGCCTGCACCGGGCCTTCCTGGGGCTTATTCAATTGCTGATAGAGAAAATAACCTCCCAGCACAAGCAACAACAACAACAGAAAGCCCAGCAGCACAAAGCGCAGTCGCCCGGTAGCTGTGCGGCCCCGCGCTTGCTGTTGCCTTTTAACTGTTACCGCCGCCGGTTTAACCGGTTTCATTTTGGTGGTTTTGGCCAGTTTTTCTTTGGAAGCTTTCTCGGCCTTCTTATCTTTGCGGCCTTTTTTGGTGGAAGTAACATCGGTAAGGGAAGCCCTTAGCGGGTCACCTTGATTTACCACGGACGCTCCGGCAACCTCGGCCTCACCTATCCGGGCATTAGGCGCAAAGTTTTGTGGTTGCGCGGCATACACTCCCGGTACAGCCGTCCTCTGGGCTGTCTGGGCCTCGCGGTTTTCCTGGGCATCCATGGCCCGTAAAGCTTCTTTGGCGTGCGGGCTATTAGGATTAATCTGAAGAGCGCGTTCGAGGGCGGCTCTTTTTTCCTCGCGGCTGTCGCTGGTAACAGAAATCCAGATCCAGGCGAATTCGTTATCAGGATCGTTGGCAACTACCTGCTTGAAAATCTGGTAGGCTTCTGCGTTGCGGCCCTCTCTTACATGCCGGATACCATCCTGCATCAACTCGTTAGAGCTTCCGGTGGTCACTCCTTAACTCCTCTCCTCTTGCCCAGGCCGAATATTCGTTGTCGGATTGCTTATTGACATAATTATTATAACATTACGGCACAAGCTTTTACAACTACAGCCTTTAGTTTCGTTGATAAAAGTGAGGCTGTTTTCCGCTAATAACCGATCCTTTCCGTAGTAAATTATGGCTATTTTACTTAACCTACAGCATGAAGGGATATGTTTCTTTATTCAACCTACCAACCTCCTTTAAATATAAAAACAAAGAGAGCACCTCAATTGTTAGAAATGCTCTCTTTAGGATCCTAAATAGCTTTATTATCAGAGAGAGAAGTGACCTTCTTTATTTTTTGAACCGCTCCTGGCCGGTTCAATAACCCTCTCAGTTTCGGCTTCCAGCGCTCGCACTTTATCAGGTCCGCTTAAAGCTGCTTCTGGCACTTCTTCTTCCTCAGGTTGCCGCTTGCCAAAGTTAAACATGGTGCTAATAATAGCTTTGTGCTCGCGGAAAGGTATACGGGCGATTATAGCCACGGCCAGTACGATATAAATAACGCCGAACACATAGTGGGCGTCTATATTGAAGAAAAGGAACTGGTCCGGGAAGAAAAACTGAGCGATGAATAGCACAAACAGCAGGCCCGCTTCCCAGATATGTGCGCTCAGGTTCATCATAATAGCTACCGCCAGCAAGGTTTGCCCGCTGGTGACGAACATCGAACCTACCTGGTCGCCGTTTAACGGTAGTGACCGGATATAACCCGAACCCAGTGAAAAGACCAGCGGCAAGGTACCCACCAGCAGAGTCCACTGGTTTACTTTACTGGCCACCAGGGCGCCTAAACCGGCGCTGGCCAGACCGCGCAAAGTAAAGAGGATACAGACCACTATTTCGGGCGCTTCACTGGCAATCGGTGCGAACCACTGCACCATGAAAACTTCGTCTACTCCGATGTTCTTACCGGTAAGCACAAGTGATTCGGCAAAAGGATGGGCCACCACAAAGATTACAAGCCCGGCAAAAATCAGCATAAAGCTGACTATCGCTCTGCGGGGGCCATTTGAGAGAGAACCCAGCAACTGGGCCGGACCGATCAATTCCGGTTCGTGTACCTCCGACCGGGAAATCCGGACCGTATAGAGAACAAACAGGCCCACCAGTATAACGACATCAATAATATCAATATGCCCTTTGATCGGAATAATCAGGGAGTAAAGCCCGGCGAGACCCAGGAAACCTATCTCTACCCTCTGCGACTTTTCGAGGGTAACCGCTTTTTTGCGGAAGCGTAACCAGAATAGGAAAATGATGAGCGGCCAGGCGAAACCAACGATCATTCGGTTCGCCCCGATCATATTGGCCACCGCCAGGGCCTCATATTCCTTATTAGTTGCAGCCTGGTAAGTCAGGGAAAAATCAACGGCATATTCAGGCAAAACCGCAATAAGGGCCAGCACCGAGAGCGCCAGGGCGGCAGGAATATCCATCTGAGCTACTTCACAGGCCCAGGAAAGCAAAAAGGCAGCCCCTATCACGGCTACCCCAAATAATACCGCGCCCAGCACAGGCGCTTCTTTATCTAAATGGAATCCTCCAAGTACCGCTACCAGACCGGGTAATGTAACTAAGAAGGCGATAATTACCCATGACCACTTTTTCAATTACTTATCTCCCAAAAACAGTTGCATTACTCAACATCGAGCAAAATTTAAACCTCAAGCCCTGGCGCGAACTATCTTGAATAGCCGCGCACGTGTAGGATTTTAGACTTTTATAGCCTTTATCCTGGCTACCTGATAATTGTCTGACTCGCCGGTTAAGCTCTAATGAAGTAAAGCTTAGAGCAAGATTAATCAGGCTAACTGGCTCAAAGTCAATCTGCAACTGAACAGGTTATTTATTCTTTTGTAAAACTGAAATATCCGGCTTACTGGTCGGATATTTCAGTTTTGTTTCTAGGTACCACGAGCTTGCATAGGTTGGGCCATTATCAGGACGGCGGCAATGGCTAACACCAGCGCCAGGACCATAAATGGCAGCATTGCGGTACGGGCAACTCGCTTTTTGTACATCTTACGGCTGATCTGGTAAATAGCCACTCCACTGGCCATAAAACCGCCGTAAATTACAATTAGCTGTAAGGGGAAGATAACGCTATAGGGCAGTAAACCGGGATTGCCCCAGGCAGGTTTGCCCAGGATAGGAAAGCCTAACCGCTCAAACATATCCTGTATGGTAGGCCAGACTCCCCCTCCACCGACAATAAAGTGAAAGGCATAGTGGGCCAGCCAGAAAGAAAAGCTGAGTGGTAAAAGCCCGACGGCGTACCGTTTGAAAATAGCGCTAAGAGGTTCGCTGGTACGGGCCATTTTTTGAGTAAGCCAGGTGGTTAGCCAGCCAAAAAAGGCCGGAAGGGCCAGCGCAAAGAAGAGGAAGATTAAGGTGTAACTCCAGAAGTTGTTGGTCAGGCCGGTAACATTACCGATTGTACGCTGAAAATCCTGGAACGGTCCGATCATACTGCCGGCATTGGTTAAAGACGCAAAACAGAGTACCAGGGCCACCGCGCCCAGCGAGAAGTCACGTTTTTTAATATTAGTCCAGAGTTCCCGGATAGGATTGCGAAACTCCAGCCCGACATTGTGATAGGGGCAGGCACGGGCGCAACTCATCTGGTAGGTGCAATCAATGTTGCTCTGTTTCGTGCCCATGTAGAGCGACATCTGGCAGCCTTCCTGGTGGTGGGTAGCGTCACCCTTAACACACTCTTTAGTGGTACAGCTTTTACAGAAAGCGAAGGATTTGGACTTTACTTCAGTGGGCGAAAGCATGGAATAAGTCTGGTTAAAAAGACCGAGCGGGCAGACGTACTTACAGAAGGAATTGCCTTTGAAAATAAAATCAGTCAGTACGGCGCTGGCAAAGTACAGCACACAGACGGTAGCCGTTAGAAAGGGGCTATCCCAGATGCTAAACTGTTCGTAGCTGAACAAAATCAGCACCAGCAGGCCCAGCGCCAGCCATTTACCCTTCAGCCAGCGCGGCCAGTTGCGGTTTAAGCCGACGCGCTTCTGGATACCGTGACTGACCAGCACAAAAGGGCAGGACATACAGAAAAGATTGCCTACCAGCAAAATCACCAGGACCAGTAAGAAACGGTAGTCAATCCAACTGGCCACCGTAGCGAAGTTTCGAGGTGATTGAGGCCGCCCAAAAAAGCCATCAAAAATGACCCCGGCAGCCGCTACCAGTAAAATAAGCTGAAAGACTGTCCGGCTATGCTTCCATAAGAGCACCCGGCGCAATAGCGGGATACTGTAGAGGTCAAAACCGTGGCGCTCTTTATCTTCGCCTCTTTTAGGGTTGACTGGATCGTATAAGGGCTGTAATTCGATGACCTTATGAGCCAACTTGCTTTACCTCCCGCTTGCCCCTGTTCTGATCCTCGTCCTCCTCGTCATCATCATCGTCGTCTTTTTCATTTCGGAAGAGAAAGAACCAGGTCAAAGCAGCAAGAGTAGGCAAGGCCACCAGAATAGCGATTATAATCGGCCAGGGAGCATCCGGTTTTTCCACCTTGGCCTGGGCTACAAAAGAAGTCTGGCCAAGCTGGGGATCAGAAATAGTTATCTTGAAATTCCACATGCCTTCCATGCTGACCGGCACGTCTACATCATACTGGTTAGGGCGGCTCTGAGTCTGGTTAAACCGCGCCCCGGTGGTTCCCGGCATAGCCATGCCCGGCATCTCCGGTTCTACCAGGATGGTAGCGGTAGTCACAGGCTGGTCGCTGGCTTTTTTGGTCAAGAGTAAAGTCAGGTGGGCCGGGACATTAGGAGTAGGCGGAGAAGGGCTAACCGCCAGGTAAACATTAAATGGGCCGGTATCCTGGTTATAAATGATCGTACCACCGTTAGCCTTGCCAATCGCCGGTACTGCCAGGGTCAACGCCAGTAGTATAAGAGCGAGCCAGCCTACCAGCCAGGTTTTTTTAGCAAAATGAAATTCTTTACTTAGCTCTACAGATCTGTTTTGTGTTAGTTTATTTAGCGGCAACAAAACATATTTCTCCTGGAGTTTTAGATTAAATCAACTAAAGTATTAGAGGTATTATAACATCTCTCCAGAGTTACCTCACTATTTGCTGATAGGCTTAATCAAAAATTAAGCTAAGGTGCGGAAAATAAAAAAGCTACTTTCCCGGTTAAGGAAGTAGCTTCAGAAGAAAAATTATTGCTATATGGGGTGCCCAATGGGACTTGAACCCACAACCCCTGGTTCCACAGACCAGTGCTCTAACCAATTGAGCTATAGGCACCATCTTAAATTTACTACCGGAGCTACCGTTTTACAGTAGACGGTTGAGAGGATAGAAAGAGAGTAAGCCGAGTTCTGTTCGTGATGGTCATCTATCTCGGTATCTTAACGATACCGGCCACCTCGTCACCTCAGTGGCTGCTCTCGACTTCCGGCCTCGGCGAGTAACCGTCTTTGGCGGCCGATTCGGAGATTGCAGCAGGGAGGATTGCCCTTTTCACCCCGTGCCTTTGCAGGCGGGAATAGTCTCTGTTGCTCTACCGGCCATTGATTACTTTAGTCAGGCTAAAGATCTTAATGGCCAGCCCAATCTGGACTGTCGACGGAACCGAAGAACCGCCTCCCAGGCTTAAACCGAAGTCTCCACCTGGCACCCTACTCTGCGCTGCTCGGACTTTCCTCTGGCTTGCGCCAGCGACCATCCTTCTCTCTATCCAGAAATCGGATTATACCAGTTCTGGTAAAGCTTCGCAAGCTCAGGCTTGCAATGGCTCGGGTGCAGGGACTCGAACCCCAACCGACAGATCCAAAGTCTGCTGTCCTACCATTAGACGACACCCGAACGTCAGTCAGACCTTTTACAGTCTGAAAACCTGCACTACAAGTGCAAGGGCATAATACCATAAGTAAATATAACAATCAAGGTTTGACCTCAAAGAGTTACCTACTTTATGCCTAAAAATAGACTGCCGGTGTAAGTCAGAGAATAGTGCAAGCCTCGCCCTTGCCTGCCTGATACCTGTTTAATTTACCTGTGCGTGAATCAAACCCAGCGCTTCATCAAATATCTTTAAAACGGATTCAAGGTCACCCGGGGGTAGACATCTGACGAGGGTAGCACGGAAAATTCTGACATGTTCACGCACTGTCTTCAGGTTGAAATCACGCACTTCGGCTACCGAGAGAAGCCAGCGGTATTGTTTCCCCAGAATAGGCGGGTAATCATACCGGATAGCTCCCAGTAGTAAATCTCGTAGCCGGGTTACTTCCTGGTGGGCAAGCCGGGGTAAAGTATCGCCAAAACGGTGCTGCAAGTCAGGATCGGCTTCAAAAAGCGCTTCGACCTCTTTAACTATTAGAGGAGTCAGAGAATAAATCTCAGCTTCAATTTGCTTGTATCTATTCTGTTCCACACTCATAGTCCTTTCTCCACTTTCGAGAAAGTAGCATTCATAACCAGTAATTAGCTAGAAATTAGCCAATTAGTCCTTAACTGTGTAACTATATTTTAGTCTTAATTTGAAGATTTTGCTATATTACTTTTGACTTGATTGAGAGAAAGATGTGGAATTGGAAGCTTAATTATAAAGAGCCTTCCAATAAGCTCTTTTTCATTTATCACAAGCTCAACTTGACTAAGCTATCAGTATCGGTTACACTCACCATGAGCGATGCTAGCCAGGATTGGCTATGTTTCGGACTGCCGAATGGATAGGTTATCTAACATACCTCTGTCACCACTAAACCCTCTGACGGCCCTACAGTGGTCGCTTTGCCGGGAGGCTACCGTTCGGAAAGACTGAGCGGAAAAATAAATAACTGTAATAGAGGTTTAATTCAGAACCTATTAGGATTGTAGATGGAGATTAAGCAAGAAACTAAATCGTTACCGCGTAACCGCAAATGTGGCAACTGCCGGTACTTTGAACCGGCCCCTTTATGGCGTAAGGGCTGGTGCCGTAATGCCCGCCTCTACGACCGCCGGGCCAATCACCTGGTGGATGCCGCTACCATTGACTGTGAACAGGTCTTCAGAGCCAGAATTTACTGGGAACCCATTCCGCTCTCGGATGTGCCTGAAAACACTACCGGTTACAGTCCTTTTGTAGAAAATGCTTCAGCCGATAGCGGGCTGAGTGAAGGAAATAAAAATTCGCGCGTCCCCAGCGACGGGGTTTTGCGACCGCGCAACCTGGCAAACAACGTTCCGGCGGTTCCGCAGAACAACAGCGGATTACCTGTTATTACCCGGCGAGAGAAAGCGGCTGCTTCTCCCGGCCTGGTGGCGAAACCGAATCGCACCCGTAACTGGTTAATTGAAAATATTCCCTACTACGACCGGATTGATGGACCTCTCTCTCGCATTAATTATCTACGGCTATTGCCCTGGATAATTGTGGTTGCCCTGCTGTTGTTGCTGGTTTTGAATGTTTTCGGCGCCAAGAAGGAAACTCCAAATGCTACCGGCAACCCGCAAGACTCTACCGCCAGCAGTCTGCTGTCTACCAGCCCGGTGCCAACTACACCTGTAGTAGTAACCAGCAAAAATGCTTCACCGACACCAACCCTGTCTAACGTGGTGCCGACTGCTACTCCCGCGCCGACCCCTACCCCTACCCCCAAGGCTGTTCAAACGACTGCCAAGGTAGTGAAATCGGGGAATGGTCTCAATATGCGTAAAGACCCAGGAACGGGAGCCGCAAAAGTGGCTCAGATTCCTGATGGCGCTACCGTGACTATCCGTAGCGGTGATTTCCGCACAGTTGATGGTATAACCTGGTGGCCGATTTCTTACCAGGGCAAAGATGGTTGGGCCGCTTCAGATTATCTGGAAAAGCAGAATCCATAGTTAAATTTCTCTGGTAAAGTGGAAGCCCCGCTCGTGTAACCGGCGGGGCTTTCGTCATGTAGTATACAGTTAAGCACATGAGTAATGAAAAGCCTGGAAAAATTGAAACGGTAGTAGTCTGCTACACTCAAACTACTTTTGATGAGCTTGAGAAACGACCTGAAAATATTGAAGAGCTTGAGCCGTCGGAATTTGAAGATGAGGCGGTCAGGCAAAGCCGCCTTATTTCTACTTTAGCCGAAAAGCTGGTAGCCGCGCTGACGGCGGCAGGCGTAACGGCGGAAATTATCAGGCTCCCTCAACGCAGTTTCAATCCGCGGGATATTTCAAAAGCGGCTTTCGCCTGGCGCATTATGGACCTTACCGAAAGTAACGGTCGCTCGATAGACATGGCTCTTTGCCTGGATTTTCCATCCTGGTCCTTACAGCATCCTCGTAAGTGCGTCTGGTTAACCTCTTTGCCTAATTTCGTAATTCGCGGCAAATTAGCTATGCCAATTCAACCGGCAGGACAGCCCGGCAGCCCACTCTCTGCTAAAGTTTCAAATAGCCAGGAAAAGCTACAGGCCGAAAACGCCAGGGCCGTCTCCGGCCTTCTGCAATCTGAACGGCGCGGGTTAGCGGAAGCTTATAGATTACTGGCTGGAAATCGTCCGTTAGCTGAGGAAATGGCGCGACGGGGCCTCCAGGTAGAATTTAACCCCTTCCCCGCTGACCTGAATAGTGATCCATCCGGTCCTGAATGGCAGGCGACCATGAAACGGCTGCTAAAGTAAACCTTACTGAAAAATGAAACAGCAAAAAAGCGGGAATAACCCTTTAGATCTCACTTACAGGATTCTTCTGCCGGTCAGCCTGTTACTACTGGTAATAGGCTTTGCCGGGCCGTGGTACTACGGTGTCCTGGGTAAGAGTAATGACTGGGGCTGGCAACCGGTCTGGGGGCTTCTGCTCTCCTTAATTGCCGTAAACCTCTTTGGCCTCCTCTCCCTGACCAGTTGCTTTATTTATGTCGAGTTATATTACCGGCTGGGACGTCCACCCCTGCTGGCTCTCCTGAAATGGATCGCCGCCTTTGCTGGGTTGGTAGTGGCAGTGCCCCTGGTTGTCTGGACAATCTGGGATTTAACCGAGCGCAGCGCTACTCCACACCAGGCGGAAGGAACGCTGGGCTGGGGTGTCTGGGTCTCCCTGGTGGGGTTAATCCTGCAAGTAATCGCCCTGCGAGCCCGTATAGTGCAGGTTAAACGCGGCACGTAATAGTTTTGTAAGATTTGTAATAACTGAATAAGTCCTGCCTCTTATACTTCAAAAGAATTGTCCAGATATTCAAGTAGAAATTTCTTTTGCTGATAGATCAAAATCTGGTATAAAAGAGGCAGGATTTTTTAATGCTGGTTATAGATGATCCCGTAAAACAAAATAAAGAAATGGAAAACCCCCGGATTTTAGTGGTAGATGATGAAAGTAACATCCTCGATGTGCTGGAGCTTTATTTGCTGCGCGAGGGTTACAAAGTAGAACGGGCCAGCGATGGTAATAGCGCCCTGAAACTCTATCACGAGCATAAGCCCGACCTGGTTATCCTGGATGTAATGCTACCCCAGGTCGGTGGAATGGAAGTGCTGCGGCAAATCCGAGCCCAGGCCTCTCGCCCGGGCAGTAGAATCGTACCGGTTATCATGCTGACAGCCAAAACCCAGGAAGATGATAAACTGGCCGGACTTGAAGGGGGCGCCGATGATTATATTACAAAGCCTTTTAGCCCGCGCGAACTGGTCGCCAGGGTTAAAGTAGCCTTGCGGCGGGTGCAGGAAGCCGGAAGAGTGACCAATGTTCTTAGCCCCGGGGACGAAATCATGACCGGGGAAGGTCTTTATATCAATCGGATAGCGCGAAGTGTTCAGCTTAAAGATCAACCGGTCGAATTAACCGCCAAAGAATTTGATTTACTCTGGTTCCTGGCGAGTAATCCGGGGCAGGTTTTCACCCGCGAGCAACTGCTGGATAAAGTCTGGGATTACACTTTTTTCGGCGAAATGAGCACCGTCACCGTGCATGTGCGCCGGTTGCGAGAAAAAGTAGAGATAGACCCGGTACGCCCGCGCCACATCAAAACGGTCTGGGGTGTTGGCTATAAATTTGAACCCTAGTAAAAACTGAAGCAAAGCATGATAAACATACGAAAGTTACAGCCGGTCCTGCTTAAAACCGGCGGGCGAGCCCTGGTTGTGGTGCTGGGAGGAGCGATCAGCGCGGTGGGACTGGCGGCGGTCTGGCTTAAGGCTCCCGCGGATGACCTCGGCAAGCTCTTTCTTTATTTAATAACCAGTGGAGCAGTATCTGCCACCCTGATTATTTTGTGGATTGCCTACAGCCAGCGCCTGGTCAGTTTACGAGCCCAGATTACAGTAGCCTACCTGAGCGGAGCAGTTATTACGATTGTAAATATCCTGGTAACCGGACGCTTAATGTTTCTTAGCGCCCATGACCAGAATTTACTGATGCTGTTGCTGCTTTTTTCGGGCGGCATCGCGATCTTTTTCGGGCTTTTTCTCTCAGAACAGTTAAACCGGCAGGTCCGGCAATTGACACAAGGGGCCACTGAAATTGCCCGGGGAAAGCTTGAGACCAGGGTACTACCGGGAGGCTCCTATGAACTGGCCCAGTTAGCCCAGGCTTTTAACCAGATGGCGGTGCAGCTTGAGACCGCCTTCGCCACCCAGCGCGAGATGGAGCAGGCCCGCAAAGAACTGGTCGTCGCTATTTCACATGATTTGCGAACGCCGCTCGCTTCCTTGCGCCTCATGACCGAAGCCATTACCGATGGCGTGGCCGATGAAAAACAAACGGCCCTTTTTCTGGAACGAATGCATGGCGAGGTCCAATATATGACGGGCCTGATCGAAGATCTTTTTGAACTCTCGCAGCTTGACTCGGGCGCTTTAAAACTTACTCCCGAACGAGCCAGCCTGACCGATTTGATCTCCGATACCCTGGAAAGTTTAAAAAGCCAGGCAGGTAGTAAAAAGCAAACTTTGCACGGCCAAATCGAAGGCGAAATTCCCGAATTTTCTTTTGATCCTCGTAAAATTCAACGTGTCCTGAATAATCTGCTCGGCAACGCTATTCGCTATACGCCGGAAAAAGGTATAATAAACCTGACTGCCAGGCAGCAAAATGGCTTTGTAAGCGTTATCATCAGCGATAATGGGGAAGGCATTTCAGCCGCCGACCTGGAGCAGATTTTTGAGCCTTTCTACCGGGGCGAACGCAGCCGAGGGCGCGAATCAGGTGGGGCGGGCCTCGGGCTAGCCATCGCCCGGGGGCTGGTCGAAGCGCACGGCGGGCATATTAACGCCCAGAGCCAGGAAGGAAAAGGCAGCACTTTTACTTTTGAATTACCCATAAAATAGAATGAAATAAATGAGTTTTGCCGACGAGATATTAACTGAAGATTTAAGTCCGCTGCGCAAGCGCTTGCTACATCACCCGCTCTGGCAGGGAATAGAAGTGGGAACTTTAGAGGTGGCGCGCCTGCGCCTTTTTGCTTTACAGGATTGGTGGCTGGTACGCGAAGCTTATCGCCTGGATGCCCTGGCTGTAGCCGCCGCTCCTGATCTCGAAACTCAGGAACTGTTACTGGCCAAGCTTACGCCAAAAATAGGCGGCTATAAACTGCTGCTTGATTTAGGCGCGGCTTTAGGTTTAAGCCGGGAAGATTTTGACCGGGTTGAACCCTTAGCCGGGTGTATGGCCCTGACTAATTTCTTCTACTGGATGCTGGCTTACGGTACCCCTCCCGAAAAACTGGCTTCCGTTAGCGCCAGCGAGGATATTTTTGTGCAGATTTGCGCCAGGGTGGGACCGGCTTTGCAGCGGAATTATAACTTGAGCGAAGCGCAGGTGCAGTTCTTTACAGCCCACGACCAGATCGGCGAGAAAGTGACCCCGGTAGATCAGAATTTACTGGCTCGATACAACTCAGCAGAAGAACGGCGTTTAATCACCCGGGCGGTCCGCCTCAGTCATGAGTTTGAATTGATGTTTTACGATACTGTGCTAACTGCTCCTGTGTAGGAGAAAGCATACGGACTGTATAGTTCCACTCATCACAAAACTCGCAAGATTTTTCATTGTAGATAGTTTATCGGTTTATCCTGGCTAGCCTGTGCGAGTTTAATTCAAGAGGAGTTTTTGCTTGAACTGGACACTTGAAGACGCGGCTACCTGGTTTGAAAGGGTCTATGAACGAACGCTAGAGGTTGCCAGGGCCGTACCGGAAGCTAAACTGGAATGGCGACCTGCCGAAAACGAATTTACCTGCGGAGATTTGATTCGCCATATAGCCTCTACTGAGGTTATGAATATGGCCCGTTTAGGTAGCGGGCCATTACGCTACCCCGGACATGCTGAAAGTTTTGGCCGCTCAAAAGCTGAAGTGATCGCTTATCTTGAAAGCTGTCATGGGAGAGCGGTAGAAATGTTGCAAGCAAACGGCGAAGCCGGGCTAACCATGCCGGTTCCCACCAACCAGGGGAATATAGCCGGGTGGCGCGTGCTGGTAGGGATGATTGAACATGAGATTCATCACCGCAGCCAGTTATGCAGTTACTTAAGCCAGCTTGGAATTGCCCCGCCAGCGCTTTACGGTCTGTATGTAGAGGAACTTCCTGCTGATTAAAAAACCGGGTCTTAGCCCGGTTCTTCTCTGTTTACTGCTAATTTTGAAACTATAAGCCCTGAGTTGACTTCGACTTCATAGAGTTGACTTCGGCCTCTTGTTCTTCAGTTAAGGGCCGTTTGAACTCCAGCACGCCGTGCCGGAAGCCCATTGCCAGCCTCTGGAGATGCTGGAAAAGTTCCAGAGCTTCGTCGGTTGCCTCAGGACGCGGCATCAGCTTGAGGAAGAAAGCGCGGCTCTCCTCGAAGACGAGGGTAGGAGTTCCGAAAGCGTTGTACTTCTGAACCGCTTCGGTATGGTCATTCTGGAGTTTCTCATAACCGCGACGGTCACTGCCATCAAAAACGCCCTGTAGCAGGGAGGCATCCAGTCCGGCCTCCTGCCAGGCTTTCTCGATAATACCGCGCTCCCAGATCGACAAGCCTTCCTCGTGGCGCATCCGGCCTAAAACTTCATAAAACTTGCTCAAAGCCTGTTCACCACCGGCAGCATGAGCCACGCCGCCCGCCAGGAAAGGCAACAGCCCTTTGACCTCGGAGCTATCCGGCTTTTGATCCCAGATATTCCAACCCTGATTGTCCTTGCTTTTACTAAACTGTTCAATAGACAAGAAACGCCAGCGTACTGAAATTACTTCCGGCCCCATCAGTTCGGCCACCTGTCGCACCCAGGCCGCAGCTTGATAAGAGAAAGGGCAGAGAAAATCAAAATATACATCCAGGTCGAGCAGGCCATTTTCATTCACATCGTTGTAAGCCATTCCGGACTGGGTCATTCTTTCCTCCTTTTGCCATCTGCAAAGAGTTTGTACTGCTAACCGACATTTTTGATGTACAACTACACAGATTTACGCAGAACTGCCCAATTTGTTTCTTACTCTTTATTACTTCTAATTACTTCTTATTCTGCTTTATCTTAGCACCCTTGACAAGCCCTGCTTTTACAGTTTGTAAGGCTAAAAATCAAATAACATCTGCGCCTGGTAGTAAGCTCCGGCAGAATCCCAGCTCAGGCTCGGTTTATCGCGTAGTGCTACCTGTAAAGGAAATTTACGGATTCCGGCGTTATCCAGGCAAGTTTTTATCACTTTAACGGCATTGGTCGGGTCGTTGTTGTCCTCGGAAAGATGCGCCAGCCAGACCGTATGTTCAAGGCCACTCTGTTCCAGCACTTGCCGCAAAATTTCGGCGCTCTGCTTATTTGAGAGATGCCCGTGATCACTGGCGATGCGATATTTTAAGGAGCTGGGATAGTGCGGATTTTGGCGCAGGCGCTCAATTTCGTGGTTGGCTTCCAGCACAATCAAATCGCTATGGTATAGAGGTTCAAAAATAGGCTCCGTAGCGCAGCCCAGGTCAGTCAGGATCATGGCCTGGCGGTCAGCCGCCCGGAAAGTATAGCAGACGGTATCGGCGGCATCGTGCGAAACGGGTACGCTGCTGACTTCCAGCCCTTCAAAGCTCTTTACGCCGCCAACAGGCATTACCTGTAAGTTGTATTTGGCCTTTTCGGCGACTTTAGCAGCAGGCCTGCCGTATTGCGTAGCACGCACTTCTTCCATACGCGCAATCTTTTCCCATTTAAGCTGGGCGGCTTTCAGCGTTGCCTCATTTGCCACAACCGGAATACTCCACTTACGAGAGAGCGTGCCCGCCCCTTTCAGGTGATCTCCGTGATCATGGGTCAGGAAAATCGCGGAAAGCTGGGAAGCCTGCACGCCGCGCTCGCGCAAATGGCGCTCTACGGTGGAAGCGCTCAGGCCGCAATCTATAAGAATATTAGCAGCGCCATGCTGTACCAGGTAGCAATTGCCGCTGGAACCGCTGGCAAGGGATGTTACTTTCATGTGCTTTCAACGCTAGAGTGAGGTAATCCATCCTTTCCGGAACGAGCCTCCGAAAAGATGGATTACCCCTGGACAGTTTATTTTGATTGAGCCAGGGCCTGCTCAAGATCCTGGATGATATCTTGCAGGTCCTCAATACCGACCGAGAGGCGCAACAGACCTTCCCCGATACCAACCTCGGCTCTTTGCTCCGGTGTCAACATGCGGTGGGAAGAACTGGCCGGATGAGAAATAGTAGTGGTTACATCGGCCAGGCTTGGCACCAGCGGAATTTCACGCAAAGCGCGTACGAAACGGCGCGCACCCGCCTCACCGCTTTCCAGTTCAAAAGAAAGCATGCCGCCGAAAAGACCTTCCGGCATCAAACGCCGCGCCAGGGCATGCTGTGGGTGAGACTCCAGGCCGGGATAATTTACTTTGACAATGCCCGGTTGCCGGGAAAGCCATTCCGCCACCCCTTGCGCGTTACGGCTATGCGCGGTCATTCGCAGCGGCAAAGTTTTCAGGCTGCGCACATTCAACCAGGCATCAAAGGGCCCCTGGGTAAGGCCCATCAGTTTACCTGCCAGGTGGGCAGCTTCAATAATATCCTTGCGCCCGGCCATAATGCCGCCCAGCGCATCACTATGGCCGCCGATATACTTGGTGGTGGCGTGCAAAACGACATCCGCGCCCCATTCTACCGGGCGGCAGACGATGGGAGTGCTGAAGGTGGAGTCTACAAACAGCAACAGGCCTAAAGAGTGGGCCAGTTTAGCCGCCGCTTCAAGATCTGTCACCTGCAATAGTGGGTTAGTAAGGGTTTCGGTATAGAGAACGCGGGTAGTAGGTCGCAAAGCGGCCCGCACGGCGCTTTCATCATCTATATTTACGTAAGTGGTTTCAATACCAAAACGGGGCAACTGGTCGTTGAGAAGAGAATAAGTACCGCCATAGATTTTGGTATCCGCCACAATATGGTCGCCGCTTTTGAGAACGGCGCTTAAAGCCGCGAAAATCGCACCCATTCCGCTACCGGCAGTCGCGGCGGCCTCAGCATTTTCCAGTTTAGCCATGGCATCTGCAAAAGCAGAGTGATTGGGCGAATCGTAGCGGTAGTAAAACCAGCCTTGATCCGGGTTTTCAACTACCTGTTCCATTTCCTCAATACTCTTGAAAGAATGGACTGTGGTCTGGAAAATAGGTTGGGCAACCGGGCGACTGCCGGTACGCTCAGGAATTTCTCCGGCGTGAGCAGCGGTAGTAGCCGGGCCCTGTGTCTGGTGGGATACAATCTCCTCTAACATTCTTAGCATTCCTCTCTATAAAAGTCGAACAGAATTACCAATATCATATCATGAATTATAGACTATTGGTAAGCATCTTTTAAATCTATTGCCTTCTATCCTAAATGCCTGGGTTTATCGTTAGTCTTGGTTGACTTTGACTATACTCCGGCGATTGAGATGGGAATATTCCGGCAGCGGCCCGCCAATTAATGGCGTAGCATAATCAACAAAAGCCTGGGTCACAAAGTTTCCGGCTGAGTTTATATAATTTTCCGGCATTTTATGTTCGGTGTTGGCAATATTAATTAAGGGAGTTGTGCCGTACTCACAGCAGTACTCTCCCTGAGAACCTTCGGCTCTCAAGAGGGTTATCATAATATCGCTCTCGCCCTTTACGGCCCGCCGAACAGCCCATTCGCCGGCCTGCCAGGCTTCATCGAGGTCTACTTCGCTGGCGCAAAGCATGCTCATGCGCTGCAAAGTACCGGGTTTATCGTAGCGAGCAGTCAGCCCTAATTCTTTGATAACCAGGCCCATGAGGTAGTTCCCCGGCCCGTGAAAATACTTATGCCCAAACGAGTCTACCAGGTATGGCGCACCCTGCGCTCCCAGGGTCTTGCCTTTGCTATCCTTGACCGTCTCGCCTATCACTACCACACAACGGCCATAGAGCCCATAAACCTGCTGGACATCGTACAGAAAACGCTCCGGTTCGAGAGTCCGTTCAGGAGTATAAATCAGGTGTGGACCATCTTCTTCCCGGCGTTTGCCGAGCACGGCAGAAGCGGCTACCCAACCGGCGTTGCGGCCCATTACTTCGATAATTTTGACCGGATGAACCAGGTGGGCGGCTTCTGTATCAATGCTGCTGTCCTGCGTGGCAATCGCCAGGTAACGCGCAATCGAACCATAGCCCGGGCAGTGGTCCATTTCTGGCAAATCGTTATCAATGGTTTTGGGAATACCAACCGCCTGCAACTCGTAACCGGCGGCGTGGCTCATTTCAGCCAGGCGGTGGCAGGTATCGGCGCTATCGTTTCCCCCGGCATAAATGAAGTAACGAATATTGTACTTGCGTAAGATATCCAGAATGCGCTCGCGTTCATTCCCACTTAACTTATAGCGGCACATACCTAAAGCCGCCGAGGGTGTGTGCTTGAGTTGTTCCAGTTTTGCGGGTGTACCGACCTGCGCCCTGAGGTCTATTATCTGCTCTCTCAATAAACCCTGAACGCCATCCAGCATGCCATAAATTTCGCCTACTTCCTCGTGGAGCAAGGCTTCCGCTACCGCACCTGCCAGACTGCTATTGATAACGGCAGTCGCTCCGCCCGACTGCCCGATAATTACATTGCCTTTTGCTCTAGTCATTTACCTCAGGTTCTTCTCCTTTTTAGTCAACAGCATGAAAGATCAGTTTAGCTCACTTTCTCGCCAGTTTTTGCTGTACCGCTTCACCGGTTAATTCACGCAGGGCATCCGCCGCAATCCAGCGAGCGCTTTTAGCAGGCAGTTGCTGAATCTCCCTGGCGCATTCTATTGCCTGGCTATTCAAAGCCGGGTTGCGTTTGCCAATCTGGCGCAAAGCCCAGTTTACCGCTTTTTTCACATAATTTCTTTCGTCCAGTGAGGCCTGCTTTATATTTGGCAGAAAAGCGCTAAACTGATCATCAGGCGCTTTTTTATCGTGGACTGTCAGAGCGGCAAGCAGGGAAAAGGCCGCTCTTTTAACATATTCTTCTTCACGCCTGCTCCACTCGTCTACTTTTTGATAAGCGAAAGGTGTACGGCTAAACAGAACCAGACAGCACTGATCACACACATCCCACGAGTCAAAATCCTTTACCCAGCTTTCAAGTTGCTGCTCATCTACTTTAGCAGGTTCATCAACCAGCGCTGCCAGGATGCGAGCTTCATGAATCCCGCTGGCCCATAATTCTAACGCCAGTTCATGATGCTTACCCGCTTTTTTAGCAATGCCTCGCAAGGTAACCATAGAAATGCCGAAGGTATTACTGGCGCTGATGCCAAAGCGAGCCATCCCGGCTACATTCGCAGGGTTAGCATAACTTTTCAATTCTTGTACTATCTGGGTAGCGGTTAAAGTTGCAGGCATTTTTATGTAAACTTATAAAGATTTTTGATCGGCCTGTAAAGAGGGCCAGCGCACAGACAAAACTACCGAGTCTTCCAGGGCTTCCCAGATGTGCGGTACTCCCGGCCCAAAAATAACATAGTCACCAGGTTGGGCCAGAGTGACAGCTTGGTCCTGGTCAGGAAAATCAAGCTTAAAACGGCCACTGATTAAAAGACTCATGGTAGTAGCAATTTCATTCAGAGCATAGCTGATTTTAACTTCACCCTGTGGGTGGATACCCCATTTTACCTCAATATCGGCAGTGCTTCTCAGCCCGCGCCGCTCGTCCAAAAAATGGCCGATAAACCAGCCGCGCCTGTTATCCTCGTAACCATCAAGCGCGGCATTACCGCTGGTAATTAAAGGCTTCATCTCAAACTATAACTCTACCCCATCCTCTTTCACCAGCAAACCGTATAAATCCGGGCGGCGACTGTATACTACATCTGTCCCCGGTACGCGTAGTTTTTCCCGGCAGGAACTGATAGAAAGCTGGGCGCTCACCGCCATAGCAGTATCGGGTAGAGCAGGTGCTACTACCACCCCGTTAGGATCTGCTATCAAGGAACGGCCCTGATAAGTACCGCCTGCCAGTCCGCTGGCCTCTTCAAGCGGGGTTGAACATAAGATATAAACGCGATTTTCAGCAGCGCGGGTGCGCGCCAGGTGCGATAGATCGAAGCCTGCGGAACCGGGCAAAGAAGCACGCACAGGCCACAGGATTACATCCGCGCCGTTCAACATCAGGCTGCGGGCTGTTTCGGAACCAAAACCATCTGCCCCCAGCATCACACTCAGGCGGGTCCCGCTCTGCCCGGGAAATTTAACTACCGGGCCTATCTCCGCTGACGGTGTCCAGCGACCTTCATCCTGAGGGGTGAAGTGAGCCTGGCGCCAGAGCCCGATTTCCTGCCCTTGCGCAAACAGGCAGGCTGTTTTATAACGCCGGTGGCCTTCCTGTTCAACCGCTGTCGCCAGTATTGCAACGCCACTTAACTTGCTCAAGCTGCGGTAGAAAGGGAAAACGAGGTCGCTTCGCCAGGCGGCCTCTTCAGCCACATTGGGTGTTACATCGGGCAAAACGACCAGTTCTACATTTTCACGAGCGAGTTGAGCTATCAGCGGACGTACTACCTCACCCATTTCCTGGGTGCTGGTAAACGGTGGATACTGAGCCACCGCCGCCCGTAGCTGAGCCCGTGAAGGTATGAGGGGTTCTTGCAGCAAAGCGTGAACAGGTAACTCCTCGGTAGTACGGGACAGGTTTGAATAAAGTGCGGGACGGCGGGGCGCAGGAGAAAGAGAGCGCGGCTTCAAATCAGGAATTTCGGCTACTACCACGGCTTCACTATCTGAAGGCCCTTCAGCCACTTTTTTGCCATCCGGTCCAATAATACTGCTGCGCCCGGCGTAAAGCACAGTCCCGCGCTCAAGACCTACCTTATCGGAAGCGACACACCAGACCCCGTTTTCCCAGGCTCTCGCCGCCAGCATATAGTCTGCTTGCTGGTTATGAAGGTCGCGCCGGTCCGAGCCGGATGTAACCCAGCAGGTCGGATCAAGAATAATTTGCGCCCCTGCCAGGGCCAGGCTACGGGCTATTTCGGGCTGCCGCCCGTCGGCACACACCAGCATCCCGATACGACCCAGGGCAGTCTCAAAAACCGGGTAGGAAGCGCCCGGACAAAACCAGCGAGTATCAAAGTGCCAGAGCAGGCTCTTGGCAGTACGCCCGATCAGGCTGCCATCCGGCCCTAACAGCACCGCTTCATTATAAATAACCGGCCCACCCTCGCTTTCAGCGGGAGTAGCCAGCCCCACGCACAAATGTATCTGGTGCTTGCGGGCGAGATCGGATAAACGGGGTAAGGGGTCGCCAGGGTAATTCTGGGAAAATTCCTGGGCGCTACCGAGGACGTAGGCCGGATAAGTACATTCCGGGGTCACTATAAGATCGGGGTGATGCTCCTCTACCGCCTGTTCGATCATAGAGATGGCATGGTCAAGCGCAGCGCGAGCCTCGCCAAGCTCAAAGGCCCTGAGCTGAAGTGACGCTATTTTGATACTCAAGGAAAATTCCTGTATTTACTAATTTTCTTTCTGGCCGCTAAAACTCTATTAGTATAGTTTAAAGTCTGTCTTTCGTAAACTTACTTACCAGCTTTTACGCAGATGAGATGGTTTGCACCGTTGGTAGCGCGCAATTTCAAAGGCAACCCGGAAAAGCTTACTCCGTCAATCGTTACGTTACCGTTGAGGGTAAGGCTGCCGCTGTTTGCCTGTGCATTTACGATAGAGACTGCGGGAGAACCGGTAAGACCACACTGGCCTTGAATGGTTATACCGGAATTAGCCTGTAGTGTCGTTCCTGCAGCAAGAGTTACTGTGTTAATAGAAGAGGCAAAGATAACCCTGTTGCCAGCAGGGGCTCTGGTAACAGCGTAAGAGAAACTACCCGGTTGATCACCCTGTCCATCGTCAACTGAACGGTTGACCAGCCAGTCTTGACCCGCCACGGTAAAGTTAACCTGGCTGCTATCATTTCCGGCATTGGGATCAAACTGATCCTGGGAAGTTTTGGCGGCCGTATTACTGAAAGCGCCTGGTCGCACCACCACACCTGTCAGGGTCAGTGAAGCAAATACGCCGGAGTCCAGTTTCGGAATTGTCCATGTACCCTTACTTTGGTCGTAACTACCCATTGAAGGTGTTGCATAGTTGGTATCAGCGCTAAGACCCTCAGGTAAAGCTTCCGAAACCACTATATTGGTTGCGGGTATCGAGCCGAGGTTAATCAGAGTGACCGTATAAGTTATAGAGTCGCCAGTTTTTGGTGAAGAATTATTGACACCCTTTTGAACCAGCACATCGGTGGAACCCACGTTAAGGCTGACGCTGGCCGAGTCGTTGTTACTGTCAGGGTCAATCTCATTCTCAGCCGATTTTATGGCCGTATTAGTAATCTGACCGGGAGCAGTGACCGTGGCGGTAACATTAAGGGTGGCTGTTTGACCTAAAGTTAAATTCCCCACATTCCAGTAGCCTGTTGCCGGGTCATAGGCTCCCTGCGAATCGGTTGACGAAACATACTGCAAACCGGCCGGAAGCTTATCCAGCACCTGTACGCCGCTGGCGCTGCCCGGACCGTTATTGGTGGCGCTCACTGTAAACTGAATATTCCGGTTGGCAGCAGGTGTACCCAGCATACTCTTTTGAATCTTAATATCGGCGGTAGCTACGGTCAGGGTAACGCTGGCCGAATTATTAGAAGCATCCGGGTCGAACTCGCCCTGTCCCGTTTTGCTGGCGGTATTGGTGATATTCCCTGCCTGCACCGGCGTGGCGACCAGCTTCAGGGTCAGGGTTGCGCCATTTTTCGCCAGGTTTCCGGCGCTCCAGACACCGCTGGCAGAGTCGTAACTACCCTGCAAAGGGGTAGCGGAAACTAACTGCAAACCGGCAGGTAATTTATCTGTCACCTTGATATTCGTGGCGGCATCCGGCCCGGCATTGTTAATCTTGATGGTAAAGGTTACATTTTGATTCAGGGCGGGAGCGGAAATATCGACACTCTTTTGAACGCTCACATCGGCGGACGTTATCGACAAAGTTACCTGAGCGGTGTTGTTGTTAGGGTTAGTATCAAATTGATCAAGAGCAGTAAGAGTGGCGGTGTTGGTCAGTGACCCTGCCTGACCAATAGTAGCTTCAAGCGTTAAGACCGCACTCTGCCCGGCAGGCAGGCTTGCGATAGTCCAGAGTCCGCTTGCCGGGTCATACGTACCCATAGTTACAGTAGCCTTAACAGCAGTCAGGCCTGAGGGAGGCTGATCGGTTATTTTGACGTTTGTAGCAGCAGCGGGACCATTATTACTGACCGTCACGGTGTATTTAACCAGGTCACCAATTTGGGGAGTAGGATTATCAACCGTTTTGGTAATTGCCAGGTCCGTCTCGCGGTTGATTTTAGCTACAAAAGCATCATAACCGCTATTGTAAGTTGTGTCCAAAGCGCCGTTAGTAACGGGAAAATTAGCGGATTTGGTGTATCCGGTGATATAAGCATTGCCCGCGCTATCCAGGGCTAAACCTGAACCGACATCCGCATCATTTCCTCCCAGAAAAGTAGCATTAACCAGGCTACTTCCGGCAGGATTAAGTTTTAAGACATAGGCATCAAAAGGAATCCCGCCAAAAGAGTCGTAAAGATAGCCCGGAGTAACCGGAAAATCGCTCGAACTGGTCTGGCCCGTAATAACCGCCTCTCCCAGGTTTGTTACCCCGATGGCAAGCACCTGGTCATCAGAACTTCCTCCAACGTAGGTAGAGTAGATCAGAGCGCTGCCTGCCGGGTTAATTTTAGCCACGAAGCCATCTCCTCCACCGTGAGAAGTGGTCTGATAGGCATTGGAAGTAGTCGGGAAATTGGTGGAAAAAGTATGACCCGCAACATAAGCGTTATTGTTAGCGTCAAGGGCAATAGCATCGCCAAAATCGCCATTCGCACCAGATAACTCCCCGGAATAGATTAAAGATGTACCTGTGGCATTAAGTTTGGTTACGAAAACTTCAGCTCCGCCAGACTGCGAAGTGCCGAAAGCGCCGGGAGTGACCGGAAAATCAACCGAGGCGGTTTGGCCCGTGATATAAGCGCTACCACTGCTATCCACCGCTATCCCGTTGGCAATATCTTCAGCGCTGCCACCCAGGAAAGTAGAATAAAGCAGGCTGGAACCGTCTGCGCTTAGTTTAGTTACAAAAGCATCTTTTATGTTTAACGAACCGATACCGGTGCTGAAAGCGCCGGGCGTGGTAGGGTAGCCTTCCGAGGTAGTATAGCCGGTAATATAAGCATTACCCGAGCTATCAAGGGCGATAGCGTTTGGAACATCATCCTTACTACTCCCGATGAAAGTCGAATATACCAACCCATTACCGGCAGCATTGAGTTTGGTTACAAATATATCTTTATTGCCAAAGCCAGTGGTGGAATAAGCATTATTGGTAACCGGAAAATTAATTGACGAGGTATAGCCTGCAATATAAGCGTTACCGGAACTATCCACCGCGATACCGTTGCCAATATCCGCGTTGTCACCACCAAGATAAGTAGAATAAACTACCGCGCTACCGGCAGCGTTAAGTTTGGTTACAAAGGCATCCCCTAAAGGATATGTAGCATCATAATCAGGGTAAAGCGCATTATTGTTGGGAAAATTAGCCGAAAAAGTATAGCCGGTAATATATGCGTTTCCGCCTGAATCTACCGCGATAGCTTTGCCCTGGTCATCCCCGGTTCCGCCCAGATAAGTGGAATAGGCCAGCACCGGGTCAATCACCAGTGGTAACGAGCGCTCATAATTTTCGACCGAAAAATCTACTTCTGTCTCACCGCTTTCCGAATTTACCAGGTGATAACCGCCTTTAACCATAATCTTCTGGCCGTCTTTGGTCTGGTATATCTCAGGGGCGTGTTGCAGCAGCACTCCTTCAGAAGTGTGTAATAAAAGCTCACCTCGGGCGTTTAGCTCCAACTTATCCACACCGTCAAAACTCAGGCGGATAGAGGCCGGGTCTGCGCCCGGATCAACCAGAAAATCATATTCAAGCTGGCGCTGGTTGCCGTAGAATGCCAGGTCAATACCCGGATAAAGCTCCCTGTACTCCACCCGAGCGTAAGTCGGCACATCAGTATGCCATTGAGAAGGAAGATTACCTTTAAAATAGTTACTTTTACCCGGTAACTCCTCCTGCGCGCTTACTCGTGCTGTGGGGTTACTACCGAGCCACTTCATACGCACAAGATTTGCCCTTGACTGGCCATCTGTACCAGCCTTTTTTAGTCCGATAACCGCTGCATCCTCTGCCAGAAAGAGAGAGTAGCCACTACCGCGACTCAAATAAAGAGCTTGAGAATTAATTTGCCCTAAATTCGGTTCAAAAGCGAGCGGAAGCCGGCCATAAGTTTGTTTGACTTTTTGAAGAGCAGTGCCGTTAGATAAAGGAGAAGAAATGGCAGGCCCAAAGAGAGGTAAGTTTTGCGCCAGTATGATAGCAGAAACCACCAGAGCCAGAACAGTAAGTAAACGCACGCGCTGAAGATGGAGCATCTGTTCCTTTTAAGTTAGATTAGAAAAATAAATTGTCAGGGTTTTGAGCACAAATAGTTCTAAGGGCAGGGCCGGTAGTGGGATGGTAGATGGAGAAAGAAAAAAGTTTCAGGATGAGTCTATGGCGTAGTCCTACTTAAAAAATTATACAATAGCTTCTACGAAAGGGACAATCAGGCCAATAGTACCGGATTCTCAAGAAGTGAAACAATTTGCCACCGCCTGGCGTAAGTTATATAATGTTTAATTGTGCGCATCATCACTGACTCGGTGCTTTAGCCAGTCTATAATGAAGTGTTGAAGTGCCAAAAAGACAATATATTATAGAGAAGTTTATAAAAGAAGCTCATATTCAAAAGCTTACATTTTTTAAGAAGGACGGCCTGGCCGAATAAAATGTTAGGAGAAATCTCCGATACCACGCAAGAAACTATATTTAATCTGGTAAATGGCATTAACCCCCAGTCTTTAATTGTCCCTGAAGTAGCCAGGGCAGCTCTAATCAGAGCGGCTCAATTCTTTGGAGAACTCCAATCTCCCACCTCCAATCTCTGGGATACTCGCGATAGCGCTGGAAATTTAGTTTTAGGTAAGTTTACCTATTCTACTGCCGCCGGTCTGCTGCCAGGCACTACCCTGGAACAGCATGGCGCACTGGAGTTTCACGCTCGCGATATTCTGGGTGTACTGGATGACCAGTACGTGGTGGATAATCTTAACCAGGTTGTGAGCGGGCGGCCAATTAGCCTGATGGGCTATATTTCAGGCGGAACCGGCGAACAGGGCCAGGTTTCGCTGCAAATCAACCCGGACATGCTATATGAAGCCTCACCCGAAAGTGACCGGTTGTACGATGCCGTAACCCGTATGGCCTATGCCCTGGTACGCTCCGGTCTGCACCGGCGTAAACCGCTAGCGATGCACGCTGAAATTAATAACCGCTGGGGCTTTAGCAAAACTCGCAAGGAAGAATTTGACCTGCTAAAATCTGTCGGCGTACCGGAAGCCGAATTGCCACTCTACCGGGCGCATGTCTACCTGACCATGCCTCAAGTCCTACCGCTTAACGAAGACCTCCGCACGGAAGAATATTTCAAGCACGACCTGGGTTACTGGGCCAGGTTGTAAAACCGAATAAGCATGCCCGTAAGACCGCCGCGTTCTTAAAGTAAACATGGCGGTCTTTTGTTAGTGTAAAAAAAGTACCTGCTAATCTGTTTAAAAAGTTAGCCTCTTTGTGCAATCCGCCCAAAAATTAGTCTATTTAATTTAGCTTTTTTATACATTTACAACAAAGAACGGGATAGCTAATATAGCATTTGTGAAAAGTGTACAAAAGAGCGCTGCTCCGTTTTATAATAATGCTAGAGTAAGCCGTTTAGCTGTAGGCTAAGATTTTAAGGAGATAGGAATGTCCTCAAACCCAAGATACTGGGCAATTGAAGAAGTCAGTACCCGGACCCCTCGGATTTTTGATTACCCGAAGGACAAGGATGGCCGCCCGCTTAAAGTAACTGATTTCTATGGATGCAACACCTTCAACAGCCGCGCTATGAAGGACAAGTTGCCTAAACCCATTTATGCCAAGCTTCAGGAAACCATCAAGCGTGGGGCTAAACTGGATAAAGCCATCGCCAACGAAGTGGCACACGCTGTAAAAGAATGGGCCATTGAAAATGGAGTGACCCATTTCTGCCACTGGTTCCAGCCTCAGACCGGGCTGACTGCCGAAAAACACGATGCCTTCCTTACTTTTGATGACGAGGGAACCCCGATTGAACGCTTTAGCGGCTCGCAGTTGATCCAGAGCGAACCGGATGCTTCCAGTTTCCCTTCGGGCGGTATGCGCGCTACTTTCGAAGCTCGTGGTTATACCGCGTGGGACCCTTCCAGCCCGATCTTTATTGCGGATGGTCCTAATGGCAAAACCCTGTGCGTGCCTTCCGTCTTCATCTCCTATCACGGTGATGCCCTGGATAACAAAACGCCTTTGCTCCGCTCGATGGAAAGCGTGAGCGAAAGCGCCGTTAAAATCTTAAAGCTCTTTGGTAGCAAAGCGGAGCGGGTAACCCCTACCCTCGGACCTGAGCAAGAGTATTTCCTGATTGACTACGCCTTTTATGCCGCCCGCCCTGACCTGGTTTCATCTGGCCGCACTCTGATTGGCTCCAAGCCGCCGAAAGGCCAGGAACTGGAAGATCACTACTTCGGTTCGATCAAAGATCGCATCCTGGCATATATGCAGGAAGTTGAATACGAACTGTATAAGCTCGGCATACCGGTCAAAACTCGCCATAATGAAGTTGCCCCCAGCCAGTATGAAACCGCGCCAATCTTCGAGGAAGTCAATGTAGCGGCTGATCACAATCAGATGACTATGGAGACCCTGCGGACAGTCGCGCGCCGTCACAACCTGGCCCTGCTGCTGCACGAAAAACCGTTTGCGGGTATCAACGGTAGCGGCAAGCACAACAACTGGTCCTTGCAGGACGACCTGGGCAACAACTTGCTTGAACCGGGTAAGACCCCCAGTGAGAACCTGCAATTCCTGGTATTCCTGGTTGCTTCTCTCAAAGCCGTCCACAAACGTGCCGGTATTTTACGCGCCGCTATTGCCGGTTCCGGTAATGATCACCGCCTGGGCGCGAACGAAGCGCCTCCGGCGATCATCTCAGCCTTCCTGGGCGAACAGTTGACGGGCATCCTGGACTCCATTGAAAGCGGTAGCGCTGCCGAGCAGAGTTCGGAAGAACGCATTATCGCCATGAATATTTCGAAGCTGCCGGATGTGGCCCGCGACTACACCGACCGCAACCGCACTTCACCCTTTGCTTTCACAGGTAACAAGTTCGAGTTCCGCGCTGTTGCCTCCTCCGCCTCGGTTTCTATTCCGATGGCTTTCCTGAACGCGGCAGTGGCGGAATCCCTGGATGAACTCTATGCCGACATCAACAGCCGCATCAAGGCTGGAACTGAATTCAAGAAAGCGATACTGGAAGTAGTTCGCGACGGCATCATTGAAACCAAGAATGTGCGCTTTGAAGGCAACGGTTATTCTGAAGAGTGGGTAGAAGAAGCTGCTCGGCGCGGTCTGCCTAACCTCGCCAAGACTCCGGAAGCGCTGGCCGAGATGGTTAAGCCTGACGCGGTAGAGTTCTTCCAGAAGTCCGGTATATTCAGCGGCGAAGAAGTACATGCGCGCTATCACGTCAATCTCGAACGCTACGTCAAAGACGTGGACATCGAGGTTGAAGCGATTTCCGACATCGTGAAGACCCTGGTACTGCCGGCGGCCTTTGCCTATCAGAAGGAACTGGCCTCCTCGATTGAAAAGCTGGGCGATGTGCTGGGCGAAAGCAATCCGGCAGTCAAACGGCAGACCGGCGCGCTGGTAGATGTAGCCGAGTCTATCGTCTCCTTGCAGGATAAACTTGAAGCACTTGAAGGCAAAGTCAAAGCTGCCGCAGGCAAAGAAGACGAAGCTGAAAAAGCTCATCTTTACGCCTATGAAGTTCTTCCGGCGATGGGCGCTGTTCGGGAAGTCTGCGATCACCTTGAAGATATCGTAGCTGACGAACTGTGGCCGTTACCGAAATATCGCGAAATGTTGATGCTCAGCTAGTAATAGAAGCAATCAAAAAAGCCAGCCGCGCGGCTGGCTTTTTTGATACCTGTTTAAGCAGTTAGATTCAGTAAACAAAAACAGGCCTGGTTTTCGCAGGCCTGCCTTTATATTTTAAGACTACTAAAATCTACAGCAATTTCGCCATTTTCTCGCCCAGGCGAATACTGTAATTCTGTCCGCGGTCCTGCGGGTAAACATGGGCCATATTGGCAAGGTAAACATTGCGCAGGGGCGTCTCGTGAGGCGGTAGCTTCTCGGGATAATCAATGGTTACTATCGGTTGAGCGTAAGGAGCCTTGAGTACCCATGACTTCACTACCCATGAGGGGTCAAAATCAGGATTGATCTTCTTGAGATGCGGTAGGAACTGCGCCAGCACTTCCTCATCAGATTTCTTGAACAACTCGTGATCCATCGGCAAATAGTTGCCCAGGTACATCAAGTGCTGTCCATCGTAATCCGAAGGTGGCATAAAGTTGGTGTGTTCCACCACTGCCAGAAAAGGATAGCCCGGATCATTCACGTTGAGCCAGTAGGTATCGAAAAACTTCCGGTCGAGCGACAAAACCACGCAGTGTGCGCCGTAATGCTCAATCGAGTTCGGCCCGGCGTATTTCTCTACGTAACTGGCCGGTAATGTGTCTTTAGCCATCTGGGTAAAAATACGGGTAGGTACGGTGACTACCACTTTATCAAAAACTTCCTCCCGCCCGTTGACGGTGACGATCACCTTATCCGCCTGGTCACCGCTGCCGTTGCGAATAGCTGTAACATCGCTATCCAACAGAACAGTGCTGCCGGCCTTTTGCGCCGCCTCGTACATCTTCATGTAAAGCCGGTGGAAGCCCCCTTGCAAATAGCCCAAAAACTGGGTGCGTTCGTGAAAACGACTCCACAGCCAGGGCATGGCAATCTGGTCATACTTTGAGCCAAACTTGGCAGAAAGCAAAGGCTTGAAGATGTTCTCGAAAGCCGCTTTACCCGCCCATTTCTGCACCCACTTCACAGCGGTAGTCTTCGATAGGCGGCGATAATTCGACTCAAATTTTAAGTAGGCCCCGACCAGCCCAAAACGCAGGCGGGCCAGGATAGGCATTGGTTTAAAGCGCATAATCGCCACGGCAGTATCAATTGAGCTGCCAACCAGCGGTTTCAGAGCCTTGATATTCCATTCGTCAAAGGCGCTATCCATGCGATAGATTTTGCCATTGCGCAGGGTGCTGGTGGGAGGAGTCTTCCAGAGTAAATCATTGCCCAGGCCTACCTCATCAATCAGGCGAATAATATCCTTATCCGTCTTGAAAATATGGTGGTAAAACTTTTCAAGGTAGGGCCCATCCTTGCCACGTTCAGTGACCGGGAAGGAAACCGCCAGACCTCCCGGTTCCTTCCCCTTTTCAAATACTACTACTTCGTCGCCCAGGGCAGCCCGGCGCATGGCAACCGTCAGGCCAAGCGCCCCACCGCCAATAATACCCAGTCTCACTTGGATTAAATCCCCTTCAATCTAGATTCTTGTGTATGGCTCTACTTCTTGCTCTCGCTGTCCTCAGAAATGCCTGTAACTTCAGAGTTTTCACTGAGAGCAGGTTCAATGGTAGAAGTAGCAGGAGTATCAAGCTCGCTATCGTCATCAGATTCATTGACTGCTTGAACCGGTTCGGCCTCGCTTACCTCCACTTCGGTTGGAGTTGTGGCGTTGTTTTCAACCTCTACTGAGTCCAGTTCACCATTATCTTCGCCTGTAACATCCTGATCATCAGCGGCGGCAACTCCAGACACGCCGTCTGCTACCGCGCCAGCACCTGCTATCGCGACAGTGGCACCTACAGGGGCCAGGCGCATCGAAAGCCGCTGAGTAACCGGGAAATCATTGCGATGGCGGTAGAAGAGCAGGAAGCCTGCAACCAGAATAGAGATTATTGCCAGCACTTGGGCAGTACGCAATCCATTGACATCGCCGCCGAAATAAAGGCTATCGGTGCGCAAACCTTCAGTAAAGAAGCGACCAATCGAGTAAACTACCCAGTAGAGCAGGAAAATATCGCCGTCACGCAGTTTAACCTTGAAGCGGCGTTCAATCGTCTTGGGCTTCATGATGCAGTAGAACAGCACCAGGAAGGTGAAATAATCCCAGAGCGATTCGTAGAGGAAAGTCGGGTGGAAAAGAGCATCTTTATCAATCCCCCCCACTTTGGGCTGGCCGTTCGGCATCGGCCATCCGGGGCAAAGGGTATCGTTGGTACCGGGGGTGGCGCCACTGGTGCGGTACTCGCAAGGAATTTTGATGCCCCAGGGATACTTGGTTTCGCGGCCGTAGGCTTCATTGTTCATGAAGTTACCCCAGCGGCCAATCGCCTGGGCTAAAACCAGGCCCGGCGCTACATAGTCCGCAAAGCGCCAGATCGAGAAAGGTAATTTTTTGCCCTTAACCCCGCGATTCCAGAAGAAACCATAGACCAGGCCTCCCAGGATACCGCCGACTACCGCGCCCTGAATAGCAATACCGCCGCGCCAGATTTCCACGGCACCGGGATGGACAGGGTTGCCAATATCGAAAAGATAATTTTTGTAACTATCCCAGGTATTAACCACATACCAGATACGAGCGCACACAATAGCCGCAACCAGCACAATCGGTAACAGGCGCCAGACGTGATCAGGGTCGTCACCCCGGCGTTCTGCCAGGAACTGGGCCAGGAAAGAAGCGATGATTACACCACTGGTAATAATAACGCCATACCAGCGGAAAGTCAGGCCGCCAATTTGAAGGGCGATTGGATTATTGCCGCCCTGTGCGCGCAGAATCAAAAACAGTCCAATTACTAAGGCATATACAATCAGGATGCCATACCAGCTCAGAATAAATTTAGACAGTTTAAACTTGCGGGCGGGGGTAACGGATACCGATGCCATTTTAATAAATGCTCCTTGATTTTAGGCTAACAACCTCTCGCAAAAATTTCACACTTAAACGCTCTTACGGAAAGAGGACTCCACAAACCGTTCAGTTTTACGCATATTACGTGTAATGTAATCGAATTATCCGTATTATATACTATTGCTGTCCGACCTTCCACCACCGCAACTGGCCTTTAGATTAGCATCCCTTAAAATCTTTGCGATTTTTGGGTACGTAGATAACAGCGGCGTCATGGCAGGCCAACCGGTAATTTTCGCTCATAGCCTGGGCCAGTTCCGGTGACAGGTAAATATCGCTAATCACGGTATTTTTGCTGGCGCTCCGTTCATCTGTCCGGCGCAGTGCAATCAGGCTGAATTGCTGGTTGCGAACCATCTCCAGCAGAAAACTCTGATCCCAGCGCCCGTATCTAGTAGCATGGGTCTGGGTAAAAGGATCGGTCGTAAAGAGCGGTTTGGTGGTCGCTAAAACCAGGGAGACATTATCGCTATAGATATATTTACCCTGGTCATTGTTCAAAAAAGCGGCCACTTCTGCCAGGCGCTGCTTCTGTTCTGGCAAAGGGGCGCGGTATTCCAGTCCCAGCCAATCCGGGTTAAGAAATTCCTGGCGCACACCTGCCAGAGCGGCCTCTGTAGGCTGAACCGAACCCAGTAAGGGCACGGAGTCAGGTGTAATACGGGCTTCTCCCAGGAAGAGGCCCACTCCCTGCCAGCAAACTAGTGCCAGGGCTGCGACCGGCAAAGCTTTTCGCCAGGCGGATTTTCCGGCTATGTTTTTCTGCAAATATACCAGCAAAGCGCCCACACCCAGGCAAATAGCGGCGGCTAATTCCAGGAGATGGTTATGATTGCCGCCATAAGTCCCGGCAGATAAACTGGCTCCGAAAGCTGCTCCTAAATACAGGACGAAGAAAGTCGCGGAATTGTTTCTCAGGCGCAGCCAGAGCGCTCCCGGCGAGAATTTCCCGGCAAAAAGTGTTTCAGCCAACCACAGGAGGGCAAAAGCCAGGGCCAGCAGGGCAAATACCTGGTAGCTCTGTAACATGCCTCCCAGGAACTTTATGTAGTTCTGAAAGCTCCAGGGCAATTCGTGGACGGTGACAATGTGATACCAGAAGCCTCCCTGAGTGGTCAGGTTCATCAACAGCATAGGGGCGAAAGCTAAAAAGAGGTAAAGCCCCAGGAAACGCAAGGCTGTAAAATAACTACCTCCTGCGCGAGTGAGAATTAGCCACAGAAGAGCCACGCCTATCCCGGCAAAAGCGGTCTGTTTGGTAAGGGCTGCCAGCGCAAAAAGTAAAGCGGCAGCGTAAAGCCGCCGGTTGGCCTTTAAGTGGCCTGCTATCCGGCCTGCCACCGAAACCGGCTTTTCTTCAGGCTTTGCAGGTTCAAAATTGCCAGTAAAGATGAGATAAAGACCGGACAGGCTCAGGAAAAGGGCCGTTACATCCGGCTTGACTGCTCCGCCCCAGAAAGCTACCAGACCCAGCGAACCCCAGGCAAGCCCTGCCAGAAGACCTGATAGCCTCCCGGCGATTGCCCTCGTACCAAGCTTTTCAGCATAAACCCTGACCAAACAGTAGAGTATAAAGGCAATACCACAGGCCGCCAGAAAAGAAATCAGGCGACCGGGTTTAAAGCTGGAACCCATAAAGTGCAGGAAAGGCCAGTTTAACAGGTAGTAGAAGGGAGTATAGGGCGCAGAAATAAATAGTTCGGGGCCAGGACGAGCGTAAATATCGACACCCCGGTTCATCAGCAAGGTCTCGGAGACTATCATGCTCTCCGACTCATCCACTTGAAAAGCGAAATTGAAGATTTGCCAGATAATATTAAGCGAAAAGAGCAGCTTGGCTGCCAGTAACACAAAGGCCAGCAGCCAGAGCAAATTGAGCGGTTTTACCAGCCTGCCGATTTTAATGGCAGGCCTGGCAGCAGGAGCAGAAGCAGGAGTCTGGGTGGTTTCCTCTAAATTCTTCAAACTTCAGACCTTACTAGGGATAAGTAATCGTGCCGGTATCCGGTGCTAACAGGGAGCTACCCTTATTTTATCAGTTGCTGAGTCCGGGCCGTTCCCGAGTAGTTGCGCCCTTTCCATTCCACGCCTCTCCCGGTCAAAGAGCGGATCATAGAATTGGACAGGATGCCCGTGATAACCAGCATGGTAACGGGTGAAAGCAAGGCGTAAGGGGCGGGAATATCCATCTCGCGATCCCAGCGCCGCCGGGCTGCAACCATCAATAAAACCTGATACAGGCTAAAACTCAGCATTTTGCGGCTCTTTTTACCTCCGCTAGCTGTCCATCTTACCAGAGCATAAGGCAATTGTAAAAACGGCAGTACTCCCAGGAGAAGAGCCGCGAGTACAAAGAACGGTACGCTCAAATAAGCGGAGCGGCTACCGATAAAAGCGTTCTTGCTGAAGCCCTGCCAGATTTCACTGAAGCTGGTATACATACGTACCGAAGTTAAATGTTCGCCATTCTTAAGCAACAAGCGCCCCCCGGCATTTTTGATAGTCAGGGCCATATCTCGGTCGTCTAACAGCGAATTCTTAAGCTTGCCGCCATAACCACCTACTTTATCATAGATGGTGCGCCGCACCAGTAGAAATTGTCCGTTGGCGAGTGCTACCTTACTGTCGGGCCGGTTAACTTTCTCCAGCGGATATTGCAGCATAATACCCAGCACGACCGAAGGCATGAGTAATTCTTCCCAGAAAGTTTTAAGTTCGAGGCGTGGAGCGATAGAAAGCAAATCGGCTTTTTCCTGGATAGCAGTACCCACGGCGGCGCTAAGCGCAAAGTGATTATGGACAGTATCGGCATCCGTAAAAAGAACCCACTGGCTATTCGGGCGAGCCGCCATATAACCGGCATGCATAGCGTGGGGTTTACCGGCCCAGCCCGGCGGTAGAGCTTCACTCAAAGTTACTACTTTGAGTTGAGGATATTCCGCCTGCAAGCGCGCTAATATCAGGGGTGTACCATCGGTGCTACCATCGTCTACCGCTATTACTTCATATTTTGGGTAATCCTGCCCGAGCAAAGAAAGCAAACAGCGCTCGATATTACGCTCTTCATTGCGCGCCGGTACAATTACTGTTACAGGAGGCAAATCTTTTTCAGGAAGATTTATACCACTCCAGTCCTGGCCTGTTTCTTTAAGCTGGCCAGCCATTTTCCAGACTTGAGCCGACATTGCCGTTATTCCAGCCGTTTGAGCCAGCAGCCACCAATTACGTTTCACCCTGACAACCTCATTTCCAGTTTCACTAAACCTGATCGAGTACTCTTCTTGCGACACTTTACCTGTACCCTGTTAGGATTTTAACATAACCGGCCTTCGGGCTATGTGATAAGTTAATTGATATTCCGGTCCCAAAAATAAACCAAACTACTTTTACAACAGGCTAAACAAAAGAAGAGGCGCTCCTGGCTGGATTTAAACCAACAGGTGTGCCTCTTCCTTCAGGATTACCGGCGGATTTTTAAGCGTAGCAGCGCAAGGGATGGCCCATCAACGACTCGGACTCTTTCACAACCTGGAGCAAAGGCAGAGGAGTACCCAGCGGTTCGCCGCGTAGTTCAGAATAAGCCCGGTGAAAATTACCGACTATTCGCTCAGGGTCGCTCAACCCGGCAAACTTGCCCAGGTCGGTCTCACGGGCCAACTCTAAAGGAGTGATCCCGGCCTCAAAGCCCTGCCGGGCGGTATCCTGCACAAAATGAAGATATTCCTCAACTTCGTCGAAAGCTTCCGGCCCGCAAACCGGCCCGTGACCCGGTACAATGACCTCAGCGCCCAGCGCACGCAGGCGGTCAAGAGCACCAAAATAAGAAGCAATAGCGCCCTGCATGACGAAAGGCGTACAGTTTTTAAAGACGATATCACCCGTAAAAAGAACCTTTTTCTCCGGCACCCACACTACAATGTCATTGGTGGTATGGGCCGGTCCAACGTGAAAGACTTCCAGTTTCAAATCTCCCACGTAAACGTTGATGCGATCCTCAAAGGTCACAAAAGGCGGTCTGACTTTAATGTCACCATAATTAGCGGTAGGAAAGAGCACTTTCAGGCTTAAACCGGTCTGGATAGCCTCTTCCCGGCACTTCTCGTGGCCGATAATAGTGGCGTCCGGCAGAAAACTGTTGCCGTAGGTGTGGTCGCCGTGATGATGGGTGTTAATTAGCGTGCGAAGCGGTTTATCCGTAACAGTGCGGGCGGATTGGATAAAAGCGCGAGTACGAGGCTCGGTAGCGCAGGTATCAACTACAGTCACGCCATCCGGGCCAACCAGAAAGCCGGTATTGTTAATCATCCAGGTCCAGTCCGGCTGCATATAGGCGAAAATACCGTCCGCAATTTCTTGTAACCGGGGTGGTTCAAGGATAACATCATGGTCATGGTGTTCGTGCGGAATGCTCATAAACTCTCCTCCTGGTTGTAAACATCAACAAAGCGAGCATTTTACTGAGCGCTTCGGGTCTTGACCGGTTATTTCCCCCGAAGCAAGTGGTTGTATTAAAGTCAATAGATAACTTTAATACGGTAATAATAGGGGTAGTCTTAGTTGAGGACAAGTCAAGCCGCAAATTGCTCGATCTGAGAAGAAGCCTTAATCCGAATCAGCGTAGAACAGAGATTAGTTTTTATAAATTCCGGGTTCCCCGGCAGCCAGGATAACCGGTACAACCCATAAACTCGCCATAAGGGCCTTTGCGCTTTACCATGGTCTTGCCGCAGATAGGGCAACTTTCCTCAGCGGTAACCGGTTTTGCGGAAACGGTAGCGACCTCGGTGGATGGGCTAACTGTACGGCGTCGCCTAGCACGTTTGGGAGCGGTACTGGTTGAACTTCCGCTACTCCCCGCTACGGCCCGAGAAGATCGCCGAGTCCGCGAGGGTGGCTTTGCCGCACCTTCCCCTCTCTCATCGTTGGTAGCGATAGCTTTGCGGGTACGGCTACCGGTAGAGCCCGAGCGTTTGTAGCTGCCGGATGCACCGTACTTACCGCGTCCATAGCCGCGACCGCTACTTTTGCTCTCCTGGGATGGTACCTGCAAAGTTTCGGGCGGCACCTCAATTTTGGCTACTTCGCGTTCCGCTAATTTAACCAGTTCCATCATCGGGCCGTAGACCGAGGCTACCAGGGGTGTCCACTGGCGTTTGCCGCTGGCTACTTCATCCAACTCACCCTCTAAACGGGCAGTGAATTGAACATCCAGCAGGTCGGGGAAGCGGGCGACCAGCAGGTCGTTAACGGCTCGTCCCAGTTCTGTTGGGTGAAATTTACGCTCTTTGCCCTCCTTTAATTCAACCACATAGCCGCGATCCCGGATAGTGGAAAGGATAGTGGCATAGGTACTGGGGCGACCTACCCCCAGTTCTTCCAGGGCCTTCACCAGGCTGGCTTCACCGTAGCGCGGAGGAGGCTCGGTAAAGTGCTGCTCGGCCAGTAACTTCAATAAATCGAGCAGGTCATTCGCTTTTAAGGGCGGCAGACCTCCGCTATCACTCTCCTCTTCTTCGCTGTCTCCGTGACCTTCCCGGTAAACTGCCATAAAGCCGGGGAAAATGATTCGCTCGCCGGTGGCCCGGAAAGGATAAGCTGGCTTCTGCTTTTTTGGTTGGGCCTCAATATCCACTGTAGTTAGCTCAATTCGGGCGGGGGCCATCTGGCTGGCTATGAAGCGCCGCCAGATTAAGCGATATAGCTGGTACTGGGCAGGCGTAAGCCAGCCTTTAATAGAGTCAGGATCGCGTTCGGGTTTGGTCGGACGAATAGCCTCGTGCGCTTCCTGGGCGCCTTTGGCTTTAGTGGCATAATAAGGAGGGCGTTCAGGCAGGTATTCGGAGCCGAAGCGGGTTTTAATCACCTCACGCGCCGCCAATTGCGCTTCACGGGCAACCTGGGTGCTGTCGGTACGCATATAGGTAATCAGGCCGGTAGTGCCTTCCGGTCCCAGGCTAACCCCTTCATACAGTTGCTGCGCTATTCGCATAGTTTCCTGGGTTTTGTAGCGCAACTTGCGGGCGGCTTCCTGCTGTAAAGTGCTGGTAATAAAGGGAGGACTGGGGCGGCGCTGGCCCTCTTTTTTCTCGATTTTAGCTACTTTCCAGGTAGCGCCTTCCAGGTCGGCCACTACCGCCTGGGCCTGCTCCCCGTTCTCAAATTCGCGTTTCTTCTTCTCTTTGGGTTCCCACAAAACGGCGTGAAAGGCATCAGCCTTGCGGCCAGAAAAGGGAGATTTAGCCAGGTCCGCTTCCACCGTCCAGAACTCGCGCGGCACGAAGTTTTCAATCGCTCGTTCGCGCTCGACCACAATTCTGAGGGCCACGCTTTGCACCCGGCCTGCACTGGTGCCCTTCTGAACCTTTTTCCAGAGCAGCGGGCTTAACTTGTAACCCACCAGGCGGTCAAGCACCCTCCGGGCCTGCTGAGCGTTCACCAGGTTCATGTCAAGAGTGCGAGGGTTCGCAATAGCTGCTTTGATCGCCCGTTCGGTAATTTCGTGAAACTCCACCCGTTGAACTTGCTGGCGGCCTCTCCCGAGGCTGGCA
The DNA here is from genome assembly GCA_036261665.1 of Chloroflexia bacterium. Taxonomy (GTDB): domain Bacteria; phylum Chloroflexota; class Chloroflexia; order Chloroheliales; family Chloroheliaceae; genus 54-19. Next base: position 130,679 of record DATAKM010000085.1, read on the forward strand.
GCGTTCACGATATGCCAGGCAATCGCCTCGCCTTCGCGGTCCGGGTCGGTAGCTAAAAGCACCTGGCTGGCTTCCTTTGCCAGGCTGCGTATCTCACTGACCGTTTTGTAACGTCCCGATACCAGTTCATATTCAGGCTGGAAAGTGCCGTTTTCCACCTCAACGCCTAACCGAATTTTTGGTAAATCGCGGACATGGCCCATCGAGGCGCGAACGGTGTAGCCCTTGCCGAGGTAACGAGTGATAGTTTTAGCTTTAGCCGGTGATTCGACTATTACCAGCGTATTGCCCATAGCCGGGCGACCCTCCCTTATCTTTCAGAAAAACAAATGTTCTTGCTAATTATAGCATGATACACTCCTACCTACTAGTTTACCCCTCGATTCAAAAAAAGGTCGTTATAGGGCAAAAAGTCTGCTAAAGTATTAATAAGGAAACAAATTTATAAGCCTCTTGAAAATCTTGAGCGACAGAGGAGTAAGGTTATGACAACGAAAGACAGAGGAGCAATCCTGATAACGGGCGCTTCATCGGGTATTGGAGCGACCTGCGCAGGGCGTCTAACCAGTCTTGGTTTTCGCGTCTTTGCTGGAGTACGCAGAGAACAGGATTATAAGGAGCTGGAACAAAAACAGAATCCTTTACTAATCCCGGTAATACTGGATGTAACGGAAAAAGACTCGATAGCGGCGGCAGCGGAGCGGGTGACTCAAGCTGTGGGGGAAGAGGGGCTAATTGGATTAGTGAACAACGCCGGTATTGGAGTAGCAGGCCCGCTCGAATTTTTGCCGGTGGAACTTTTTTGCCAGCAAATAGAAGTTAATGTCACCGGGCACCTGGCCGTAACCCAGGCTTTCTTACCTTTAATCCGTAAAGGGCATGGTCGGATTGTCTTTATCAGCTCCGTAAACGGTCGCAGTAATTTTCCGCTGCTCGGTCCTTATTGCGCCTCCAAGCATGCCCTTGAGTCCCTGGCGGATGCACTTCGGATGGAACTATATCCCTGGAAGATAGCGATAGCGCTTATCGAACCGGGGTCCGTTGCCACCCCTATCTGGCAAAAATCTCTGGAGAGCGGTGAGGAAATGGAACGCCACTTGCCTGCGCAAGCTCATGAATTTTACGGAAGAGCTATAAACAGGATGAAAAAGATCGCCCGCAATTCAGGAAAAAATGGTATGAATCCGCAGGAAGTTGCAGAAGCCGTTATACATGCCCTGACCTCGCCCAGACCTAAAACCCGTTACCTGGTTGGAATGGAAGTCAAACTACAAATGGCCCTCCAAATGCTTCCTACAGCCCTGCGCGACCGGATAGTTACAAATGCCCTGTATGGCAAATCACGGGCTACTAAATAAACCAAAAGCCTCTTTCGCGACGAAAGAGGCTTTTGGTAATATTCGTTAAGCAGGGCAACTAAAATTAATAATCCCCTGCCAGCAAGCGCTGGACATTGATGTCACTTTCGCGGGGAGTCAGGACGACTACCTCGTCGTTTGCAACCAGTGCTAATTCGCCGCGCGGTACCAGCGGCTTGCCAGCGCGCACCACTAACAGGATGGCGCTATCAGGTGGGAAATTAAGGGAACTCAGAGTGCGGTTTACAGCCGGAGAATCAGGCCCGATAACCGCATCCACTAATTCCAGATTACTATTTTGCAAGTTCATCAAATGAAACAGCGAATTTGAAGGCAACTCCTGCTCGATCATTTCCAGGATTGCCTGGGTATGGCTTACAGTCGCGTCAATACCAAGCGCTTTAAAGATTCGTTCGTTCTTCGGGTTATTAATCCGGGCAATGGTCCGGCCTACATGGAACTTGCGCTTGGCTACCTGGCAAATCACCAGGTTATCTTCGTCATCGCCAGTGACAGCCACTACCGCGTCGGCCCGACCGGCCCCAGCTTCGGTTAAGACCACCGTTTCGCAGGCATCACCCTGTACCACGATACCACCGAACTGCTCGGTATACTGGTCTACTTTAGCTTTATTCTTCTCAATTAGAAGTACTTCATGACCTGCGTTGACCAGCGCTTCGGTCAGGTAACGACCGACTTTGCCACCTCCGGCCACAATTATATACACTTCAACATCCTCCCCCGGAATTTTCCAGGACTATAGCTCCAAAGTTACGCGCTGGATTAGTATTTGAGCAAGCCAGTGCGCTAACAAAACCCTATAAATTATTCTGATACAGCTACGTTGGCCGGATTGGTACCGGCCGGAGCAGGCACACTGGGTTTAGTCTCTCCGGGCAATACGGTATTAACGATGACATTGCTTATCAGTGTAGTCGGGCAAATAGTCTCCAGACCCAGGGCGTGATAGGTTTCTTCACGTAAAGGGTCATAAATACGAGCGATCACGCGCGGTACATGGAAAAGTTCTTTGGCTACCTGGCTGGCCATAATGTTAGTATTATCACCGTTAGTGACCGCCGCAAATACATCGGCCTGTTCTATTCCAGCGCTACGAAGTACATCCTCATCGATACCTACCCCGATAATAGAAGTTCCTCCATAATCGGGCGGAAGGCGCTTAAAAGCATCAGGATATTTATCAATTATGGATACGTTATGACCCATCCGGTCAAGCATAGTGGCAAGGCGCGAGCCAACTCGTCCGCAGCCTAAAATTACGAAGTTCATAAACTTATATTTTCCTCCGCACTACTGTACCTTTTGTAATTCATCCCTGAAAATCCAGACTTTGCATGGAGCATTTTTCAGGACGTACGGCACAGTCCGGCCCATATTAAACTCACCCAGACGGCTACGGTAAGTAACCGACATGGTGATCAGAAAAACGCCTCGTTCGATAGCTTCCTCCACAATAGCTACCCCGGCAGAACGGGCCTGCAAAATACCGGTCTCGATGTCAACTCCCCATTCCTGTACATGATTGGCAGCTTCAGTCAGGACGCGTTCACCAAACGCAACTTCATCCGGCAAATCGCTTTCCAGGGGCAATTCTTGCCGGACCACTACTACATACACCGCGTAAAGACTGGCTCCATTTTTCTTAGCGACCTGTGCGGCATAGCGAAGTACTTCCTGGTCACTGAGATTACCTTTGAGCGGTACCAGTATCGTACCACCCCGATATTTTTCATTCATGAGATTGTCTTACTGACCTCACTTTTGGTTAATTAACCTTACAACTACTAATTACTTTTAGTAAGTTGCGTACTTTAATTTACGTAACGAAGATAGGAAGGTTTCAGAATATGCCACTGTCTGCCAGCCCGCGCCACCTGGCGCTTAAAGGCCGTAGTCCAATCGCATAATCAGCCGGTCCGGTAAATGTGCCTTGCGCATCATTTCCTGGGTAGCGGCTACATCATAAGAAGCCCGGCCAAACGTAACGGTTAAGTTCTCGCTATCAAAAACAGCGTAGGCCGCCCTGCGATCACCATCCCTGGGCTGTCCTACGCTACCGGGATTAATAATGTAGCGGTTTTCACCAAGTTCAATAGTTTCACCTTCATCTGGAATTCGCATTTCAGAACGAGGTAAATTAAAAGCACCTGCCAGGGCTACTTCCAGCTCACTATCTTTTAGGCGGAAGGAGCGGGGCAGGTGCGTATGACCTACGAAACAAAGCTGGGTATCAAACGACTCGAAGTTTCGGGCGGCGCTATGGGGAGTAGTGAGATATTCCCAGACGGGTTCGGAAGGGCTTCCGTGCGCCAGAGTTACCTTTTCATTGAAAACGGCCATGGGTTTAAGGCTTTCGAGCCAATCCAGGTTTTCCTGCGTTAACTGAGTACGCGTCCAGACATTGGCATCAATCGCGTCGCGATTAAAATCTGAGAGCGGTAATTCACCAAGTACCGCCATATCATGATTACCTTTGATGGTAAAAAGATTGTACTCCTTGAGTCGTTGGATTACCTCGTTGGGAAGGGGACCATACCCAACAATATCTCCCATACATAAAATGCCGTCCACCGGACCGTGTTGTTCGATGTCGTGCAGAACAGCTTCTAAGGCTGTGAGATTACTATGAATGTCGGACACCAGCCCGTATCGCATTTGTTATCAGACTCTCATCCAAAACCCAACCAGGGGTTCCCACCATTAAATTGTAGTGCAGCCCGGAAGCAAGCACAGCTTCCGGCTTTGTTATGATTTTTACGTACTATAGCACAAACACCTTTTTTTCGCTATCAATTAAACAAACTATTAAATGCAACTTAGCCTCAGATTTCAGCTTTCTACGCTTGCTTCTGACGCACCGATTTCAATAGTTCAGACCGGGTAGCTGTGTTATACTCCTTCTAACCCACCGTAAAAACATACCACGACTAATGCCACTGGCGAGGAGGACAGAATGGATTTTGCTTATTCAGAAAAAGTGAATGACCTGCGGAACCGCCTGTTAACTTTTATGGATCGCTATATTTATCCAAACGAAAAAACCTATCACGAGCAAATTGAGGCTTCAGGCAACCGGCACCACCATGCGGAAATCGTGGACGAGCTTAAAGAGAAAGCCAAAGAGGAAGGCCTCTGGAACCTGTTCCTGCCCGACCGCGAGTTCGGCGCCGGCTTAACCAACCTTGAATATGCGCCCCTGGCCGAAATCATGGGGCGAGTAATCTGGGCTTCCGAAGTCTTTAACTGTTCCGCTCCCGATACAGGCAATATGGAAATTCTGGCCCAATTCGGCACTGCCGAGCAGAAAAACCAGTGGCTTGAACCACTCCTCAGAGGTGAAATCCGCTCTTGCTTTGCCATGACTGAACCAGATGTAGCCAGTTCTGACGCAACCAACATTCAAATGACCATCCAGCGAGAGGGAGACGAGTACGTAATTAACGGGCGGAAATGGTTCATCTCGGGGGCGGCACGAGAACGCTGCAAGATTAGCATTACCATGGGCAAGACTGACCCCAGTAATCCCGACCGGCATCGCCAGCAAAGTATGGTGCTGGTGCCGATGAACACCCCTGGCCTGACCGTCAAACGGGCTATTCCGGTGCTGGGCGACCCCGGTAATGAAGGCCACTGCGAACTTATCTATGAAAACGTGCGTGTGCCGGTCAGCAACATTTTAGGGGAAGAAGGAGGCGGTTTTGCTATCGCCCAGGCGCGCCTGGGACCGGGACGCATCCATCACTGTATGCGGTCTGTAGGAGCGGCCCAACGCGCCCTGGAATTGATGTGCCAGCGAGCCACTACCCGTATAGCCTTTGGCAAACCACTGGCCGACCAGGGAGTGATTCAACAATGGATTGCCGAGTCGCGCTGTGAAATTGAAATGATCCGCCTGCTGACCCTAAAGGCGGCCTGGACCATGGACAACCTGGGCAAAAAGGCAGCCATGGACGAAATCGCCATGATTAAGATTGTGGCACCTGACGTTCATACTACCGTTCTCAACCGGGCTATTCAGTTGTTTGGGGCGGGCGGGCTCAGTAATGACTTCCCGCTGGCCGAGCAGTGGGTCTACGGGCGTACTCTCCACCTGGCAGACGGCCCGGACGAAGTACACAAACGCTCGCTGGCTCGTTCTACCCTGCGCCAGTACGCCGATTAAACCATAAACACGGACTGTAAACACCGGGTTACAAATAAAAGAGGGCCTGCCATCGACTAAAATGGCAGGCCCTCTTTCTTTACTATTCTAACCTTTGGAGACAGTTGCTCCGGTACCCTCAATTACTTCGGGCTGCAAACCTGCGCCGGGAGTAATCAGGCCACTGACACTCTTGCGGAGGAACTGCACCGTAACCGGTGTGTACTTGAACTCGGGCGACCCGGTACGAGGGTCGGTAACGGTGCTGGTAAGCACTGCGCCCGGCGCTTCCCGGAACATCCAGGGCATAAAACCAACCCCGACAGGCTGCCGTACGTTAGTCTTTACCTTGATTTCCAGCGACCCTCGTTCCGATTCCACCTTCACAATGTCGCCATCATTCAGGCCGTAACGAGTCATGTCTGGAATACTCAATTCCAGTTCCGGCTCGGGGTCAATTGCGTCCATCACGTAATTGCGCCGAGCGAGAGAACCGCTGCGGTCGTTACCCCAGCTACTGCGACCCACGCACAAAATTAACTCTTCCGCCGCGGGAAGTTTGCGTTCGGGCTGCGTGGCCGGAACGAAGCGAGCTTTGCCGCTGGAAGTCGGGAAACTTTCGCTAAAGAGGATAGTAGTACCATCTTCTGCCGCTCCTTCCAGGGTTGCCGGCCATTGTAAACCGGCCCGCTCCATCACCATAGGCGCAAGCTGATTGTAGACCAGGCCCGGTTTGAAAGTCTTGTAGCCGCGACCACGGTTCAGTTTTTCGTAGCGAACGCCGTTGTAGTAGCGGTTAGCCTGTGAAATCTCCACCATGATTTCGGATGGATGTTTGTACTTGGCGCGCAAGCCGGGCCGGTCCATAATATCGGAAAGGATTTTCCAATCGGCGCGAGCAAAGCCTGGCGAAGCCACACCTTTGCTAACACGCTGTACGCGGCGCTCGGTGTTGGTATACGTACCATCCTTTTCAGCGTGAGCCGAAGCAGGCAGGATAATATCGGCGAAGCGGCAGGTTTCGGTCAGGAAGAGATCCTGAACCACCAGGAACTCTAGTTTTTCAAGACCCCGCTGTACTTGCTGCAAATCCGAGCCGCTTAACATGGGGTTCTCACCCATCACCCACATCATCTTGAGACTACCCTGCTCCGCCGCCTTGAACATTTCCATGTAAGAGAGGCCAGGTGTAGCCGGGATGCGCCCGTTGCTGCGGCCGAACCAGAGCGTTTCGAGGGCGGCACGCGCTTCAGCGTTACTGACCGGGACATAGCCGGGCAGATAGTCGGGCAGACAACCCATATCACTGGCGCCCTGGTCGTTAGCCATATCGCGTACACCGTTCAGGCCAGCACCCTGGCGGCCCAGGTTTCCGGTTAAGAGCGCCAGGTTAGCCAGAGCGTGTACGTTGTCGACGCCGTTAATCCACTGGGTTACACCGGTAGCGTAGATGATAGCCGAAGGCGGATAAAGACCGGTATCTTCGGCGGGTTTGGTGTGCGCTCCTCCCTGGGCATAAAGCTGAGCGGCTTTGTAGAGGTCTTCTACGGCAATACCGGTTACCTGGCTGGTGCGCTCTGGGGTCCATTCGTTCAGTGAAGCCTTCCAGGCCTCAAAGCCTTCTACCCGGCTATCAACAAAGCTGGCGGCTTGCCAGCCCTCTTTGACGATGATATGGGCCAGGCCGTTGTAAAGGGCAGCATCAGTGCCGGGGCGAATTTGCAGATAAAGCGTAGCGCGGTTAGCAAATTCTACTCGGCGCGGATTGACCACAATAGTAGCTACCTTGCGGCGCTGAATAGCCTCTTGCAGCAGGTAAGCCATAACCGGGGCGCTTACATCCAGGTCTGCGCCGGTAATGAAGTAACAACCGGCAAAATCCTTGATATCCTGGATAGTATTGGTCATGCCGCTGAAGCCCAGTTGCTCTTCCAGGGCTGTAATGGAGGCAGCCTGGGTAAAGCGAATCGGGTTATCAATGTTGTTAGACTGCTGCAAACCGCGGGTCAGTTTCTGCATCAGGTAGTTTTCTTCGTTGGTGGTTTTACCGCCAACAATCGCTCCAAACTGTTCGCCGGTATACTGGTTCAGGCGTTTGACGATTTCGTTATAAGCTTCGTTCCAGCTAATCTCGACAAACTCGTGGCCTTTGCGCATCAGGGGAGTGAGCAGGCGGTCTTCGTTATTAGCGTACTGGTAGCCATAGCGCCCTTTTACGCAGGAACGGCCATCATTAACACCAATGCCTTCCGCCATCGTAACTTTCTCGATGATGCCCGTATTGTTTTCGACTTCCAGGTTCATGGAGCAACCAACCGCGCAGTAGTTACAGGTGGTCGGTGTGCGCTTCATGGTCCATTGCAGACCGGCATTTTCATACTCAACGTGCATCAAGCAGCCGACCGGACAAACTTCCACGCACAAACCGCAACTGGTACAGGGCGACTTGGTTAAATCAGAGCCCCAGGCTGAGTCAATGTAGGTGGCGATACCGCGATTTACAAAAGCTAAGGCGTGAGCGCCGATCAGTTCATCACAGACGCGCACACACTGGCCGCAGACCACGCAGCGGTCGCGCTTGATCAGGATAGCCGGGCTTAAATAATCTTGTTCCATCCACTGCTTTTCACGAGCCATGCGGTTTTCGGTCATGCCGTAGTGCCAGGTGGCGTTCTGAAGATCGCAGGCTCCCGAAGCCGGGCAAATCGGGCAGTCGAGCGGGTGATCTACCAGCAGCGACTCCATAATAAATTTCTTGACTTCCCGGACCTCGTCATTTGAGTTTTCGGTGAAAGCGACCATGCCGTCCTTACATTCGGTCGCGCAGGCAATATCAAAACCCAGACCCCATTTACTGACCACACCTACCGTACACATACGGCAAGCGCCGAACGGGCGCATGTCAGGGTGAGCGCAGAAATTTGAGATATAAATACCGGCCGATTTGGCGGCCTGAATAAGAAACGTACCCTTTGGTACCGTTACATCTATTCCGTCAATAGTGACCTTGACATCCGCCATTTATTTCAAACTCCTCTAGATAAGTTTTTAGATTCTAGTGGTAATTACTGTTTAAAACGTGTTTTTTCGGGAGATTCTCTTCCCATTAAGTTCTTTGTGCTTCAAGCCTTTATAGTGAGGGGTAGACAGTTGTCTACCCCCTCAAAGATTTATTCAGCCGCACCGGGCAAGGCGTAATCATAGCCTACCTTGCCATCCCGCTCAAAATTATGGCTGGCTTCAACGCCCAGCGCATCGCCACTCCACACTTCTACCGGGCGGTGAGCCATCGGGCAGACATTAGCCTTACAATAACCGGATTTAATATGCTGTAAAAGCTCCTGCTTGAACTCATCAAAATAGAGCATATTCAGGATGGGGAGCGGGGCAGCCTGTCCCAACCCGCAGATGGAGTGTTCGATTACCATCTTGCTCAAACCTTCAAGCTTGGCTATATCCGCCTCTTTGCCATCGCCGTTCATGATGCGCCAGAGCATTTCGGTAATGCCCTCGCAGCCGATGCGGCAGGGGATACATTTACCGCAACTCTCGTCCCGGTTGAAACGCAGGACATAATAGGCCGCATCAACGATACACTGCTGGTCTGTTATTGCGGTAAGGCTACCGCTACCCAGCAGGGTAGCATACTCCTTCTTACCGTAAGCATCGATATCAAAAGGAATATCGTACATCGAGGGCGGGAAGCACCCACCTGAGACCGACCCGGTCTGGACGGCTCGAATGGGATGGGCCGGGTCTGCCGGGCCACCTGCGATTACCTCGATAGCGTCGCGGGTCGGTCCGCCAAAAGGAATCTCGGCCAGACAGGTACGGGCGAACGGCCCGGAGAGCGAAATTACTTTGGTGCCTTTGCTCTTGGGAGTACCGAAAGAGGCATACCAGGCTGCCCCCTTGAGAATGATTTCAGGCGCGTTGTTAAAGCTCTCGACATTATTCACCAGAGTAGGCTGGCCCCACAGACCCGCTTCGGCGGAGCGAGGCGGCTTTACGCGAGGCATACCACGAGTACCCTGGATACCATACATCATCGCGCTGGCTTCACCCGAAATGTAAGCGCCCGCCGCGATAATTACCTTCACATCACAGGTAATGCCAGAACCTAAAATATTATCGCCCAGCAGACCCATTTTACGCGCATCCTCGACCGCCTTGCCCATACGTTTATAGGAAAGAGGGTGCTCGGAACCAACATAGATATAAGCTTCCGGGATGTTGGTCGCCACGCAACCAATCAGCAAACCTTCCAGGACGGAGTGAGGATCACCTTCGAAGATGCGGCGATCCTTGAAGACGTTCGGTTCACCCTCGTGACCGTTAACAATCGCGTAGCGGGGAGTGCGCTTGATACTGCGGACTGTTTCCCACTTGGTACCCATTGAGAAACCGGCACCACCGCGTCCACGCAGGCCGGAGGCTTTGACCTCGCTGACGATTTCATCGCCATTCATCTCAAAGATCGCTTTTTCAAGACCGGCATAGCCGTTGCTGGCGATGTAATCTTCGATACTCTCCGGGTCTATTTCGCCGCAGTTGCGCAGCACTATGCGCTGCTGGAGACGACCCCAGTCGGTGCTGCCAACATGGGGAATGCCTTTCCAGGCCGGTTCTTCATTCGCGCCCCAGCGGAAATCGGGGTACTCGGCAGTGTTCTTGAGCCAGGCAAACGCATAGTCCGCGCAAGGATCACCGCCCAAAACATAGCGCTTCCAGAGTTCTTCAGCGCGGGCCGGGTCCACATGACCGTAGAGGATACGCGGGCTGCCCGGTTTGGAAATGAAGATGGTCGGTTCCATCCACATCGCGCCAAAGCCGCCCACTACTTTTATCACGACCTGTTCATTACCTTCGGCAAGTTGGCGGAGGCGAGCCAGGGTCTCTTTGGCTCCGTTCATCACAGAACCGCCGTCAATCACACACTGTATAACCGTTTTCTTCTTAAAGAGATCCGACCGGGCATCCCTGGCTTTAGCCCGTAGTTGAATCAACTCATTCCGGTCCATTTTTAATGCTCTCCTATCGTCTCTGCATGCTCGCCATCGCCTTTAGTTACATTCTCGATTAATTCTAACAGGCGTTCGGGGGTTACATTTCCGTAAAAAGTATGGTCTATTTCAACCATAGGCATTAGCTGGCAGGCCCCAAAACAGAAATTGGCCCGTTCGAGAATAAATTTACCATCCGGCGTTACTTCGCCGTAATCAACCCCATATTTTTCGCGGACAGCCCGGTGTAAAGCCTGGGAACCACACAGGTAACACGCGCTCCCCTCACACAGAAGGACGCGGTGCTCGGCTTTTTCAAGCACGCGGAAATCACTATAAAAGGTGGCTACGCCATATATTTGAGTTAGTGGGATATCGAACTGCTCGGAGATCAGCGCGGCTAACACATCGGGAACATAACCAAATTCGTGCTGGATTTCTTGCATCATGGGGATCAAAGCTTCGTTAGCATTCCAGGTGGTATAACGTTCAAAAATGGCATTTACTTTCGCCATTTCAATACTTGTACCGGGATTTGATCCTTCTGAAGAACCTCCTCTTGAAATAATCAGGGACACGCGCCACCTCCAGAATTATTTATTTCTTTAGCTCATTTAAATAGCTTTTTTGAACAGAATAAACCTACATGATTATATCATTTCGTGCCATCAGGGTAAAGCATATCGAGGATGTTTTGTGAAATTTTTAGTTATTGCTGCGTGAAGACTTTTCTCAATAAATAGCTTGAACTTTTACATCGATTTAACATAGCCATTACACGCTTCTAACCTGACCCTATTAAGATGCCAGTGTGGAATTATGCTAAAAGGAGGAAAGTCCTCTTACGGTACTATTTCTAAGAATACAGACGACTGGCATAATTCTAATAAAACGCAAAAATATTTATTAGCAGGCTTGTAAACTGGAACCCTTGCGCTTAAGTAAATAAATCTCTGAGACTCTTTTAGGTCAAGGCGCAGGGTAGCAAATAAGAGGTTAAAATGAGTGACAATCCTTTGAGTGATCGCCGGGTACAGGCCGCTCACTTACTAAGGCGAGCAGGCTTTGGGGGAACCCAGGCGGAAATTGACCAGCTAGCTGCCATGAGCCACAGCGACGCCGTGGATAAACTCCTGAATTTTAAATATGATGGCAACCTGGCTTTTAATCTGCAACGTAAACTCCAGGAAAACGGCTATGAAGCTAATCTTAATGATATAGCTTACTGGTGGATGCTTACCATGACACACACCCGGCAGCCTCTCCAGGAAAAAATGGCCCTCTTCTGGCATGGCCACTTCACCAGTTCTTTCTCTAAAGTAAGAGACCCCATGCTACTGCTGGAGCAGAACGAGCTATTCCGCACTAACGCGCTGAGTAACTTCAACGACCTGGTGAAAAAAGTCTCACGCAACCCGGCCATGATTGATTTCCTGGACGGCGAAGCCAATCGTAAAGGTAAACCGAACGAGAACTACGCCCGTGAACTGATGGAACTTTTTACCATTGGCATTGGAAATTACACCGAGCAAGATGTGCGAGAAGCCGCCAGGGCTTTTACGGGTTGGACATACCGGGATAGGGCCTATGTTTTTACCCCTGCGCTGCACGACAATGGCTCTAAAACCTTTATGGGCAAAACCGGCAACTTCAACGGTGATGACATCATTGATATCATTCTGGCCCGGCGCGAGTCCGGCAAATTCATCATCACGAAGCTCTGGAACTTCTTTGTCTATGAGAACCCCGAACCACAGGTAATAGACCGGCTGACCGATCTTTATTTCAGTAACAACTACAGTATTAAAGAAGTCATGCGGGCTATACTTACTTCGCCCGAATTTCTTTCCCCTAAAGCTTATCGCGCCCTGGTTAAAAGCCCGGTTGAGTATGTGGTAGGCATGGTTAAAGACCTCGGCATGGGAAATGTCGAGTCACGCATAGCGACTGCGGCCGCCGGCATGGGCCAGACCCTTTTCAATCCGCCGACAGTCAAAGGTTGGGATGGCGGCAAAAGCTGGATTAACAGTTCCTACTTCTTCGACCGGATTAACGCGGCTAACGTGCTGGCGACCAGCCGCAACCAGAACTACCAGTACGACCCCTATAGTTTGCTGGGTATCAGTGATAACAACAGCCAGCCTCCCAATACAGCCGCAAAGCTGGTAGATAAATTCGCTGCAATTTTGCTGGATGGTCAGGCCCACCCTGATGTTAAAACGGCACTGAGCGACTATCTCGGGGGTAATAACTTTAAGCCCACCGATCTACTGGCGGCCGCCGCTAACAAACCGGCCGGGAAACAACTGGATACAAAGGTGCGAGGCACCCTTCATCTTATTATGTCAACTCCTGATTATATGTTGAAATAGGGGTCAAAAGAATGATTTCGCGCAGGAATTTTTGTAAAACTTGTGGCTTGATGACCATGGTCGGTACGATGGCTCCCGCTTTTCTGGCTCAAACTGTGACTGCCTCCAGTACTAACCTGGCGCAGGGCAAACGCGCCCTGGTAGTAGTACAGATGACGGGCGGCAATGATGGTCTGAATACGGTAGTACCTTTTGCGGATAGCGCTTATTACAACGTCCGCCCCACTCTTGGCCTTAAAGATGAGGCTATTTTGAAGCTAAATGAGGCAGTAGCTCTCAACTCATCGTTAAAAGACTTAAAGCAACTCTATGACAACGGCCAGATGGCGGTAGTTCAGGGCGTAGGCTATCCGAATCCCAACTATAGTCACTTCCGTTCAATGGAAATCTGGCAATCAGCCCAACCGGATGGACCGGCTACGGGTGGCTGGCTGGGTCGCCTCCTGGAAGCCGAAGATAAAGCTGGAAACAAAGATGCCCTGACAAAGCTGGGCATGACTATTGGCAATACCGGGCAGGGCGGTGGCGCTCCCCTGGCTTTCTGGACACAGAAAACGGTAGTCCTGTCTTATGGAGGAATAGCCCAGTTCCAGTTCAAGGGAGCTGCCAATGACCGCGAGAGCCAACTGGCAGTGGCGCGGAAAATCTACGGCATCGCCGGCCAGAATGACATTGCGGACTATATTAACAAAACAGCCCTGGATGCCCTGAACGCCAGCGACTTGCTGGAAAAGATTGCCAGCAACTACAAACCGGCTGTCACCTACCCTAAGTCGCCCTTTGCCGACCGGCTTAAGAATATAGCGCAACTGCTTAACTCCGATTACGGCGCCCGTATCTTCTATGTTTCGACCGATGGCAGCTTTGATACCCACTTTAATGAGCTGACTGTACATAACCGGCAACTCCAGACCATGAGCGAAGCTTTAGGAGCTTTCTACAAAGACCTGGAAGCGCATAACCTGGCCGACTCAGTCCTGACGATGACTTTCAGCGAATTTGGACGCCGGGTAGCCGAAAATGGCAGCCACGGCACCGACCACGGTAGCGCCGCGCCGATGTTTATCCTGGGCGGCAAGAATGTGCTGAAACCGGGCCTGTACGGGCAACAACCCTCGTTAACAGATCTCGACAACGGCAACATGAAGGTCAACCAGGACTTCCGGTCTGTCTACGGTACAGTTCTCAAGAACTGGCTCGGTACCGACCCGCAACCGGTAGTAGGCGGCGACTTTCCAACCCTGGATTTTATCAAGTAGGAAAGGCAGGAGCACTAGAAAATGAGAACTAATTTTAGATTGCGAAAATGGGTGCGCCCTAACGCCCTGTTGCTGGGTGTCTTCCTCTTGAGTCTGTCGTTGGTAGCCTGCGGAGGCGAAAACGCTACCAGTACACCTGCCAGTGGAACTACTGTAGTAACATCCCCAAACCAGGCCGGTGGAACCGTGACCGGGAGCGCCACTTCCAGCGCCGAACCTAACTTTACACCTGCCGGACAGGTTCCGACAGCGGCAAGCAGCACCCCTGCCCCGGTAGCTTTGCTTGACCCTAATCTTAAAACTACCCTCGTGATCTGGGAGGCCTTACCGGACAGTCAGAGCACCGCGCTCAAAGAGCTTGTTACAGCTTTTGGCAAAGCTTATCCCGGAGTAAAAGTAACTTCACTCCACTATGACCCTGCTGAAATCAGCGATACGGTAGACAGTGCCGCCGCTAGCGGTAAATTACCTGATCTTATCCTGGCTTCTGGCGATTACGTAACTGATTTTAATGGCAGCAAAGCGCTTCAGTCCGCCGACAAGCTTTTTGACAAAACCTTTTTAGATAGCTTTGCGGCTAACGCGTTGAATGCCTCAAATTTAAATGGCAATCAGTGGGGCATCCCTTTCACCTACAGCGGCACCCCGGTAATGCTTTACAACAAAAAGCTGGTGCCGGATGCTCCGCAGACCTGGGATGAACTGGGTAAGGTAGTGCAACCATTGTACAATGCCAAGAACAAACAAATTGGCCTGGCTCTTGAGGTAAATGAGCCTTATTTTCTAACTGCTATGCTGGGCGGCTTTGGCGGCGCAGTGCTGGACAGCCAGAATAAGCCTACCCTGGATACTTCTCAAATGACGGCTACTCTCGCCTACATTCAGCAGTTGTTAAAAGACAAAACGGTGCGAGCCGAGTCGCGCCTAAAAGATAATCAGATTGATTATGCTTTCCGAGATGGTCGCCTGGGAATCTATATAGGTGATGATGGTCTTATCTCGCAGTATGCTACAGCCATCAGTTCTAACAGCAGCGATTCAAAGCTGGACCTGGGAGTAGCGCCGCTGCCAAAAATAAATAGCACCGGCAACTACCCTGTGCCTTTCAGTGACAGCAAAAGCTTCTTTATCGGGGCTAATAGCAGCGGTGATCACCTGAATGCAGCCAAAGATTTTCTGCAATGGATGGCAAAGCCCGAGCAGCAGGCCACAATTCTGAGCAAAGCAATGTTACTGCCGGCCACTAAAAGCTTCCTCAGCAGTGACGCGGTTACGAAGAATCCTATCTGGAACGGTCTGTTTCAACAATTAGAAGTGGGGAAAGCTCAGCCCTCCGCACTTGAGATGCGTGGAGTGTGGGACGCTCTCCGGCCCGAACTGGAAAGCGTGGTTGCCGGAACGCTCAACCCGTCACAGGCCGCCAAACAAATGCAACAAATTGCCCTGGACAACGTTTCGAAACTGGCTGTAAAATAACAATAGTCATTTGTAAATTCTGAGAGCCGGTGGGTAACACCACCGGCTCTCTTTAGATTGAGAGAAGTAAATAAAAAGTGAGGTAAATTACGAGCGATCAGGCAGGTAAAAATATTTCCGGGAATAGCGAAAGAATTTTTCCGGATAAACCGGGGCTAGAAGCGGAGATTGGCAAAGCGCGCTGGCCGCTTTCTGTAGCCCTCATTTTGCTGGCAATTATATACGCACTGCTACCTGAAAGTTTAACCGTCGGTCCAAGCTGGATTCTCTTACCGGTTATTCCGCTGGTGCTTATCCCCCTGGTTATTACCCGCACTATGGGCATGCATGATACAACCAGGGTCATAGCGCTAACCGGCATTACTCTCTTTACCCTTTTTATTATTGGAAGCGTTATAAACCTGGTGCTTTCCTTGCCCGCGCATACTCGCGGCGCGGTTGTTTTATTGCGAGATGCCATGCTTATCTGGCTTAGCAATGTGATCATTTTTGCAAGCTGGTACTGGGAAATTGACGGCGGTGGCCCGGCGCTCCGGCATAAAGAACGCCACGTTACCGGGGATTTTCTCTTTCCCCAGATGGTTCCTGGTGGCCCTGGCGGTGAAAAATGGTCGCCGGAATTTATTGACTATCTTTTCCTGGCCTTTAATACCAGCACCGCTTTCAGCCCCACCGATACCGCTGTTCTGACTCGCCGGGCAAAAGTGCTCATGATGCTTCAATCTTCGATTTCACTGGTGGTCATCGGGGTGCTGGTCGCCAGGGCCATCAATATTTTATAATTGGGTCTGGACAAAAAATAAGGTCTATGTTATAAATAATACATACTCGCTTAAAAAGTGCGCAGTATTGATAATTTAACTCAGGAATTTTAGAAATGAACCTGGCAGCAGCAAAAGCTTATATCTTATCAGCCAACCATGGCTGCCAATTGAATAGCTGGTTTTGGTACTTTAGCCCCTCCGGTTCCACGGTGGGCTACTTCTGATTAAGTAACCAAAACAAACCTGGGACCGGAGAAGCAGAGGAAAAAACCTCTGCTTTTTTGTTTGTTAGCGATAGCAACCACTGAAGTTTGCGCCACTACCCTGGCAAAGTAGCCGGGCTAATCCTGAAGTCTATAGCTGCTATAGAGCGAACTTATGGCAAAAAAAGGATTTCGGGAAAACTTTAATAGTTTTTTTAACGCGTTTTGTACGTTTTATATGTATAATATGTAACAAAGAAGGTAAGTGAGAGGAACCTGAAATGCTGATAATTTTACATGCGGATGCAAACGAGCAGGATGTTGAAAAGGTCGCTGCCAAACTTGAAAGCCTCAGTATTACGGCCTACCCGGCCAGAAGTCACGGGAGGCAGGTAATTTGCCTGGATAAGTCATTATCCCTGGATTTACAGACTCGCTTGCACGACAGTTGCCCGGCCATCGAGAAAGTACTGGACATTAAAACGGCTTACAAACTGGCCAGCAGCGCATACAAAGCCGAGCCGACAGTAGTGGAGGTTGGGCAAGTTCCCTCACAGGTGCGGGTAGGAGCTAATGAATTTATAGTAATAGCCGGGCCGTGCACTATTGAGAGCGAAGAACAATTAATGAAAACTGCGGCGGCTGTGAAACAGGCCGGCGCTAATATTCTACGCGGCGGCGCTTTTAAGCCGCGCACCTCTCCCTACAGTTTCCAGGGAATGGGCGTCGAAGGGCTCAAACTCCTGCAAAGAGCCAGCCAGCTTTACAATATTCCGACCGTTACCGAAGTAATGGAACCGGCTTATGTCAGTGCCGTAGCCGAATATGCCGATATCTTACAAATTGGCGCGCGTAATATGCAAAATTTTCCCCTCTTGCGAGAAGCCGGGTTGGCCGGGAAACCGGTATTGCTCAAGCGCGGTCCGTCCGCTACCCTGGACGAATGGCTGATGGCGGCGGAGTATATCCTGGCAACCGGCAACGATCAGGTTATATTGTGCGAACGCGGCATTAAAAGCTTTGACCCCTCCACCCGCAACTGCCTGGACCTGGGCGGTGTAGCTGCTCTTCAAGAAAAGACCCACCTGCCCATCATTGTAGATCCCAGCCACGCGACCGGCAAACGCAGCCTGGTTCCACCTTTGGCCCTGGCCGCAGCAGCTTTAGGCGCCGGCGGTATTATGGTGGAGTGCCACCCGCATCCCGAACAGGCCCTTTGCGATGGCGCTCAATCCATTACGCCACCTCAACTGGTAGAAATCATTAAAGGAGTGCACAGTGTTACGGCGGCCATCCGGGAGGCTTATGAACCGGAAGCCAGCGAGGTAGCCGCCTGACCCCTTAGCAGGTTTGAATTAATCCTGATAGAGTTGGGAATTCTAAAAAGTATTTTTATAAGTATTCTTTATAAAGAAAACCCTTTTCTTTACAATCTCTCCTTTAACAAAATGGCCGGGTAGCAAGACGAGCTTCCTCTCACAGCTCTTCGCTAGACGGCCATTCTTTATTTTATTATTAGAATCAGAATTTGTATACTGGCAGCACCGGGCTAAGGAGTAAAAACTTTCTCCGCTAAAGCCTGTGATACCATATCGAGCAGTACTTCCCTGGTGACAGGCTTGGGAATGACTCCGAAGGCTCCCGCGGCGTAAGCCTCTTTGAGATCATTGGCCAGGGTGATAACCAGAACCGGAATAGAACGCGTCTTTTGATGCGCTTTAAGATTCCGTAAAATCTCCCAGCCGCTGACACCCGGTAACAATACATCCAGGGTGATCAGGGAAGGGCGCGGTTTTAACTCATTCGCTTTTTCGACCGCTTCGCTGCCGTTGCGAGCCCGTGCTACCCGGTAGCCCCCTTCTTGCAGGTAAAGCATCAAAATTTCAGCCGCTCGGTCGTCATCTTCAACTACCAGAACCAGCGGCCCTGCCGGTTCCGGTCTCCGGTCAGACGAAAAAACTCCATTAGAATTAGCAAGCTCGGTCTGAGTAATTTTATCAGAATCCAGCGGGCCGGTTCCGCTACGCAACTGTTTTTCCAGGCGATTCTGAACTTGCGCTTCCAGTAAGCGATCAATTGGCTCTGCCGGAGCAGGTGAGATAACGGCTGTTTGAGCAGTGACGGGATTAAGCGGTAGTATAAAAGTAAAGATACTGCCAACACCCGGTTCGCTTTCGACCCAGATACGTCCTCCGTGCAGTTCTATCAGCCGTTTGCTAAGAGCCAGGCCAAGCCCGGTTCCCTGGTGTTGCCGGGAATAACTGCTATCTACCTGGCGAAATTCCTCGAAAATGCGCAGGTGATCCTCACGCCGAATGCCAATGCCGGTATCCTTAACCCAGATAGCCAGGTAATCCTGGCCATTTTCGGTATGAAGATGATTGCCTACTAAAATTTTACCGCTCTCAGGGGTAAACTTTACAGCGTTGGAAAGCAGGTTGTAAAGCACCTGCTTGAACTTGCTCTTATCGGCTTTTACGCTGGCCAGTTTAGCCTCGAAGCGATTTTGAACGATCAGGCCTTTTTTGTTGGCGCTTACCGAAATGATAGACTCTACGTCCTGAATAGCTTCATCAGGATTGAAATCTTCGGGGTAAAGCTCCATGCGACCGGCCTCTACCTTTGCCAGGTCAAGCACATCGTTAACCAGGGTTAACAGATGGCGACCGCTGGTGAGAATATTATTGGCGTAGCGCTTCTGTTTATCATTCAGGCCGCCAAAAAGTTCATCCAGCAACACTTCACTAAAACCAATAATAGCATTGAGAGGAGTACGCAGTTCATGACTCATGTTGGCCAGGAACTCACTCTTATGGCGTGTAGCTTCTTCCAGTTCAACATTAGCGTTAGTCAACTGGATAACCACGCGATTCACCTGGGTATAAAGCCGGGCATTCTCCAGGGCGATGCTGACTTGCTCGGCTAACGCTTGCATGGTAGCCAGGTCTGTGTCATCAAAACCGTTAAGCAGAGTGCTGGCAACATCTATGACCCCGATTACCTGCTGGCCGCGCTTGATCGGCACAACCATTTCGGATTTGACCAGGCCCGGTTCGCCATATTCGGCATAACGCGGTTCGAGTGAAACGTTAGGAATTATGGCGGGCTCTCCGTGATTCGCTACCCAGGCTACCAGGCTATCGTGCGTATCGATATTCATACGCGTGCCGAGGGTAACCATTTTAGGATTCCAGCAGTGAGAAGCCTGCAAAATCATTTCGCGGGGTCTGTCCGGGTCTATCAGCAAAATGCTTACGATATAATAATCAAAGGTTTGCTGGAGCAGGCCGGTTATGAATGGCAGGAGTTCATCCATGCTGAGAATGGAACCGATTTTGCGCCCGATTTCACCCACGGCGCGTAACTGATCCGCTCTGCGTTGTTGTTCTCGGAATAATTCAGCGTTCTGGACTGCCAGGCTGGTCTGATTGGCAATCGTCATGAGCAGACGCAGTTCAGAGTCGGGAGGGGGAGTGGAATCAACACTGTAACAACTGATAACCCCTTTAGGCTGCCCCTGAATATGGAAAGGCACAGTCAGGACCGTGCTCCAGTTCTGGGCTACTGCCAGTTGCGAGATCATGGTCAGGTTACCGTCCATAACTGAAATCTGATAAACCACCGGTCCCTCGGCATCCAGGGAGCGGAATAGAGGCAGCTTCAACAGTTCTTCCCTGGTAAGGCTGCTATCCTGCGCTAACTGGTTAATGCGATCAAGAAAACCGGCAGGCATACCGGCGGCGCCATACGACCTTATAAACAGTTCGTCACGGTCAACCAGGGAAACCGCGCAGGCTTTGTAGCCCAGAATAGCGCTGATGCTGTTAGCGATATTGGTTAAGGTCTGGTCAAGCGATTCTGAAAGGTTAATAGCCCGAGCAATTTCAGCCAGGCAGGTCATTTCACGAACCTGGTTGAGCGAAGTGCCGTAGAGACGAGCATTTTCGATAGCTACGGCGAGACTCTGCCCGATAGATACCAGCAGATCGAGATCATCTTTGTGAAAAGCCCCGGCGCTATGGCTGATCAGGCTTACTACTCCCAGTAGTTTGTCGCGAGCTTTCAAAGGCGCGGCGGCAAAAGAATGCAAACCCATCGCCTGGACAGCGCTTCCGGCCATAGCTCTAACCCTTAAATCCTGGGTCATATCCTCAATCAGGATAGGCTTGCCGGTGGTAGCAACTTCACGGGTAAGACTCTCACTCTCTTCAATCGAGGCGTTGGTAACGGCACGTACGACAGTATCGCTCAGACCCTTATAGGCGCCTACCTTTAGAAGGCGGGTTTCTTCCTCGATTAAAGTAATACCGGCGACATCGGCCCGTAAAACATTTACCAGGGTAGTCACTACATCGTTTAGCAGTTTATCCAGTTCCAGCGATTGCCCGGCAGTGCTGATAACGGCATTGAGCGCCGTAAGATCGCGGTTCCGCCGTTCAACCTGCTCGCGCATCCTGGTGCGCTCGGTAACATCACGCGCAATACCGACCCAACCGGTCAATTTACCCTGGGAATTGGTTAAGGCTGCGACTGTCACTTCGAGCAAGGCTTGCTGGCCATCTTTACGAATCACTTCTAAAGAGATAGTAGTTGGATTTGAGGACTGTTTACGATTTGAGGACTTGGAAATAGCGGCGGGCTGGGCTGCTTCTCGCAAGGCGTTAGCCACTACCTGGCGGTTTTCTGGTCGCAGCACATCTGTAAAATGCCTGCCCAGTAACTCATCTTCGGTGTACCCGACAATCTCGGTCAGCTTATGGTTTACAAAAGTAAAGTTACCGGAAGAATTGACGATGTAAATAGCATCATTAGCGCGGTCGGTAACTTGCCTGTAGCGTTCCTCCGATATCGTAAGTTCTTCCAGGGCTTCTACCAGGCGCTGGCGTTGTTCTCCCTCACGTACCACAAAGCGAACCACCAGCGTGACCATGAAAAAGGGGATGCTTAGCATCAAAAGCATTACAATGAAGGCGCTTTTGATTACCGGCTCATCACTGGAAAGCATTACCCCCAGGAATCCAAGCCAGACCAGGGCGGTTAGCCCGAGCGCAGCGCGCGTAGGAAAAGCCGCCTGAATGTGACCGACTACTATATAAAAAGGTAGAATCGTAAAATACATGGGAGCGCTAAATCCCATGACTACAATTCCAAGGACCGTCACAATGGTTTCAATACCGACCGCAAGCAAAGAAATAAGCGGCCCATTTTCGGGGGCGTGTTCTTCAGAACTGTAAATGAGGGCCAGCGCGAAAGTACCCAGCAGAGCGCCATAAACCATGAGTTTAAGCAGCGAAAGCTGCGAACAAACCGCCAGCGCACCGATAAAGCTAAAAAGTAGAGTGCCCAGCGCTATGCCGCGCAACATAAGATGCTGGCTCATAAAGCGAAGAGCGCCGGGAACCAGGGGCGAACGAGTCAGGCGGTCCAGGTCATAAGCTCGCCGGTTTGATTTGAAAAAATCCGAACTTTTTGAGGCAGGCATTTCAAATTTACTGTTAAGCGCCTCTATTTGATCAAGAAGAGGGTTAGCAGAACTATTAGAAGCCGGTCTGGAGTTTGATTTGAACTGGTCAGAATTAGTGGGTTGTCGGGCAGTTTGATTACGCTTACGCCTTCGCTCCACTGGCTGCTTCGGCATATTTGACCTTTATTTACAACCTTCCTTGTCCTCGTTTTGCTGTTCTATTGTACCATTTTTCAAGGGGCTTGCAAGGTAGGTTTACTCTCTGGGGTTAGCTATTGCCCGGTCTTTGTGTTAAAATAAAGGCTGTATAATTATGGTTTAAGCGAATAAATGGCCTACTGGAGGACTTGTGTTTAAATTTTTCCGGCGAAACAAAGAGGCCGAAAAAGTAGTAGAAGAAAAAACAGAACAAGCTTTAGAGAAAACTCGCAGCGAAAGCGGTATATTTGGGCAAATCGGCAAACTTTTTGATGTTGATGATATAACAGACGAATTCTGGGATAGTCTTGAAAGGCTTCTGTTGCAGGCGGATATCGGCTTTAACCTGACTGAGGCCCTGATCGAAGCGAGCCAGCGCCGCACCCTGGATGAACGTACCCGGCGCAGCCGAGAAGTGGAAACTATTTTCCGCCAGGAAATGGTTAGAGTGCTGGGCGATGTACAGAATAAAGCTACCGCCAGCGTTGCCGCCGCCCATGAAAAAGAAGCTCGCGACCGCGAATGGGAACGCCGCCAGCAGGAAAAACAACAACAAAAACAGCTCAAAGGACAGGCCCCGCCACCACCCACCGCATTACCCAAAGTAACCAATGATGGCCAGAAAGTGCCTTACGTTATAATGGTAGTGGGAGTTAACGGTAGCGGCAAGACTACTTCAATTGCCAAGCTGGCAGCCTGGTATCAGAGCGGAGGCGCTAAAGTAGTGCTGGGGGCTGCCGATACCTTCCGCGCAGGCGCGATTGACCAGTTAAAATTATGGGGCGAACGGATCAACGCCCCGGTCATTGCCAGGCCGGAGGGTTCCGACCCAGCTTCAGTCGCTTTTGATACGGTTAAGTACGCCCAGGAAAACGACTTCGATATCGCCATCATAGATACTGCCGGGCGGCTGCAATCTAACTTCAACCTGATGGGCGAGATGAAGAAAATAGAGCGTACGGTCGAGAAAGCGCAGACCGGGGCGCCGAATGAAATCTTACTGGTACTGGACGCCAATACCGGGCAGAACGGTCTTTCACAGGCCAAGCATTTCACCAACGCGGTTGGTATTGACGGCATTATCCTGACCAAACTGGATGGTACGGCAAAAGGCGGCATCGCCTTCGCCATTGTTCACGACATGAAGATTCCGATCAAGTATATTGGCACCGGTGAAAAAGTGCCGGATTTCGCCGAGTTTGAACCTGAAACTTACGTCAACGCGCTTTTCCAGCGTCGTTAAGGCCGGATTTAGAGGGGTACAGGGCGTTTCTAGCCGGAGGAGAAAGCTTTTCAACCTCCAACCCCTATCAATTCAAACCTTTTGTTTTTCGATTCATTTTTGAGATAGGAACAGAGATTCAATGTTTGAGACACTTTCTGAACGGTTAGAAACCACTTTTAGAGGCCTGACAGGGCGCGGCAAACTTACCGAAGATGATATTCGTAAAGCAATGGTTGAGGTGCGGCGGGCGCTCTTAGAAGCTGACGTCAACACCATCGTTGCCGAAGAGTTTGTAAACGATGTTACCGAAGAGGCTCTGGGCGCTCAGATTATGACCAGCCTGACGCCCGGCCAGCAGGTAATTAAAATCGTAAACGATAAACTGGTTGAGTTACTCGGTGGTGAAGACGAGAATACCACCAGGCTTAACATTGTATCGCCGCCCCCTACCATCATTATGATGGTGGGCTTACAGGGGTCTGGTAAAACTACCACCGCCGGTAAACTGGCCTTGCATTTGCGCGGTCAAAAGCACCGCCCCTTGCTGGTAGCCTGCGATATTTACCGCCCTGCCGCTATTGACCAGTTGCAGACGCTTGGTCGCCAGCTTGATATTCCAGTCTATAGCGAAGGTAACCAGGTAGCCCCGCCGCTAATCGCGCAACACGCTATCGCGCAGGCCAAAAAGAATAATAATACTGTCGTCATTATTGACACCGCCGGTCGTCTGCAAATTGACGAGCCGTTGATGCAGGAGTTACAGCAACTAAAGGGCAATGTCGGGCCTCACGAAATCCTGCTGGTAGTAGATGCCATGACCGGTCAGGAATCGGTCAATGTCGCGATGGAGTTCAACAACCGGGTAGGCATCACCGGTTTGATCGTTACCAAGATGGACGGCGACGCGCGTGGTGGTTCGGCCATGTCCGTTCGGGCCGTTACCGGTGTACCGATCAAGTACATGGGCGTTGGCGAAAAACTGGATGCCCTGGAACAGTTCTATCCCGACCGTATCGCCCAGCGTATCCTGGGCATGGGCGATATTCTGACCCTGATTGAACGCGCCCAGGCGGCTTATGATGCCGAGGAAGCGGAAAAGCTTCAGGAAAAGATGAAGAAAGGGAAGTTCGACCTGGACGACTTCCTGAAGCAGATGAAGAGCATCCGCAAAATGGGCCCGTTAGGTAGTTTGCTTGGTATGCTTCCCGGTATGGGCAAGCAAATGAAGGAACTGCGCAACGCCCTTGAAACCCCCGAAGCGGAAGCTCAGTTGCGCCGTACTGAAGCAATCATTCTCTCTATGACCAGAAAGGAACGTGCTGAGCCGGAGATCATCAATGCCAGCCGGCGACGGCGTATTGCTACCGGTAGCGGTACCAGCGTGGCCGATGTAAACGAACTGCTGCAACAATTCAAGGTCATGCGCCAGATGATGCAGGGTATGAGCAAAGGCGGCGGAATGAACATGGCCAATATGGGTTCCATGCTCGGTAGCGCCATGGGCGGCCCAACCGGTATGATGCCGGGCATGGGTGGCGGCTCTAAAAAAATGGTGCAGGCTCCCCGCGACCCGCTGGCGGACTTTAAAAAAGGGGCTCGCCCGAATCCCAATGGGGCCAAACCGGTAGGAGCGGTTCCGGCCAGGGCAGGCACCGGTGGAGGTGCGCCGCGACCACCTAAAAAGAAAAAGAAGTAATTTTTATAAGAATCAAAAAGGAGCTTAATTGCTCCTTTTTTATGCCTTTCGCTTATCACCTATTTTAAGGTTAGCCGGATAACTAAAGTAACCTCAAAGCTGGAATTGATGATATTAATGTTTTAAGCCCCGTCTTTTATAAAAATATTATTATTTCACCAGTATCTATTATTCGGATACAATCGGCAAAACTTAAACTATCTATATACTTTTCCCATTCTTAATACTATTCAGTCAAGTGTATGTTAAAAATATCTATACAAGCTCGATTAATTTCGGCTATCAAATATTAGAGGTAATTCTAAATGGGTAGTCACTTTACTAATAAAGTCTGTATGTCTGTACGGTAATAACATAATTGAAAGCAGGAGTATATGTCCTCGACTCAACTGACTCTGGAATCAGCTACGTCACAGCCTGTACCGTTTTGGGAGAATGAATTTAGCGCGAAAGCCAATGATGTTTCGGAGTTTAACCATATTGCAAGCGCAGCAGCAACCTTGCTCAAAGTAGAGTTTTCGGCAGTAGTTAGCACCGATAAACAGGGTATACGTACGAAAGGTTGTTACGGCGAAAAATGGTGGGTAGAAGCCTTACAAACCGGTAAACTACCTTTTGAGATATCCTTATCATATAACAGACCTTTTTTACTTTCCAATAGTTCAATCGAAAACTGGCAAGCAGAAAAAGACCCGGCTTCTAAAGGAACCAAACTACGCTTTTTCGGCGTAGCTCCCCTGGTCTCTCCACTGTTTCCGGCGCGGACATTACTTATAGTCGCCGGTACGCAGCATTGTGAGGTTAGCGTTGAACAGCTAGAACAATTTGTAGCCCTTGCCGCCAGGCTAGGAGACCGGGTAGAAGCGGGATTGCTCGTTCGTAAGTTAACCCAGCTTGAGCAGGCTTTAACTGTTGTCAGTCAGGAGCATAACCTGACCCTGGAACGCTCTCGAATGTTCGAACGGGCCATAGTATCCAGCAGCAACGGTATTATCATTAGCGATCCCAGCCAGCCTGATAATCCCGTTATTTATGTCAACCCCACTTTTGAACGTATTACGGGTTATACTACTGAAGAAATTTACGGAAAGAACTGCCGCGTTTTTCAAAACAAAGATCGCGACCAGCCCGGATTGGCCATAATGCGCGCTGCGATAGCCGAAGGGCGTGAATGTACTGTAGTCCTTAGAAACTATCGCAAGGATGGAACGCTTTTCTGGAACGAACTGCATATCGCTCCGGTTTTCAATTCCGCCGGCGAAATCAGTAATTTTGTAGGTATTCAGACGGATGTTACCGAACGTTTCCGAGCCGAAGAGCAGCTAAAAGAAAGTGAAAAAAAGTATCGTTCCGTAATAAACAATCTCAAAGAAGTGGTCTTTCAAACCGATACACAGGGTAACTTTACTTTCCTTAATCCGGCCTGGAGTGAAAGTACGGGGTTTAGCCTGGAAGAGTCCTTGCATCAAAGCTTTTTTCAATATATCCATCCCGAGGATCAGCCTAGATTGACTCAAATCTGGAAGAAACTGATCAAGAACAAAAAGCGGGATGAGCGCTTTACCATACGCTATCTTACAAAAGATGGTAATTATCGCTGGATGGAAGGTCGAGTTAGTCTAACCACTGAAACCGGTGGAGTGATAAACGGGTTATCCGGCACTCTAAATGATATTACCGCTCGTAAATATGCAGAAACCCTGGAAGGAGATCGTAACAGAGTCCTGGAAATGGTTATCCGCAACGCCCCTTTGTCTTTGATTCTCAAGCAAATTGTCTTAATGATCGAGCGCCAATGCGAAGGTTCTGTTTGTATAGCCCATGTTTTTCGAGAAGGACGGTTACACAACATCGTCAGCGGTAATTTATCACAAAGCTTTAAAAGCTCAATTGAAGAATTTGAACAGAAACCGGTAACAGAATTAGCTGACTTGAGTTTAGGCGAAACCGGCGAAACCGAACCGGATTTAACCAGTGGCCCAGTAGCCGAAATTCGCTGGAAAAACTTACGCGAACTGGCCTTACAGCACGGCTTTAAATCCTGCTATTCAGTCCCGGTTATCTCAAGGACAGGCGAAGTACTCGGTATTCTTTCCAGCTATCACCCTGAGGCCAGAAATTTAGGCGAGCATGAACTGGAAGTGGGCGAAATGGCCCGTAAACTTGCCGCAATAGCGATTGAACAACGCCGCCTGTCCGATCAACTGCTACGGCAGGCCTACTACGATGCTCTTACAGGTTTGCCAAACCGGGTGTTTTTTGAAGACCAGTTGAAAAAGTCTTTCAGTGTATATTCGAGTAAAGGACCTGACAAAAGCGGGCTGGCAGTTTTCTTCGTTGATCTGGACCGATTTAAGTTAATTAATGATACCCTGGGCCATTCGGTAGGAGATAGTTTGTTACAACAGGTAGCAGCACGGCTTGTAAGTTGTCTGGACGAACAAGACATAGTGGCGCGCCGGGGCGGTGACGAATTTACCGTACTGGTCCAGAATATCAAAGATCACCAGGAAGCCATCGGCGTGGCCCAGAAGCTTGTAAAAGTTTTACAAAAACCCTTTATGGTGCGTGAGTATGAGCTTTTCGTCACTGCCAGTGTTGGCATTAGCCTTTATCCTGTCGATGGAGATAGTGTAGCTGATTTACTGCGTAAAGCAGATGTGGCTATGTACCGGGCCAAAGAAAATGGACGCAACACCTACCAGCTTTTCTCATCTGAAATGAATGAAGAAGGATTACGCCGCTGGAAGCTCGAAAACGATTTGCACAAAGCTCTCGAAAAAAGGGAGTTGGAGATTTACTACCAGCCGCTGGTGCAGTTGAAAGATAAAAGGGTAACAGGGGTTGAAGCTTTATTACGCTGGAAACATCCTGTCTTTGGTTTAATATCTCCGGCAGAGTTTATTCCAATAGCAGAAGAGAGCGGTTTGATTTTCTCCATTGGCGCATGGGTCTTACGCGAAGCCTGCCGCCAGGTTCGCCAGTGGCAAATGAGCGGTTATGCCGGTCTGCGCCTGGCAGTTAATATTTCGGTCCTTCAATTCGAGCAAAGTGACTTTATAGAAGTGGTTCAGCAAGCTTTGGCCGAAAGTGGCCTGGCTGCGGCGAAGCTAGAACTGGAACTGGGTGAGAATCTTTTTCTACACGATACACTCGATACTATTACCAAGTTAAAGCGCCTGCGCGAACTGGGAGTACGCCTGGCTATGGATGATTTCGGAACCGGCTACTCATCACTCAGCTACCTGCAACGCCTGCCGATTCACACCTTAAAAATTGACCGCTCCTTTGTCAGTCACATAGTCGAAAAAACCACTAACGAAAGAGCGATTATCAGAGCGATTACTACACTTGCCCATATTCACGGGCTGGGAGTGGTAGCGGAAGGAGTCGAAACTGAAATTCAAGCCGAGTTTCTGGAAGGGGTTGAATGTGAAGAGATTCAAGGTTATCTTTACAGTCCCCCGGTACCTGCACATGCGTTTGCCCAAGTACTTAAATCTGCCGCTTAAACCCTCAAGTTACCTTTAGAGCCGAAAGACGCTACTTTACAGGTAGCGCCTTTTTATATTATCAGTCACAGCGCAGAGTAGAAAGTGAAAGTAATTATTTTTTATCGGTCATGCTGCTCAAGACACTGGTTTTCTGGTAAGCCGCGTGAACTGCTTTAGAAAGAATAGTTCGGAGGGAACCTTTTTCCAGCTCGTAGAGGGCTTCCGCAGTAGTACCGTTAGGCGAAGTAACCATGTTACGCAATTCAGCCGGGTGCCTGGGAGACTCGCGAGTGAGCAATACGGAGCCCAGGACTGTTTCAGTAACCAGTTCCCGGGCATCATTACGGCTAAAGCCCAGGTGAACGGCAGCATCTATTAACGCTTCCATAAATAGAAAAACATAGGCCGGACCGGTGCCGCTGACCGCCGTAGCCATATCTATATAGCGTTCCTCTTCAAACCACATTTCCTTGCCGAGCGCTCCTAGCAGCGTCTTGACCTGCTCGCGCTGGTGACTGGTTACGGCCGGAGTGGTGGTCCAGACCGACATGCCATGGCCAATTTGAGCGGGAGTATTGGGCATGACACGCACCACCGCCGGGTGGTCCAGGCGGCTTGCCAGGGTCTCGGTAGTCGTCCCGGTGATAATGGAAATCAGTAACTGGTGAGGTTTAATCTGTCCGGCCAGTTCATTCAAGACCGGATTGAGGCGCTGAGGTTTCACGCATAAAATAACAATGTCGGCATCGCGGGCAGCCTCGCTGTTTGAGGTAGTCACATTGACGCCTAACCGGGAGGCTAACTCTTCGGCCCGTTTTGGACGGGGATGGCTGACCTTGATTAGACCGGGTTCAGTTAAATGGCGCTCCAGTACACCGGACATCATTACTTCGGCCATGACGCCACCCCCGATAAAAGCAAGGCGCTGTCCGTGCAGGACGGTGCGTGCCTCCTGTTCATGGGTGGCCTGTTCTTCCAGTTCGTGTAAATTCAACTCAAACGCTCCTTATTGCTTCACTCCTCAAGTATTCTCCTGTAGGTAAGCGCCTTTGCTATGGCTTGCAATATAACAAATGCCAGCCGAAAAAGCTAATCAGGCTTTCAAGCCGTCATGGTTTGCTTCTCTGCAAAGACTGTATCAAAATAGGGTTAGCCTGCGGCCTTACTTACAAAAGCATTACTAACCAAATGATTAAATAAAAAGGAGCATTTTATGGAGGAGCAAACTAAAGTAGTGCGCGCCGCTGTCGTACAGGCCGCCCCGGTCTCTTTTGATCGTGAACGTACCCTGGAGAAAGTGCGGGACCTGGCGGCAGATGCTGCCCGGCAAGGCGCAGAACTGGTAGTCTTTCCAGAGGCCTTCGTTTCGGCCTATCCGCGCGGTCTTAGTTTTGGCGCTGTCGTGGGATCGCGTACAGCAGAGGGCCGCGAGCAGTTTCGTTTGTACTGGGAAAGTAGTGTAGATATACCCGGACCAAGCGTAGATATGTTAGGCCAGATTGCCGCCGAAAATAGAGTACACCTGGTAATAGGGGTGATTGAACGCGACCGCGGTACGCTCTATTGTACAGTCCTTTTCTTTGGGCCGGAAGGTCGCTACCTGGGTAAACATCGCAAGCTAATGCCTACAGCTTCTGAGCGATTAGTCTGGGGTTTTGGAGATGGTTCAACCCTGCCGGTTTTTGATACGCCGCTGGGTCGAATAGGCGCGGTTATTTGCTGGGAGAACTATATGCCCCTCCTGCGCACTGCCATGTATTCTAAGGGTATTCAGCTTTACTGTGCCCCAACCGCCGATGCCCGGGATACCTGGCTTCCCACCATGCAGCACATTGCCATGGAAGGACGCTGTTTCGTACTTTCCTCTAACCAGTTTGCTCGCCGCAGCGATTACCCTGCAAATTACGAAACGCCCTTCGGTAACGAACCTGAAACCATACTTTCGAGAGGCGGTAGCTGTATTATTAATCCACTGGGACAAATTCTGGCAGGGCCCAATTTCGAGGGTGAAGCCATTCTGACGGCAGAACTTGATTTAGCTGATATAGCGCGAGGCAAGTACGACTTTGATGTAACCGGTCATTATGCCCGGCCCGATGTTTTCCGCCTCTACGTGAATGAAGAGCCCCAACCAGCCGTAGTTTTGAATAATGGTTTTCCGGGTAAAATTCCTGAGTAATTAGGAAACAGTTAGTTTCTGGCAGGTCAACCCTTAAAGGCTTTTTGCTTTATAAGGCACCCGCTTTAACCTGTCTATAAGCCAAAATTCTAAAATAAAAAAGGCCCGCTGTGCGAGTAATGCGGACCTGTGAAATAGGGATAGGGATGAAGTTAGGAAATCAAGTTAGAGTAAAATGTTTTGTTCTTGAGAGTTTTAAGCATTTTATGAAATAAAGAGCATTACTAGAAAATCCTCCAAATTAATTCTTATAAGGATAAGAAATAGTATAAAAACAGTATAACTGAGCAATAGGCCGGTACACCACGGGCCAATGGCTAGTACTTTTGTCTATATAGTAAAAATGGTTTCTACTTAAATTAACTGAATAAAAAGTATTGAGTGTGCTTTCTATTTGCTCCCTGAATTCATCAGGGTGATGATTTATAATAGCTATGATAAAAAAGAAAACCAGAAACTGTAAACGATATAAATGCCGAATTAAGCATGCGAATTAATAAGATTATTTTTACACCCTTTCAACTGCCTTTTGCGGGCGCCTTCAAGACCGGCGCCGGAGTACTTTCCGCTCGCCAGGGAGTGATTCTACAGTTAGTCACGGATGAAGGACTGGTCGGACTGGGAGAAGCCGCGCCTTTGCCGGAATTTGGCGGGGGTACTCTTTCAGATGTCCTGAAGGAATTGAAGGCTATTCTGCCAACTTTGAATGACCTGGAAGTAAAGTCGCTCTTTGACCTGGTGGACTCCCTGCTGCTCAAAGGCGGACCGGGAGTAGCCGCGCTCTGTTGCAGCCTTGATACGGCAGCCTGTGATTTACTGGCCCAGGCTGAAAGTCTCAAACTGGCCGAGTGGCTCTTGCCGGGAACCAAACTAGATTCTACGGTAGAGGTGAACGCCACAGTTGGAGCGCCTGAAACCGAAGCGGCAGTAGAAGCATCCCAAAGGGCAATCAGGCAGGGCTTTAGCTGTGTAAAGCTTAAAGTTGGCGTGATGCCGGGTACAAAAGAAGAAATCGCCAGGATAAAGGCGGTCCGGCGAGCGATTGGCCCTGAGGCCAGGTTAAGGCTGGATGCCAACGGCGCCTGGGGTACCTCCCAGGCAACCGCGATTTTGCAGGCACTGGAAGACGCTGGAATAGAACTGGTGGAACAACCGGTGTCCGCGCACGCTGAGGCTGGAATGTTGCAGGTACAAAAAGCTACCTCGATCGTGATCGCCGCTGATGAGATGGTAACAGGGCTAGAAGCAGCCCGGCGGATCATAACACATGGCATAGCCAGAGTACTGGTCATCAAACCGGTGGTGGTGGGAGGATTGCGTCCGGCGCGCCGGATTATCGAACTGGCCGAACAGAACGGGCTAAAGTCTATAGTTACTACCAGTATCGATTCAGGTGTGGGCATAGCCGCCTCCCTCCATTTAGCCGCCACCCTGCCTCAGCCGCGCCTGGCCTGTGGTCTGGCTACCGCTCCGCTGCTGGAGTCTAGCCTGGTGCGAAATTTACCCGCTGTTATAGATGGCAAGATGGTTTTGCCAGACAGAACCGGGTTGGGTATCGAACTGGACGAAGCCGAATTAAAAGCTTATACAATCCCTGAGGCGCAATAAAAAACCACTCCGGGCACCCGAAGTGGCTCCAGGGGGACACGCTAACTAATCGCGTCCGCCCTCTTCTTCCGGGCAATCAATATTTTTAGGGTCGACGGCCAGCCGGACAGCATAATCCGCGATAGTACTTTCACTGGACCATGAAGCGGGAGCCTGTTTCGCCAGTTTCATGGCATCTTCCCGTTGATAAAAAGAGCGTAAATCTTCCTGATTTTCCCAGAAGGTAATGATGACTACTTTATCTGTTTGCGGCTCTACCATAGCATAGTAGCTGATAAAGCCGTTGGCTTTTTGCAAGAGAGGTGCCCATTTCTCGCGTAACCAGCGTATAGCTTCGCCTTCCATGTGGGGCTTTTGCGTACCGGTAATGATTTTTGCGTACATTCCATATACTCCTTGATAGCTACAATTTCTCCAAAAGCTGAAAATACTGCAATTACTAAGCCATAACCGGGTTAATTGAAACGCTAATTCACCTCATTATAGCAGTTATCGAAGAATTGTCAGACTTTTTAGACAAACCTGGACAAAAAGATAGTTTCTTGTTGCTGCTAAGCTTGTTATACTGTTTTTAATTAACTGTTCAGTCTGCTGAACAATTAGACGGTGTACAGGTAATTATATAAATAGAACTGCTGAAGAGGTATTTATGGCAAATCCAATAAAGGTGCTGCTCCAGACTACTATTCCGGCCACTGATGACGATTGGGGAATAGAACGCTTTAGCTTGCTAAGCGGTTATATTGCTTCGCTGAAAGATGAAAACGGCCACCCCCTGTGTGAGGTGACAGCGCGTAACCGGGAAAACGGGCCGGACGGTAACGACCCTGTATTGAGCAACCTGGATAGTTCTGATTTTGATGAACTGTGGTTATTTGCGGTGGATACCGGAAACGGTCTTAGCGCCGAGGAGTGCCGGGCCATCACCAACTTCCGCAAACGAGGTAGCGGCATCCTGGCTACCCGCGATCATCAGGACCTGGGTTCCTCCATTTGCACCCTGGGCGGGGTGGGCGCTGCGCATTTCTTTCATACTAAAAATCTGGACCCGAATGAGGCACATCATCAGATTGATGATACTTACACTACCGATATTTCCTGGCCAAACTTCCATTCGGGCCGCAATGGAGACTTCCAGACGGTAACGCCGGTAGAACCGGTCCACGAGCTAATGCGCAAAAGCGGGGGAGGCTCCGGTGTGATTCACTACTTCCCGGCGCATCCTCATGAAGGTGGAGTGGGAGTACCCGAAGGCGAGCAGAGCGCCCGGGTGCTCGTGACGGGTAAAAGCATTGTAACGGAGCAACCTTTTAACCTGTCGGTCGCTTTTGAACACGAAAAGGATGAGGAAGGCAATACTCAGGGCCGGGCTATTGCCGAGTCCAGTTTCCATCACTTTGCCGACTATAACTGGGATGTTTCAAAAGGCGCACCCAGTTTTGTTTCC
Source organism: Chloroflexia bacterium (assembly GCA_036261665.1). Lineage (GTDB taxonomy): Bacteria > Chloroflexota > Chloroflexia > Chloroheliales > Chloroheliaceae > 54-19. Next base: position 164,587 of record DATAKM010000085.1, read on the forward strand.
GAAGCGCCCGGCGATGAGTACCTGCGCAACCCTGAACGGCTCGACGATATCAAAGCTTACGTGCGCAATGCGGTTGTGTGGCTGGCATCCTGAAAATAAAAAACCGGGCTGCTCTCAAGAGGGCCGCCCGGGGTGTTCGCAGATAGCAGGTTAAGATTAGCGAGTAGATGTATGCGTTGCCGGTAAGCATTGCTTACCGGTACACAACAAGGTCAGGTCCATCAGTTAGTGTTCACACCGTTCTCGCTCGGCATAATCGGCGGCAACACCAGGTAACTGGTGAGCAGCCCGGCGATAGCGCCCAGGAAGATAGATCCGGTCCAGGTGGGGTTAGTCCACCAGATGCCTCCACCGGCTACAACTAAAGCCAGGAAATAGAGGCCGTATAGAACTACCGGTACAGCGAAGGCAAAAACGCGGAAGGCAAGGCGATTAGCAGGCGAAGGTTTGAAGAATTGCACCATCAGGTCAGCTACCAGACCGGTTGCCAGGGCGACTAACACCAGCGGCAGGATACCGGTAGTCAGATGTAAATCGCGCATATAGGCTATCAGGAAGATATTAATGGTATAGAGAACCGTCAGGCTGCCGAAAGGTAAGGACCAGCGACGCATCAGCAGGAGCGTTACACCCATCAGGATAGCGCTTTGCAACATGTAGCTGAGCATAGCATCGCCAAGATATAACTCCTGGGTACGCGCGGTGCCGGGATAAAGAGCCTTAGCGGCAAAGGTAGTGCCGAAAGGATGGCCATACTGGGTGAAAAAGGTGAAAATCGAGAAAGTCATGGTTATGGATAGCAGCATAGGCAGCAATTGCGGCAGACTGAACCCGCTGCCCCCGGCGCGTTTCCAGGCCGCCCGGAAGGGACCACTGGCAATCAGAAAACCACCGATAGCCAGTAAAAGGTGAGTCGGGCTGAGCAAGGCTTCGACATTCACTTCAATGCCCAGGATAGTATGCCAGAGCATATCACCAACGCCGCCAAACATAAAAAGAACTACCCCAATAAAGGAAAGTTCATAACCGGCAGGCAGAGCTTTAGTCCAGGCGTAACCTCTTTTAAAGTGATTAACCAGCAGGTTAATGGTCAGAAAACAGGCAATCACGCCAAAGGCCGAGTAAAAGAGAGCGTGCCATGGAGTAAAAAAGGTTTCCAGGGAAGGTACATGCTGGTGAGCCCAGCCATCCACGTGGATACCCCCGATCAACCAGACCACCAGGATAGCCATCACCCAGTCAAATCGCAGTCCACCAACTACTTGCCGGCTTTTAGTCTCTGTTCGGCGATCAAGACGCGAGGCGGTTTGAGCCCCGGGAAGATTTTTAGCTAACATCATGCGTCCTAACTTTCTTTCTTTTGACCAAAAATTCCAACCTATCTAACTACAAGCCTCTACTGAGTAAACAAAGCATTTTGAATAAATGCCACTAAAGTCTCCTCATAGCGTTCCAGTTTGCCAAAACCGCGCACAAGGGTAGATTCTGCTACCCATTCAATCAGGCCCGCTACCAGTTCCGCTACCACTTGCGGATTGTAGGAGCGGATTATTCCCTGCTCAATTTTGGCCTCAAATACCTGCGAAAGCTGCTGGTAAAATTCGCGGCGCTCCGGCATAGAGTCAGGCGTCTGAGTAAAACTACAGGGCATATTAAGGATTGCGACCAAATCACGCTCTTCTTTTATAAAGTCCAGAGTAGCGCGAACAACATTCATTATCGCGTCAGGATTACTGGCAGTGGTAACTGAAGGCAGTACCAGGGCCTTCAGACGGGCGAAGAAATCTTCAGATAGAGCCAGGGCCAGGGCCTCTTTTGAGGAGAAATAAAGGTAAATTGTGCCGTTGGCAATACCCGCTTCCTGGGCAATTTGTGACATAGGGGTCTGGTTAAAACCTTTTTCGTAAAAAAGCTTACGTGCAGCAGTGAGGATGTCAACCCGCTTTTGTGGATCTACCGGCCTTGCCATCTTAACCTCATCCTATGATAAATGAATGATTTACAGTCATTATTATATACCTGTTTTTTACCATGTCAACTTTTACAGGAGTACTATTTACCTGTTTTTTACCAGATTTTTTCCTTTACCCCTCAACATTTCTTTTTTGTTTTTCCAGGTTTTTCTTTTGCTCTTTTCTTTATTTAAAGAAGGGTTAAAAAGCGTTCAGAGGTCTTTCTTTTTTGTTAATTTTTTATTAAAATAAGAGTAATTGTTGGTGCAAACCCGGCTACCGTATCATGTTTAGCTGTTTTACAATTTTAGAGTTGTCGCAGTGAAGCGCATTAAGTCTTTCTGGTTACTACCTGACACAAGTTCAAGGAGTTGTCTTCGATGCGATTTGGAGTTAAGTCACGCCCTGGTTATGTTGCTACGGCGCTTTTAATCTGGTTCGCGCTAGGTGTAATCTTCCCGGCCATTTCCCTGGCCCAACCCAATTTCAGCATTGACCCATTCCGCCAGAAATGGGAACGAGCCGATAAAGCCGTAGCAGAGGGTACGGCGAACCCGGCGCGAAGCTGGTTATGGGGCCCGGAAGCCTTTAACCCCCCGACAGGACAAACCGAACCGTATGCTGAAAGCCCGGGGGGTTCCCGGCAGGTGCAGTATTTTGATAAAGCCCGTATGGAGCTTAACAACCCGGCAACCGGACTGGTGACGAATGGCTTGCTTGTGCGGGAGTTAATTTCAGGAAAGCTGGCAACCGGGGACACCGCCTTTATTCAACGAAATCCGGCCTCGGATATTCCCATCGCCGGAGATGCGACAAACAATAACGGCCCGACCTACAGCAGCTTTGCCGGTGTAGCCAGCCTTAATAATGATAAACCTTCCGCGCCCCGCATTGGAGCACCCGTAGCAGAAACGATTGATCGGGACGGTAGAGTGGGAACCGCTCCTGAACTGGGCAGCCTGGCTAAGTACGCCTACTACGATAACACCCTCAAGCATAATATTGCCGATGTCTTCTGGTACTTTATGAACCAGCATGGCAATGTTTTTCAAAACGGGCAATACAAACTGGACCAACCGGTGCTGGGAGAACATCCCACTGTTCCCTGGCTCGATGCGGTAGGGTGGCCTCTATCTGAGCCATATTGGGCTAAAGTAACCGTCGCAGGGCAGGTCAAAGATGTCTTGATCCAGGCCTTTGAACGGCGCGTTTTAACCTATACACCCTCCAATCCACCCGCTTTTCAGGTCGAGATGGGTAACGTAGGCCAGCACTACTATAAGTGGCGCTACAGCAGTAAATATGACATCCCATCGCAGGTTATTCCTCAGTTCATGACCGGGGTAAATTTGGCAGGGGCAGAGTTTACGCCAAACGCCATTCCGGGCACTTACGGCGTAGATTACCAGTATCCCACCCAGGCGGAAGTAGACTATTTTATGAGCAAAGGCCTCAAGACTTTCCGCCTACCCTTTCTGTGGGAGCGCTTGCAGCCGGGCAAATTTGGCGCTTTTGACCAGGGCCAGTTTAACCTGCTGGACGGCTTTGTCAGTTATGTGACCGGTAAAGGAGCTACCGTCATTCTCGACCCGCATAACTACGCCCGTTATTATGGCCAGTTAATAGGGAGCAAGGATGTGCCGGTTGAAGTCTTTGCCGATTTGTGGTCTAGACTGGCCGGACAGTACAAAGACAATCCCCGGGTTATTTTTGGCCTGATGAATGAACCGACTAACATCCAGACTCAGGTATGGGTAGCAGGCACTAACTCAGCAATCCGCGCAATCCGGGCGACCGGGGCCAAAAATATGATACTGGTGGCCGGGAGTAGCGCCGACCACGCTTATAGCTGGAGCCAGAAGTGGAACGGTACGGCCTACGGCGGTCAGATGCTGGGCATCAGCGACCCGGCTAACAATTACGCCTTTGAACTACACCAGTATCTGGACGTGGATGCTTCCGGCACTTTTGAAAAGTGCGTCAGCGGGAACATTGGCTCGCAGCGGTTACAGGACTTTACGCAATGGCTGCGCCAGAATCATAAACGGGGTTTCCTGGGAGAGTTCGGCTCGGCCTCTAATCCTACCTGCCATGCCGCCCTGGACGATATGCTGAATTACGTTGAGCAGAACGGAGATGTCTGGCGAGGCTGGACTTACTGGGCCGCCGGACCGCTCTGGCAAAACTACCTGTATTCGCTGGAACCCCTGAATGGCACGGATCGCCCTCAGATGGCCATTTTAGAGAAGCATCTGAACGGACCGGCCATCCCGGTACCGCCGGCTGGGCCGGGTAATCCATCTCAACCTGTCCCTCCAGTGCAGGCGCCCGTGCAACAACCGGTCAGCGGTAGCTCGTTTGGCGTCAAATATGAGGCACCCGGCCACTGGGATACCGGCTACAATATATCCGTTACCCTCAGCAATACAGGCAGTAGCCCGGTTAAAGGCTGGTCTGTAAGCTGGCAATTGAGTTACGGTGAAACTCTCACTACCAGTTGGAACGCCGATTGTAAAATAGCCGGTAGCATTATTACCTGTAGCAGCATGTCCTATAACGATGAACTGGGGGCCAACGGCGGGTCGCAAAACTTCGGAGCCCAATTCTCGACAACAGGTGGAAAGTACAGCCAGCCTTCCAGCTTTACTGTTAACGGAGTTAGCGTAAAAAGTTAAATTGATCATCTATTTGTAATCATAGCGTGTTAAAATGGGCTGTTAGTGGTTGTCCTGTAACTTTTGGTTGGTCAGGGTGGAATGGCAAAGACAACTCCGGCAGTCCATTTTAATACGCTCACTTATTTTAAAGATGAGCAACCGGTTGAAATAGCCGTGGAGAGCCAGGACTGGTACAACTGGCTTGAAAGCGCGACAAGCTTTGCTTATGGCAGTAGCAAGGGTTCGTTTACTGCCCGTAAAGAACAGGCCGGACATAAGAGGGGCGGCTCTTACTGGAGGGCCTACCGCAAAATCGGTGGTAAACTTTACCAGTCCTACCTGGGTCGAGATGAAGAATTAACCCTGGTAAGGCTGAATGAAATCGCCACCCTGCTGCTGGAACGCGGCCAGAGTCTTTCCAGTGATGCAAATTCTATTTCGCCGGGCGAAGAAGCTTCAAGTGCGCCTGTCGCAACCTCGTCCGCCACACCGGTTCTTTCACCCCTGTTAACCACTAAACTACACACCCCGGTGCCACGCGCCAAACTGGTAGAGCGCGCTCGTCTTCTACAGCGGCTAGAACAGGTAATTCAATATAAACTTACCCTGATTTCCGCGCCGCCCGGTTTTGGCAAAACCACTCTCATAGCAAGCTGGCTGCAACGTTCCGGCCTGGCGGCAGCCTGGTTCTCGCTTGATGCTGGCGATAGCGATCCTGGCCGGTTCTGGAGTTACCTGGACCAAACCCTCAAAACTCTGCCGCCCGAATGCGGGTATTCGGAAAGCTTACCGGCGGGTATGGACAGCCAGGCAGAAGCGCCGGTTGAAATTTTACTGGGCAAGCTACTGAAGCTCAGCCAGCATATAGTGATCGTGCTGGATGACTACCACTTGATAGAAAATGAGACTATTCAGCGCGACATGGCTTATCTGCTCGAACGATTGCCCGCTACGGTTCATCTTATCCTTACCAGCCGTACAGATCCGCCTTTCCCCCTTGCGCGTATGCGGGTACGCGGTGAGTTACAGGAAATTCGGGCCTTTGATCTCCGTTTTGATAGCCAGGAAGCGGATACCTTTTTAAGCCGGGTAATGAACCTGAAACTGAGCGAGCAGGAGTTGGAAACCCTGGAGGGCAAAACCGAAGGCTGGGTGGCAGGTTTACAACTGGCAGCGCTGGGTATGCAAGGCAGCAAGAATACTTCCGCTTTTATCGAAGCTTTTAAAGGTAGCCACCATTTTATGCTGGATTACCTGACCGAAGAAGTTTTGCAGCGCCAGCCACCGGAAGTCCAGCATTTTCTCTTACAAACCGCTATTCTAGAGCGTTTGACCGCCTCGCTGGTTGAAGAACTAACCGGCTGCGCTGATGGACAGGCCTTGCTGGAAAAACTGGAACAATCTAACCTCTTTGTGATTGCCCTGGATGACGAACGCAACTGGTACCGCTATCACCATCTCTTTAAAGAGTATCTTTTGCGCCGCCTGCAACAGCTTCAGCCGGAACACATTCCGTTGTTACACCGCCTGGCTGCCAGGTGGTACGAAGCGCAGGGTATGATAACGGAGGCTATTAGCCATAGCCTGGCTGCACCTGACTATCCTTTAGCTGCCGCGCTCATCCAGAAAGTAGCTCAACCCACCATTTTACGCGGAGAAGGTGCCACAGTGTCGAACTGGCTTAAGGCTTTTCCAGAAAATGCGCGGCGGGAGTATCCTGGCTTGCGTCTGATCGAAGTCTGGGTGCTGGTGGTAAACGGGCAGACGGAAGAAGTTGAAAGCATATTAGAAGAAACCCTGAACGAGTTTGAACCGGCAATACTTGCCACCCAGGACCGGCAGAACGAGGTAGGTCTGATCCGTAGCTTTATTGCCCTGCAAAATCTAGATCTCGCTAAAATCCAGCAAATAGCCGGGCAACCTCTGACGCCTTCTATTAGCCCTTTTATCCGCAGTTTTATCCTGTTATTTCAGGCTTTTACCCATGATTTCAAGGGAGAAACCCAAAAAGCGGCCCAGATGTATGAAGCTACGATTAAACTGAGCCGGGAGACTAATAATTTATTTATCGCTTTAGTGGCCTACAGCCAGTTAGGCGATACTTTTCTGGCCAAGGGGCGACTGCACCGCGCCCATGATATTTATCAACAATCGCTGGATTTAATTCAGACTACCGTAGCACCTCAGCCTGAGGAAACTCCCCTGCTCTGGGAGTGTTTATCTGATATGGGACTGGGCCAGGTGTATTACCAGTGGAATGAGTTAGAGCTAGCTCAGTATTACTATGAAAAAGCAATAATGCTGAGCGAAAGCTACCATAACATTACTATTCTAAAGATCTGTTGTTTGATGCTTGCTCAGGTAAAACAGGCCCAGGGCGATAAAAACGGAGCTTTAGCCTGCATCAGAAAAGCCGGTGAAGCCGGTAACGACTCCAGCGGTGACTTTTTATCCCTGTATATTGAAAGTTTCCTGGCCCGCCTGGCTTTAGCAGAAGGAAACTTAGAAGTAGCCTCAAGCTGGGCAGAACAGTACTGGCAAACTATCACTGGTGATAAAGAGTCAGTGCACCATAATCTGCAACTACGTGAAGTCGAGGGCGCAATTTACGCCCGCGTTCTGCTTGCGGAAGGCCGGTTAGCAGAGGCTATCGAGTTTTTAAGCAGTCTTTTTAACGAGAATATCACAAGCGAACGGCTCAGCATAAACCTTCAAATCAGGGTGCTGTTAGCGCAGGCCTACCGGATTCAAGGAGATACTACCCGGGCCCTGGCAAGCCTTAAGAAAGCGCTCGAAATAGCGGAGCCGGAAGGATATATCCGGGTCTTTGCCGATGAAGGTTTGTCCCTGGTGGGGTTGCTGGCCAGGTTAGGTCGTACCTACCCTGATACGGTATCTCCCAAATATCTAAAAAAGGTACTTGAAGCCTGTGGCGGAACCGAGGCGGCAGCAGAGGAGGGTGTTTCCGAACAGGTTTCGGACTTAGCTGAATCGCTCAGTAAACGCGAACTGGAAATTTTACGCTTGCTGGATCAAGGTCTGGCCAGCCAGGAAATAGCCCGAGAACTGGTGCTTTCCACCGGCACCGTCAACTGGCATATCAAGAATCTCTACGGCAAACTGGGCATACACAATCGTACTCAGGCGCTGGCCCGTGCCCGCCAGCTTTCCCTGCTCTAACCCCCTTATTAAAACACCTATTTAACCCTTCTAAAACACCTATTTTTGCGGGTCTCAAGTTACTTTGTGACTGGTATAACTAATCCGGTAGTCAGCTTCCGCTTAAAACTGGCAGAGAAGCAAGGTTTTAAAAGCAGTTATCCAGATATAAAGTTGAAAGGAGAGAGTCGCCATGACCAAAAAGCAAAAATACGTTATCGCTCTGACCGCTGCGATAGGTCTCTTCCCGGTAGCACTCGATTTAACGATTGTAAATGTAGCCATTATTCCAATCAGTAAAGCTTTAAAAGCTGATATAAATACTATTCAATGGATTTCTATCGCTTATATCCTGGCAAACGCTGCCATGGTTACGCTGGCGGGATACCTGGGCAGCCGTTTCGGTGTCAAACGCTTTTTTAGCCTGGGCTTAGCTATTTTCGGGCTTTGCTCCCTGTTATGCGCGCTTGCGCCGGACGTAAACTGGTTGATCGCGTTCCGTGCCTTGCAGGGCATCAGCGGAGGAATACTGCTGCCAATCGGAATGGCGATTGCGCTTGAACCGTTTTCCAAAGAGGAACGTTCTAAAGCGGCGGCCCTGGTCTTCAGTCCCGTTTTACTGGCCCCGGTGATCGGGCCAATCGTGGGCGGGTTAATCATTGATAATCTTAACTGGCAATCCATTTTTTATGTAAACGTACCATTAGCCTTGCTGGGACTGATAATGGCCTGGCGCTTCCTACCGCGGGATAAATTCGAGGAAGAGGCGCAGAAAAGCGGCTTCGATTACCTGGGCCTGCTGCTTTCAACCGGAGGCATAGTAGCGGTAGTTTATGCCTTCAAACTGGTCAGTCAGACTGATCCGGATAGCAAAACAACCTTAAATCCGCAGGGTAGCATTTACGGCTGGGGTTACGGGTTGGTCTGGGTGCTGCTGGGACTGGGCAGTCTGCTGTTAATCGCTTTCGCTATCAAGGCGCTGCGTTTCTCTAAAGATCCGGTCTTAGATCTGCGGCTTTTTAAGAGTTACGAATTTGTTGTGAGCAATCTGATCAACTGGGTAAGCTCTACGGTTAGTTTTGGCTTGCTGTTCTTGATACCGGATTTTTTACAGGCAGTACGGTTACCAAATATGTCGGCGGTGGACACCGGGTTGGCTCTGGTGCCGATGGGGCTTGCCACAGTCGTTGGCATGATCCTGGGCAGCAGGCTCTATCCCCTGATTGGAGCGCGCCCGCTGGTGCTAGCAGGCGGAGCGCTCTTCACGATTGGCTTCTGGCAGCTAAGCAATCTTACCCCTACCACCTCCGGTAGCGATCTCTGGTTCTGGCTGCTCTTGCTGGGGGCAGGCATCAGTGTAACCAGTTTCACGGTGCAAATCCTGGCGCTCGAAAAACTCAACGGCGAGGCCCTCAATAAAGGCTCTTCGCTGGTACAGTCCACCAAGTTGATTTTCGGCGCGGTTGGCTCAGCCGTGCTGGTAACCCTGCTGTACCAGCAGACTACTTTTCACGCAGGCCAGTTGCAGGCTCAGTATGCTCAGAAATTGTCGAGTGGAACCGCCCTTGATCCCGGCAATCCGCAGGTTCAGGCCCTCAAGCAGCAGCTCCTGGCGCAGGCGACCACCAGCGGCATGAACGATCTGTTCGCCATTCTGGCCTTCACATCAGTCTCGCTGATGGTGATAGCCCTGGCCTTGCCGCGCCGGAAACCGCTAGACAAAACAGCCGAAGTAGAGGAAAGAGACCACATCATAGCGGCATAAGAAGAAGGGCTGTAACACAAAGGCTACCTTTTCAGGTAGCCTTTGTGTATTCGATTTAGCCATCGCATCCACGTTTTGAGAGGTCGTTTTTGACACATACCAATAAGTTATCTGCAAAGATTAAAAAATGGGCTGGTTTCGACTAGACGGCTCTATTCCAATTTGTTATAATAGTTTGAGCAAAAATTTAGTAAGCAGCGCCTTGCTCCTTTAGAATAAAGAGAGTGTAAGGAGTCGAAGGCTGTAACAAAAATCAAATCTAGAGGAGCTTTTTTTCTTAAAATGAAGGTTATTCTGACCGAGAACGTGCAACACCTGGGCGAGGCCGGAACTGTCCAGGAAGTGAAGAACGGTTACGCCCGCAACTATCTATTACCGCGTGGCCTGGCCAAGCCCGCCACTGCCGGTATGGTAAAACAGATTGAGCAGCAGCACGCTGCCGAAATGAAGCGCGTTGCCAAGGCCGAAGAAGAGAATCGCTCGTTGGCCAACCAGATTGAGCAGCAGACTATTCGCCTGACTGCCCGCGTAGGCAGCCAGGGCCGCCTGTACGGTTCGATCACCTCTGCCCAGATTGCAGAAGCGCTCAGCGCCAAAATCGGCCAGGAAGTAGATCGCCGCAAGGTTGAGATGCCTGAAAATATTCACACCGTTGGCGAATATGAAGTACCGGTTCGCCTGGTAGGTAGACTGGCTCCTAAAGTTAAGGTTATCGTAGAAGCCGAAGGCGAGCCTGAAGCGCCTGCCGCTCCGGCTGCAACTGAAACTACCGCTGACGTTAGCGAAGAGAGCGCCAGCTAGTTCTGAATTAAACGGGGGTTGAGCATTAGCTTTAACCCCCAAACTTGAACAAACAAAGATTACCAGGCTTTCTGGATTAAGTTCGGCCATTTGTTCCTTGTTCCCGACGCTCGGAATGTAGTGGACGCGCTTAAGATAAATTGCCTGTAGCTACCTGAGTAAACCTGTTCGGATTCCTCATATCCGTTTCGGGCATTACCACAGGTTAGAGTCCTGTAGTAGTTCATGTGGGCGGAATCTGCCCGGCTGATCTATCTACTTACCAGGATTCTAGCCATGTTCAGGCTACAGGTCTTTCGGTTATTGATGTAGTCGGGGCTATCGCGTTGCGACAAACGCAAGATGTGGCAGGTAGCGGCTATGTCAACCGAAACAACTTATACTATTCCCTCCTCTGAAAATTCCGTATCTTATGAACGCGATGCCTCGCGCCGCCGCAATCACGGCGGGGCCGGTTTTGGTGTGACTACTGGTCTGGGGGGCGAAAAACCCATTCCTCATAACGCCGAAGCGGAAGAAGCTGTTATCGGTTCGCTGCTGATTGACCGCGAAACCATTATCAAAGTAGCTCCCCTGCTGCGCCCGGCTGATTTCTTCAGCGAGGAACGTACGGCGGTTTACGAAGCCATCCTGGACCTCTACGAGCAACGCACTCCCAGCGACCTTATTACCTTGCGAGATGAGTTGCGCCGCAGGGGCCGCCTGGGTGAGGGTGATGGACAGGTCAAAGCCAGCTACCTGTTGCAATTAATGCGTTCGACTGCCAGCCCCATTCACGTTGAACATTACGCCAAGATCGTCCTCCGCTACGCCGTCATGCGCCGCCTGATCGCTGCCGGTGCCCAGGTTACTTCCCTCGGCTTTGACGAGCAACTGGAAACCCAGGAAATGGTAGACCAGGCTCAGGCTCTAATCTATGACGTGGTGCAGCAGGGCGTCAAGCGAGATGCTGTTAAAGTCGGCTCCATCCTGGAAGAATACTTTGACCGCCTGGCCTATCTGCACGACCATCGCGGCGAACTGGTAGGCGTGCCGAGCGGCTATACCGACCTGGATAAGCTAACCGGCGGCTTCCAGCAGTCCGACCTGATTATCCTGGCGGCCCGTCCTTCTGTAGGTAAGACCTCGCTGGCCCTCGGTATGGCCTATAACGTGGTAATGAAAGCCAAACGCCCGGTCGGAGTCTTCAGCCTTGAAATGTCCCGCGAACAGCTCGTGCAGCGTATGCTGGCCATGGAAACCGGGGTAGACTCGCACCGGCTGCGCACCGGCTACATTGACGAGAGCGAGTGGGATCGCATCAGCCGGGCCTTCGGGCACCTTGCCTCCGCTCCGCTTTACATTGATGACTCTGCCGGTGTCACTATCCAGGAATTGCGCTCCAAAGCGCGCCGCCTGCATTCCGAATACGGTATTGAATTGCTGATTATTGACTACCTGCAATTGATGGCCGGTTCAAAAACAGATAACCGGGTGCAGGAAGTATCTGAAATTTCGCGCAGCTTGAAGGGATTGGCCCGCGAACTGAACATCCCGGTAATCTGCTTGAGCCAGTTAAGCCGCGCCGTGGAAAACCGTACCAGCCATGTACCGCAGCTTTCCGACCTGCGTGAATCAGGCTCTATCGAGCAGGATGCCGATATCGTGATGTTCATTTATCGCGAAGAGCTTTACAACCCGGAAACCGAAAAGAAAAACATTGCCGAAATCCACGTCGCCAAGCACCGCAACGGCCCGGTAGACGTAGTCCCGCTGTTCTTCCATCATAAGACCACGCGATTTTCGGACTGCGAACCCTACCGGGCGCCGGGGCGGTAACGATATAAGATAACCAAGAAGCGAAAGGTTTCTAGCAGATGCAACGCAAGTTCGCAGGTTTCGACACAACATACGGCCCGGATGCAGAGCGCGAGCGGCGTTTAACCGGTATTCCCGGTTCCTTTTTCACCCAGCTTCTGCCGCAAATCAGCAATCCCAACGAACTGAAAACTCTGCTATACTTCATGTACCTGGCAGGGCAAAAACGTGGCGAGCCAAAATGGGTCGGCTACTGGGAGCTTGCCGAAGCCGACGACCTGATTTCTGGGTTGCGGCGGGCTGGAGATCCTCGTCCCGGCATTGAACATCTGCGCGAAGCCCTCGAACTCTGCCTCGCCAGGGGTGCCCTGGTACGAGTCGAGGCGGCAGCCCCACCACCGGAATTCTTTGGAGGCAAGCCGATCAAGGGAGACCTTGAACCGGTAACTGTTACCTGGTTCCTGCTGAATACCAGCAGTAACCGCGAATTCCTGGCCCGGCTGGAACGAGGCGAAGTTCAGATTGAAGAAACCAACCTGCTTTATGGTATAGACCTGTGGGATAGGCCGCTGCCGTTACCGGAAAACCCGGAAGGCGTGCGCAATCCGGGTCTTTCCGAAGTAAAACAGTGGCAGAAGCAGCAACGCTGGCGAGTGCGCTCACAAAGGCCTGATATCTACACTCTTTACGAGCAAAACATCGGACCCTTAACACCTATTTTGAGCGAACGCCTGCGCGAAGCGGAAAAAACATATCCACCCGCTTTAATCGAAGAGGCTTTTGCCGAAGCGGTAAACTATAACCGGCGTAGCTGGGCTTACATTTCACGGATTCTGGAGAATTGGGCAACAAATGGACGAGAACGAAACCAGGAACGCGAACGGGCGCGAACGAAACCCGCACAAAATAACTCCGCTTCGTACCGAACAGGACGAGATGGAAGAGCGCCTGTGGCAGGAAATGGAGCGCCTGCGCCAGCAGCAACAGCGAACGACACCGCGCCGGCGGGACGACCTACCGCGCCCAATCGCCCCAGAGGACCTATCGACTTTACTAAATACACGACCGGGAAGTACGCTCACCTCACCCAACCACGGCCCGAAGACTCCGAATCCGGCAGTTGAAAGCACGGACGAGGAAGTAATTCCACCCGTGCGGCCTTTTCCCGGGCCTGCGGCCGGAGGTACTCACAAGCCTTCCGCGCGCCCTTCGGCTGAAAGCATCGGTAAACTGGTGCGCCTCTCCGACTTTGCCGGTAACAATGCTCACGAAACGGTAGAGCCTTATGTAGATAAAGAAGCCTGCCGATATTGCAAAGGCAGCGGCTTTTTACGCATGGAAGCGCCGGTAGGCGACCCGAATTTTGGCAAGCTGGTTCCGTGCGAATGTACCATGGCTCTAAAAGAGCGCCGGGCTTTCGATGAGCTAAAAAAGAACAGCAATATCGACCATTTCCGCGACCTGACTTTTGAAACCTATAATCCCCGCGTGCCAAAAACCAGGGAGGCCTTTGAAGCCGCCCGCCAGTTCGCGCAAGACCCCAGCGACTGGTTACTCTTTATCGGAGGCTACGGCTGCGGAAAAACCCACCTGGCGGCTGCCATCGCTAATGATGCCCTTAACAAGCGCGTGCCGCTCTACTTTGCCGTGGTGCCCGATTTACTCGATTACCTCCGTTCGACCTTCGACCCTAACAGCGAGGCCAGGTACGATGAGCGGTTTGATATGATCCGCAACGTACCGCTGTTAATCCTGGACGACCTGGGAACCGAGAACTCCAAGCCCTGGGCGCGTGAGAAGCTCTACCAGATCATCAATCACCGCTATAACGCCAAGTTGCCGACGGTCATTACTACCAATAATGACCTGGACCTGCTTGATGGCCGTATTCGCTCGCGCCTGTGCGACCGCCAGTTATGCCGTACTGTCCTGGTTCAGGCCGAAGACTATCGCATGCTGGACGCCAGCGAACGGGCCCGCCTGCGCCAGAGTCCGCCCACTCGTCACAAGTATTAGGACAGGTAGTTAAACATGGCGGATAATTATCCTTTTAACGGATTAGGTATGGGCCTGGGGAATCTCTCGCGCCTATCCAATGCCAGGACTCGCTCGATCAGCGCCGAGAATTTCAAGGGTGAGAAAGGGCAGGGAGGCAAAGCCACCGAAGGAACCGGCGCAAAGGCCGCCCGCGACCTGGGCCAGGGCTGGAAAGTATCGCCTTCGATCAGTATTTCCGCGCACAGCCTTTTTACCCTGGCCGAAATTGAGGGGCCGGGAGCCTTACAGCACCTCTGGATGACCACTTTCCCCACTCACTGGCGGACCCTCATTTTGCGCGCCTATTGGGATGGAGAGAATAGCCCCTCGATTGAATGTCCGGTAGGCGATTTCTTCTGTAACGGTTGGGGGGAGCGCTGTAATGTCAATTCGTTACCGATTGTGGTAAACCCGGCAGGCGGCTTCAACTCCTACTGGGAAATGCCTTTCCGGCGTAGCGCTCGCCTGACCGTCGAAAACCGGGGCGAGGAAGACGCTGTTTTATATTATCAGGTTGATTACACCTTAACCGATGTTCCTGAAGATGTCGCCTATTTTCATGCCCGGTGGAACCGTGCCAATCCGCTTGGTTACAAAGAAGTCTATACTATCCTTGAGGGAGTAAAAGGCAAGGGGCATTACGTCGGCACTTATCTGGCCTGGCAGGCCAATAATACCGGCTGGTGGGGCGAGGGTGAAATCAAGTTCTACATGGATGGCGACCAGGAATTCCCGACCATCTGCGGAACCGGCACCGAAGACTATTTTGGAGGGGCCTGGAACTGGGAACATCCCAGGGGTGAATATGGAGTTTATTCGACTCCTTTTCTGGGGCTTCCGCAGGTGATTAAACCAGATGGTCTTTACCGCAGCCAGCAACGCTTTGGTATGTATCGCTGGCACATCATGGACCCCATTCGCTTTGATCAAGATTTGAGGGTAACTATCCAGGCGCTCGGCTGGCGGAGTGGCGGGCGTTATTTACCCCTCCAGGACGATATAGCCTCGGTGGCTTACTGGTATCAGAGCGAACCGCACACTCCATACCCTGCTTTACCCGGCGTAGATGAGCTGGAAATAATTTAGGTTATCTTCTCCTGGCCTGATTTTCGAGCTTTTGCTTGAGCCGCTTTACCATCGCGGCGGCTTGAGCCGCTTTTACGTCCCCCGATACATGTAAAATCTCCCGGTAAGTATCTATGGCTTCCAGGGCCTCTTCCAGGCGATCTGCCTTTTCGTAAGCAATTCCCAGGTTAGCGTAAGTATCGGCTACCGCTACCAGATCACCTTCGGCGCTTTTAGCCAGTTCCAGGGCGCGTTCATAATAAGGGATAGCCTCTACGGCCCGGTTATGATTCGATAGCAGTACCCCTAACGAGGAAAGAGCCGAAAAAGCCGTATCGAAATCAACATTATCGAGGGCAAAGGGCGCGGCTTCTTTGAAGTAGAGAATGGCTTTCTCGTCGTATTTCATCCAATCGCAGGCAAAACCAAGTGATATCAGCAAAACTCCGGCGCTCTGCCGGTCATCAAGCCGGCGAGCGATTTCCAGGGCTTTTTGAAAAGCTGCCACCGCCTTACCAACTTGCGCCAGGTTTGCTCCTTTTACCCCAAGCTGCTGCCAGCTCAGGCCCAGGTTATAAAGATTTTCCAGCTCTTTTTCATACCAACCGGCTAGGCTAGCGTGTTCAGCCGCCTGCTGGAAAGCTTCTATCGAGAGGCCAAGCTCTTTTTGCTTGCCGTAAACTTTCGCCATACCGGACCAGCAACGCGCAAGCCCGCGCTCGTCCCTGGCCTCAGAAAATAATCGGGCCGCTTCACGGTAACTGGCCAGGGCTGCCTCAAGCTGGCCGGATTTGTTACTTGCTCTGGCTCTTGTAAGGTAGGTATCGGCAGACTGAAGGTCGAATGATGTCATGGTATTGGTGTTTCCAGCAAAAATATCTGAACAAATTAGCTCGTTATTCGTACTACTCTCCGTAAACATGTTAAAGGCATGGCGATTAAAGACCTGTAACCTTTGCTACTATAAACCAGTTTGAAGTTACGAATTACTTTATGACCTGATTAGAGTTTTGTAATAGGTGGAAAAGACTATCCGGCTATGATAGAATTACGGAGTTGCTTGCTCCAGGCAAGTTAGCTGCTTTATACCAAAAATCTCAGGAGGTTCCTTAAAATTAGCGCGCAATTTGACTCGTCTCAACCACTGGTTAATCATCCCCGGATAGGTGTACATAAAGAGGCGGAAGGTCTGAAACCAGAGGAAGTCGGTAAAGGAGGCACTTTCTGGTTCTGCCGTCACGCGGAAGTAGATAATCCCCAACAGATTCTCTATGGCCGGATGCCCCGTTTTGGCCTGACGGAATTTGGACGGCAACAGGCCGCTCAACTGGCCGCTTTTCTGGCGGAACGCCCGCTGGAAGCTCTCTACGTTAGCCCGCTCCTGCGCGCTCGCCAGACTGCTCACGCGCTGACTAAAACTCACGGGCTTAAGCCTCGCTATAATAAGCATTTGCTGGAAGTCCATACCAGTTATGACGGTGTGCCGCTGGCCCAGATTGGTGACTTTAATTTCTACGAGCCGCTGGCCCACCCTGATGACGAAACTATTGAAATGGTCCGTGATCGTGTGTTGACCTTTCTACGACAGGCCATGCAACGCCACAAAGGGCGGGAGATCGCCGCTGTTTCGCATGGCGACCCGGTAGTGATCCTGCACGCCTATTACATGCAACTACCCATGAAGTTAGCCAGTTTGCGCGCTCCCAATTTTTACCCGGAACGCGCTTCCGTGACGCGCTACGATTTTCCACCGGAAGGCTTCACGCTTGACCCTCGCCGGGTGCGTGTAAGCTATTATGAACCACCCTTCGATTAATACGATGAATAAAGGTAGGCCTTAACATGACGCAACCTGTTACCCAGCCCACAAACACCATTCTACAAAAGAGCCAGCTTAGCCAGGCCGAAAAAAAAGCGCTGGCTGCTCTCGACATGCCTGGATTGTTAGCGGCGCTGCAAAATCTGATCGCGATTCCCAGCGTTACCGGCAGCCCTGAAGAAAGCGCGGCCCAGCGCTGGTTTGCCCGGTTGATGCAGGATAGTGGCTTTAAAACTGATTTGTGGCAAATTGACCTGCCTTCAACTAAAGCATCACCGGATTTTCCCGGTCTGGAAGCGGAGCGCACGGAAGCCTGGGGTTTGGCAGGCACATGGGGTAATCTGCAAGGCCCTACCCTGGTGCTGAACGGGCATATTGATGTAGTGCCGCCCGGCGATCTGCGGCAGTGGGAGAATGAAAATCCTTATCCGCACCGGGTTGAGGATGGCAAGCTTTACGGACGCGGAGCCTGTGACATGAAAGGTGGACTGATCTGCAACCTGTTTGCAGTCAAAGCCATTCAGACTGCCGGAATCCGCTTAAAAGGCCAGGTTCTGTTGGAAAGCGTAGTCGGCGAAGAAGATGGCGGGTTAGGGACATTTGCCACCTTGCAGCGCGGCTATCGCGGAGACGCCGCCATTATTACCGAACCTACCATGCTGGAAATTATCCCCGCCTGCGCCGGGGCTTTGACCTTCCGGCTGAGCTTTACCGGCCTTTCCACTCACGCCAGCGTCAGGCGCGAAGGTGTCAGTACCATTGAAAAGTTCTGGCTGATCTGGAAAGCGCTGCAAGATTTAGAAGCGCGCCGCAACGTAACCGATCACCCGCTGATGAAACGCTACGACCTGCCTTACCCGCTCAGTATTGGTACTCTCCAGGCCGGGGATTGGCCCAGCAGCGTACCTGACCAACTGGTTGCGGATGGACGCCTGGGAGTAGCGCTGGGTGAGTCACCCGCAGAGGCGCGGGCCGAATTTGAAGCAACTATTAAAGCCATCTGCGACCAGGACGAGTGGTTGCGCGAGCATCCTGTGGCGGTAGACTGGTATGGCGGTCAATTTGCCAGTGGTCAGCTACCGGTAGAACATTCTCTGATTAAACTGGTTTCCAACCATCACCAACTGCTGCACGGTAACGAACCGGATGTCTTTGGCGCTCCGTATGGCAGCGATTTACGCCTGATGGTCGGATTGGGAAATATACCGACTTTGCATTACGGGCCGGGAGACGTGAAAAAAGCGCATGCCCCCAACGAATTTGTGCCGGTAGATGAGCTGGAAAAATGCGCTCAGACCTTGATTTTAACCGTTTTACGCTTTTGCGGCTATTTTGATACCGAGGAGTAGAAAGAAGAACTGACATGGCTGAAATAGCCCTTTGCAGTTATCACTGTCCAAACTGCAACGCCGAATTAACCCAGGAAGGTTACGTTATAATCGAAGTGCAGGATGAAGGTCCGCGCCAGCAATTGATGGATGGGGATGTAAACATAGTCTCCTGCGACCAGTGCGGCAATAGCACTCGCCTGAATATCCCGCTGCTCTACCACGATAACCAGCACGAGTTACTTATTATTTATGTGCCGGAACTGGCAAATCTGGTACCGGAGCAGCTTACTGAACTAATCAGGGAACCTTACGGGATACTTGTAACAAAAGAGGCCGAACGCCGTGGAATAGAATTGCCCGAACCGGATGACGCGTCTTTCCCAAGAGGCGAAGAGGAAGAATACAAAAAGCGGCCGGGCGCCAGTTTCCACGCCCTTACCCAGGAGCAGGCTGCGGCTCTTTTGCCCCTCTATCTCCTGCGCCCCACCATAGTAGATACTTTCGACGTGCTTCGGACGGCTGCCCAGGCCGCCTACGATGGCATGACGGGCCAGGAAGTAGCCGATGATATGGCCCGTTTGCAATTGATTAACCAGATCATCTCGGAAAGTGACCCGATTAATCGCCGTAAGATTATGCACCACAACGAGCCTTACCTCAATGAAGAGCTATACGAGGTAATTGATACTCTTTGTGAGCAAATGACGGCGGAAGGGAAACCGGAACTGGTAGAGCAGTTGAAGCAGGTCCGCAGGCACGTGGAACGCTACAAGGAAGCTCAGAAACAACGTCTGGCGCGGAATAAAAAGTAAGAACGAGCACTTATCTTTGTAGGGTAGATTTGTTGGTATAAAAGAATAGAAGCCAGCCTGATTGACGGTGTAGGCTGGCTTCCACTAACAACAAAGAGAGTCTGGTTTATTACGTAAAACAAAGTTAAGATTATTCAGGAGCGTAACTGGAGCGTACTTTATGAGTAGAATAAAGGTAAGCAACCGGGCTAAGATGTAGTAGAACTGTTCTGCGATCGTTTTGAGGCGATGCAAAGACGAGATTGGATATTAGCACGACGGTAGAAGAATATGCTAAGACGGTTTTGCGACGTTACTGGGACGCTGCTAGGAATGTAGATGACGAAAGCAAGGAAGCTGCTGCGGCGCTGGTATGACGTTACAAAACAGTTCAGGACGTAACAAAGACGGTGCAAGTTGTTGCGAGACGGTGCTGAGACGATGGTGCATAAAGGTTAAGGATGATTGCGAGACTTGCTACTGCTTAAGGTTTGGTGCGACGTTAGTGGGACTGGTCACCTGCCCTTATTCTCTTCACAGTTAAAATATAACAGACCAACATTACGGAATACATTAAGAAAATTCAGTTTTTCAACCAAAAAGTACTAGGACTAGAGACAAGATAATGTCATCAGAACAACCAATATTAGAAGTAACGGATCTGGTTAAAAGTTACCCGGCAGAAGAGGGAAGTTTCTTAAGTAGCCTTCTGGGAGGGAGCGGGCAGCGTGTACCGGCCCTCAACGGGGTTTCTTTCACTCTAAAAGAGGGTGAAGTGCTGGGTCTTATCGGCGAAAGCGGTAGCGGTAAGAGTGCCCTGGCGCGTATTGTAGCAGGCCAGGAAAAACCGGATAAAGGTAAAGTGATCTTCATGGGCAAGAATATTTCGGTCATGGCCGAAAGTGAATTAAAGCCTTTGCGGCAGCGTAACCTGCGCTACCTGCCCGAAAATGCCTTTGAAGGCCTGACCGCTGATCCTAAAAACCGGGTGGACCGTCTGCTCTACGATCTGGCGGACAAATTTCCGCCAGCGGATGGGCGGGGAGGACGTTCGGCGGCTAATGAGATTCTGAACCGCGTAGGCCTGGGCGAGCAGTATTTGAACCGCTTTCCCAATCAGATGTCCGGCGGAGAAAAGCAACGCCTGGCTATCGCCCGCGCCCTGATGTTACGGCCCAAATTGATTGTAGCTGATGAACCCGTTTCGAATCTCGACCTCAATACCCGCACCGAAGTGCTTAATCTGATGAAGCGCCTGGCCCGCGAATATCGGATTGCTTTCGTTTTTATCTCGCATAATCCTTCTATGGTACGCTACTTTACGGGAACCGGCCGGATTGCCATTATGTTCGCCGGGCGAATTATGGAGATTGTGCCGGGGCACGAATTTTTCAACCGGGCAACCCATCCTTATACCAAATCGCTTTTATCGGTAAACTATGCCCCCAGTCCCCTGCCGGGAGGAGCACTTGATCCGACATTGGCTATTTCAGAACACGAAAGAGTGGACAGTAACACTATGGAACTGGAAACCCTGGAAACTGAACTGAGCGCCGAAGGTAATATTGCGGCCAGCGCTCAGCTAGCCGCCGCTAACCGGGCAGGTTGTCCTTTTTATCGCTGGTGCCCCGAACATTTCGAACGTTGCACTCAGGTTACTCCGCAGTTATTAACTGTTACGCACCGTCGTGAAGGAGATCAGAGCGTACCAATCGCAGAAAGTGAAGTAGAAGCGGCCCACCGGGCGGCCTGTTTATGGTACATAGACCAATAGTCCTACGCCTGAAAAGCGCTCTACGGTAATATCGGGGGATTTATTTCAAGCTGATTGCGTGGTAAAATCAGGCTGGTATTATTGAAGTACCGCTAAAAAAGCAGAAAGGTTTGCTGCGATGTCCCAATCAGTGTCACAGTCTCCTGTACGTCAGACACATCACATACTTATAATTGATGATAGCGCGCGTCTTCGGTTAGCGCTGGCCGACATGATTGCCGGAAATTGCCTGGCCGCCGGTAAACCTTACCGGGTTTTCCATTGCGATAAAGACGGTAAATTTGTGCCGGGTAGTGAAAACACCTGCCCGGTTCTGAAAACAGGCCCGGTGACGAATGACCCGGCCCGTCTGGATGAATTTGCGGTTTATACAGCCCCTTCACCGAAACACGCCCTTTTTGTTATAAATTCTCCAATTTTCACCCAGCTCACTATTATCTCTGATGTTATGATGCCTGCCGATACCGAAGTTGGACTTATTGGTATGCTGGACGCCATAGCCAAACGCAATTTGCTGGTAAATTTAGTTTTTGCCTCTTCAGATGCTCAGAATCGTTTTGTAGTTCAAAAACTGGTAGAATCTAATAAAGCTTACTTTGTAGTAAAATCGGCTAAAGTGTGGGAAGAATTATCGCAGGCGCTGGTACACCGTACCGCCAGTTTTCAATTTAAACGTATTAACGGCGCGGATTACTCCGGGGTACAATCTGCCGCTAACCAGGCGCTACATAATAGTACAGCAGCTTCTTTTGGAGAAGAAATCTTAAACCCGCATATCCCGACTCAGAATACAAATACACCCGGACCGCGCCCCGGTCAGGTCGCGTCAGCGCCAGTGCAAAACGTTACCACACCACCTCCGCGCCCGCCACTACCGGACATGAACCAGTTCCAACCGGCCTCGCAGGGCCAGGCAAAAGCGGCTCCACCGCGTCCGCCTCTGCCCGATTTCGCACCTGTGACGCCTGCCAGTTCGGTCTATCGCAGCCCGGCCCCGGCGCAAACTGCGCAACAAACCCTTCAGCCTGGCCCGGTCTCTCAACCGGTTAAACAAAACAGTAATCAAAACGAAGGTTTTGTACTATTCCGTCCCTTCAAAGCCCTGGTAAGGGCCTTCAAAGGCGGCAAAAGCGCTTAAACGCAATTGTAACCAAATCTTTCCCCTAAAACCCCCTTAATCAGGGGGTTTGTTTTCTTTGCTACTGCAATTTTTTAGCCAACCTGCTATGCTCTCCTGGTATATCGTCCTCATTTGTAACAACTAAATTTCAGCAGGAGGTTTAGAAGATGACCGGAAGTGGTGTCGGCTGGTGGTTTATGATTATTGGCATAGCCACAGCGTTCATACCATTTTTAATAGTCTCGCGTAAACGCTGGTGGCCGGGCGCCTGGGGATGGGCGATTGATTTTATAGCCATCTCTTTAGCTGTCTCAGATAATTTTCACTCCTGGACACCGGTTAGCATTGCTGGATTAATCGTAGGCACTACTCTGGGCTTTACGGGAATACTTACCGGCCCCAACAGCCCTGCCGCTTAAGTAAAAAACCAAGTATGAAAAGAAGAAGGCAAGCCACGCAAATCGTAGTGGTGGCTTGCCCTGATAGGTCGTTACTAATTTTGCTTAAACCGTAACCCGCTTTTGCAACTCCTTGCGCTGAGCTACAAATTCTACAAAAGCTTTGAACAGGCTGGCGGCCTCATTCTGCTTCCGCCAGAGTTCTTCGGGATGCCACTGCACAGAAAGCACCCAATCGTGCGCCGGGCTTTCCAGGGCCTCGGCTATGCCGTCCGGCGATGTGGCTACCACTCGCAGGCCTTCAGCCGCCTGTTTTACACCCTGGTGGTGCAGGGAATTGACCTGTAATTCGTCCGTGCCAAAAATAGCGCTCAACTTACAACCGGGTGCTATGGAAATAGAGTGAGTAAGTAATCCCCGGTCCTCAGTATAAGTGCTGCCACGATGGTCAACCGGGCTTTCCGGCATATCTGAAGGAATATCCTGGTAGAGAGTGCCGCCCAGCGCCACGTTGAGCACCTGGTGTCCCCGGCAAATTCCCAACACAGGCAGATTATCCGCCAGGGCCCAGCGCGCCAGCAGCAATTCCGAGCTATCCCGGGCGGGTTGAATACCATCTGTTTCCGTGCCTGTCACAGGCTCATTATAGTAAGAGGGGTCAACGTCTCCGCCACCGGTCAGCAGCAGACCATCCAGGCAGCGGTAGAGCGCGTAAGTAGCAGCTTCATCCTGAACGGCAGGAATGATGAAAGGAGCGCCGCCGGCAGCCAGGATAGCCGAAACATAACTATCGCGCAGGGTGTGGCGGCGCGTAATACCATCAATCAGAATATCTCCGCTGATACCAATAACAGGCTTCTCTTTTAACTTTATGTCAAGCTGATCCATCTTTTATATTTTCTTTCCCTTTAATCTGTACTTCCGGCCTTTAAATTATAGAGGACAGGGCAAGCCCTGTCTCTAATGAACCCATCCATGATATACGGTTTGCTAAACATACAGCAACCCCTTTAGCTCCTTAATTGAGGTGTAAGAGCCGCTTTAAGCGGCACCTCGGCCTCTACCAGTGCCCCGGCGCCGGGAGAGGAGCGAATCTCGAACCGTCCGCCGATGCTGGTAATGCGTTCTTCCATACCCGCAAGCCCGAGGTGGTCCTGCCGCCCGTTCTTACTGAGCATAGAAGGTGGATCAAATCCAATACCATCATCCAGCACTACCAGGCGCACAGTTTCATTCTCTTCCGAATAAGAGAGAGTAATGGTCACATGATGCGCATTCGAGTGCTTCAAAACATTTTGTAAAGCTTCCTGGGCTACCCGGTAAAGACCCAGCTCAAGATCTGACTGTAAACGTTTGTTATTCA
Source organism: Chloroflexia bacterium (assembly GCA_036261665.1). GTDB lineage: Bacteria > Chloroflexota > Chloroflexia > Chloroheliales > Chloroheliaceae > 54-19. Next base: position 188,416 of record DATAKM010000085.1, read on the forward strand.
GGTTTTCCGATATATTCAAACGTACAGCCAGCTTTACCTTTTGCTGAATATCATTGACCATGCCCCTGATCGCTTCGGGCAACCCTTCTTTATCCAGCGAGGCCGGGCGCAAACGCCGAATCTGGTAGCTCAGAGATTTTTCCGCTGCAATCGCCAGGTGAAGAATTTGCTCTTCGCGTTCGCTTATATTACTGTCAAAACGGTCATAGAGATTAATAATCTGTTGCAGCTTCTGGAGGGAGTCTGCTTGCAGTTCTTGTGCGGAGTGATTGCGCTCCGCTTCAGCCATCTTTACGACATGCTGGTTGATTAGCTGCAATTCCTCCCGTCCGCGCCGCAACTGGTTACAACTTTCTTGGAGGCCGTTAATCTTTTCTTCGTACTCTTTGATCCGAAGAGTATTGCCAAGCATTACGGTAAGCGGCTCTGATAGAATTTGAACTTCGGTTAATTCTTCATGTAAAAAAGGTAAGCGATCTTCCCGGGGACCGAGACATAATAAACCCCGCTCTTTCTCACCTAAATTTAGCTTCATCAGGATAGCGCTGGGTAAATCCAGGCCATTTTCATCATCTCGCGCCAGTACAGGCTGGTTAAATTGCTCGATTTTACTGAAAGCCAGCTTTCGAAAAAATGGCTCATAACGGGCGTCGCCATCAAATTTAACGAAGTCGAAGCGAACCAGTTTATCAAGTTCAGAAAAGAGGGCAAAAGCGCAAAAAGTCAGTTCTTTTTCTCTTTTTAAATTTGAAATTAAATCCAGCGTAAGCGCTTCCAGGGTAGTAGCACGACTTAATTTAACTATCAGGCTTTCGAGCGAGACCGGGTGCTGAACAGGTAACGAGGGAGCAGACTCTTCAACTTCGCCAAAATCACGATTCAACATTGACTGGTAAAAAGAGTTTAGAGGAGATAACAAAAGTACCGTTACTAAAATGGTGATGATAGCCGCAATAATATAGCGAACGGAAGCTTCCTGAAATACAAGCTTGGTAGCGTACGCCAGAATGAAATAAAACCCTGCCAGAACTACAAACAGAGCACTGTAAATTAAAATGCGCCACAACCAGCGGCGCAGTCCTGAAAATTCATTGTCCATAATATTAAGCGAGTCCACTCTTGTTTACATCTATTAGAGAGTAGCAGGATAGGCTATTCTTGACTATACCGGAGGCTTTTTTATGAGCCCTCTCAATCGCTGAAGTGCCGGGACTTTGACTGCGACGGACGATTTATTATTAGGGAGTTCATTCTGTGAACTAGCTTTTTTAAATATAGCCTGCCTGCGAGCATGTGTCAAGCTTAAAAAAGTTTATGAATGCGCTATTATTAATAATGCATACATGAATCAATTAGTTGCTTGTAACAGCTCCCAAAACACTTAAATTTTCCAGTTTTTGACAGTAAAGAGCCAGCCCAAACCAGGCCCAATTCTGAGTATAATAGTTATGTAAATCGCCCCAACCGGCCAGAGAGGCGGGCGAGTTGTTATTCTGCTGCTGGAAAGCCGGCAGTATCTTCGTTTTCACGATTGTTTCAGCCGTGCCAGCATCCGTTACCAGGAAGTTGGCCAGGTCCCCTCCGTATACCGCCAGGTCTTCCCGAGGTTGTACGGGCTTACCGGCGTGGTCGTACTCGGCCAGCAACCTGCCTTCTTGCTGCCACTTCTGGCGAAGAGCATCGCTCCTGGTCAAAAACTGAAAGGCGCGCGGTTCGTTAAACCAGGTGTAATCCAGCGCCACCCGCCACATGGTTCGAAAAGCGTCATAACCGTAGTTGGTATTCATGTCGGGATATGACTGGGCCACTGTGTAACTGCCGCTGGTACGGTCAATCGCGCACCAGTTGGCGGGTAGGTGCGCCCCACCCACACCTTCAAAGACAGTTTCAGAACAGCCTTTTATTACATTGTAGCTGGTATCTACTAACCCCTGCCAGTCGTGACTACGGTCTACTGTGGCAAAAATGCGATAAGCATAGGGCGAAAGATAAGACGGATTCAGGGTTGGTTTTGCCTGCGCAGGAGCCCAATCTCCGGCAGTCAGATAAGGTTTTCCTAGAACATGCACCACTTCCCGGTTCCAGATCGAATTTAACAGTTCAAGAGCCTGTTTTTGATAGGAGGCTTCATTCCAGCGCTTGCTGCCAAAAAGCAAAGCCAGGGCAATATCCACATCGGCATCGCTGGCCGAGTTTACTTCTACCAGGCGCCAGTTACCATTCCCGTCATTACCCCACTTGTAACCAAAAAGTTTATCACCCGGCCTGACTTGCAGATTATTCTGACTCCAGCGTAGTGCCAGGTCAAATGAAGCTCTGTCATTCATCCAGACGGCGCGCAATAGAGCATAAGACTGGCCCTCGCTGGTCGTAAGATTGCCAAACATCGGGTCTATTACGCGGCCATCAGCCTGGATAAAGTTGTGTTTGTAACTCTCCCAGGCCAGTTGGAGTTGCTGGCGAGCCTCGCTTTTAGGATCTGCCAGAATCGCAGTGGGAGTAATACCTGGCAAAGTTCCGGCTGTTGCAGCCGGAGAAGAGGCCGGGCTCTGCGCCAGGTTTATAGGTGTCGGGCCGGGACTAAGGACCGGCGCAGCATCGTGGCGGGCCGCTAAAGTAGCCCTAACAGCGGCCCCGTCATAAGTCGGAGTTGGTCCGGCAACCAGAGATGCTTGTTCGGCGGGCGCGGCGGGTTGAACTACCAGCATAGCCAGGGTCAGGCCGCTAACTAGCAGCAACAGGCCAACGCTAACCAGGGCTAACAATCTTCCCTTACGAAAGCGGCGTACTTTCTTAGCCCTGGAAATACTGGCTTTTTTACCGTTATTACTTTTACCGCGCCTGAACAAGCTTCCTCTTACCCTTTATTACGCTTGCCTTAAAGGTCAATCGATATTTTGTTGTCAAAATAGTCAATGGTGAGCGAAGTCGCTTTGTCGTTATTGGCTATTTCAAAAACCAGATACCCGCCAATGTCTTCACCCGGATAGAGATCAATCAGGTGCAGGTAGTTGGGTAGAGAATAGGTAGCGTCCGCAACCTTGTAGTCGTAAATCTGGGCTGTCCGAACCGTAATAGAGGCCGGGCTGATAGTCACCTTCTTGGGGGTGACGTTAGTAATCAGCAGGTCCAGTATCAGGTAGCTATAACCCGGGCGAGCGGTCCAGTTATTGACCTTGGTATCCATGCGGCGGTCGCGAATCTGGACAAACTGTTTCGACTTGTACTTGGCCTGATACTGTTCAGAGCCTATCAAACCCAATAATACATCATTGGGGGCCTGGTTTTCGGTATGCTCCTCAAAACGGGCCCGCTGGAAGTACTGTACGCGGTGAACTTTACCGTCACCTGCCGGGGGAGGAGCATTTAATTCTTCGAATACGTCGCTGATTGGGAAGCCCTGCTGGGCCAGGCCACCGTGTTGAAGCCAGTAGCTTAAAAAACGCCCGCATACCTTGAAACCCGTTTCGGGGAAAGTCTGGCAGTCGTCAGCCGCGACCGCGGTCGGAGCATTGCTGCTGTGATTATTTAACCCGATAAACGCTCCCAGGGCCAGGGAGGTTAGCAACAGACTACTGAGGGCTATACGCTGAATACGCCGGATGTGCATCGAAAACCTCTCCTTAGAATATTCCGGTAAGATATTTTAATTATTTCGGGATAAGAAGCAGGGAGAGCGAGTGCCCTCTCCTGCTTTCAATATAGAGACTGTTGGGATAGTAGCAGATGTAGTCTAAGTAGCCATTAACAACCGGCTATGGCGCGACGTTCACGCCATTGATATAGATGGACCCGCTGTAGCCAACCAGTTTCAAGCCGACCTGCTTGATAGGCTGGCTGCCGCCAGGAATTTCAAAAGTTAGTTCATTCCACTTACCCGGTACAATAGTGGTCTTGAAGCCGTCGTCGTGCCAGCCCCACTTGTCATCAAAAGCGTAGAGGCCTACCCGTACTTCACCATCGGCCTTGTCCGCCGGGATAAAGACACCGAGGGTTACTTTGCTGGCTGTACCAGTGCGATTAACACCAACGGTGTAGAGCTTGTTGAGCGGCTGTGGCGTAAACTTGAGCGACTTGTGGCCGCCAAGTTTGTAATCCTCGCTGCTGGTAACAGCTACACCCGGTTCCAGTTCGCCTTTGGTAGGAAGCGCCCCCCAGCCTTCATCGCCGTTATCGAAGTTGTAACTGGCGTTGGCCGGGTAGGTGGCCTCTTTGATAACCACGGTAGTCGGTTTGGCGGAGGCAGTTGTGGCCTCCGGAGTAGCGGCGCTGACCGCCGGCGTAACCGCTGTCGCAGGCGCTTTGGTAGTAGCAACCGGGGCAGTCGTAGCGCTCGCAGTAGCAGTAGCTTTCGGCTGGGCTTTTGCAGCCGGGGCGGTAGCAACTACCGGGGCTACAAAGCTTTCGGCTCGCGTAGTGGGCAGGTAAATCTCCAGAGTATGCGGAGCGTCCAGGTTTGTGCTGTCCAGCGGTAGCGAGAAAACCTTTTTGTAGTCAGACGAGGCCAGGACTACCGGGCGCAAGTCTTTCCAGAGAGACTTACCGGCCGGGGTTACTCCACCATCGAAGACTATTACGTCATACTGAAGATCGCGCACCGCTGCCTTGAAAGCGTCCAGTCCGCTAAGTCCCTTATAATCGTTGTAATAAGGCGTGGTCACGTTTTTGGCAGGCATGTTGTCCGCCAAATAATAGACCAGGGCACTATCATCAACCAGGGCAGTCCTGGCATTCTTTGATGCCTGCGCTATCGCCGGGACGGCCGGGGTAACAGAAGGCCAGTGGCTGACCAGTTTACTACCGTTAGGGTAGCCCCAGAAAATACTGGCCACTACCAGGATAACTGCAAGGACCGCCAGCAGGCTGTAAGAATTAGGCCGCTCGGTAGCGGCATCACCCGCGACCGCTTCCTCAATCTTTAACATGGTATGCAGCGAGCTACCACGGGCTTCCCGGCGGGTTTTCAGGTTATTCCACCAGTGAGCAACCTTACCACCCCGAGGGGTTTCGGCAGTCGGTTCTTCCCACCAGCACCAGTAACTCCAGAGCCAGCCGATCAGCGGGGCTCCCAGCACTACCAGAAAGACGGAATGTTTCCAGAAATCGAAATCGGGACGGGTGATAAGTTGGAAGCAAATCATTATCAGAGCGCTTCCCACCAGCAACAGCGAGGAGCCTCTGCGATTATCACGCAAAGCTTGCCGGAAACCCCAGTAGGTCAGGAGCAAGAGGCCCAGGATATCCAGGCGTTCCCAGATATAGATGCCAAACCAGTCATTCGAGCGGAGATCGGTATAGCTACTGGAAAACTGTAGCAGCTTATTCAGGTCGCTGGAAAAAGCTACATAGTAGGCGGCACAGGCCAGGCTTAAAGGCAGAATGAAAGCGAACAGGCCCGTTTTTCGTCCATGTTTGTTAAAAAGGTGGACCAGACAGAGCAACGGTAGATAAATAGCCACTACATACTTGGTCAGGAAGGCCAGGAAGAGAAAAATAGCGGCTACTCCTAAAAGGGTAACAATTGATCCGGTACGTTTAACACCCGCACTTTTCGCAAGGGCGCTTTCCCGCCAGGCCCAGACGTAAGCGGCGTAACCGCAGGCGAAAAGAGCTACAGCCATAGCATCGTAAGTGCCGAAGCGCCCGATGCCAATAGCCGTAGGCATGATTGCTACAACCAGCCCGGCCATTAATCCGGCCATTACCGACCGCGAAGTCAGGGCAAAGTCGGCCCGAGCCTGCCTGTGGCTTTCAGGGAAAGATTTGAACAGGCCAACTGTCAGAAAAATGGTCGCCAGGATTGTAACAGCGCTCCAAATTGCGCTACCGGTGCGCACCGCCGTCAATCCGCCAAGCTGATTTAACCAGTTGGAGAAAACCGGATAAAGCAGCGAACCGTAAGTCCATTCAAGGGCGTTCGCGTAGGGTTTGCCGGTTTCGACGAAAGTACGGCCGGTCAGAATATAATTCGCCTCGTCCATATAGGCGCTTTGCTGTCCGAGATCCCAGAGGCGCAAACCGGTTCCAAAAGCCACCACCGGTACGGAGGCCAATCCAATTAAAAGAATGGCGCGGGCACTTTCCAGGCGGCTCAACAAAGTGCCGGGAACCGTAGAAGGTACTTCAGGTGAAACCTGACTCTCGACCCGAGCCAGCATCCGGCGAAGGGAGCTTTCATCCTGCAAATTCCCGATTAACTCGGTCTCTTCGTTAAGGGCAAGCTTGGTGGCCTGCGGGTCTACTTCAAAGCTGACCGGGAACTTTCCGGCATGTTCGAGTAGTTCAGTGGAATCAGTTGTATAGCGGTTATTTCCAGACATTGTTAGTATCTCCTGCATTTATGCGCGGCTGAAGGTTGGATTGGGCGCTTACCGGCCCAATCCTTCACAACTTTCCTTACTTATGGGTCGTTGCTTGCAGGTTTGCACCAACCTGGCTGGCACTGCCGCTAATAAGGGTAGTGGCAGCACCGGCATCCGTCGCAGGTGCGGAGGCCGTGTTTACGCCCGTATCGGCAACCGGTTTGGAGGCCGCATCAGAGTTAGCCGGGGCAGAACCATCATTCTTACCGGTAGATGCCGGGGCGCTGGTTGTAGTCTGATTGGAAGTAGCGCTCTTGCCATCACTGGCCGCCAGTTGATCGCGCTGGTAATTACTCATGTTGCGAAGGGCGACGTAAAGTTCGCTACTGTTACTGCTGGCCGGTTGGGATTGTGAAGCTGTAGTATCCGCAGCCGTCTGGGCAGTGCCGCCTGTAGTCAATCTGATACTACTGGTTCCCGCTTTATCCGCCGTGTTACTGTTGCTGCCGGAAGGAAGACGGAGCCCACTACCTACCAGTAAAGCCATCGCCAGGGTCAGGCTAAAGGCCAGAAAGAGGCGAGCCGAGATGTGCTTATTTATGACTTGAGCAATGTTGTTCACTGTTATGTCCCTCGTTATACTTAATTACCAACCTGAGAACCGCTCGCCAGTTCTTTAGCCGGAGAGTCAAAGTTCAAAGAAAGTTTATTCATATGCAAGGCCGTGCTCAGCCAACCCCAGGTCTGGTCCTCGACATCATCTTTGTTCAACCAGTAGCCCTGGCCATTCTGCCGGTAGAAAGCTCCCATGAAAGCGCGGGCCATTAACTCGGTTTCAGCGCTGGAGCCTTCCAGTACAGGCGATTTACCTTCAGCCTTACGTTTGGCGATTTGCAGTTCATCCAGGATAGAAGCATCAGCGCTGGCTACCGCATAGCTGCTCAGACTGTCAGGGCCGTTCACCGGGAGGCCATTGTTGGTGTAAACGCTGGCCAGGTTCTCCCATTTCTGCCAGTACTTGATCAGGAACCAGCCCGAACCTTCAATAAACTTCTGGGCTTTGGCACTGTGGAACCAGCGGTAATCAAGAGCTACTCGCCACATAACCTGCTGGCCTTCTTCATCGAAGTCGCCCAGGCGGCCACCAAAGTTGCCGGTAACAGCGCGCAGTTGCTCGGTGTCAGTGCTCATCACTAACAGTCCCGGCGGCAGCCCGATGCCCTGGTAGTCTCCGCGACCATACCAGGCCGCTTTCTGGAGCAGGTCGTAGCCATCGTTGTAAAGAGCCATCCAGTTATGACCGGGATCAGCCTTGGCAAAAAGCTGGAAAGCTTGAGGAGAGAAAGCTCCCAGGTTAATCAGCACCTGATCTTCCAGTTGGCCGGCGGTGGCCGTAGTAGCTTTCAGATAGTACTTCTTGTTGACGGTAATAACTTCGTTTTCCCAGATGCCCTTCATCACGTAGAGGGCCTCTTTGGTGTAGTTGTCATCCTTCCAGCGCTGCCCGGCCAGTAACAGCGACATTGCTACATCTACATCGGCACGAGCGTTGGTGTAATTTTCGCTGGCGGTGCGAGAGCGATTGGTTGCCAGGGCGGCATCGGCCCGGAACAGGTTATTGTCCAGTTGCATGTTCTGAGCGGTCCAGATCCAGACCGTATCAAAGGTGCGCTGGTCGTTGTTGAAAAGGGCCATCATCATGGTGTTGGCCTGCTGCGAGGAAGTCACTTTCCCGCTGCTATCGCTGACTTTGCCATCGCTGGACAGAAAATGCGCTTTGTAGTAGTTGTAAGAGTCGTCCAGGACGCTTGGCTCAATCAGGGGTTTCTGATTGTTGATTTTGCGTACCTGTAGCTCCTCTGCGCCGTCGAATTTACGAACCAGGCTGGAGTTACTGTAGGCTTCCTGATTGAAAGCCAGACCCTTCTGCTGGAACTGGTTACGCATTTCTTCGGTCATTACCAGGTAGTCGGCATTCTTGTAGTTGCCGTTGAAAACTCCTACGCGTACCGCAGGGTCGTTAGCGGCTTTCCAGTGCGAGTAAGCTTTCGGGAAAGCCGGGCCATTGTAGTTATCGTGAAGATCTACCCACAGCGCGTCGGTGATAATCAGGGCGCTATCGGTAGGCAAGTTGCCTTTAATCCAGCTCAAAGCCTGCTGGTAGGTGTCGTTGACCTGAGAGGTGTAGACAGCCTGATTGTTGACAATGTACAGGTAACTTCCAAAGGCCAGGGCTGCAAAAGCTGTGACAAAAACAAGCTTGGAACCGAGCAGGCGTGCCGCCCAGCCAACAGTTTGCCCAATCGCCAGGGCCAGGAAGGGTACAATTGCCACTACCATATAATCGGCGTCCAGGCCACCAATCGCCAGGAACAGGCCGTAGCTAAGTCCCATTAAAGGTATTACCCAGTTCTCTTTGTACTTCATCCCAAAGAGCAGGTTGACCAGGGCGCAAATGATGCCGGCGAAGAGTAGAATGCTATCCATCCCGGACCAAACTTGCCAGATCGACTCAATCGCCTGGCTGCCGTTCCAGGCAGGGGTAGCGTTGTGATAGTTCTGGAAAAGAGTGCCGAAGAGCGACACGTGAGTGGCTTTGCCATCCAGTTCGGCCTGGAAATCGAAGTTATCTGGCAACAACTCACTCTTGAATAGAGCGTAGAGCAAGTACTGAAGAGTGATAATCCCACCAATCAGGTAAGCGCCGGAGCGGGCATACAGGCGATGGTACGGATCAGCAAAGCGCCAGGTCAGGAACAGAAAAGCCGGCACAAAGAAGATAGCGCTCTCGCGAGTTACTACAGCCAGGCCCAGACAGGTGCTGGCGGCAAAATAGCGGAAAAGCTGTCCCCGGTTGCATACCAGGAAATAGAGCGCAGCCAGCAACCAGAAGACCATAAAGTTGTCTACTACAATCAGGCGCTGGAAGTTTACGGCCAGCGGCGAAAGGCTGAAGAGCAGACCTGCCACTAAAGCCCCACTCAATGTTCCGGTTAACTGCCGGGCAGTGCGGAAGAGAAAGAAAGTTGAGCCGAGGTGCAGCAACAACATCAGTACACGGCCACTGTTAATGGCTGCGCCAAAAGTGTGAAACCCGGCCGTCAACATGGTCCAGGCCGCCAGCATAAAAGTAGCGAATGGCGGATGGTCGTAAGTATAGGTATAAGGCGAAAGCGCATGATTCTGGATAAAAGCCCAGGCCTGCTGGCTAACGATCCCTTCGTCCTGACGGTAGAGGGGATAGTTAAACATGTTGAAAGCGTGAGATACCAGGGCTACGCTCAGTACCAGGCCAAGGGCCATTGTTTCGACGCTAAAGATCGATTCGGCGTTGGACCTGACAGCAGCACGATCATAGGCCGGGGCCAGAGTAGTGCCGGGAGAGGTCCTGGGAAATTCTTGAATAGACATTGTGGATTACTTTTCCTTCCTGTTAACCTTTCTCTACACGACTCGCTAATTACCAGAGGCTGAAGCCGGCTTTGGCTGCTGGCGGTGCGCCCCGATATGCTTGGTCTTTTCCCAGTTGTTCTGGCCCGTAACGTGCCGGTAAACTGCGCGGATAGCGGCAAAGGAGAGGGCCCACTGGTAAGGGAAGTAGAATAACGGTATCAGGTAGAGTGCTCTTTTCTTCAGTTTCAGGTTGTGGCTCTTCACGAAGTAGCGCAAACCAACCATATGGAAAAGTGTGCTAGCTATTACCATATAGAAAGGAAGCGCCAGGAAGAGAGCGGCCACCGGGTCAGTCCGGTAGAAGAACATCATGTAGATGGATACCGGGAAATAGAGGCCGGTAAGCGCCTGGAAGAAAGAGAAGGCCAGGGTGTAGAAGGCCAGGAAGCGCTGGTGCAGGGTAGAAAGCTGTTTCCAATCACCTTTGATTAGAATTTCCAAAAAGCCCTGGTTCCAGCGAGTGCGCTGCTTGACGAACTGGGTCAGGCTGGGCGGGGTTTCTTCCTGGGTGACATGCTCATCGCTGTAAATAACCTTAATTTTCTCACCCATCAGGCTACAGCGTAAGCCCATATCAGCGTCTTCAGTCAGAAGAGTATCGCCCCAACCACCCAGGCGGTCCAGCAGTTCGCGAGTAACGAAAACGGTGTTACCACCCAGCGGGATCATTCCGGCTTTGGCGTGGAAGTGCAGGCGCGACTTGAACCAGAAGTAGTATTCAAGGACGTTCAAGGCGGAGAACCAGGTAGACTGGTAGTTCATGAGCTGTACACCACTCTGTACTACCGAGGCTCCGCTATTGAGCATGGTGGTATTTATAATATTCAAAATATCGCGATGCGGCTCATCTTCTGCGTCAAAAATGGTTACCACGTCTTTGGTAGCCTGCCGCAAGCCAATATTGAGGCCGTGAGGTTTATTGAAAGGAGGTTCATTGAAAGTAATCATACGGACATTGGTAATGCCCTGAGCCTCCAGTTCGGCCAGTTTAAGCTCGACCTGCTCAATTGTGCCGGTATCGACTTCTTGCAAAATTACGAAAATCTCAACCAATTCAGAGGGGTAATCAATATCCAGAACACGCTGGATCGTACCTTGAATAACTTCTTCCTCGTTCTTCGCGGGCAAGAGTACTGTAAAACTCAGTTCCGGTTCCCGGAAGACTTTGGGTGAGCGGTATTCATCAGCCAGATGTTTATCGTTCCAGGTGTAAAGCATCAGGTAGAGCGTATAGCCAGCCTGGATTGCCAGGAGTAAGGAAAGCGCTACCAGAATGATTATAAAAAGATCCATCCAACAATCTCCCGTGTTTTCAAACTCTGAAAAGTCGCTCTGCCGCTCATTCTGTTTTTGAGCGCATCTAATAAACCTGGGCTAGACAGGAGCCAGGCAGGCAGTAACGAGTCCAGTCTTTTCAGAAAAAAAGCGTGCTGAAGAAACGGGTCCTCCCGCACAGTCTCTAATTATTAGCTACTCACATAGCCTTACTACTTTGTAGGCTGGGAAACTTACATTAGACAAAAAAACGAGGTCGGTAGCATGCCTGGCAAGCCTGGCAACACCGGAAGCTATAACGAAAGAGATGACTGAGTGAGAAATAACTGCAAACAAAATGTTTGTCAGCGAACGAGTTTGACCGGTTTAGATACTACTAGCCTCGAATAACTGGCTCAACGGCTGAGCCACAAAGCGAATGAGCTTTGATCTTAATTTTCAGACAGTTCCAACAGTTCTCTAGCATTTCTTAGTACTAACAGGTACTACCTTAGTCATCAGTCAAAATTATACCTGTCCTAGTACTTTTAGTTTTAACAGCTTAAATATAATCTAACATTTTCCATCTGTCAATAGGTTTTTAATGCTTTTTAAGGTGTTTTTCATAAAGAAATTTTAATACTGTTTCACGAGTAATGTTTCTTCTTTTGTTTTGTGACAGACTTTACCGTTTCTAAAAAGGATAAGAAAATATTACGATTATCAATCTAAGCTGACCTTACAGATATACTCTTAAGAAAGAAAACTATAAAGAGTATAAAATAAATCCTTTTAAGGATAATGCTGATTTTGTTATCTTATAACCATAACAGCTCTTTAGATCTTATGAATTTTCAAAAAAGTTCTATTTTTAATTAAATTTATATGCAGGAGGCATTAAGAACAAAAATAAACTTAACTCGGAGAGGTACTGGTTATGGAAGAGGCTGAAAGAAACTGTAATTTAGAATTATCAGACTGTCCGTGGAGAAGCCGAACAAATCGGATTTTCTCTAGAAAGTAACACCGCCGAAATGAGGAGAACTGGGGAAACCAATCGTAGAGCATCAGGTTTCTCCTCTAATATTTAAAAAGCGGGCTTACCTTTGATCCACCTTAAAACAGCAAATTTAGAATTGGGAGCCAAAAAGGCTTGATTAATCCTTGCCCTTCTGGTATTATTTTCAGGCCCCCAAAACGAGGGCCCAAAATCACTCTACTACAAATAGAAATTGGATAAATTTCTTCTAAGTATAGTAGCAGTGACATCCCAATCCAAGAACTTTAACAAGTGAAGAGTGAGAGAGAACAGCAAGCTTTTATGCAAGCAAGGCCAAACATTTTTTAGTAATTGCAGTTTGGCGGATTGAACTGTCAAGTCTTCTTTGAAATAAAGAAAAACCCTTTCAGTTTGTTAGCTCTATAAACAAACAAACACGTGATCGTCCCTAGAGTTACCCTCACGTAAATCGAAGGACACCAAGATCACTAAATGAAAGGTGTGGAGAGTTTGATCCTGGCTCAGGATAAACGCTGGCGGCGTGCCTAATGCATGCAAGTCGAACGAGGTAGCAATACCGAGTGGCAAACGGGTGAGTAACA
>DATAKM010000101.1:0-86408 GCA_036261665.1 Chloroflexia bacterium
ATGATTTCCCACTCGATGTCAGTCGAGTCGGAAGGGTAAGCTTTTCGTTTGTTTTCCATACATAAAGCTTACCCATTATTGTGCCTCTTTTCAACTTAACCCTGCCTGTTTACTTCGCTTTAGTGTTATGAAACACGTTCTGAGATCTGCATAAGGTCTCCTCTTAAATTTTATATGCGCTCCCGGGGCAGGTTCGAACTTTGCCCCGCTCGCCTGCGATTGCTATGATTTATTCAGAACAAGCGTTCTTCCTTTCGATATTATAGGTTTGTTAAGCCAGGCAATCCAGGTGAGAATGTGTTCAATTTATGTCCGATAGTCCCGCGGAAAGGGCCAGGCCAGGCGGGGATATACTGAGTGAGATTGTGCTGGATACCTGCTGCTCTAAAGTTAACGGTTGTAGCGATCCACCACCTCTGCCACTTCTTTGATGCCATTCTCGGCACTTATTTTTTGGCCTAGCTCGCTGGCCTTTTGGCTCACCAAAGGATTAGAAAGACTTTCCTTGATGGCTCCCGCCAGCAATTTGCCCGTCAGTTTTTTGCGCGGAATAGGCTTTGGCCCTACACCTAGAGCCGCCACCCGCTGCCCCCAGAAGGCCTGATCTCCCATAAATGGAATGAGAATGGAGGGAATACCGGCCCGTAGCCCCGCAGCGGTGGTTCCGACCCCGCCATGATGCACTACCGCTGCCATGCGGGGAAAGAGCCAGCTATGCGGTATGGATGAAATCAGAAAGACGTTTTTGGGAAGCTCGGTTGGTTGCAAACCACCCCAGCCGGAAGCTATTACTCCGCGTTGACCTGAAAGTTCTAAAGCTTCGAGGGCAAGCTGCCCCGCTTCGCGAGGATCGCGATTACTCATGCTGCCAAAGCCGATATACACCGGTGGCTCTCCGGCTTGCAGGAATTCGACCAGGCTCGCCGGGGGAATCCAACCCTCCGGCTCATCCAGAAACCAGTAACCCGTCACCCGGTGAGTTGCGGGCCAGTCTTGCGGATGGGGTAGCACATGGCGGCTGTAGCCGTATAATACCGGCATATCCTTTCTAGCCAGCTCACGGTATGGCCCCCAGAATGAGCCTTTAGCCAGCCCCTGCTGTTGCCGGGTGAGCACATCCGCCATCTTTGAACTCTGCCAGAACATCTGGCGCATAGCCTGGAAAGATAGCCGGTTAAGTGTTCCTAATGGCGGCAACCCGGGGGTAAGCGGGCTGGGAAATTGGCTGGTTGGGGTGAAAGGAAAAAGATAGGCTTGAATAAGCGGAATCTTGCGCATTTCGGCTATCGAAAATACGCCCAGCATTGCCGCCATTCCTGCAATTATCAGGTCGCTTCCCTCCAGTAAATCGGGTAGACGCCGGGCTACTGCGGTGGCGTAACGCTTCATCTCAGTTCGCATCTGAGAAAGTATTTTGAGGAAATTACTGCTCTCAGCTATCCTGCGCCACTCCTCGCTTTGAGTGATAGCTTCAATACTTTCACCGATGGAAGAAAAGGCCAGGCCTGCTTCTGTTACCAGGGTTTCAAAATTGGCGTTGGTCAAAACCCGAACATCATAACCGGCCTGCTTCAAACCCTTACCCAGGGCAATATAGGGTTGCACGTCACCTCTTGTCCCCGAAGCCACGATGGTAACCTTTAGCATTAAGAGTTTTCTCCAAACTTCAAAGAAAAAAGTTGAGTATAAGGCTTTCTCTGCTAACCTAAAAGAGAGGGGAAATAACTATAACTCCGGTCCTGGCATCTTCGTTATAGCTGTAGTCGAGCATAGTAGCATTGATCAACTTGAGCCAGATAACACCGTTAGCCTGGACAGATTGTTGGGCAGAACAGACAAGCCGTTACACCCTTTAGCAGTCGAACACCGACCAGCAGATCTCATTTCGCAACCGCTGATCGTCCAGGACAAGCTCGCGAATCGCCTCCGGGAGTTGTTCGCGCTGCCATCGGCATTCAGACTGTCCGGCGCTCTCGCCCTCGCTTGCGGGAGCGGCCGCCCGCGCGGCTTTGATAGCGTAAGCGGCTGCACCGAGTTCATGGGCGGCGACATGCGCCACCACTGCCGCCTGACCGGCAGCATATGCGGCGTACCTGGCGGCTCCGTTAAGTTCTCTGGCCGCCCCCATGGCATGACCCCCCGCCGTGCGGGCCTGCAACATCTTGATCTCGCCCCGCACCCAGGCCCGAATTTGTTCGATTGCCTGGCGAGGCCGCGGGTCCGAGGGCGAAACCTGCTCGAAGAGGTGCAGAACGTGTTCTGCACAGACGGCTGCCCACAAAGCCAGGAGCCGGTGGTCGGAGTCTGTGAGCGTCCCACCGCGCCGGATGGTGATGAAGCGGGGGTCGCGCTCCTTAGGTAGAATCATGGTTGCACCCTTCCTGTTGAATCTTCCCAGGCTTAGAATAGCTATACAAGTCAGTATAACTGCAACTTGCGAAATACGCACTAACCGGTGATTACCAGCGCAACCATCAGGAAGGAGTTGTCACTCCAGAGTCATTACCCGAGATTTTGCATAGGAGGTTTTTCTGGCGGTTCGGGAACGCCACCAGAAATATTGAATAAGCATCAAGGGGCCGAGGACTACCATTACCGGAAAGACTCCCTGTAAAGGTAATACAAGCAATACACCGATTGCTAATTGGTTAAGACCGAGTGTGCTTAAACCGACCCACCCTCTGTAAGCCTTTCTCATTACCAGCAGGAAAACTGTAGCCAGCAGAAGATCTCCCATACCAATCGTAAATACAGCCTTACCGCTGGCCCAGCCAAATAGCGGAGAAAGAGGTAAGCCTGCCAGCTTTTTAAACAGATTTCCGGTTACACTGTTCAGTGAGGTAGCCACAAAATCATAAACGGTTAGAAAGGCTGCGAAGGGCAGGACGAGCAGCGCTCCAGGCAAATCAGGGCCGCAGTGGGGCATGCCATAAGTTTCAATACCTGGCGCTCCCTTACTCGCGAGCAAGGCTTAACGGACCGGGAGGCAGTTGCGTTGATGGTTAGCTTGACCGTTTGCCTGGTTTGACGAGTCTTGCGAAGAAGTTAAAAAATAGTACTTTAGATATACTTGCTGAGTTTTTTTCCTTTCAGTATGATAAACTAATACAAATCTACTTGTCAGACCATTGCATTTTGTAGTGTAAAAGTTAATTCCGGTACCTTTACCTTTCCTTGCACCTTATAGCGTTATCGCCTCAAACGAGTATTGTTTTAGAAAAGAGGATTACCATCCATGTCGTTCCAGGAACACGCTAATACCAGGGATGTAGCAGGTGAAAAAGTTGAAGAGGTAGTTCCAGACCAGGACGGCACTATTCCTGGTGAAGTTTCGGACCGTCCAGGACCTCCGCCTTCCATTCAGAGAGCCAGGCTTACTTCTAAAACCCTCTCCTCCTCCGACATATTAAGATTACAGGTCACTGTAGGAAACCGGGCAGTGATGCGCCTGATGGCTAAAACCCAACAGTTATCTATCCCTGACAATGGTTCTGGTAAAGCGGTAGAATCCGCT
The DNA here is from genome assembly GCA_036261665.1 of Chloroflexia bacterium. GTDB lineage: Bacteria > Chloroflexota > Chloroflexia > Chloroheliales > Chloroheliaceae > 54-19. The sequence continues at coordinate 3,515 of DATAKM010000101.1, forward strand.
CAAAAAAGGAATACGGGCAAAAACAGTATTCAACGCCAGGTGCTCAACGAGGATGGCGAAGAAGCCTCACTGAATGATATCCAGACGCATATAGAAGATAACATGCTCGAACCCCTCATGAAACTGAAAGAAATTGATAAGTTACTTCAGGAAGAAAATGAAGACCTTGATAGAACCCTCTCTATCGAAGAATTTCTGGACGAAATTGGGGCCGTAGATAGCGATGATGACCAGGAAATGGATGAGGATGATGATGAGTGGGACCCGGCAGAGAATGCTGCCGATCCGCTTGAGCCCGATGATATCCTGGCCGGACCGGTACGTAAGTCGCTGCGCTTTAATACTTCAGCCAAAAATTATATGAAACTGGACACTCCCAAAGATATTCATGGCTCCTATATCTGCCATATATGCAAACTTAAAATTAGTAAAAAAGATGATGTCGATATGGACCATCTCCCTCCCTGGAAAGATCGGCTTAAAGCCTTTATAACTACTCACCAGCTAACAGAGGATGACACCGACGAATTGAACGGTCCAAATATGCAGCATCTCTATAATTTGCGGGGAAGTGTATTTGCCCATTCATCGTGTAATCGAAGTCATAAGGGTGAAGACAATTATAAAATCAAATGGGGAAACGCAGTAAACTGGTACAATAACGGTGGAGGAGCACCTTTCTAAGCCCTGGCAACCAAACTGCGAGCTTAGCTTTCAACAGCCAGGTCGCCCCGGTTAGCGGCGGCACCTGCGTTATCAGCCACGCCGTAATTCTGGAACTGCTTTTACAGGGTACCTCGGTAGTCGCGCAAGACCTAGTAGAGGAAAGGCTGACCCGGTTAGTCTGCTTGCAGTACTCACGACTGATAACGGCGGGTCGGTGGTCTAATAGCTAAAAGAGAAAATAAAAACATGGAAAAACTTGCACCCGGTATCCGCTTTGTAGGCACTTTAATGCGCCTTTCACCTGCAACTTCAATTTCAAAAGTGCCTCTCGATCAGGTCGAACGAATACAGAAAATACCTGAGCCAACGCACCCGGTAGCTAAACGAGTGAGTGGGTCTATGCTTAACCTGATGATGGGAGGGGTGCAAAAAGGCATAAAAGTAGAGGACCGTACCATAAGTAATCCCGGCGGGGTTAGTAATGTACCAATCCGTATTTATACTCCTGAGCGTGTTACCAGCGCTCTCAGACCGCTGGTGGTCTATTTTCACGGCGGCGGTTGGGTGCTGGGAAGCCTTCGCATGGGTGACTGGATGTGCAGTGTTACAGCGCACGAACTCGATGCGGTGGTGGTATCGGTTGACTACCGGCTTGCCCCTCAGCATAAGTTTCCGGCGGGCTTAGAAGATTGTTACACGGCTCTCGTGTGGTGTAGTGAAAATGGCGCTTCACTCGGGGCCGATGCCGGTAGGCTCGGGGTCATGGGCGAAAGCGCCGGGGGTAACCTGGCGGCAGTGGTCTGTTTGCTGGCTAAAGAGCGGGGTGGTCCCCAGATAAAGCACCAGGCCTTGCTCTACCCGGCAGTGGGCGGTTCGATGGAGACGGATTCCTGCCGGATAAATAAAGACGCCCTGATTCTAACGGCGGCTGACATGGAGACCTATTACAATTACTATGTGAATGCCGATACCGACCCGCGTGACTGGAGGATAGGGCCTCTCTTTGCACCTGATTTTTCAGGACTACCCCCTGCCATTATCATAGTAGCGGGGCACGATCCACTGCACGATGATGGGGTAGCTTACGCCAAAAAATTAAGGGAAGCAGGGATAAACGTAACCTTGCAAGATTATCCGGCCATGCCGCACGGATTTCTCAACTTTCCTCACTTTAGTCGTGATGCGAAACCGGCTTTTAAGGAGGTCATCAAATCCCAACGGGCCGCCTTACAAAAATAAACATCTCTCTGGCATGGGGTTATAGCCCTCTCTTCGTGCCGCTCAACACCGGCCTGACTTACCCGCTTCAAATGCCTTCGCCTGTTGTAAGTAACCAGCAGGACCATCGTATATTAACCCTGCTGGTAATTGAATCACAAGCCCGCGATCTACAAGTCGGCCTCGGAAAGAACTACCTGGAATAAGAGGCAGGCTCTTTGCACCGGTTAATTTGTGAGGACGTGCTTATTCTTGGACAGGTCGCCTCGCGCCTCCAACTATGAAAGATTAAAGGGTGCTGTAGTGGTATACCGCCACAGCACCCTTTAATCATATGTTATGTAAACTTACCGGGAGGGGTTATTGAACGTCAAAGCGATCAGCGTTCATCACCCTGGTCCAGGCGGCAATAAAATCCTGCACAAACTTTTCTTTATTATCATCCTGGGCATAGACTTCAGCATAGGCGCGAAGGATCGAATTGGAACCGAAGACAAGGTCCACCCGCGTGGCGGTCCATTTGATCGCGCCGGTTTTGCGATCAACGATATTATAAAGATTGTTGCCGGCAGGTTCCCACCTGTTACCCATGTCTGTCAGGTTCACAAAGAAATCGTTGGTGAGCAGACCTTCCCGGTCAGTGAAGACTCCATGCCTGGTTCCGCCGTGGTTTGTGCCCAGAACACGCATACCGCCCACCAGTACTGTCATCTCTGGCGCGGTCAGCCCCATAAGCTGGGTACGATCAAGCAGGAGTTCTTCCGCGCTGACAGCATAGTCTTTCTTTAGCCAGTTGCGATACCCGTCATGGATTGGCTCAAGCGGCTCGAACGTCGCTATATCTGTCATCATTTGCGCTGCATCACCGCGACCGGGGACAAAGGGAACCGTTACGTCAAAGCCAGCGGCCCTGGCAGCCTGCTCCACGCCGACATTCCCGGCCAGCACAATCACATCCGCCACGCTTGCGCCTGTCTCAGCGGCAATGCTATCCAGCACGCCGAGCACCCTGGCAAGGCGCTCCGGCTCATTGCCTTCCCAATCTTTCTGGGGCAAAAGACGGAGGCGTGCCCCATTGGCACCGCCACGCATATCCGAGCCCCGGTAAGTTCGGGCGCTATCCCAGGCAGTGGCTACCATTTCGCTTATAGACAGGCCGCTATTCGCAATGCGCGTCTTGACTGCGCTTACATCATAATCGGTAGGGCCTGCGGGAACGGGGTCCTGCCAGATTAAATCTTCCCCTGGCACATTCGGGCCAATATAACGCGCCTTCGGACCCATATCACGATGGGTCAGTTTGAACCAGGCTCGCGCAAAAACCTCGGCGAAGTAGTCCGGATTATGATAAAACCGCTCTGATATTTGCCTGAAAGCCGGGTCCTTAATCATGGCCATATCAGCATCGGTCATCATAGGTTTACGCCGGATTGAGGGGTCTTCGACATCAACAGGCATGTCTTCTTCCTTGATGTCAGTGGGTTCCCATTGCCAGGCGCCCGCAGGGCTTTTCTTCAGTTCCCATTCATGATTGAAGAGCATTTCGAAATAACCGTTATCCCACTTTGTGGGATGAGCCGTCCAGGCACCTTCGAGGCCGCTGGTCACCGTGTCGCGCCCAATTCCTCTGCCGCTCTTATTGAGCCAGCCAAACCCCTGGTCTTCAACATCAGTGCCTTCAGGCTCCGGGCCTAGCAGACCTGCGTCGCCATTGCCGTGAGCCTTGCCAACGGTATGTCCACCGGCAGTCAGGGCGACAGTTTCCTCGTCGTTCATCGCCATACGTGAAAATGTCACGCGTAGGTCCTGCGCGGTCCGGAGCGGGTCCGGTTGGCCGTTTACGCCTTGCGGGTTGACGTAGATCAGACCCATTACAACTGCGGCGAGCGGGTTATCCAGCAATTCGCGGTTATCGCCATCATAACGGCTGGAAGAAAGCCACTCCCTTTCGACGCCCCAGTTGATATCAATTTCAGGATGCCAGATATCTTCACGACCAAAGCCAAAGCCGAAGGTTTTCAGCCCCACAGACTCATAGGCCATAGTCCCAGCCAGGACGATGAGATCGGCCCAGCTAATTTTGTTGCCGTACTTCTTCTTGATAGGCCAGAGTAACCTCCGGGCTTTATCAAGGTTCCCATTATCCGGCCATGAATTCAGCGGAGCAAATCGCTGGTTGCCTGTACCTGCACCGCCCCGGCCATCCCCTACCCGGTAAGAACCGGCAGCGTGCCATGCCATACGGATCATCAGACCTCCGTAGTGTCCCCAATCAGCCGGCCACCACTCCTGACTGTCTGTCATGAAAGCGAGCAAGTCTTTTTTGAGGGCCTCCACGTCAAGTTTCTTGACCTCTTCGCGGTAGTTGAATCCTTTCCCCATCGGGTTGGTCTTGGTGTCGTGCTGATGAAGAATGTCCAGGTTCAATGTTTTAGGCCACCAATCCACGCTTGATGTGCCGTTTTCAGTGTTGGCACCATGCATCACCGGACATTTTCCGGCAGTTTCGGCAATAGGTTGCTCCATAATGCTCTCCTTTTCAGGGCTATCTCTCAATTAGCTTGCTTTTGACATTGGGAACCAGGGTTCCAAAATACTACTTCACTCCGGAGAATCTGTAAGTAAATTTTCCCTGTTCTTTCCTCTCCAGCGAATACAACGCCATAGAATAATCTTTTTTGATTTATATAAATTCTCAAATCATATTGATTATTGATTAGTAATGAATATAGCAAACTTCTTGAAGAGAGTCAATAGCTTTTTATTAAATAAAAAATACACAAAAGCTCTACTAACCATTTCTACCCTGTGGTAGCTACCACATGTTAAGGACAATAAGAGTGCATGAGTGCTGTCATTTTGTGTCTGGGTCAGGAGAAAGTTGGATTGTTAGTACATAGAAAATCAGGAGGCATAAATAAGTCGCTACTTACGCCAATTATACCTCTAAATTCCTCTTTTTTCGCTTGACAGACCTTTTTTCTTTTACTATACTTATTTGTAAGTAAATAAATACTTACAAATAAGTATAGTATTCAATAAAGAAAAGGAGCTAGACGATGAATGATGAGGTCTGGGTGTTAGGCGCGACAGGGCGAACCGGGCGCGCGGTGGGAACTCTTTTGCATAAGAAAGGTATCCCGCTCGTGCTTGTCGGGCGAGACCGCGCACGCCTTAATAACTTCGTGACTGAGCTTGGCGGCGCCCCCCGCATTTTGGAAGGCTCACTGGACTCAGCCTTTGCCAGGCTTGCCGCTGATACACCCGCCGTTGTGGTCAATACTGTCGGCCCTTTCACGGCTACTTCGCTCAAAGTTGCGCAGGCCTGCCCACCCGGCACTCATTATGTAGATGTAGCGAATGAGCTTGTAGCCGTTGAGAATATTCTAAAGCTCGACCGGCAGGCTGCTAAAACAAACCAGGTGCTGGTTACCGGGGCCGGTTTCGGCGTCATGGCGACTGAGAGCGTGGTGCTGCGCCTGTGCAAAGACCAACCACGTCCGGCCAGAGTCCGTGTGGATGCCCTTGCATCCGTTGCCAGTGAACCGGGAGTACTAGGAGCGGCCCTGGTTGCATCGATTGTAGAAGTATTGGCTTTCGGTGGCCGGGAGGTGCGGCAAGGACGCCTGGTGCGCTCCCGTGTTGCGGGGCATTATGCCAGGTTGACTACCCCCAATGGTGAGAACCTTGCTGCGGGAAGCGGGCCGAGCGGTGAATTAATTGCAGCCTGGCATGCCAGCAAGGCTGAAAGCGTCATCTCGGCTTCCAGCTTCGTGCCATCAAATGCTTTTTTACGCTTTATTTTGCCAGCTTTCTTACCAATCCTGCGCCTTTCATTCATACGCCGCCTCGCCGTCAACCGGGGCGCCCGAGTACCTCTGCACGCTCAAGAAAGGCCTCGCCCCTATTCGTGGGGACACGCTCGTGCTGAATGGTCAGATGGAAGGGTCCGCGAAGGTTGGCTCCAGGCTGGCGACGGCATGGATTTCACTGCTGCGGTGGCAGCAGAAGTCACCCTACGATTGCTCAAAGGAGAAAGCCGTGCCGGGTCATACACCCCTGGGGCGCTTTTTGGTCCTGATCTAGCTGAGGCTGCCGGCGGCAAATTCATAATCAATCAGAGTTGAACCGGTAGTTGTCTAAAACTACCACTTTGCGCCTCTCAACCTGCCACTCAGCCGGTACTTCACTCATGGTGTCCTGAGGCCAGCAATTTTATGCCAGATGAATTTTAAAAAGGAGAGCAGATGTCTGCTCTCCCTCAAATACCTGGCTGAACCTTAGACTGCTTAGGTCTTGCTGGTTTTGACGCAGAACAAGACGTTGCGAGCATTAAGCGGTTTGGCCACAATTTGCCTGCCGCCAAAGCCCTTAACCCAGAGGCCGTTAACGGTAGCGCCATTTAAGGTCAGGCCGTCGCCTGTTACCCCTGCGCCTGAAATAGTGAGGGTTGGGCCATTCGCTCCGCAGCTCGGGCCAAGCAAAGTTATCCCGGAACCTACCGTCACGCCCCCGCCTCCTGCCTGGGTCAAGGTGATAGTTGAATTTGGACTAAGCTGGGTTAAATCCACGTTTTGGCAGTTCGCGCTTACGGCATTGTTAACTACTGAACGGAATGAGCCGGCCGTACCATCGTCAGCCGTCGTAGTTACCGTACAGGACAAGTTAACGTTCAAAATACCGCTTCCTATCCGGCTCTGGCCGTCAGGGTTAGTGATGGTGACATCCTTGGCCCCAGCGCTAACACCCAGCGTTGAAATGTTTAAGGTTACATGGGTAGGATCAACATACGTCACGCTATTCACAACTACTCCGCCACTCACCGAAGCCGAGAGGCGTTTCGCAAAACTCGTCCCCGGGTCGTAGAAACCGGAACCGGAAACGCTGGTGCCGGTAATGGTGACATTCACCGAAGGCTGGCCGGAACTGACCGTAGTGGAGGCGCTTGCAGGGGTGGCCGGTGGCGGTGCGATGAGTTTGACGGCCCGCACACCGTATGTATTAAGCGAGGAGGTAAATTCCTGGATCGTCCACATAGTCATATCGTCGTCAGGGTCAAGGCTGGTGTAAGAGTAATCACCCCAACGCCGCGCGCCGATAGATGCACCTGTATCGCCAGGCGGGTTATAAGCGGCTGCGCCGGCTTCGTAGATTACCGGGGTCATCTGCATCGTACCAGCGCTGTCTCCCGCCAGGCGGCCTATAGTAGCGGCGCTGGCATAGGAATTGTTACCGGCCGCGCTAAAACCCATTGCCACGTGTCCCTGGCCGGAAACCATAATCGAGGGTATCCAGTAGTTCAAGGGGTTGGTGCTGGTCGAGTCGAAGACGGTACCTGACTGAACTAGGGTAGGAGAACTGGCAGTAGGGACGGAAATCTGGTACCAGCGTGAGCCATCCCGGTCCCCGCTAGACGTACCCACCCCGGCGCTATTAACGCGAATGTTATGAGCCGTCCACAAACTGCCGTTGCGAATGACGGCCATAAACAACCGGTCATCCAGCGCATCCAGATTTCCGTTGCTCCCACCGGTGTTTCCCAGGTGAGGCACCGTCAGAGGATAGTAGGTAGAAGCCACTGGCAGCGTAAGATTGCCCGAAATAGTGGGGGTGCCACCGGGATTAGAGATCCGGCGAATTTGCAATAAACCGAAAGAACTATTATCAACTCCAATAAAATAACCCACGGTGGTGCTCGCATCGAAATTATCCACGCCCTGGGGCGTGTAAGGCCCCAGCCCCGTACTTGAAGTCAGCAGGTTGGGGAAAGCGGTTACTACAATGGGCCCGCCACTGAGGATCGAGCTTTTTCGCACCACGAAACCGGTCGTGTTAACGAAACTCCCGGTGGAGGTGCTGAACACGTTGCCGCCGATGTAGAGGGCGTTGGCATCTACTCCAAGCGTGGGATAATCGAAGAAATTGGTTGAATCACCCTGGAAGAAGTAGTAAGTCCAGACGGTAGAGCCGGTAATGACGCCATTGCTGGCCGCATCGCTCACTGCCAGCAAGACCCTGTTAGGTAAAGTACCGGACTGACCAGGCACATCAATGATAATAACGAACCAGCGTTGAGTAAGCCGGTCATAGCGGATCTTAGGGTCGCTGGTAAAATTATTGTTGACCGGAGGAGTCATCACGGAATTGAAGAAAACATCCGTATCGGTGTTTAGCACGCCATCGGCCGCCCCGCTACTCTTGTTAAAGCTGCGGATTCGGCCATTGACCGCTACGATAAACTGGCCGGGGCCAACCGTTCCCATGGTATCGGGAGGGTATGCGCCAGTATCCGCTAGAGTAGCGCCTGTAAACTCTACTCCGGTGGTTTGCGGCAGATAAGGATGAGTTGCGATACGGTTGGTGGTGACCGGAGATTCGGCTACTGCCGGGGAGTTCGGATTTTGCTTCAAATTTTGCCGGTTAGCGCGGCGAAGGGGTTTTGGAGGATGAGTTTTAGCCGGGAGAGCGGCAATAGCGCTTTCACGCTGCATAACCTGGGCCGTAGTCTCCGTAATGCCTTTCTCGCCGGTCCAGGTAGTGCCGGTTGTTTCTCCGGCGGCGCTTGTAACACCTGGCAGTTGCGAGGCTTTTGCAGTTGCAACAGCTCCAACACTTTGTATAGAACCAAGCGTTACGAATATAGAAACTATAACCAGTAAACTAAAACCTGTTGCAACTGGCTTCCCTTTCTTCACAGAAGGGTGCCCTTTCAGCAGATGTTTGATTCTCATGCGATGTAGCTCCTGAAAATGAATACAAATATGCTTCGATAGTAGGTGATGTTTGTAGATATTCAAAAACCTCGTGCAAAAGGGCACAGCCAGTACTCTGCTAAGTTCACGTTAATGTCTTAGCGCCAGGGTATCCTTAAAATACGGCACCTGAACTTACTTTTAATGGGTATCTTGCTTTAATTACCAGTTTTTGAGGGCAAGACCCAGCTTGCGCTATCGTCTTGGTTTTGAACCCCTACATTATAGCAGAGCATACCCTCAGGTTGCATCAGATCTAAGGCGACCAGGCGAAAAAGGGAAAAAGTAGACCAGCACCAGCGATGTTAAAAGGCGGCTGATCCTATTGGGGAATAGAGTAAGTAGCCAGAGCAGGTCCACTCCCCGGCAATCTTACCGCTGTTGACCAGGGAGTGGCTGATGTCCATCAGGCTGACCCGCTTACCGCCGGGCCAGTCCAGCTAGCCCGGCCCCTGCCGTGAACCTTGCATAGTCCAGCGAACCACAACTGCTCACCGCCAAAGATCAGACCAGACCCGCCTCTTTTTTCAAAAGAACATCCAGAAGGTCGGCTATAGGAGTGGGCATCTCCAGCTTTGCAGCGCAAGTCTTGAACAGTCCAATATCTTTCAGAGGGATCGGCGACTGGCCGGTAGCGGCGCTTTTTTCGGCAATCCGCTTGCCGTAGCTCTGGTAAATAGGCGCGCTGAACAGGGTGGTAGTAAGCATCTGCACCACCGCTTTGGGGTCAACTCCGCTCTTCTCGGCCAGTGCCAGACCCTCCTGCATCGATTGCGCTGCCGAAAAAATCAAGTAATTACCGATCAGCTTCACAACGTTAGCCGCTCCGATTTCCTCCCCGAAATCGAAGAGGCCTTTTCCGCCCATCGCTTCAAGTAAGGGCCAGACCTTTTCTTTAGCCGCCTGGGGACCAGCCACAGGAATATAGAGCTCGCGGGCGGCGGCCGCTTCGGGACGGCCAAAGATGGTTGCCTCCACAAAGGTGCAGCCGTAGTCGGCGTGTAATTTCGCCATTCTCCGGGCCGTTTCAGGCTGGATTGTGGCCATCGAAAGGTGAATGCCGCCCGGTCCCAGCTTTTCCAAGAAACCGTCGCTCGTGACGGTCTTTTCCAGGACGGCGTCATTCCACAAAATCGAAATGGTGAGGCCACCTCGCTGCACGGCCTCAACCGGGGTAGTCGCCTCTTCGGCCCCTCTGGCAACCAGGGCCTCAGCTTTAGAAGCGGTCCGGTTATAGACCACCAGCGAGTAGCCAGCCTGCTGTAAGTTGGTTGCCATGGGCAGACCTAAGAGGCCCAGCCCGATAAACCCGATTTTCTCATTCGTGCTCATTCTTATATACTCCGTTTCCTTATAAAACATGACGTTAACGTCATGTTTTGGTTAAAAAAAACTAGTTATTCTCCTGATCTTGTTCCGCCAGCCAGCGCTCGAAGCGGTCAATATTAGTCTGGATCTCGGCGCAAAATTGCTGCAAAGCGCCGATTTTCTTTTGTGCGTCGGCCAGGTGCCGGCGCAGGATCGCCAGGACAGCGGTTTTAGGCTGGAGGCCGCTGGGGTCGGTAAAGTAGAGGTCAAGCACCTCGCTGATTTCCTCCAGATTGAGGCCCAGGTTTTTTAGCTGGTCGATCTTGCGCAGCCGAGCCAGAGTCTCTTCAGTATAATAGTGGTGGCCGTTGCCCTCGCGTTCGCCGGGGGGCAGCAGGCCGATGCTCTCATAATATCGAATGGTGCGCGGGGTAACTCCGGCTCGCTCCGTCAGCTCGCCCATCCGCATCCGGTGATCCATTTGCCAATCCTCAAATGTTACGTTAACGTCACGTTCACAGCATATTACTTCAAGTCATTTTTGTCAAGACCAGGAAACAGTTTCTAAATCTTCGATAGTGAGGTCTGGAAATTTTCCGAGGAACGCCGTTTTCGCGGTCAGTTCGAGGTTGATTGAGCTTTCGATTACGGGCTTGTTTCCCGGCTGGTCAGCCCGGAGAAACAGGGTGTGGTCCAGGGCAGCAACGCGGAGCTACGTTCCCTGATTAGCGTGTTCGGGACAATTGGAGGGGACTTTATGTATGCCCAAACCGGGCACGCTTCGCCATACACTATGGGTTTGTTCATGATAGTCATCACAGCAGGAATGGTCCGGGCTGTCGGTTGCACCCGTGCCACCAACGTTCGAGCCCACTCTTTTCACAATGAACCGATTGCAGATATCGAAGATCACCTGGCCACCGGGAAAGTGAGCGACCACCGCATTAAGGAGCGCTTTCACTTCCGTTTCGCTCAGGTAATGCAGCACTCCCTCAGCGATAAGTAGCCCGGGGTGGTCTCGTGGTACCTCATCCAACCAGCCCAAATCTGAGAGCGGCGCACCGACCATGTGATAGGTGTCGCCTCGTTCGGGGAACAGTTGGCGGCGCAGGTCGATCACATCGGGGTAGTCCACGTCGAACCACTGGACAGATGCCGGCGGATCGACTCGGAAGACACGGCTGTCCATGCCGCAGCCCAGGTGGAGTACGGTCGCATCCGGGTGATCTGCCAGATAGTGGTTCGTGAGCAAATCAAAGGTCGCGGCGCGCGTGGCAATAATGGTACAGCCGATCCTTTTCCACATGCGCCACGAGCCCACTCCCTTGTAGCTCTTGCTGATGTCGTAATCAATATGCCGCATTGCTTCTTCTGCCCAGGGATCGCGCAAGATGGGATGCTCCCATTGACTCTGGATAGCTCGACCGCTTAAAGTCATGAGCATGGTTTCTTTTTCTTTAGTGAAGTGGAGCTTATCAGTTGTCATTAGGTGCTCCTTTCGTCTCCTCTGCTTGAGTCAACTGTGCCTGTGCCTCTTCGATTTTCCGGCGCATCCTTATTATCAACCTGCTAAATGCCGGGGCGGATAAAAGCAACCGTTCAGAAAAAGGCCTGCGACGCCTCAGTCGTCACTACGGCGCGGGGAAGCGGCCAACTTGCAACGGATACCCTATCACAAACAGGGCTTTCTATTCGTGCCAGGGAAAACCAGCGGGGTTAGCTGCCGCCCGCCTGGAAAGTTCTACCGGGTCATGACCACGTGTTTGAGATAGAAAAGGAAAATCTTCGGGAGTAACGGCTAGCTTAGCCAGCGGTTTTACCGCCACGGGACTGGCCCACTGCGCGATACTAAACCGCATACCCCAGCGTTCCTGCTCAGGCTGTTGTTCAAAAGTCTCACGCCGTATTATGTAAACTGTACCCTCTTGCCAGGCATAACTGGCCAGGGCTGCCTCATCTACCGAAAAATAATAATAACTATTACCGCTGGTGGCGTCCTCAAAAACTGTTTTGAAACATGCATTAACCAGCAAAGTAACCTTGTCGCGGTTAACAATTGCAAAATACATGGGCCAGATACCATCGGACGAAGCATAAACCGCCAGCCGATTTCCAAATTCTTCAATATCATTAGCTTTGCGAGGTTCAAACTCGGCAATATCAGGCGAGTTCGAGCCATGTAGCAATAAATGTTTTTGGTCGCATAAATAGCATAGAAACTGCCACTTCGGAAGAGCTAAATCATAGGGTATCTCCTTCCCCCTGGCGGGAAGAACGTAATCAGCGAACAACTTCTCGAAAGCATTTATTTCTGACTGGTCAAGTTCTGTTGCGGGTCTTTGAAGAAAGTATTCCAGTATCTGCATTTTGCTAAACTCTCCTGTTAATCCTTGTATTGACAGTGACAATCAGCAAGGTCTAAAGCCCTTTTCTCAGCAACCCCATTGAAGGCTAAATGTACTTATTTATCTCCTTTGAAAATCCACTGAATCCCGTATTTATCATAGAACTGGCCGTACTTTCCAAATGGCATATCATGCAACTCCTGAAACCTTTCTTTTTCTGCTCCTTCTGAAAGGTTGTCAAAAACTGGTTTCAATTCCTCATATGCCGTACCAATTACAAAAATAGCGAATGTATTACCCTGTTTTGGCTCGAATGTGGGAGAGGCCATCCAATCTGTAGCCGAAAACTCTATAGAACCGCTTTTCAGGTAAGCGTTGATAATTCTGTTATGTTTTTCTGGTGGAAACTGTGCCTTCATGGGAGTATCACCAAGCCTGGTAAGTGTTAACTCCCCACCAAGACACTTGTGGTAGAAAGTCATTGCTTCTGCACAGTTACCGTCGAATAAAAGAAATGGAGTACACTTTAACATTTTTGTTATCTCCTTAAACAGTAGGGCATTTCAGAAAGAAAACCAAATACCTGACAATTGTAAATTGTGGATTAGAGACAGACCTTTAGGCGTGAGATTTATTGGCCCTGTGATTATTGTCTATTTTCTTCAGTGTAAAATGGAAGAATTGAACTAAAATCAACTACCAGCCTGAACGAGTGGTAAATTTCCAGGCCTAGTGCTGGCTGGTTTTCTAGAAAGCTGCTTACAAGTGGGAAACGCTGATACAACTCTGTGGTACTGAGCGCACCTTGCCAGCTTTCCTGTACTAACTGAAGGGCTGCCTCTGGCTTACCGGCCTCTCTGAGGCAGTCTACTAACTCTTTTAGCAAATGCGTGCGCTCCGGTAAATCAGCCGGTAAACTTGCCGCCCTGGCTGATACCTGTTTGTAACGACCCAACTTTAGCTCAAGTCCTGCCAGAGCAAGTGTTACCTCTACTCTTTCCTGCCCCACCGGAAGCCGTTCTTCCAGTGTTTGCACCCGGTTGACCAGTTCTTCTACCTGGTTTAACCTCCCATTATCTTGCAAAAGAAGAGTAGCAATGGAACAAAGCCCTAATGCCTGCTGGAAACTATAACCTATACTTTCTATAATCCGGTACGCCTGCCCATAGTCGCTATTACCATTTTTAGCCAGAAGTTCCAGTGCAACTGCCCTTAGCGCCCGCGCCTTCTCAGTACTGTTGGGTATTTTTGCTACAATTTCAATCGCCTGTTCGCTTCCACTACCCCACACCAACGCTACCGCCAGGCTCCGCAAACCTACGGTACGCTCACGAGGCGTTACCAGTTTTTCAGTTAAGTTGAGAGCTTTTTTGAGATACTCGGTTACACCTGAGTAGCCGGCTTTTGCCGCATTAGTAATTAGTTCAGCTAAACTTACCAACTTCAAATAGGGGATCTCAATTTGTTCCACAATCCTTTCCGCTACTTCCCATTTAGTGGCCTGGCAGTACGTTTGAACGAGTTCACCCAGCAGGTAGGCTTTCAGGTTACGGCTAGAAATATCAGAAATAGCAGCCTGTGCCATTTGCCAGGCTCGCTCTGATAATTCAAGCTGACCTGCTCGGTTGAATTGAAGTGCCAGGTTAGCAAGCCCACTTACTTTTTCACTGGCATTTACAATAATTCTGAGCAGTTCAAAGGCCCGCTCAGCTTCACCAATCTCACCAAACATCAATGCCAACTGCCTTAACAAACCATCCTCACGTTCCTCATTTGAAGAATCGGATTGAGTTAGCAGTAATTGAGCCTCATCAAGATAAGCCTGGATGGACCTGTTTTCCACAGACGCCAGAAGATGCTGCGCCAGGGTTAACAGACTTGAAGCTCTTAAAAGAGAGTTATCAATTGAGGTACTGATATGGTAAGCGTCTTCCCATTGTCCTACGGCCCCAAGCTTTTCTACCAGAAAACTTTTAAGGCGATCCTCTTCCACCCCTCGAACTTGTTTATGGTGAACCGTCTTTTTTTGCCGTTTTAGCTTACCCAACACAAATTTAGGATCGCTAGCCATGCCCGTTCCGGCTGTAAGGCTACGAGCCATGGTCTTTAATCGGGCGGCTTCACCTGTCTGGCCTTGCCGGTAGAGATTTGTGCTAAGCTCCTGCAAAAGATAGCCTTTGAACACTACCCGCTCAAAACTTTGGATCAATTCTTCCGACTGGCTCAAAAGATGGATATTCCACCGGTCAGTAGTTTTGAACAGGTCGAGAACTGCCAGAAGTCTTTCTTCCTCCCCGGCAATTTCCCCCACCACTTTGTAGGCTCTTTCCAGAACCTTTTGCACCCAGATGGCCTGGGTTTCCTGGGCTTTGGGCCCCTGCTCCTCTAACTTGTGCACCTGTTCAAGTAACACTTTTAGCTTTTCTTGTGGAACTGTTAACACTTCCACCAGCCCAAGCGCCGAGTTTAACTCCGTCTGGCTGGTAATAATCTCAAAACCCAGTATTGATAGGTGAGAGCGAGCCGTCCAATCCGCTAACTTACACCGTAACAGGCTATACCGCCACAGTTGTGCTAAATAATTTACTCCGCCGGGGTAGGGGAACATAGTAGCAGCCTGCCGGCCCAGTTCCAGATCTCTGGCGTAACTGGCAATATTATGAGAATGAGTAAGTTTGGCTCTCACAAACTCACCCTGGTCCAGTACTTTACACACCGTTTCCCAATCCCCGGCCCCGGCCAGATGTTTCAGATAATGCTGGAGAGCGTACTGTTTTTTCACCGGATCAGAGTTTGCCGGGTGGGACGGTGCCATGGAAGTCTCAGGTAAAGCCGCCAGGCACCAGCGGGCCAGGTGGGCATGCCAGCTTTGCTCCTCGTCAAGGGCAAACAGGTAATCCTTAGCAGGCCTCTGAGCGTCCTGTCTGAGATAGTCCTTGAGTTTGAGGTGAAAAAGGTAAACCCGTTCGTTCTCATCGTAGGCTACCAGGCCACCCAGGCGTATCAGCCCATCTCGCAGGGAAGAAGCATCCACCCCGACCAGTTCACGAAGCTGAAGCTGCCCAAGCGGTTCCTGTGCCACCAGGAGAATGCCACAGAGAGGCCGTATTACCTCTCGCCAGCTATCCCGAAACTTTTTTAACCGCTCAAAAGCCAGCGAAAATAACCTGTCCGGGTCATCTGCGAGCTTGCCAATGATCTCCTCGCCAGTGCCGTGGTAGACATCACTCTTAGTAGTTTTCTCGGCTTCCCCCGCTAACTGTCTCGCTACTAAATTAAGATAGAGAGCGTTATGGCCAAGGGTTTCGTAAAACTGGTCGGCCAGGGCTCGGGAAGGGGAAAGATTATAATGAGACAGTAACAGGTCAAAGTCAGGGCGGGATAGCGCCGGTAGCCGGTATTCATAAAATGGTTTAAGTAGTTTTAATGGTTTCAGGGTATCGTTAGGTCGAGTACCCAGGACAAAAACAATCCCGGCCGGTACGTCCGGCGGCAGGAAACTAAGGTCACGCATTCCGCCGGGTTCATCTTCAAGCTGGTCCAATCCGTCAATAAAGATAACTTCTTGCCGGAGACCGGGTTTAGCTGCAACTTCTTGCAAAGCCCGGCGGAAAAAATCGCGCAGGGCCGGTCTGCTTTCGCTACTGACATAGAATTCAGGCAGGTGGTACTTAAGAACCAGTTGCGCCAGTAAATCCCTTAAGAGGCTCACCTGGTGGTCAGGGCCGGGATTAAGGGGAATAAAATGGTGTATAACCTGCGAATAATCACCTGCCCGAGTACTGTAATCACTGATCAAACGAGCTACCAGGCTGCTTTTACCTTGGCCGGCGGGGCCACTGATGGTCAGGTAACCGCCGGTATTGCTGAACCGGTTAATCCACTCTTTAATTTCCTGGAGTTCTCTGACCCGGCCAACAAAATCTGCCAGGCGGGTCTTTATAAGGGGACTGGGACTGGTAGAGATCACTCTCAGGCGATCCTCGGTTTCAGTAGTGGGAGCGGGTGTACTGGCTTTAAGCCGGGAAAGTGGCGGCGCCTGCCAGTCAACTTCTTCAAAGTAAGGCGTGTTCATCAAATCGAGTAACTCACAGGCCTGGGCCTGTGTGCTTATCGCGCCCCACTCGGCCAGGGCGCGGATAATTGCCCTGACATTAGCGTGGCTTAATCGGGCTTTCTTGGTAGCGTTTAGCCGGTTACTTAATTCGGTGTAATCCAGATTCAGGTAATCAGCCAACTGAGTTTGGGTACGCGAAACCAAAAGGCGATATTCACGTACTTTTTCTCTAAAATTTGCCAGTTCCGCCACTTATACCTGCCCTGTTTGATAAATTCCCTATAAAACCCCATAAACTGGCCCTATAAACCCCTACCTTCTCCCGGTTATTCTATCCTTATCGAGGGTTCAAATCAACCAACCGTACACAAATGAACGGTTGAACAGGTAACCCTGATGCGATTAAGTAAGACCATCACCAGCACCAAATGCGGAGGATAGGTATAGCGAACACTTTCAGAAATATCAGAAAGAGGTTTATCAGAATGAGCAAGCAGCTATTTGTTAGAAACAAACCGCACGTAAATGTCGGTACTGTCGGGCATGTCGATCATGGGAAAACAACCCTTACAGCCGCTATAACCAAAATGTTAGCCCTCGAAGGCCGGGCGAAAGCACGGAGTTTTGATAGCATTGATAGTGCTCCCGAGGAGCGTTTGCGCGGGGTGACTATTTCTACCGCCCATGTCGAGTACGAGACCGCCCTACGCCACTACGCCCACGTAGACTGTCCCGGTCATGCCGACTATATCAAGAACATGATTACCGGTGCAGCCCAGATGGATGGTGCTATCCTGGTGGTGAGTGCGGTAGATGGAGTAATGCCTCAAACCCGCGAGCATATTCTGCTTCTGAGACAGGTTCGGGTATCCAGTCTGGTAGTCTTCCTTAATAAGATTGATCTGGCGGACGACCCCGAACTGGTAGAACTGGTAGAAATCGAACTGCGCGAGTTGCTTTCTCACTATCAGTTCCCCGGCGAAAGTATACCTGTAATCCGAGGTAGTGCGCTTGCGGCGCTTGAAAGCACCAGCCGAGACTCTCAGGCTTCGGAATATGGTCCGATCCATCAACTGCTGGACGCGGTCGATCATTATATCCCTACGCCCGAGCGAGATACCGACCGGCCATTTCTAATGATGATCGAGGGTGTAAATACCATCAGTGGGCGCGGCACTGTCGTAACCGGAAAGATCGAACGGGGTACTATTCGGGTGGGTGACCCGGTTGAGGTGGTGGGACTCACGAGTGAGCCGAGCCGCGTAACAACAGTTACCGGGCTTGAAATGTTCGGCAAAACACTGGAGCAAGGTATACCGGGCGACAATGTTGGAATCCTTCTCAGGGGAGTGAACAGGAGCGAAGTCAGGAGGGGTCAGGTACTGGCCAAACCCGGCAGCCAGAAAGCATACGATCGCTTCCAGGCTGAAGTTTATGTTCTTGCCAAAGGGGAAGGTGGCCGGCATACTCCGTTCTTCAACGGCTACAGGCCTCAGTTTTTCTTTGGCCCCAGTGATGTCACCGGGGAAATAGTATTACCTCCAGGAGTTGAAATGGTAATGCCAGGGGATAATATTAGTCTTGAGATTAAGCTACACTCCCCGATTGCTCTGGAAGTCAGTACTCACTTTGCAATCCGCGAGGGTGGTCAAACCGTCGGGGCCGGTAGTGTGAACAAAGTTCTTTGATACAAGACACTTCTCAACTCAGCTAGCGCAACAGGTTGAGAAGTGTCTAATACATAAGCAGAGGGTGTGATTTTCCCCAGATAGTCGAAAGCTACCGGCCATAACCTCCCAGACGTGCGGCACGGGGAAAGCCACAGGTCTGGCACGACCGGGCGGGGTCTATTAGACTCTGACTGTCCCAGGTATTCCTGGTGCTACGGCGCATAACCATTGGCTAATAGGCACCCAGAGCAGTAGCTTCTACGAAGCAAATACTGCGAACGGCGCTGAAACCGGGAGTGCTACAATAAAAACCGCACGGCTATAGCCCTTGCAGAGTGTCACAAAGCCATAACCAGACGAAGAGGCCTCCGTATTAACAGAGGCCTCATTGTTATTCTTAGACTAAACCTTATAAGGGGCGCATAACCTTAGACCAAGCTAGAGCGCCGTTAGCGTCCTATCAATTCGTTAAGCCGCGCCAGGTCAGCGTTGGCTGCGCTTATTTCGGCGTTACCTCGCGTAACATCTCCTGCTGCAAAAGCCTGGGAAGCCAGGTCCAGATGAGTGCGAATCGAGCGAGATAGCTCGGTCAGCGAAGCTTGCTGGCCAGGGCTGATGGTTGTTCCCGGCGTGGGCGAAGTTATCGCGCCCGGGGTCTGGCCTGCCGCAGGGGTAGGTGTATTCACGCCGGTTGCCCCCTGGCCCGGGGTTACATTAACCTGCTGCCCCTTGCTGAAAACCTCACTCAAGGCCGTAGCCAGAAGGGTGGTGCGGCTGTCCTCGCCTACAGGTTGCGCCACGTAAACCCGCCCATTAGCCCCGGACGCTATAAACTGTAACTGCGGCAAGGAAGTGGTTGCACCTTGCAGGTAGTAGGGCATTACGTACAGAACCGAGTTATCTACCGGTATAATGATAATCGGACCGGCGGGCAGGTTTGAAGTTCCCGTGTTTAAGAGGGATTGTTGCCGCGAAAAGTCAGGTAAAGCCTGGATCTTGGTAAAGAATTGAGCGGGACCATCAATATTGACCGACGGGTCAAAGTTATAAACTACCAGTTTGCCATAATCCTGACCATCCATCCGGGCAGCCATCCAGGAGACCAGATTAAGCCTGTTCTGCGGCTGGAAAATGTTAATCAGCACAAATTCATTGTGCTGCTCTCCGGGAAGGCGCGTCACCAGGTAATAGGGCTCAAACTGGTTGCCGCTGCTGCTCGACCGCGCTTCTAGCGGGCGCGGGTCATTTGGAATCTGCCACAAATCCTGATTGTTGTAGAAAGTAACCGGGTCAGTAACATGGTAGGTCTGGTAAACCTGCGTCTGGATGCGGAAAAGATTTTCCGGGTAGCGCAGGTGCGCTCTGAGTTCTGCCGGCATAGTATTAAGCGGCTTGAACAGGCCGGGATATATATTGGCGTAGGTCTGGGCGATAGGATCAATCGAAGGTGTATCTACTAGATAGAAAGTGGTAGTGCCGTCATACGCGTCTATAACTACTTTCACCGAGTTGCGAATATAGTTGATAGAGTGCTCGCTTTCCACCGGGTCGCTGTGCGGGAAAAGTTTAGTGGTAGTGTAACCATCCAGGAACCAGTACAACCGGCCGTTAGCCACCACCATATAGGGATCGCTATCATAAGTAAAGAACGGGGCAATAGTCTCTACTCTTTCCGAGATTGTCCGGCGAATCAGGATTTTACTGTTGTCGTTAACGGCGTCGCTGATTAACAGGTTAAGATCTCCCAGCTTCATGGCGAAAGAGGCTTTCACCAGCCAGTTACTCAGTCGGATACCGCCTTTGCCGTCATACTTAAAGCGAGCCTCCGGCGCGTTCTGGCTCTGGAAAGGATAATCTATTTCTTCCAGGCTGGTGTTCAGCACGCTGTACTCGGCATTGTTCTCGCCAAAATAAATGCGAGGTTGGTTTACGGGAAGAAGATCGCTATTGAGCGGGAAACCCTGCGTGATCAGGTTAACCGGGCGCCCTGAGGTGTCAACTTCATTGACCGGGCTGGCCTGAATGCCATAGCCGTGAGTAAATTGCAGGTGTAGGCTTTGCCAGGTCTTGGTAGAGAGTCCCTCCTGTTTCAGTTCCCGGGTGCCGAGCATTATCTGAGTTTCTTTGGGGCTACCGGCAGTAAGCGCCAGGTTGTAGCGGTCGATATCAATATCGGAAAAGTCGTAATACTGGCGCAAAGTCTGGGTAACATCGTAGATACCGCGCAATTTGTTGTAGTCCCACAGGCGAGCGTTCTCCTGAATATAGGGATTTTGCTCTATATCTTTCTGGGTAAGCTGGGCGGTACCCTGGAAAGGCACTACTTTAAGATCTTTATCCAGCACCAGGCCAAAGGCCTCTCGGGTCATTTTTATGGTGTTAGCGATGTAGGGAGTTTCTCTGGTGATTTCGTTCGGCTTAACAGCAAAGTTTTGATAGAGCGAGGGGTAGATTACCCCGACCAGAAAATGGGCCGCCAGCCAGACTGTACCGGCGGTCAGTAAAATTACCTGACCTCTGCCGGTATGGCGAATAAAGATGTTCACCAGTAAGAGCAAAGCAGCCGCCGCTACTATAAAAGTCAGGATGGTGTTTGCCGGGAACTGGGCATCGACGTCGGTAGCGCTCGCGCCAAAAACGCGCCCGCGTGGTGAATAGACCAGGTTCCAGTTGCTTATCTGGTATCCCAGGGCACACAAGCCCAGGAACAGCATGCCAAGCACCGAGATATGGGTCTTTATGGCTGGCGTCAGGCTGAATCTCTGACCTGAGAATGAGTAACGGAAGAAATAGATCACCAGAGAGCCTACCAGCGAAAAACCGATCAACCAGAACAGCCAGGTCTGTAACAGGCCATAAAAGGGCGCCTGGAAAACATAGAAGCTAATGGAACGATTGAAAATAGTCTCTTTCTCATCCCAGTTAGCCGCGTTAAAATAGGCCAGAATGTTCTGCCAGTTGCTGCTTGCAATTCCGGCCATTACCAGGCTGATAAACAGGGCACCCAGCACAAAGGCCAGTTGTAAAAGCCGGACAGCGCCCCCGGCTAGCCGGGCCAGGGGATTGTAAGCTGAAATATTAATTACCGGGCCGGGCGGTCCGAAACGGCGAATAACCAGGAGATTGGTCAAGAGGACCGCTGCCGAGATAGCAAAGGCTAACGCGAATACCAGTAAAGGCATCCCCAGCCTGGTCCAGAAAACACCTGTCTGGTTAACCTCCTGGAACCACATTAAATCTGTCCAGAAATTAACCAGAACAGGAAGCACTACGAAGAAGAGTGCTACCAATACGAAAGAAGTACCCCAGATAAGAACACGCCGTCTCGTTCTGGAAGAGAGACGACCGGACTTTTTATAGTAACCGGGTGTTCCGGCTGTATATGAGCCTCTTTCAGTTTCAGTGGAGTTAAAAGACTGCTCTGTTAAAGAATCTGGGTTTGTCTCAGAAGAAGTACCGGGTGTAAAGTTTCTCATGCTTTCTCCTCTCCAAAATTTCATAAGACTTGCAGGCTTATTAACGGGAGGAATAGCTCTCAAAGAGCGCAGCTAAAAGGTGATTGAATAAGTGAGATTGGAGTAAAGATTGGAGTAAAGATTGGAGCTGTCTGGGAGTTATTATTAAATTAGCTTTCCGCCTGACCGAACGTGAGGACTCTTTCAGTATGCCGCCTGGCTAATTCACGCCGGGCCGCCTGCTCTAACAACCAGCAAACCTCTTCATCGCTGGTCTGTGAGAATTCTCGATACCAGTAACCGAGGGCAAAGAAAGCGCCAGGCGTAATAACACTGACCATTT
This sequence comes from Chloroflexia bacterium, assembly GCA_036261665.1. Classification (GTDB taxonomy): domain Bacteria; phylum Chloroflexota; class Chloroflexia; order Chloroheliales; family Chloroheliaceae; genus 54-19. Next base: position 25,329 of record DATAKM010000101.1, read on the forward strand.
GATCGACGAGTGGTTGGAATCTATGGAAGGTATCGTACGGCGCAATCGGGACTGCCACCACCAGACTGATAATCTCCTGCTTTTTCAAGGCGGTGATGGCTGCCAGCATGGTAGTACCCGTTGCCAGACCGTCATCAACCAGAATGACAATTTTGCCCTTTACTTCCAGCGGAGGCCTGCCCGCACGATAGCGCTGTTCTCTGCGCTTCAGTTCTATTTCCTCAACCCTGGCTACTCTCTCGATGGTTTGATCCGATATATAGAGATCAGCTACCAGTTCTTGATTGAGGACGCACACGCCACCTGAGGCAATTGCGCCCATCGCCAGTTCTTCCTGGCCTGGCAGCCCCAGTTTTCGCACCACTATAATATCAAGCGGTACATTCAGAGCCATAGCGACCTGGTAAGCGACCGGGACACCTCCGCGTGGAAGCGCTAAGACAACCACATCGGGCCGGTTGGCATAAGCCTTTAGCCTGGTTGCCAGGACCTTACCTGCCTGCTGACGGTTTTCAAACTGAACAATCCTCATAGCCTTACCGCCTTTCGGGCTCTAAGACTTTGCAACTCTCAAGAGTGGTTTAATACAACAATTCTCCTTTTAACTCTTATCAACTCTATTTAATACGAGGCTGGTAAAAAAAGCCGGTTACGCAGGTAAATAGTCAGTTTATATCCACTGTCTGACTCTCTTGAGTACCTGCAACTGAAGCACCGCACCGCTAATGAAAAATAACAAACTAATCAACATATAAACCAACGTAACGTAGTAGCTCTAAACTACCATTAGCAAAGCGGTCGAGAAAGTGATCTACAACATATAACGGCTCCTGGCCAGGGCCACTCCGGCCTGCATTACCGGCCCTTCCAGCCCTACTGTCCGCAGGATTTCCATGGTGCGGTAGAATAGGGGTGCGGCCTCGGTCTCAGCCAACGTAAAGTTGATATATTGGCAGATTATCTTTGAATATGGGCGCTTGAGAGTGAGTTAAAGCCCTAAATTTCTATAATTTGGAAGAGCTTAATTGGTTCGGTTCTTCCAAAAACATAGAAATCAAATCCCTTTACAGGACCGTAATTGCGGCGTCTTGCATTACATAACGGGCATAACGGTAGTCCCGAATAAGAGACACTTTATCATTCTCCCAGTTCAGCAGAACGAAGTAAGCTGGTTGAGATTGGTCTTCCGTAAGATCGTAGACCACAATAGCCGGGTGACCTTCGACCAGGCCTGGCCGGAGCCACCAATCGCTCTGCTCGTTATACTTACTAAAGTAAGTAAGGCCGAGGCCACCAACGCCACCTGGCCTGGTCCGGCCAATCAGGTCCAACCTGACCTCAGCAGCAAGCATCGTGCGCAACGTATCAAAATCCCGGGCGTTGAAGCGGTCCACGTAGCGGGCCAAAAGAACTTGCTCGCGCTCATCCAGCACCGGCACCTCCGACTCAACGCCTTTAGAAAGCTCGCGCAGTCGGGTACGGCCCCGGTGCAGCGAGGCTTTAATCTCGGGTACAGTGGCGTCCAGTAATTCCGAGATTTCAGCCAGCGAATAACCCAGCACATCTTTGAAGATCACACAACTGCGCTGCCGGGGCGCCAGCTTGAGAAAGACCGACAACGCCAGGGAAACCAGTTCTTTCTCCTCAAGTGGCTGATCCAGTTCCGCCACCAGCGGTTGCTCGTCGAGGCGTTCGGTAGGACGATGGTTAGTATAGCGAACATGATCAATCGCTTTGTTGTGGGCGATCCGGAAAAGCCATCCCCGCAAGTTAGTTTGGGAAGTGAGCAACGGCAAGGAATTGTAGGCTTTGACCAGTGTATCTTGCACCACATCCTCGGCATCTATGACTGACCCGATCATGTGGGTGACATAGCGATGAAGCTGTGGTCGGACCGCTGTGATCAATTCCTCGAACTCGGCGGGAGGAAGAGCTGAGTTGTTCATGAGTATCTATACCTCGATTTAAGTTGGGCAAATTTAGTTTAACAGATCCAACCCTTGCGAAGAAAGGCCAAAGGCAAGTCCGTCCTGGTAGGCCTGGCCGGTAATAAGGGCCACTACCTCACTGCCCACCTTTTCGGGAGTGAGAGCCGGGCCAAACCGGTCCAGAAAAGCCTGTTCACTGATACCCTGGGAGGCTGCATAAGTCACCACCGCCTTGTGGCCCAGGCGAGTAGCACCGACGATTTGCTTTGGCACAATAGTTACAAACCGGATGCCAAGTTTTAGATTCGCCGACTCTTGCTGGAAATACTGGGCCAGCAACCACTGCATACGTTTGGCCCCCGCGTAGCTGCCCGAAAGAGGCGAACCGCCAAACGCAGCCCCACTGGAAACGATCACCACCGTACTCCCCGGCGCTAAAGGGGCCAGCAAAGCCTCTTTACCAAAGTTAAAAGTAGATTTTACATCGTTTTCCCAGACTGTGCCGAACTGTTCCCAGGATAGCTCCTGAATTGGCCCCATAATCGGGATGGCCCCCGCGTTGAGCACCAGAATATCCGGCCTGACTTCTTTGATAAGCTGGGAAGCCACCTGGGAATCGCTGGCATCAGCAGCCACGGTTTGAACGCCCGCTACCTCGCGTTTGAGCATAGCAAGTTGCTCACTATCCCGCGCGATGGTGGTCACTCTGGCGCCTGCCGCGCTCAAAGCTTCCACAATACCCTTGCCGAGGCCGCGGCTACCGCCGGTTACCAGCGCAATTTTGTTATTTAATTCGGTCATTGGTTTACCTCCATAAAGTTGTCATATAAAGTTGTGAGTTGCATATGAACAACGATAGGAAAGGAAGGAAGGATACTATTCGATATGCCTAATTACAGACTTTTACGAAAAGAAGTCAGATTCACCCGGTAATAATGTATTTGGCTAATTGGCGAAACTGGTGGTTCCGTCCACCTCAAATATAACTTACTCGGATGGACCTGGCAGCCAGTACAGAAAGCGAGGAGGATGTCACAGTGGCAAATTAATATACTCTATGTCTGGTATTGCCGGAATTGGTTACGGGCTGCTGCGCCTGGCCTCACCGGAGCAAGTGCCGAGTTTACTTTTACTGGCCCCGCCGGTAGTTACCGCCGGTAACTGAGTTATGAAGTAGTTGTCCTGAAAATTATTCGCTATAGAAATTGCAGCGAATCTTTACACTTTGTAAAACTCTTTACAATAGAACTTTATTCTATGGAATAGAATTACGAGCATACAGCTTTTAATAAAAAGCTTCAGGTAAAAGATAAACCGAGTTCTAATCTGTGTGAATTGTGAGAGATCCCTTGAAAACTGTTGCAATAAGATTGTTACAGGACCAGGTTTACCTTTACATGAAATACCTCTTTAAGCACTACTATTATTCAACACTCAAAAGTAGAATGGAGTAATTTAATGGCCCAGAATACAGAACAGAAGTTAAAAGCATTTGCTAAGGTTGTTGCTCAGGCTCAGGCCTTTCCTGCTTTCAAAGAGCGGTTGGTAGCCCAGCCCAATGAAGTATTGAAGGAAAATGGGCTGGAGATTGCGAATAACCGGACTTTCAAGGTTTTAGAAAACAGCCGGCAAGTAACTTATCTGCCGCTGCCCACTTCAATTGATGAAGCCGATAAGGCGGTCTTCGAGCGGTTACAGTTCGGCCAGGTTATCCTCAAGGCCGTGGCCGATGCTGAATTCAAGCAGCGCCTGCTTGCCCACCCGGAACAGGTTCTCAAAGAGAACGGGGTTGACACCGCTGAGGGTGGCGAGTATCGGGTCGTACTGGGCACCGGGAATGACTACTTCATTGTCCTTCTTGCCAACCAGACCGGCGAGTTTGAGGAGAAGGATGAACTGAGCGTCGAGGAACTGGATGCCGTAGCCGGAGGCGCTAAATCTACCTTCACCAAAGTTACCGAAGCTATTGACGAATACCTCTGCTGCTACTAATTCTAATCGGAATTAAGCCAGTAGAATTCGAGTTAAGCTAAGAGCTTAACGTTCAGGAGAAAGGCAACCGCAATCCATGCTTTTCTCCTGAACCCTGATCTTTCCCTATTCTTCACCAGACAGGATTTTAACATTGTTTGTAAAACCAGAGTTCAAGCCTCATTTTCAAGTTGCAGCAGTCGAACCAGACTCTGTTTACCTGATTTCCGAAACCAGAAATTTCCTGCTTAACGGTCGTCTCTATTGCGCCCTGGCCCCCTTGCTGGATGGTAAGCATACGGCGGATGAAATTGTAGATCTCCTGGCAGGTGACTTCTCGGCCCAACAGGTATATTCAGGCCTGTTACAGTTAGAAAAAGGGGGCTATTTGCGCGAAGCAACCAGTGAACCAGACTCCGCTGTGGCAGCTTACTGGAGCATAGAAGATATTGAGGCTGAACGGGTTACTGAACGTCTAAAGCAGGTTAAAGTTTCTGTAATTCCCTGCGGGAATGCCCCGGTCCGGCAGTTTGAAAATGAACTGACCGCGCTGGGTATCCAGCTAACTGATGCTGAGAATAGCGGGCTATGGGTAGTGCTGGCGGATGATTATTTGCAACCTGCCATCAGTGAACTAAATGCTAAAGCTGTGCAAGCTGGCACACCCTGGCTCCTTGTTAAACCCAACGGAAGGGTCTGCTGGCTCGGTCCTCTCTTTATACCCGGTCAGACCGGGTGCTGGGAATGCCTGGCACAACGTCTCAGAACCAACCGGAGTATCCAGACTTTCGTATTAAATCACCAGCACCAAATGCAAAAGACTTTTCCAATAAAGCAGGTCGCACTGCCTTCTACCGTCAATATGGCGCTTGCGATGGCGGCTACTGATGTATTACGCTGGGTTATCCGGGGTTCTAACCCACGCCTGGAAGGACAGGTATTTACTTTCGATACGGTGAACCTCGAAACCCAGAGTCATACCCTCCAGCGGCGTCCTCAATGTCCGGCCTGCGGAAACCCGTCTATCCTGTCCCGGTTTCCTGTCCCGTTAAACCTTAAAAGCCGTCCAAAAGCATTTACGGTAGAAGGCGGGCATCGAGCCGTTTCCCCCGAAGTGACTTTCGAAAAATTCAAACATCACATCAGCCCCATAACCGGGATAGTCTCAGTCTTAGAGCCGGCCTTAAAAGATCGTGATAACCTGATTCATATTTACACGGGCGACTTCAACCGGGCTATAGCCGGTAATTCTCACTTCCGGCGCGAAAGTTTTCGCGGGAGCAGCAGCGGTAAAGGTGCGAGCGATATTCAGGCCAGGGTCAGCGGCCTGGCTGAATCCATCGAACGCTACTGCGGCGTATACCGGGGAGAGGGTTGGACGAAGGTAGCCAGCTATCGTGAACTGGGAGAGGAAGCGATTCACCCGGCGGAATGCCTGCAATTTAGCCGCGCACAGTATGCTAACCGGCAGGCCTGGAACGCTTCTCATGCGATTAAACACCAGGTGCCACTACCGTTTGATGAAACAGCCAGGCTGGAATGGACGCCGGTATGGTCATTAACTAACGAAGCATTTAGATACTTACCGGCCTCGTTTTGTTACTACAGCTATCCTTCACCTGAAGACCACTTCTTCTGCCGGGGCGACTCGAACGGCAGCGCCAGCGGTAACACTCTAGAAGAAGCTATTTTGCAGGGCTTTTTCGAGCTGGTGGAACGCGATAGTATCAGCATCTGGTGGTATAACCGGGTAAAGCGACCCGCCGTTGACCTGGAAAGTTTTAATGACCCTTACTTCGCCCGCATCCGGCACTACTATGATTCAATTCAGCGCGATATTTGGGTACTGGATATCAGCACCGACCTGAGGATACCCACTTTTGCCGCCGTTTCAAGAGCGTGCGGGCAGGAGAGCGAAAAACTTATTTTTGGTTTTGGTGCTCATCTCGATCCCAGAATTGCCCTTTCACGCGCTATTACCGAGCTTAACCAGGTGCTCGTCGGGATTACAAAATTTGAACAGAGCAGGAGTGTCCTGGCCACTATCGAAGACCGGCAATTACATGATTGGCTCACTTCGGCAACCCTGGCAAACCAGCCCTACCTTATGCCACTGGAAGAGTCCAAAACTTACCGCCAGGGAGACTATCCCGAGCTATGGAGCAACGATTTGCTGGAAGATGTACGGCTTTGCCAGTCTATGGTTGAAGAAAATGGCCTGGAGATGCTGGTGCTTGACCAGACTCAGCCAGATATCGGCATGAATGTAGTAAAAGTGATTGTCCCTGGCCTGCGCCATTTCTGGGCAAGGTTTGCACCGGGCCGCCTGTACGATGTTCCGGTCAAACTGGGCTGGCTCAAAGAGCCTACTCCTGAAGAGCAACTTAACCCGATTCCGATGTTTTTCTAATTGCGCTAATCAAGTGTTACTGGAAAGTCAGGCAGCATGGTGTCAGATACTCACCCTTTTATTCTGTCGTTTGCTAAAGCGGTTTCAGTGGTAAGAAATCCGGCTGAGAAAAGCGTGCTAATCCGGTCGGCCAAAACTCAAATCCCGGTAAAGCCAACGACACCCGGATTGGAGGCAGCCCTCATGAGCCTGGAAGCGGGCAGCTTAAATCAGGAGCAATTGGTTGACCTGGTGCTGGAACAGGATGGTACTCCGGGCCTGACCCGCTTTTATCGCTACCTGCAACAATTTACGAACGAAGGAATACTTTGCTACAACCTGATTCATGAGAATGGCGTAGCTCTGGCAAGCCTGGAACCGCTTAACTCCACCTTTTGTTACCAGCCGCTCGAAGTGCAGGCGGAACGAAGCTTCGTTTTGTCACGCTTCGCTTTTTGCCATCAGGGCGGTGGAGAAATGCTCCTCGAAACACCACTCGCCCCGGCGAAGCTCGTAATTTATGACTGGCGAGTTTCCGCTTTGCTTTCCGTGCTCTCCCGGCCCTGCAACCTGCTGCAAGCCGCCGAGGTTATCCCGGGCTTAGACTTACCGGCGGTGCAGGCCCTATTCAGGCTTCTGCTAAATCTGCAAGCTCTCAGCCCTGTAAATGAGAATGGAAAACCTGAGGAAGAGGAAGACCTGGCCCAGTGGAGTTTTCACGAACTTCTCTTCCACACTCGCAGCCGTATAGGGCGGCAAAACGGGCCTTTCGGTGCAACTTTTCCCTTTGCAGGTAAAGTAGCACCCCTGCCCGCAGTCAAACCTGTTAATTACACCGAAGTACTTCAACTCTTTAAACCGGATATTGATGAGCTAAAGACGAATGACCCTTCCTTAACCGAGGTGATTGAGGAAAGATGCTCTATTCGCAGCCACAACGAAGAATCACCGCTAACTGCCCGGCAGCTTGGCGAATTTCTATACCGGGTAGCGCGGATCCGGCGCCTTTTCAGCCGAGAAGTTTTATCCGGTGATCATCCGGGACAGGTTACTTTCGAGTTAAGCAACCGGCCCTACCCGGCGGGCGGTTCTGTTTACGAGCTGGAGGTATATGTAGCGGTCAGGAAGTGCCGGGATGTAGCGCCAGGCCTTTATCATTATGACCCGCTTGAACACCGGTTGGGCAGAGTGCGCGACCTGGATGAAAAAGTTTCCAGGCTATTAACCGGGGCTGCAAAGGGAGCCGGAATGCAAGCCTTACCACAGGTCTTGTTGGTAATTGCCTCCCGCTTTCAGCGCGTAAGCTGGAAATATGAAGGGCTGGCCTATGCCTTAACCCTGAAAAACATAGGAGCGCTTTACCAGACTATGTACCTTGTGGCTACGGCAATGTCCCTGGCTCCCTGTGCCCTGGGAGCAGGTGACTCGGATCTTTTTGCTGAGGCTACCGGTACAGCTTACTATGCGGAAACTTCGGTCGGTGAATTTATACTGGGCAGCCGTTTGGCTACTTCTGTTAAAGGTGAATAGTAATGACAGACTTTGAGAGCGCGCTGCACGCATGGCGAATGGTGCTGGGTGTTAGTAATGTTATCAACGCAGAAGCCGGTTTACAGGAGATTGAAAGAGCCACTTTTAGCACTGAACAGCACGTTCTGGCAGTTATCAGGCCAGCGGATACGAGAGAAGTGCAGGAGTGCCTGAGAATTGCCGCTAAATATGGAGTACCGCTATATCCGGTCAGCACCGGGAAAAACTGGGGTTACGGCTCCAGAGTGCCGGTAGAAACCGATTCGGTAGTGCTGGACCTGGGCCGCTTAAACCGGATTGTAGATTTTGACGAAGAACTGGCTTACGTTACGGTTGAACCGGGCGTTACTTTCCAGCAGTTATACGAGTATTTACAGGCCCGTGGCTCTAACCTGATGATGAGCGTTACGGGCAGTACCCCTTATTCCAGCGTACTGGCTAATGTGCTGGAACGGGGCCTGGGTCACGGTTCTTACGGCAACCGGGTAGAATACGCCTGTCATTTTGAAGTTGTCTTACCCGGCGGGGAGCTAATCAATACCGGCTTTGGACGTTACAGGGACGCCAGGACTAAAAATGTGAGCCGCTGGGGGCTAGGCCCGGCTTTGGATGGCCTTTTCAGCCAGTCTAACCTGGGTATAGTTACCAGAATGACGGTCTGGCTGCGGCCCGCCCCAAAATATATGCAAGTCTGTAAATTTTTACTTGGCGATGATACCGGTTTGCCGGATTTAATGCAGGCTTTACAAAAACTTAAACTGGAAGAATTAGTAAACTCGCCTATCAGTCTTTTTAACGATTATAAACTTCTGGCCATGCAGCAGCGCTTTCCCGGGGAAGAGGTTGGAGAAAACTACTCATTACTGCCTGGCGTGCTGGATAAGATAAAGCAAAGCAAGAGTATTGCACGCTGGAACGGTATGTTAACGCTTTATGCCTCCAGCAAAAAACACGGGCTTGTTTTGCAGGAACTGGTGGTAGAGGCTATGCAGGGTCTGGTTGAGGTAATGCTATTCCAGGATGAAACAACTTCCTGGATTTATGAAGGGCGTACAGGCCGCCTGGTGATTGAAAAGCCGTCCGCCAGCAGAGGATTTAAAAAATCTCCCTTATATGGAGTACCCTTTGAAGAAGATCTTGCCACCCTTTACTGGCGCAAGCAGGAGAGTGTAAAACCGGAACAGGGCCCGGATTTTAATCCTGATAAAGATGGCTGCGGCTTGATCTGGTGCCATGAACAGGTTCCGTTTACAGGAAAAGATGTTGCCGAGGCAGTAAGGATTATAGACGAAACTATCAGGGGCTGGAACTTTGAGCCGGTTACTTCCCTGCGCTGCATGAGCGGGCGCTCTGTAAACGTGCTGGCGGCAATTATTTTTGACCGCGCAGTGGCGGGAGAAGACCGGCAGGCCAGGAAATGCCACACTGAACTGGTACAGAAATTGGTTGAGGCGGGCTATTTTCCCAGTCGCCTCGATATTACCACCATGAAACAACTCTCCGCTGGAGACAAAAATTATGTCAAGTTGATTAAAACCCTGAAAACGGCCCTGGACCCGCAAATGACCCTGGCGCCCGGCCGTTACGATTTTCAGCAGGACTGGCCTGAATAATTTAAGGTAAGACGCAACTTTAACATGAAGCAACCTCAGGTGGAAATGAACCGGGAACAGTCACAACTAAAGGAATTCTCCAATCAGGATCTCCAATTAATTTTGAAGCGAGCCAGTACTTTATATGAACGCCTGTCTCAGTCAAGGCCAGCGCCACCGTCCCAGTCTGACGAGCCTGCTATTCAAAGAAGGTTGGAGAGATGGTGCCGGATGGTGGCAGACTCTGACTGGCAGGCATTTGAGAAACGCCTCGAATGGGACGGTTTTAATTTAGAAACTATCAGGCCTTACCTTGCACCCGGTTTTACCAGTGCTTCAAGCCAATGGCCTGATTGGTTAGGTTCGCTGGCAGCGAGTAGTTCTTACGCGCTGAATACTTACCAGCATAGTTCTGCCAGAAACTATGACTTTCTCAAGCCACAGGAGGTCTGGCCCTTTGAAGAGATCTGGGCTCCCTTTGTGGAATGGGCCTGGCAACGTCTGTTAGAACAACACACGCCCCAGATTGATTTGCTTTCATCTCAAGCCTGGCAGGATTTAAAGCGGGACCTGCTAAAGCAACTTGCCAGCCGGTCCGCCACCTGCCTTTATCAAAAATTTGCGGCTTACCGGGATGCCTACCGGGGACTGAGTGGGGGAAATTCTAATACAGAAGCAAAAAAACTGTACCTGGGATTTCTCGAAAGCTTTTTTCAGGCTGGATTGCCTGATTTTTTCAAAGAATATAGCTTCCTGGCAAGGCAGGTTGCTACCATGATTAATCATTGGATAGAAGCTACCGGAGAATTTCTCCACCGGTTACAGGCTGACTTACCGCTATTGGCTAACAAATTCAATCACAGGAAAGCGCCGAGCGAAATCGTAGAGCTAAAAACAGGCCTGTCCGACCGCCACAATCGCGGACGTAGTGTTATTGTGGTGAACTTCAGGAACAAGCTTCGCCTGGTATACAAACCGAGGCCGGTTCAACCGGAAACAAATTTCGCGATTCTGCTGAATTGGATTAACCGGAGAGCAGGTTTACTACCACTACGGCCTCTGGTAGTGCTTGACCGCGGTGAATACGGTTGGACCGAGTTTATAGAGCATCTACCCTGCCCTGAAAGCGAAAGCGCTTCGCGGTTTTTTCGCCGAGTGGGAATGTTAATGGCCCTCGTCTATACCCTGGCAGGTAATGACTGCCACAGAGGAAACCTGATTGCCTGCCAGGAACAACCGGTCCTGGTAGATCTGGAAACTTTACTTGAGCCTGTTCAATTAAATCCAGGTGAATTAGAAGTGTCTGAGCAGACTAGCAGAAAATACTCGGTTCTCGATACCGGTTTCTTACCTGTGCCGGGCGCTGCTTTCGATTTCAGCGGTCTGGGAGAGGCAGCTCTCTTTGAGGGGGATCAAGAGCTTCAATGGTGGCAAAGCATCAATACTGACGCGATGCAGCCTCTGTCGCTACCGCTTAAACCCAGAACACGTAGTAACCTGCCCTTCACCTTACTGAATGGGCAAAAAGAGAGTTTTAAGGCAGCCGGATATCTTGAAGAAATTACGGGCGGCTTTGAAGATATTTATCTTTTTATTTACCGCAACAGGGAACTCTTTTTAAGCGAAAATAGCCCTATAAAGTATTTTTCAGGACAGGCAGGGCGTTATATTTTTCGTCCTACCGAAGCTTACGGCCTGCTCTTCAGGAAAACTGCTAAACCTGCCTTCTTCCGAGAGGGTATAGAGGCGGCTCTAACCTGGGATGCACTTGCTCGTACCGGGCTTGAGCCAGATCGAAATCATCTGGCCCTGTCACTTCTTCGTGAAGAGCACTTGGCCATGACAGAACTAGATTTTCCGGCCTTTTACACTTTAGCAGATAGTCGCAGTATATATTCAGCCCGGGGTTTTGATTTGCAAAACTTTTTCGATCTGTCCGGGTATGATCGAATCATTAAAAACATTCAAAAATTTAGCCTTTCTGAAATGCAAAAGCAGATTACGCTTATCAGACAATCTTTTGAGTTAAAAAAGTAATTAGCTATCAAACTGGTCCAGGAAATGGTAGCGGAAGGCCAATTCACCCCGGATTTTACCCTGCCAACCTGTATCTTAAATTCACGCAACCCTGGGGTGTAAGTTACTTGTGGTAGTAATCCTCAAGATACTGAGGTAATTCCTCATTTTCTTGCTCCCGCATGTTTTTAGCCTCGGCAAAAAGGCGTGAAGCTTCTCTGGTCTCTCCGTTGAGATGGACTAACCTGGCTAACCCTTCTAGCTGGTAAATATTAATTCCTTCGGAGTTGTAAAAGCTTTCACTTTCTTTGAATAGCGCCTCCGCCTTTACCCAATTACCCGCATCCAGAGCAGCATGACCTAATGTCAGGAAAGCCCAGGCCATTCCTCTTTTGTCCTCAACTTCACGGCATATCGCTAAACTTTCCTCGGCATATTTATGGCCCTGCCTTACCGCTCCGGACGCCAGCGAAAGCATTGCCAGATTATTGAGGGCATAAGCCAATTGCCGTTTATAACCAAACTCCCGGCTAAGCCTTACCACCTCTTCAAAGCAAGCAATCGCCCGTTCTCGTTCGCCCAGCCGGAGCAATACCAGAGCTATATTAAAGAGTTTCTCGGCTACATCCAACTTGTGGTCAAGCTGGTTGCTAACTGCCAGACTCTCTTCCATGTAGTAAAGAGCTTTCCTGTAATCATTCTGGCGCATAGCCATTAGCCCCAGGTTGTTATAGATATTGGCGACTTTCTCCCGATTGCCCAGCTCACGCTGGATTGCCAGGCTTGCCTCGAATAGCTCAATACCCTCGTCAAAATATTTCTGGTAATAACCCCGGACAACCCCCAGGTTATTCAGGCAAAGAGCTATTTCTGCTTTGTCGCCAGTCAAACGGTTTAACCTCAGAGCTTCCTCGTGTAAAGTGGCCGCCCGGTAGTAATCATTGCGGAAAGTCGCGAAATTACCAGCTTTGCTCAGGACTTTGGCCCGCCACGGCAAAAGCTGGCTGCTATTTTCGTCCTCCAGAGAAAAAGGGAGTTTTAGGATTTGCTCAATCCAGCGCCAGCCGTCCCCTGCGTAACCCCGTATTTTCCAGTAATTGACCAGGCCCACAGTTAGCCTGTAGCCGATTAGAATCTCGGTTTGAGCCAGGCACCAATCGAGGGCTGCCCGGATATTGCTGTATTCCCGGTCTAAAGTGGCAAGACCTTCTTCAGCCTGAGAACCGGATAGGAGGTTCGCGGCGCTTTCCACCTGACCGAGGTAATAAACCGCATGACGGCGGGACAATCGCGCCAGTTCTTCATTTTCTTTAAGCTTCTCAAGCGCATACTGGCGTAAGGTTTCAAGCAATCCAAAACGGTGGCTTTCGTAGTCCAACCGCACAAGGCTCTTACCAGCCATTTGGGTCAACCAACCAGCAACAACCTCATTCTGTTCCGGGTCAGGGCAGTATTCTTCCGGCTCGTTCCCACAGATTGCTGCTACTGCTTCTAAGCTGAAACTCCCCCTGAAGACTCCCAGAGAGCGGAAATGTTGCTGATCCTTCTGATTTAGCAGTTGATAGCTCCAGTTAAAAGCCTGCCGGAGAGCCTGTTGACGGGATGGCACATCTCGCCAATGGCTTTTTAAAAACGCCATCGGCTCGCCTAATTTTGCCATAATCTCGCCTGGAGAAAACAACCTGATCTGGGCTGCCGCCAGCTCGATTGCCAGCGGCAGGTTATCCAGCATAGTGCAAATATGGACTAGTTCCAGGGCATTTTGTAGGGTCAGGGCAAAATCCGGTTTGACGGCTCGTGCTCTCTGGAGAAAGAGTTGTACAGCATGGTTATTTATTATTCCGTCAAGTGGCAAATCAACCGATAGCGCGGGTATGGGCCACGGTTCCACCGGGAAGGGATGTTCGCTATAAAGTTGCAAAGTCTCCCGGCTTGTTACCAGGAATTTAAGAGCAGGCGCGGCGGCCAGTAGCTCGCTCAGAAGCGAAGAACCTTCTACTAGCTGTTCAAAATTATCCAGAATCACCAATAGCTGCCGGCCTCTTAGAGCTGCTTTGAGAGTATCTAAAAGAGGCTCTTCCACTTTTTCCTGAATGTTTAAACTTCGGGCGATTATACCCGCCACTTGAGCAGGGTCGTTAACGGGGGCCAGCTCTACCCATACTACTCCATCCTTGAAAGCGGTATTCCTGGAAGGATCTAACAATTGGCGGCCTGCTTCCAGGGCGATCCTGGTCTTGCCTACCCCCGCGGGACCGGTCAAAGTTACAAGCCGGGCCGTTCCTTTGAGTAGCGCCTTAATTTGAGAAATCTCCTCGTCCCGGCCAATCAGGGGATTGAAGGAGGCGGGCAATTTATGGTAATGAGGCAAGACCTCCTCAGGGGAAGGCTGGTTATTCTCAGGTTCGGAGAGGCGAACCGGCACTCGGGTCTCTCCTGAAGAGGTCTGGTGTAACTGGTTAAGGGGTGAGCTTTCCCATTCCTCTCGGCTAAAAACCTGCCAGGGGGAAAGCCCGGCCAGTTCCAGCAATTCGTTTACCTGGGCGCGTTCATTAAATGCTCCCCATTCTGCCAGTATCAATAAAAGCCGTTTGATTTCGGGATTGGTCAACCGGGCGTTGTCCGTGCCGTTTAGCTTATTACTGAGAATAGTGGGATGCAAACCGAGCGCACGGGCTAACGCTTTCTGGCTCACTCCGGTAGGGCGACGGTAGTCGTTTAGCTTGCTGCGAAAAAGATTGAGGTCCATAACAGGCTCGTTAGATTTTAGATTAGTTCCAAACAAGGCTAACAACGGGCTAACCCTGGGCTAATAAAACCTTGTCAAAAATATTGTTAATCAAGAAAAGCTTTGCTAAAAAATAAAGGCTACTTCGCGCAAAGTTAGCCGACTTTATTATCCTTTATCTGGCTTTTATACACAAATAGAAAGGTTATCCAAGATGCTTACAACAAGTCTTAAAAAACGTTTTTGTTTGTTGGCACTCCTGCTGGCGCTCGGCCTGATCCTGGCTGCATGTGGCGACTCTGCTCCGATTTCACCCGACCAAACAGACGCGGGAAAGGCAACTTCCCAACCCCAGGTGGGAAACCAGGGTGGAAGTAGCAACTCAAATAGTGGAAGCAGTGGCGCGGCTTTTTCAGATATTCCAGTTCCGGGTGGTTTTAGCCTTGACGGCAGCGGTGCCGGTAGTTTTTTTGGCGGTAACTCTAACAGCAAACAAAGTCAGTACACCAAAGTGGATTCAAAGCTTTATTTTGGATCTTTAAAGACCGATGAGATTGTTAACTTCTACAAAAGCGAGATGGCAAAGCGCGGTTGGCAAAACGAAAGCTGGTTTGGCTCTTCCAATGGACAATTCGGGCATTATACCAGAAATAATGGGGATACCGGCGTTGATTTTGTGGTTGGTCCCGATACTCGGGGAAAGGCTGTTTCTCTTATCCTTATAAGTCGTGGAGAAGGGAAAAAAGTTGGGAACAGCGGCAAGGTAACGCCGCGCCCGACTACCGGTGGCAGCGAGGAGGAAGATAATCCTACCGAAAATAATCCATAAACTAACCAAACGGTAGCTTCATTTATTCCACTGGACCAAAGCAAAGGAGCCTTTGCTTTGGTCGCCTCCGAGCCGGAAGGTAGTTAATTTGAGCAGGAACAACATCAGAAAGGATATCTTCATGTCACGTCGCTTTTCCTTGCGTTACCCCATGATACTAACCGTACTATTTGGACTTATCCTCAATTTTATCCCTATCAGCCCTGCTTTCGGCGATAACATAGGAGCCTGCCAGGGAAGTAGCACTACAAACACCAGGCTTTCGTTGGGAGGCCGGGTAATTACCCCGAGCACCATTCTTAGAGCCAGCGGCAACCAGCCCTGTGGCCCGGGCGAGAATAACCTTAACCTGATTTCCCTTTCCCATACTATTATTGTCAGCCCCAATGGCACACCTGCCCAGAACGGTACCGCCCTGTTGAACGCTATGGTTTCAATCTCCGGGAATGCCCCTTCCGCCGGCAATCCTTACCTGCTCAAACTGGAGCCTGGACAGTACGACCTGGGGAATCAGACCCTCGTGCTTGTTCCCTTTGTTGACCTGGAGGGGAGCGGAGAAGAGACTACCGTTATCTCTTCCAGCGGGAATGCTAACCAGGCAACACTGGTTGCCGCCTCAAACAGCGAAACCCGCTTTATCAAAATAAACGGTTCCGGCGGCCGTCAGGCAGGGGTCTATGTTCCCACCGGCGTTAGCGAGGTCTACCTTACTCACGTTACCATCTCCACCACGGCTCCGTTCGGAAATGTCGAGTATGCTCTGTTAAACAGGGGAGCGGTAAGAGTTGATAGCAGCACCTTCTCCGTTTCTGGCGGCTCCTTGAATGTTGCACTCTTCAATGATAATACCGGCAGCGCTACTCTCCTTAACAGCGCTCTTAACGCCTGGGGTGGCAACCAGACCTATGCTTTCGCAAATAACTCCGGTTCGATTACTGTGCATAACGACACTCTTAATGCCTGGGGCGCCGTAACTGACAACATCGCTCTGCACAACAATGTAGGAGGCACTGCTACAGTGCAAAACAGCACTCTGTCGGCCTCAGGTGGTAAAAACAGCATTGCTTTCCAAAATTACAGCGACGCGAAGGTGGAGAATAGCAGCTTGAATACCTCGGGTGCCACCAGTAATTACGCCATCTACAACTATAACAGCAACAAGGTATACGTAGGATCTTCCGAGCTAGCCGGTGACACCGCTTCCGTGCACATTTATTCCGGTTCTGTCACCTGTGTGGCTTCCTACAACGGCTCATTCGTAATGCTTGGCTCCTCTTGCTGATAAATCAATTTACGACATAGAGAGCCCGGTTTAATTATAGGACTTTCGCTTAAGTGATTGCCGGCAGTGCTAAACTATCGGTATGGTAACAAAACGACAGTATATCGAATATTTGATTAACACTCCGAGCAACTACACTTGCTCTAATTTGGCTGACCACCTCGAAGGTGTCAGCCACGATGCTGTCAGCGACTTCCTGCAACGCGACAAGTTAACGGCGCGCCTCTTGTGGGAACTAGCCCGCCCACTCATCAAGGACAGTGCTAACAGCTTTCTCATCGTGGATGATAGCGTACAAGATAAACGCTACTCCAAAAATATTGAACTGGTCAAACTCCAATACAGTGGCAACGCACACGGCTTGGTCAGAGGCATCGGTATTGTCAACCTGGTGCACAGTGATGGTAGTGACTTTTATCCGACTGACTACCGGATCTATGCCCCTGACTGCGACGATAAGACCAAAAACGACCACTTTGGCGATATGCTGATCCGGGCTAAGAGTGAGCGAGGTATCAAAGCCAACACGATTGTGTTTGATGCCTGGTACGGCTCAGTGGCTAATCTCAAGCTGGTCCACCGCTTAGGAATGACCTTTGTGACCACCATCAAAAGCAATCGGATGGTCAGCGTTAGTAAAGAACAGGGTTATATCCATTTGGACCAACTAGAATGGAGCGAGGAGCAACTAGCACACGGTCAGCGTGTTAAGCTCAAAGAAGTGCCTTTCAAGGTGCAGCTATTCAAGCTTGTTGCCATAAACGGCGACATTGAATGGGCCATAACCAATCGGCTAGACGATGTTGATGTTCACTTTGTGCAAGACGGGCTCAAGGTGCGCTGGCAAATCGAGCAACTGCACCGAGAACTCAAGCAATTGATCGGCACCGAGAACTGCCAATGTCGTAAACAGCGTTCGCAGCGTAACCATCTGGCCTGTTGTTACCAGGCTTGGCTTTCGATAAAAGTGAAGGCTCTTCAGTTAGCCAAGTCCTCGTATGCGGTGGTCGCTGATTTGTGGCGGGATTACCTCAGGGCCGAATTACGCCACCCTCGCATTCCTGCTTTGGTTTGTTAATGAGCGAAAGTCCTATAATAGTACCTTTTCTGCTGGCCGTCGGCATGTCCTTTACCAGTGTTCGCTTGCTCTCTCCCCTGCCGACCCGGTTTGTAGGTACTGAGAATTACGAACGCATTCTGGGTGACCCTGATTTTATCCAGGCGCTAGGCAACAATAGCCGGTTTGCGCTGCTGGTAGTGCCTTTACAAACCGGGCTGGCCCTACTGGTCAATCAGCCCATTTCAGGGGTGAAAATTTTCAAGCTTATCTACTTTATGCCCCTGACCATGGCTCTGACAGCCGCAGCCACTATCTGGAAACTGCTCTACGTCCCTGATACCGGACTTATCAACGGCCTTCTCGGCTGGCTGACTGCCGGAACAGTCCAACCAAACTGGCTGCGCGACCAGAATGTAGCTCTGCTGGCAGTCATGTTAGTCGGTATCTGGCAGAGTGCCGGTTTTCAGATGGTGATCTTTCTGGCCGGTTTGCAAGAGATTCCAGCCGAATTGTATGAAGCTTCAGCTATTGATGGGGCCGGGAAGTGGAGACAATTTCGCTATATTACGCTGCCAGGACTGCGCAACACCCTGATTTTTATCATCACGGTCAATACCGTTTTTGCCTTCCGTCTTTTCGACACGGTTTATATTATGACCAAAGGTGGGCCACTGGGCAGCACCAGCACCATGTTACTGGAGATGTTTACGGTTGGCTTTAACCAGCTTCAAATCGGGCGCGGCTCAGCCGTAGCTGTGATTTTCTTTCTTTTTGTCCTGGTAATTAACCTGGTACAGCGTTTCTGGCTGCGCCAGGAAGGAGAACGGCCATGAGCAGCAGACTTGCTATCAGGAAGGGCTCCAGTATAACCGAGCAGTCACGGCCAGGGGTCATTCAAAGACGGCGGAGGCTCTTAAACACTCTCAAACTGATGCTGGTCTATGGCCTGATGCTGGTATTAGCTCTTTTCTTTTTGGTGCCCTTTGTTTTTATGGTGGTAGGCTCACTCAAGCCCAGTGAGCGGGTACTGGCCGAAGGTAATAGCTGGCAGACCTTTATTCCCACCGAAATTACTTTCCAGAATTACGGAGAAGCCTTCCGGCGGGCCAGTTTTGGACAGTTATTTCTCAATTCGGTAATTATTATCGGCTTGAGTGTAGCAGGTGGGATGGTAGTTAATAGCCTGTTCGGTTATGCCCTGGCGCGTTTCTCCTTTCGAGGCAAGCGGCTTGTCATAGGAGTCATTATAACCCTGATTATTATACCGCTCGAAGCTTACGCTATTCCCATGCTCTACACGATGGCTCAGATTAACTGGACAGACACCTTTCAGGCTCAAATCTTACCTTTTCTGGCCAACCCGTTTTACATCTATCTTTTTTATACTTTTTTCTTGAATTTGCCCAAAGACCTGGAAGAAGCGGCCGAAATTGATGGAGCGGGCGCCTGGGCTACCTTTTTGCGAGTAGCGGTTCCACTTTCGCAACCGGTTTATGCTACCGTAGCGATCCTCAGTTTTCTGGCTTCCTGGGGTCAGTTGCTCTGGCCAATACTTGTAACCCGCGGTCCCCAGGTCAGGCCGCTAGCCCTAGGCATCGCCGAATTTCAAACTCAGCAGCAAATCAACTGGGGAGCTATTATGGCCTTCGCTACCATGATGACCCTGCCAACCCTGCTGGTTTTCTTTATTTTCCTGAATGCTTTTATTCGCGGGATTGTTTCTCCCCAGACCTACTACTACCGGCGTGCCCTCACCGATGCCGTACGAGCGGTTGAAACAGCGATAGCACATCCGGCAGTTGATAACTCGCGGATTGCAGTTACCGGGATCAGCCAGGGAGTTGGGATCGCCCTGGCAGTTAGTAGCCTGGTGCCAGAAGTCAGGGTTGTAATGGTAGATGTCCCTTTCCTGTGCCATTTTCGCCGCGCCCTGGGAATAACTGACGCACAGCCTTACCAGGAAATCAGTAGCTATCTTGCTGCTAAGCGGGATAAAGACGCGATGATATTTAACACTTTAGCTTATTTTGATGGGATAAACTTTGCAGCACGCGCCAGGGCTACTGCATTATTTTCGGTGGGTTTAATGGATGAAGTTTGCCCACCCTCCACCGTATTTGCGGCCTACAACCATTACACTGGTCCCAAAGAAATCCGCATATGGCCTTACAATCATCACTAAGGCGGAGGAAACTATCAGGCTCAGGAGAAGCTAAAATTTTTGCGAATATTGTTGAAACATTGAAAAGCACTAATACCCCAGGTAGCCTTTGCTTATTTTTTCTACCCGGGCAGTACATCCTGGCAAGCACTGAAGGGTCTGTCCTGGCATCAGCAATTACCTGCCAGACCTCTTTTATAGCAGGGCAAATTCATGGAACCTTAAAGGAGTATTGGATACATTACCGTTTTTTGACCGTATCCTGATCAATATCCGCAAGGATGGTACGCGCTGAATTCCAGCCTGGCATCCCAGTGATTCCACCTCCTGGGTGTGTACTTGCCCCAGTCAGGTATAAGCCCCTAATTGGTGTCCTGTAGCCACTTAACCGCAAGCCGGGCCGGAATATAAACATCTGGTCAAATGTCACCTGGATATGCTGAAGATCCGCATTTAGCAAGCCAAGTTCTTCTTCAATCCAGCGCGGTGTATGAAGCCGGCTTTCAATGATCACATCTCTTATGTTCGGTGCGTAGGTGGCAAGCGTGTCGAGAATATCCTGAACCACCTGCGTTTCAGTTTCCTTATTCCATGTTTGACTGCCCGCGAACTGGTATGGGTAGTATTGCGCCCAAATTGAAATACCGGTGTTGCGGGTCGAATCAACCGATGAAAAGGTCATGACCGCGAGTAACGGACGTTGTGAGCGTTCTCCATTCTTATAGGCATCCCATGCGGTCATCAAATAATCAGTGGAAGGAGCAATAAGCTGAATGGCTCGGTTAGCGAATAAATCCGAACAGGCAGTGTACTGGGGCAATCCACTCGCTGCGATTCGCAGTACAACACCACTCCCGTTAGCCATTTTAAGCGATTTGATGCGCCTTTCCATCCCTGTAGGAAGCTTGTCGCCAAGTAATCGGGCTGTGGTTTTTATGTGCGCACCTGAGACAACCGTCTTTGCCTGGAATCGTTCGCCGCTCTCTGTATCAATCCCGATCGCACAACCATCCTCTATGAGAATTCGTTTCGCGGCATGATTGGTTTGAACAGTGCCCCCATGGGCTTGAATGTAACTTACGAGAGCTTGTGCCAGCATCCCGGAACCACCGCGTGCGACTTTAATCCCACAAAGATGATAAATGACCTGCCATACGACAAAAATGGCTGTTCCCGGTTGATTAGGTGGCAGCCCAACCTGCGCAGAAATCCATCCCAGGCAGGCTTTCACTTTCTCACTTCGAAAATTCTTTGCCAGAAAATCGTGCATACTCCAACGCAACTGGTGCAAATAGATCCCTAAAGATCCACGATATGTCCTGGTTGCGTGGGAAATGGCTTTGATCATCGCACCGGGCGCAGGGCTGGTCATCATTAGATCGGCGACCAGTCTGGCAAACGGCAGCCAACGATCACAGAAGCGACGATAGGCTACTGCATCTTCAGTCGAAAAACGTGCAATCTCATCACAGGTTCGCTCGACACTACGCCACAATGTCAGATAGCTGCCGTCCGGAAATGGCGCAAAATAAAAAGGATCGACATCAATGTATTCAAGGCCGTAGTCAGACAGCGATAAGTCCTGGACTATCGGCGTCAGATGGATGAATGTATGAGCAGATGCGCCCAGGTCAGATCGATAGTTCGGAAAGATCTCTGAAGTGGCCGAAGCACCGCCGACAAAGTTATTTTTCTCGAAAACGCCGATTTTCTTACCATCGCGTGCCAGGTAAGCCGCACACACCAGCGAATTGTGCCCGGCACCGATAAATAGTGCATCGTAGGTATGATTGTTCATTGAGAAATTTGCTCAAACGGGTGCAGTAAGCATACTGAGCCGTGCAGAATCTGGTGCGAGTCGCTTGCCAACAGCGATGGCTGAATTTATCGCGCTTTCATGACAATCGACATCCACCATGTACATGCCAGCAAGCCAGATATTCTTCTGTCCCTGAAATGGCTGAAGGGCCGCTTGCGCACCGAAATAGGCAGCATCAACGCGCGGATGCAGATATTTGACGGTTGCGTATAGTTTGTCGGGCAGCACTTTGTCATGGGTGACCCAACTCTTAAAAACAGGCGTCGTCGAAGACTTCCCTGAACGCCACATGCTATATTGACAGTAAGTCCCATCATATCGAAGATTTGCAACTGACCAGTATTTGCGCTGTAGCGGCATGAGGCGGGTATCACTGTGGATGGCAATGGTCGTATCAAAATAGCTGATCTGATTCAGGTACCGACGAACAGCTTCTGTACCCTCAACTGTGACCAGTGCAGAGGCCGCCTGATTTGCATTGGTGGCCAGTACAATGTGATCGTATATGTGTGCCTCGCCGTTGGTGTCGATGACACGATAGCCATCGGGTGTGCGTTCGATATTGCATACGCCTGTCCCTGTCCTGACACGAACGTTATTAAACGAGTCTACCAGTTTCTGCACATAGGACGCCGTTCCCCCTTCGATTTCCTGCCAGGTGTGAGGAATTGGCGTCGCTGGCAGGTTCAGATAGGAATATTTTAGTGCATCGTAGGCGATGAAGGTCTTGACATCTTCAACCGAAACCCCCCACTGTGCCTGGAAATAAGGGTACATAAACCGACGCCTGAAAGCTTCTGAGACGCCCAAACTGTCGAGGTACTGTTCTATTGTGAGCGATTTATCTTGTGCTTGAATCAACGGCTTCGATGCACGAACGATCCGAAGAAAGGACAATAGGTCGAGCAGTTTATTCGGGGCAAACCCTTTGGGAAATAGCTGCCAGCCGTGATAAGGTGGCATCAGATAAAAGTCGTTGTTATGTGTATTAAAAAAGGTAACCGTCAATTGGTATGGGGCCAGTGGTACATTAAGATAGCGCAGAAAGCGCATGAATGTTGGAAACATACTGTCGGAGATGAATTCAAAACCACCATCAATATTAACGGGCTTGCCATCTACATCCAATGTCAGGGTGTGAGCATGGCCACCAAGACGGGTTTCTTTTTCGTACAATGTTACTTCATGACGTTCTTCCAATAGCCAGGCGGATGTCAGACCAGCGCCGCCGCCACCAATAACTGCAACTCGCATTGTGATCTCTAGTTCGTGCTGTGTAACAGATAAGTCAATGAGTAAGTCTATTCAAGACTGTAGGTATGCTAGCGTTTTCTGAAGACACTGTCAACTTTGATAGTCCTGCCTTTTGAAAATGCGAAAATCATAATTTTGTTATAATGTTTATTAAATCCATTTGCGGTTGATGAAAGTTCCAAGCCAGGATGGCGAACTCATATTTCCGAAATAACGTAATAATTCTTACCGGTGCTTTCTTTGCATAGTAAATTTATTCTCAATATACCAGGGGATTTTGCAAGAGGAATAGCCGCCTACGGCGGATAAGGAGTGACGTTTCCTCTGCCAGTTAAAGCAGGCAGTCTCCACGTCACATAGATTTATGAAAAAGCGCTCGATGCGGAATAGCATGGCTTCACAACTAAACCACCGCGCTGTTCACTTTTTTGATGTGCTTATGCGGCGGGTTTATCTCCTGACAAAGGGGCTGATCGGGCACCACCTGTTTGGCTGGACGTTTTTGCTTTTGACGACGACCGGGCGTAAGTCAGGCCTCGCGCGTATACATACGCTTGTTTATCTGCGTGAAGCCCACGATCTATTAATTGTTGCTTCCAATAATGGCGCTGATGCGTACCCTGCGTGGTATCTTAATCTTTCCGCCCAACCGCGTGTGCTGGTTCAAACTGGCCGGCGAAAGGGCATTTACTGTGCCAGGACTGCGACTCCGGAAGAAAGACAGATCTTGTGGCCCAAGCTTGTCGCCTACCACAAGCCTTTTGAACATCACCAGCAGAAAACGGCCCGCGAAATTCCGATTGTCATTTTAACCCCGGGAACCTGTTAATCCAGATAAGGGGAGAGGCGCAGCAGAAACCGATGAACCAGCGGTCGGACTATCGGAATCAGGTGGCGCTGAACACGACTGTGTTTCTCAATTTCTTGCAGAATATCTGCAAAGCTATGCCGCTGATAATGTAGCAGGGCTTCACTGTCGGTGGTATCCAGCCAGTCGGACACGTAGGGTTGTGTGGTAAACGCCCGAGCGGGCAGTCTACCGAGACCCATCACCGAGAACATACCAAACAAGAACTGCTCGTAGGTAATCTGGCATTTTTCCCCACCGCCGAGCAACCACGTGCGTTCCCAGGCTGCCTCACATTCCAGGGCGTTGGCAATTGCCAGACCCGCATCCAGGGTGTGGAGTACTTCAAAGCGCTGGTTCAGAGGAATTTCGTACATAATTGGATGAGGAGGACGAAAACCCATAATTGGCACATCGGCAAAGCGAAAAATACACCATTTCAGCCCGGATTCTGTGACCCATTGTTCACCGAGTTTCTTGTGTTCGGTATATAGATCGGTCGTCTGGATAGGATCACTGAGGCGACGAGGGGGCGGCAGATGCATGGTGTGCCCGAAAAGATCAAACGTCGAGGCAAACAGAAAACGGGGACGCAGCGATTGTTTCAGTGCAGCGTTCAGGATGTTGCGCGTACCATCAAGATTAACGCTGGTCGCAAGTTCTGGCTTTTCGTTGCTGAGGGGTGGAATAATGTAGGCAAGATGGACAATTGCCTCCTGGTCAATAACGGCTTCATCCATCCGTTTAGCGTCTCGAATATCGCCTGGAAATAATTCAATATTCGAATGCTTAAACACGGATGTCAATGGTCTATGATCGGTCCAGATAAGAGCACGTACCTGATGGCCCCTTTCGACCAGTACCCTGACAGCCGATTGCCCAATATTCCCGGTCGCACCGGTTACAAGTATATGCATACTAAGCACTTCTACATAGAAAATTCGTGAAAAGGTTTTGGATAAAAACTCAAGCCTAAGCTTTAATATGATGTTTCCATATAAAAATGCTTAGACTCGCTAAATGGTGGTAGCACAAGTATAGGAATGTTGGCAAAAATACGCAAATGAAACAGAGGTGTTGCCTTGAACTCGAATTCCAAAATTGTGTTTGATCCAGATGTGGTAGATCAAATTGCGCAGCGCCACCTGGGCAAGCCGATGGCTGAAATGGCCGAGGCGATCGGGCGGGATCTGCAAGACCGCTATCCTGATTACGTTGATGTTACCATGCCATTGGTCTTCAACAGTAGTGGCTCCATTATGTATCAGCTCAAAATCTTTGCCATGACTCCGCACGAATATATTATGATTTGTGGAAGTTCCATTGGCTCTTCTGGCTTTTCAGGCAGACATCCTGCTGCCTTCTGGGATACAGTTCTTTCAGGACAAGCCACATACATGCATCAGGACGAATGGGAAGCGCGCTCTTACAAAACGGGTGAGCGCATCTTCGTTAATCGCTGGGAATCGGCGTCCATTGACTTCCCAGACCACTGCTGGATGCTCGAATATGCGCGTGGCTCTCTGGTTTGGTTGCTCCCATTCGGGATGGTCAACATTTTCACGAACACGCTCGATTTTTATTCCCTGCTTCGGCTTATCCGCATTTATCTTACATTAACCAGCAAATATTTTCGTAAGAATCAGATGGCACTTCGACCCTATCTGATTGTTAGCAGTGCCCTACTTGCTGCATTTTGGTGGTTAATCTCAAATAGGAAAGGCTACAGGTAAGAAAATGCCCCAAATTGTCTCGCTGCCTATCCCGAATAGT
This sequence comes from Chloroflexia bacterium, assembly GCA_036261665.1. Taxonomy (GTDB): domain Bacteria; phylum Chloroflexota; class Chloroflexia; order Chloroheliales; family Chloroheliaceae; genus 54-19. Next base: position 50,508 of record DATAKM010000101.1, read on the forward strand.
TGGTATGCTGTCGGATTTTCGCATGAACTGACTTCTGGCAAGTTGCTATCACGAACAATAGCGGGTCAGGATATTATCGTTTTCCGTGTAAAGTCCGGACAAGTCTGTGCCATGGATGCATACTGTCCGCATTTAGGGGCACATATGGGGACTGGTGGCAAAGTAGTCGGTGAGACAGTGAGTTGCCCATTTCACGACTTCCGGTTTGATACCTCGGGAACCTGTGTCGCAACAGGTTATGGAACTAAGCCGCCTCCCACAGCTCGCATCAAAACCTGGGTAGTATGCGAGGTCAACGGGATTGTGTTTGTCTACTACGACAGCCGAAACCAGCCCCCTACCTGGCAGATTCCGAAACTTGATACCGCTGGTTGGACAACCCCTGTGTTTAAGGTGTTCGACATCCATGATCATCCCCAGGAAACGGTTGAAAATGGCGTTGACATCGGCCATTTCGGGGTCATTCATGGTTACTCGGAAGTTGCCTTGCGCAAAGAATTATTGGTCGATGGACCTCACTTTTACATCTCATATTGTGCACGTCGTCCGATGCCGTATCTTCAAGCCTTTGGTGTGATGGTCGATTTTGAGTTTGACCTGAGCATTCATGGTCTCGGATTTTCACTGGTCAACGTCAGTGTGCCCAAACTGGGAGTCGTTGCCCGGTTATTCGTAATGGCCCGTCCGACAGTCAAAGAACGCATCGACTTAACACTGGCGCTCAGTTTGAGGAAAATCGAGGACCGTTCAAAAGTACATCCACTTGCACAGTTGATACCACATACCATCTTGAACAATGTGATTGCGTACACGATTCACCGGGGCCTGATCAATGACGCCAGACAGGATTTTGTGATTTGGGAAAACAAGCGCTATCTGCATCCACCTGCGCTCGCGGAAGGAGATGGCCCGATTGGGAAATACCGAACATGGGCACGCCAGTTCTATTACGAAAAAACCCTTCAGGAAGAACCGTCGTTTGAGTTGTGACAGCCCACCGAAGCCGTGTTGCCAGGAATGTAATGATGTAAAAGGTGGAAACAACAGATCCAATTTCAAACCGCTGGGTCAGGTTTGGTGTGGTTCCTTCCCTATCAAATTGATGGTAAATAATCACTTTCCATACAGTAGTATCCATGACATTCTCCCTGTCCCGTTAGGACGGGAGAATGTCACAGTACGTACCGATTTAATAGTCCGGCTTTGATTGTCCTTATATTCATAGGTCCCTCAATTTAATATTTAGGCCTAATGGCCCCTCTTTAAATCGATATAATTAAAAGGCTGATGCAATTAGGGACCTTCCTCTAAACACTAAACACTAAATTATCGATTTCTAGCACCCTTCAAAGTACAAAAGATAAGAGCGAACTTCAATGCATATTCATGAGCTTGATCAGTTGGGCTGGTTCGCTCAGACTAAATTTATTTGTCCGCGCGTTACTTCAGATTTAGTCGAGCGACCCTACCTTGTAGAAAGTTTATACCACAGTCTTATCACTCACCGGCTCACTTTAGTTTCGGCTCCAGCAGGTTCCGGTAAAACCACTTTGCTTGCCGGCTTACCCCAAGTTTACCCGGACCTGCCTCTCTGCTGGGTGGGACTCGATAGCCAGGATAATGATCCCATTCAGTTTTTGTCCGCCTTGATTGTGGCTTTAAGTGGCCTCAATCCAACCATTGGAGAAAAGACTGGGACCCTGCTCAAAAATCTGCCCCGAGCGGTAAAGGAAAACTCTTACCTGGTTGGGACACTGGTTAATGCTATTATGCAAGCTCAACCGGAGCCATTTGGCCTGGTTTTAGATGACCTGCACTGGGTAACTGAACCGCGGGTTTATCATATCCTGAATTATCTCTTAGAACGTTTGCCACCTCAGATGCATCTGATAGTAGCCAGCCGCTATGATCCGCCTCTCAGGCTTGCTCGTTTGCGGGCGCGTGGCGAAATTGCTGAATTTCGCCTTCAAGAATTACGCTTTACTCAGGATGAGGCCGCCCTTTTCCTTAACCGGCACCTGCAAAGGGAACTTCCTCTGGTTGACCTTGCTGACCTGCAACTTCGTACGGAAGGATGGGCTGCCGCGCTACGTTTGCTGGCTAACTCACTCGACCGGTTTACCACAGATGGTGACCGCGAAGCTTTTATCAGAGAATTAAACCAGACTGATCGCTATATCTTTGATTACCTGGCTGAAGAAGTGCTGAACCATCAAAGTCCGGACGTACGCGCCTTTCTCCTGGAAACCTCAATCCTCCACGAACTAAACCCCGAGGTCTGCGAAGCGGTAACCGGCCGTAATGATGCGGCGGCAATGCTGGCTGATTTGTATCGCCGCAACCTGTTTATTGTGGCTGTAGATGGTCAGGCCGGAAAGACCTACCGCTATCACGATTTGTTTGCGCAGTTCTTGCAGGCCCAACTGTCCCAGCAGACGCCGGTTTCTGCCATTCAAATGTTGCACAAGTGCGCCGCGGAAGCGCAGGCTACCTCTACTCAGGCCATTAGCCATTACCTGGCCGGTGAATTATGGGAGGAGGCGGCTGTGACGATTGAACAGGTCGCCCGGCCATTAATTCAAAAAGGCCTGTCTGGAACCGTGAAAGGCTGGATTGTAGCGCTACCTGAAACTGCCCTGGGAAAACATCCCTGGTTAAATTACTACCTGGGAATATGCGCTCACCAGCGCGAAGAATTAAGGGAAGCCTACCGCTACCTGCAAAAAGCTCGCACCGGTTTTGAAGCAATGGGTAACGAAGCGGGCCTGGATGAAACTTTAGTACAACTGGCCGATTGTCTGGTCGGCCAGGGTGAACTGGGAGCTGGCTACTCTCTGATAACACAGGGACTGACCCGTCCACTACAGCCACACTCGCGGGTACAGTTATTATGCGCCAGAATGTGGTTATTGATTGTCCAGGGAGAGTGGAGTCAGGCGGGAGCTGATCTCGAAGAGGCTCTTAAAGTAGCCCTCTCTTCAGATGATCCTGATGTCTACAATATCCTGGCTCTGCAATTACGGGCTCCCATGGCCCTGCTGCCGCGAGGAGTAGAATTATTAGAAAATTACTGCGAAGAAGTACTTAAAAAACTTAACAGGCAGGCAGAGCTAACTCAAGCGGGAACCCTTTCCCTGTTAAGTTGTCTCCAGCTCTGGCGCGGCTATTTTGCGACCGCTTCCAGAACCGTTGAACAGGTTAGAAAGATTATTCAGCCGCTGGGTGAAGTAGTAGTTTTAAATGTAGAAATGGACGCCGTATGGTCGCTTCAGCTTATGCAGCGAGGAGATTACCTTTCTTTAGAAGAGTACCTGGCTGAACGTTTACCTCAACTGGAGGGCATCCCGGCGGTGGGCCACTGGTATATAATGCTGCTGTATCTGCTAGGGCGAGCTTACTGCCTTAACCAGCAACCGGATAAAGCCCGCGCTGTTTATGCCAGGATGACAGGCTTACCACACCTGCAAGAACTACCAGTAACAAAGATAGCCTGCGGGCTGATGCAGGCCAGCCTGAAAATAATGGAACAAGATTACCGGGGAGCAGAAACACTTCTTTACCCCTTACTTGCTATCGAAGAGCAAGTGCGCCTTTCGACCATGTTTGGCCACGCCCGCCTGTTGCTGGCACAACTTTACCTGCTTTTAAAAAGCCCGGACCGGGCACTGGAGATTTTCCAGCCGCTTCTCACCGAATGCCATTCCCAGCACACCCCGGGAATTATCTTAAAAGAAGGTCCACCTGTGGTCCCTTTACTGGAGTTGGCGCTTAAAAAAGAACGGTATGCGGATTTTGTCCGGCAGATGCTGGCACTTTTTAGCGAGAAACAGCAGAATGAAGTCACCAAACAGGCCCGACCACAGGCTGTACGTATACCAGGGACAGGCGAAACCCTCTCAGCCCGTGAAATTGAGGTTTTACATCTGCTGGTAGCGCGCGCTTCTAACCGTGAGATTGCCAACCGCCTGTGCATCAGTGAGCTGACAGTCAAGAGCCATGTCAATCACATTCTACATAAGCTAGATGTAACATCCCGCACAAAAGTAGCTGAAAAAGCCCGCGAATTGCAAATGATTTAAAAGTTCCTCTAAATAAAAAGTGAGCGGACCAGATATCCGCTCACTTTTATAGTTGGCTTAGCAGCTATATTTACTGCATGTCGGTACAGTAATGGCGAAGTTTGTGCCTGTACTGGATAAAGTGGTCGTGGTGTTGTTGTAGCTGATTACCGGCCAGGCGGTGTAGAAGTCATCCACCGTGAAGACCTGGGACTGGCTGTAGACGTAGGTAGCGCCGGGCTGCAAAGTGATATTGGTGACCGCCGGGAAATTGTGAGAACCCCCTGCCGAGTCCTGAACAGTAGTTACCAGATTGGTAAGGGTTAAAGCTTGCCCACCCACATTCTGAATTGTGAAACTGGCCGTCACAGAACTATTTACCAGGGCCTGCGAGGGGTTGATTTTAAGGGCCACTATCAGGGCTGGTTTGCCGGGAGTGGGTACAACTGCCACTATACTATTCAACATAGCGGAGGGCATAGTATGAATGTTGGTGCTGGTACCACTGTAGGGTAAGCGCTGTCCGCCCTGCATAATCCAGAGTGAACCGTCATCAGGATTTCGCAAAATCGTGTTGTCGGTGTTGTTGCTGATCGAACTAAACAGGGCGGAAGGCAGGACCGCCACATTATAAAGTTTGTAGCCAGCAGCATTAAAGACCGTCGAATTGGGTATCAGAAACCGCACATTATTGTAGATAACCCAGTAACTGGTATCGCCCGCCGCCTGTACCAGGGTATTATCCCCAGCAGCGTTGAAAGTATTGAACATCGCTACCGGCAGAGTGATAACTTTACTCGGGTCGTAGCCTGAGGCTGTGAAAACCTGACTATTGGGGATCAGGAAGCGAGTATGTTTGTAGATAGCCCAGATGTTAGTGTCGCCGGCCGCCTGCACCAGGGTACCATCAGGAGCCAGCGGGATGCTGTTCAACTGGATATCGTAGAGGGTGGTAACATTATTAAGGTTATAACCAGAATTGGACGCGACAGTTGGATTCGGAATAAAGAAGCGGGGGCCTTTATAGTACACATAGATGTTGGCATCCGAGCCTTTGATCAGCATGCCATCGCTAAGCGGCACAGGCAGCAGGTTGGGCATGAGGTGTTCAATCAGACGGTTGGCAATAGCGCTGTAACCGGCAGTGTTAGGATGCACCCGGCCCTTGTCGCCGTTTTCGATGGCCCAGGATTGAGTGGAAGTATTAATCCAGTTGTTCTGAGCACAGTAGCCGTGGCCGGAGAAGTCCTGGGCTATTTTAGTGATGTAATCCCAGCCGTAAGTTTGTGCAGCCGCCCTTACCTGCGAATTTATGCCAGGAATGACCACATTAGAGACCCACTGCACTTCATTACTGTCTATGCTCAGACCAGGAAAGGCATCACTGAGGATACTGGGGCAGAGAGTGCCATCGTCATTTTTAGTGGCATCCGGGTATTCGGTGATATAGACTTTCTTGATGTTAAGGGCCGAGAGTGCCGTGTTAAGGGCCGCGTAACGCCCCGGCATGAGTTTGAGATCTTCATTGAAGACGATACTAAGCGGGTTTTTCACCCCGTTACTGTTGGCATCATAAACCGGCGCATTCGGGCAATCTGAGTATAAAACACAATCTTTAGCGAGAGGCGCAAAAGCCATATCGTTACCACCGGCCGAAACAATCAGCGCGTCAATCTGGCGATTGCCGATGGCTGCTTTCAACTGGTCGATCTGGGAAGGCAGGTAATCGGTAGAAGAAACCATAGAGGGGTCAATACCGCGATAATCCCCCAGCACCCCGGTACCCAATCGCTGGTTTGAGTCGCCGGGGTCATAAGCGTCCTCAGTTGGGCCTAAGCCATCGTTGTAATTGCGGTTGATGGGGGCGCCGGAACAGGCGAAGGAGATGTAAGTAACCGAAGTATGGGGGTCGGCCTGTTCGATAGCCATAGCCGCTTTAGCGGAGGGGGCGTTAGCCGAGCGGTGGCAGCGGGTATCCTCCCAGACCGGGTTGGTGTTAAAGGGCCAGACGATAGGACTGGCGTTAATGTCGGGGCTACCTTCACCCGAGCCGTAGGAGTCACCGATGGCGGCAATCAGAAAGTCTTTCACCACGATATCCTGCTCGGCAAAGGGGTTCTTGCCCAGGTAGTAGCTGCCATCGGGGTTGTTGATTATGAGCTTGACATGATAACTGCCTTGAGCGGGCAAACCGATATCACTTCGACATAGACCCTGAGTGTAATTACCGGAAAAACCGCCCACTCCCGTGATAGACCAGGTATAGAGCAAGGATGTATAGTTATTGGTTTCATCAGTGGCGTTCTGGCAACCATCAAAGGTGACGGTAAAATTGTTGGGCGTAGGGTAGCCAGCATAATAGACGTGGTATTGTTCACTCCAGTGGAAGTCAACCAGGCCGCCAAGCCCGATTGTGCCGAAGCGGTCAGCCATTTTCCAGGTAAAACCGTTGGGAGGAGGGGTAAAAGTTGTGGTAGCCGCGTGGGCGACCGGCCCACTCTCGCTAAAGCTAAAGGGCTGGAAGAGGGTAAAAATTACTGTAAATAAGGCAATAAGAATTGATAATCTTTTGTTTCTAGCTGATATTAAAATATGCTTTAATCCTGTGCTCGGCTGCCCGGGCTGTGCTGAAATCATCTCATATCCTTTCATATTGGTGTTACGTTTGCTCTGTTTAATCGCCGCTAATAAAAAGCGTAGTGAGGTCTGCTGGAAAATTCGGGAACAAAATAACTTTGTACCCGTTCAGTTATAGAGGGCAAAAGTGTTTGAGGCATCCATATTTTAGTAGTAAAACTAGAGTTGTATGGTATGATTGGCACTGAGGAGCAGGTTGTATTAGAGCAACAGACAACGGTTGTAACTTGTAAAATCCAAGACTGTAGCTCCCTACGCGTGGTGGGTTCTATTCTTTGATAGCGCTTCTCTCTTACATTGCCAAAGCTGGCAATCCAAGGTTCTTAACGCCAGCCGGAACTAGATTTTCGGGCAGACGCTGTACCTGGTATTTATTGGATCCGACCGAAAAACGAGTGAGGTCACTCTATGGTAGAAACAGTGAGGAGCCCCAGCAGGTTTCAACTACTTTTTGGTTCAATCTAATCGCCAGGGCAAGGAAGCTTATACCTGTCTCAACTTAATCAATAGCCGAATAGGGAAACCAGTTTTTAAGCATTAAGTCTGCTGATTTTCTATCAGGTAGCCCAGCTCTTCCTCACTAAGCCCCGTTTCTTCCACGGGCATCGTCTTTTTGTATCCCGGTGCCGCCAGGTAATATCTACCTTCTTTTTCGAGGAGAGGATGGAGCTTCTTGGTTGGAATAGTTTGCTAGAACCTGAGCTGCTCGTTGGACAACCAGTTCACGCAATTCGACCGGCGCAACTACTTTAGCAGCCTGACCGACTCCCACAATCCAGCTACAGGCTGTCTCAATCCTCTCGAAAGTTACCGCGTAGACCGGCCCGCTAGAGGACACCCCCGCCACAGGCGCGAATTCAACAACCGGGATAGGCAAATTGTTGTGCATCTCAGCGGCCAGAGTGGGGTGCAGCCAGAGAGTGGCTGTGAAGCGAGGCAGGCTAGCCTCATATTCCCGGCACCACTCTACCCAGTAGGCCGGTAAATCGAAACCGGCCGGGCGGATGAAGGTTTCTCCGGTAAGTTCGGCCGCCAGTACCCGCGATACCCGATAAACCCGCATATTTGAGCCGGTCTTGCCAACAACATACCAGATACCCGCTTTCGCCACTAGCCCGTATGGCGCAAAAAGGCGCTCGACCTCGCTATCAACGCTGCGGCGGTAGCGGAGCGCAACCACCCGACCGGTTTCGCTTCCTTCCTGCAAGATGGGCAGGGCTGGCACTTCTTCGGGCCGCCGGAACCACATGGCCGAATCGAGATGCAGTCGCTGCCGGTACTGGCTGGCGGCCTGTCGTTGCGAAACGGGCAAAGCTGCTACCAGTTTGCGCAAAGCCGCCTGGACCTGTTTTTCCAGTCCGAGGTCGGCCAGCGGACCGCTTACACTTGCAATAAGGACTGCCCCAATATCAGCCGGGGTTACGCCGGTAAGCAGGGTCCGGTAGTGGTCGGGCAGACTAATGCCACCACCCGGCCCACCCTGGGTATAAACCGGAATCCCGGCCTGGTTGAGTGCATCGAGGTCGCGATAAATGGTCCGCTCGGAAACAGCCAGTTCAGTTGCCAGTTCGGCAGCAGTAGTCTTTCCCCGCGCCTGCAATAGCAAAATAATTTCGATCAGCCGGTCTGCACGCATTGCAACTCCTTTTTGTAATTATAGCAAAATCCCTGACAAAAGGTGTCATGGATAGATGATACAATCGGGGAAAGGTAACTAACTACTAGAGCTTGAACAAAAGGAGTGGTATCTCATGAACTTGATTTCGGGACTGCACGATTTCGATTTCCTGGACGCGAAGTGGCAAATTAAGAACCGCCGCAAAAAGGCCCACCTGCTGACCGACAATCCGACCGCCAACAAAAATGCCCAGTGGGAGGAGTTTACAGCGATAGGTGGCATGGCCCAGACCCAACTTGGCGGGCGCTGCAAGATAGATTTCTTTGAGGGAACTTTCCCGGATGGAGAGGCGGTAAAGGGAATGGCCGTCCGCACTTATGACGAGCAAAAGGATGAATGGTCGTTCGTCTGGCTGGATAACCGCCAACCTTCCGACTGGACACCGCTGGTCGGCAGATTCGAGGGAAACGTAGGGCTTTTCTACCAGACCATTCAGGCTGCGGACGGCCAGCCGCTGAAAGTCCGCTTCACCTGGGAGAAATTTGGTCACGACTCGGCACGCTGGCAACAGGCCTTTTCCCTGGATGGCGGCCAGACCTGGGACACCAACTGGATAATGGATTATTCCAGGTAGAAGGATGGCTAAATGACCACGACAAACTCCGAAATTCCAGAAACTCCCTGGCTGGGAGAAGGTGTAAGGTGCTGCCCTATTGTGGAGTTGCGCCAGTATACCCTGTATCCTGGTCAGCGCGATGTTTTAATCGAGCTTTTCGAGCGTGAATTTATCGAAACGCAGGAAGCGGTCGGCATTAAGGTAATTGGCACTTTCCGCCGGGAAGACGCACCAGACCAGTTCGTCTGGCTGCGCGGTTTTCCTGGTATGGAGGACCGCCTCCGCTCACTCAAGACTTTTTACAGTGGGCCAATCTGGAAAGAACACCGCAACACCGCCAACGCCACAATGATTGATTCGGACAACGTATTGCTGTTACACCCGGCCAGCCCGGCCAGCGGCTTTTCGCTTGAAGGTCTTACCCGTAACCCGGTGGGCGGCAAGCTTCCTGGTGGCCTGGTAGTCGCGAATATTTACTACTTCAATGCGGTCGTTTCTACCGCTTTCCTCGAATTCTTCGAGAACCTGGTCAAACCGGTCCTGGCAGAGACGGGCGTCAACCCGTTGGCAGTTTTCGCGAGCGAGGAAAGCCCAAACACCTTCCCGGCGCTACCTGTGCGTGAAGGCGAGTACGTTTTTGTCTGGTTCGCTTCCTTTGCTGATGGAGCGGTATACGAAAGGCATCTGGCCCAACTGGCAGCATCCCAAAAGTGGCAGGATACGATCTCGGAACAACTGGCAGCTTTTCTCGTAAAAGAGCCGGAAGTTCTACGGCTGATCCCTACGGCCCGCTCTTTGTTTAAGGGGTAACGTGGTATTGTTAAGGTAAATTTCTTACACACCAAAGATGCGGTTTTGGTAGCCTCTAGTTTTAACAAAGGGGCGGAAAAACCGCCCCTTGCTCTCGCAGGGAGTTAATTGAATAGATCTGTCTTGTTCAACTACCGCGTTGCCTGGCCTGTTCGATTTACCCTATGACCACATCTTTAAATTGCTTATAGAAAAAAGAGTGTCGTGGTAAGAAACCCGGCCAGTCTAAAAAGAGCGTTCTCCTCGCACCAGGGTTAATCCTTTCGAAGAGGACTGGCCCTGGATTGTGCAACAACTGAAGCGAGATGCTGCTCTGCACGCTACCACCCTTTCGCCCGGGTGGTTCAAAAACAACAGGACGGCTACCGTCCTACTCAGGTAGAAACGTTTTAGCGTCCATAAAGGGATGAAGAACCATGATGTGAGAGAACAATACAGCAAGGTGTCGCTTACACCCCTTGCGGGTAGGTCTTAGGCTATTCTTAGCCTAAAGCGGCTGGGATATAAGCGACTTTAAATAAGGTTAAGGACAGAAGAACCGTCTTTCACAAACAGCGGCAAATGGTCAAGGGGAGCGGGGCTTTTTATCCATTGACCTCCCTCAATCTTTTCCCCGGAATCTACCGCTCGCCAGGTATACCCGGCCGGTATATACACTTTCCGCTCCCTGGCTCCTTCCTCTAAAACAGGTGCTACCAGCACTTCCGGGCCAAACATGAACTGATCTTCGATTTTCCATGCTTGTTTATCTTCAGGAAAATCGTAGAACATTGGGCGCATAACAGGAGTGCCTTTTTCGTGAGCCTCCATCATAATACTCCGAATATAGGGCCGGAGGCGCTCGCGCAACTCCATATATTTCTGGAAAATGCCATAAGCTTCTTCTCCATAACTCCACACTTCGTTTGCGGCTCCGCTCGGAAAAAGTATATCCCTTTTGTAGAGTTTATCCTCTTTTACCAGGGCATCGTGTACTCTATCTCCATGGAGCCGGAAAACCGGACAGAACGCGCCATATTGAAACCATCGAATAATACATTCACGGAAAGCCGGATCATTGGGATTACCACCCCTGAACCCGCCAATATCGCTGGTCCACCAGGGAATACCGGCAATAGCCATGTTCAAGCCTGCTTTTACCTGAATGGCAAGTGATTTAAAACTTGAATGAATGTCGCCCGACCAGACGAGTGCCCCATACCGCTGGCTGCCTGCCCAGGCGCATCGCACCAAATTCACTATTTCCCGGTCGCCTTGCTCGACCATACCATCATAAAGCGCCTGGCTATATTTTGCCGGGTAAATATTACCTACCTGCTGTACGGAACCAAGCTGGTACCGGAAATGGTCGAAATCATAGGCCGAATATTCAGGTTCGGCTTCGTCCAGCCAGAAGGTCTTAATGCCTTTATCGTAATAGTTCTTTTTGATAATTTCCCAGACATATTTTCTGGCGGCTGGGTTGGTGGCATCAAAAAAGGAAGTGCTGCCCTGAAAATAAAAGTTTGTGCGTACACCCCGGTCGGTCTTTACCAGGTACCCTTTTTCAAGCATCTCATCATAGTTTTCACTGCCAACTTCTACAGTCGGCCAGATTGAAACCATTAGTTCGATACCCAGTTCTTTTAATTCGCGGATCATTTTAGCGGGTTCCGGCCAGTAAGTAGGATCGAACTTCCACTCTCCCTGCCTGGTCCAGTGGAAAAAATCAATCACAATCACGCTTATAGGCAAGTTCCTTCTTTTATATTCGTGGGCTACCTCAAGCAATTCTGCCTGGGTCTGATAACGCAGTTTGCATTGCCAGAAGCCCATTCCAAATTCCGGCATCATCGGCACTTTTCCAGTGACGGCAGCATAGGCTTCTTCAATTTCCGCCGGAGTATCACCGGCTGTAATCCAATAATCCAACTGCCTGGTTGAGGGAGTGCTCCATTCAGTCATATTTTTACCAAATGTTACCCGCCCTACCGCCGGGTTATTCCATAGAAAGCCGTAACCCAGATCAGAAAGCACAAAAGGGACACTCGCCTGGGAGTTTCGTTGAGCCAGTTCCAGGGTACAATTTTTTAAGTCGAGAAAATCGTGCTGGTATTGCCCCATTCCAAAGAGTTTTTCTTCAGGATCAGACTCAAACCGCACTGTTATAGCGTAATCACTACCGCCGGGTTCAGGTTTGAACTCTCTTGCTTTAATATGCAGTGGGCTAGGAGAAGTCCGGTCATGCATATCTCTAGAAAATTCCTGTAAGAGAGATTTTCCCGAATTATTATAGAAATTTACCTTACCCCAACTGTCTATTTCGGCCTTTATCCTTCCATTCTTTATGTAGGCCCGGTTCGTTTCGATAATAATCTCCGGTTTAATAACTTCTACGGGCAATAAAGCCCAGTAATCATCTAAAAGGGAGGCCTGTGAGCCCCTTACCCGCAAAGCGTTTTCACCCCAGGGTTCAATCCATAAGGTCTCGAAATCGTAACTCCAGATTAATCTTTTACCGTCTGTCTGAAACATTCTAGGTTCCTCCTGATCATATTCTTTAGAGATGCAGCTACAAATAATTTCAGGTACTTTTAACTTGACTGGAATCACGAATAACCAGCCGGCAAGGAAGCCGTTTTATCCCTTTATCTGGTTTCCCATTGATATGGTCTATAAGTTTTTGGGCTGCTAGATGCCCCAGTTCTTGCAAATTCATATCCACAGTTGTAAGCGGCGGACGGGTTGCGGTTGCCATAACTTCCCAGTTATCAAAACCTACAACAGCAATATCTTCCGGTACCCTTACTTTCCGCTCCCGCAACCCATCTATCGCTCCTCTGGCTATTAAATCGTTACCGCAAAAAAGTCCGTCAATATCGGGGTCCATATCTAGAAGTAAATTGATAGCCTTATACCCCCATTGCTCTTGCCAGAATCCTGAAAGAATTCGGGAATCGGGGCAAGGTAGCTTATTTTCTAATAATACCTGCCGAAAAGTCTCTGACCGGCTGCGAGTGGCTTCAAAATGGCCTGGGCCGGTAATATGGGCTATATTTTTGCGTCCCTGCTCAATCAGGTGCGTAACCGCAAGGCGAGCTCCCTGTTTATCGTCAGGTAAAAGGCAAAGGTAATTGGGGTCTGCGACCCGGCTAAAGGCATAGATTACAGGGGTATGACTGCCCTTAACATCTATCGGTTCTCTTTTGTCGGTCCGTCGCCCGGTAACTATAATCCCGTCAACTTTTTTGGATAATAGTGCTTCAACATGCTGGCGTTCTCTTTCCGGGTCATCCTGGGCATTACATAAAAAAACCGATATTTTCTCAATTCCAAGAGCATTCTCAATACCTGTTAAAAGTGGAAGACTAAAACGGCCTGAGAAATCGGTGGTGAGTAATCCTACCGTGTAACTTCGCCCTCTAATCAGGCTTTGAGCCAGGTCATTTGGCCGGAAATTTAATTCCAGGGCAGCCTGTTTGACTAATTCCCTGGTTGAGGCTTTTAGCTTACCCTGTCCATTCAAGGCTTTAGAAACGGTGCTGATAGAGACACCCGCTCTTTTTGCCACATCTTTTATCGTCGAATAACCGGTCTTTTCCCCGGAACGTGGTTCATCTGTTGTACTCATAATTTGTAACCTGATTCTTTACGGCTGTATTCTTACTAATTGCGATGCCTTAAGAGTTAAAATGTAAGCTGCAATTGGCTTATCTTTTTATGTTCCCTATTAAAAATAATCTAGGTACGATTCGTCCGCAACCAAACCTGCATTTCACCTGCTTCCCGGTTGTCCCAGGCATAATAGGGGATAGCCTTAAAATTAAAGCTTGTTCGGGTGGGCGGTTCGCTACGATAAAGCTGATCTTCCCAGTCCTGAGTCTGGATAACCATAAATTCCCCCTCTATAACCGCAATCCCTCCTAGAATAGTAGGATCATACCGGCTCGTAAGGTTGGCCGTGTCACTCAGGCTGATAAAATTAAGGGGAATGTTTGTGTCAGCGGTTTCAAGACAATAGACCAAAGGTCCTCGGGTGATTGCTACCCGCTGGATATTCTCCTCCACAGCCGGGTTAGAATACTGTCGCCTGACCGGCATGTCTAAGACCAATTCGACAAAATCGCCTTTTTGCCAGCGGCGGTTGACCCGGGCATAGCCTTTTTGAATTTCCAGGTTTAGTTCCTCATGGTTAAGGCGCAAAGCAGCTCTTTTGCACCAGCCGGGTATTCGCAGTAATAATTCAAATTCAGCGGGCTCCTGGGGTTCGATTTCAAGCCTAATTGTTCCATCCCAGGGGTAATCGGTCAGTTGCCGAACTGTAACCGCCCGTCCGCCCAGTTGAAGGTTTACCTCATTCTGGATATACAGGTGTACTTGCAACTGAGTATCACCCTTTACGCTGTAAATATACTGGCCTAGTGACATAAAAAGGCGGGCAAGATTAGGCGGGCAGCAGGCGCATTTATACCATTTTTGCCTGTGATGGGTTCCTTTGCTGGCTAAAGGATTCTCGTAAAAATAAGCTGAGCCATCCAGCGAGATACCGCTTAAAATACCGTTATATAAGGCCCGTTCAATAATATCTGCATAACGGCTATTGGGGTCGAGCTGGAGCATACGGTGCGACCAAAAAACCAGACCAGTAGCGGCGCAAGTCTCGGCATAGGCGGTTAAATTGGGGAGATCGTAATCTTTGGTAAAGCCCTCGTTGTGCGCGGAAGGCCCTATTCCACCGGTTATGTAAATCCTTTTAGAGCTTAAATGGTTCCAGAGGGTGAGGCAGGTATCGAAAACGGTCTCATTGTTATATTCTTTAGCCAGGTCTGCTACAGCACTATATAAATAAACGGCCCTAACGGCGTGTCCAACGATCTCACTTTGCTCTAAAACAGGCTGGTGCGACTGGTTGTATTCGTAACCCGTCTGCCAGAAGTTGGCCGGATCTTCACCCCGTTCCCAGGCTTCTATATCAAAGAAATGGGGCTGACGACCGCGCTCCTCCACAAAAAAACGGGCCAGATTTAAATAACGTCCCTCCCCGGTAACCCGGTAAAGTTTCACCAGGGCAAGTTCGATTTCCTCATGCCCATCATAGCCACGGCGCTGGCCGGGGGCCGGTCCAAAGACTGAATCAATATAATCGGCATACCGGCATACCGGGTCGAGCAAAGTACGTTTGCCGGTCGTTTCAAAATGGGCAACGCCTGCCTCAATCAGGTGACCGGCGCAGTATAGCTCATGCCAGTCTCTTAAATTAGTCCAGCGCTTTTCTGGTTCTACCTCGGTAAAGTATAGATTAAGATAGCCGTCCGGCTGCTGGAGCGAAACAAGAAAGTCTATAGCCTGGTTCAGCATTGCTTCGAGGGAAGAATCGGGATGAGTACGTAAGCTATAGCTGGCCGCTTCCAGCCATTTCGTAATGTCGGTTTCCCAGAAGACAAAAGGTGTCGGCTTCATACCGCGTTTCCAGCCTCTCTGGGCTGCGTTGAAATAGTTCGCTTCTTGCATCTGATTGAACATCAGGGGTAAAGTCACATTTCGCAGGTTAGCCAGGCGCGGCGCCCAAAATTTATCATTTATTACCACATTTGAGAACGGCACCGGAACAAGGCCAGGAATTTCGCCTAATTTATTAGCTCTGTTTATATTATTGAAAATTGTCAACGGTTATATAATCCTTTCAACCTCGATGGAGTAAGAAAGAAAGAAACTCTCCAGCCGGTAAATTTTTAATGAGTTAAAAAGCTCCTTGTCGCAGCCGTAGCAGGTGATATTTACTTACTTGCTTATTCTTTAACCGAACCAACTGCTAGTCCAGAAGTGATATAACGCTGGGCAAAAATAAAGACAAATATAATAGGTAAAGCGGCTACCACGGCTACTGCCATCAGATCGTTCCAGCGTACCCCGTACTGTCCGATAAATTTATATATTCCGAGAGTTAACGGCCGTTTGGTATCGTCAGTTATAAGTACAAGGGGGAACAAGAAGTCGCTCCAGGCCATTAAAAAGGTTAAAGCCCCCACGGTCAATAACCCTGGCCGGGTTAAGGGCAGAATTATTCTATAGAACCCACCCCATAAACCGCAGCCGTCTATCGCAGCGGCATCCTCCAGTTCCCTGGGCAAACTTAAAAAAGAAGGTCTGAGAGTTAGCGTGGCAAAAGGCAAGGTCTTCGTAGTTATAGCCAGTATTACCGCCAGGGCCGAGTTTGTTAAATGCCACTTTGAAAACATTACAAAAAGCGGCAGCGCCAGCATAATACTGGGAAACATCTGAACGATCAACAACATGAGCAGAAAGAACAATCTCCCAACTACCTGCAAGCGAGTAAGGCAGTAGGCCATGGGTGCCGCCAGGAATAAGGTAAGGGCGGTCGTGCCAGCGGCAATTTGAAAGCTGTTGCCCATGTAATTCCACATATCACTGTTGTTTAAGAAGTTTTCAGTATACGGCCGCCAGTCAATCGACCGCGGAAACAGGGTAGGCGGCGTACTGAAAATTTCAGTAGTGTCTTTGAGAGAGGTAATAAAAACCCAATAAAGTGGAAAGATCATTACTGCCGTACAGATAAGCCCGAGCAAAGTTAACAGGGTAACTTTTAGATTTTTATTTAACACCAAATTCATAGCTAAACCCCTAGTAAGCTTCTTCCTTACGAATCAAAGCCAGATATACCCCACTTACAACCAACAATATCAAAAGCATTAAACACGCAACCGCCGCTCCCATGCCTATATCGAACTGACCAAAAGTGATGCGGTAGGTGTAAATCGGTAGAACTTCGGTGGCATTGGTCGGTCCGCCTCCGGTCATTACATAAACCAGGTCAAAGACATTCAGGGTATAGATGAAGCCTAGGGTAATGACGGTTAAAGTGGTAGAACGCATCAAGGGAAAAGTTAAGTAGCTAAACTTTTGCATACTGTTAGCACCATCTATAACCGCTGCTTCGTATAAAGAAGGTGAAATGTTCTGCAACCCGGCCAGAAGCAGTACCATGTTAAAAGGAATGCCGATCCAGATGTTGGCGATTATGGTTCCCCACAAAGCTACGTTTGGATCGGTCAACCAGGCGATTGATTGGCTGGTTAGACCCAGGGATTGCAAGAAAAAGTTAATAACACCTGAGTCACTTTGCAGCATCCACTTAAAAATGGTACCACTAACTACCACTGGAAGCATCCAGGCAACCATAACCAGGCTTTTCATCAGGCCGACCATGGGGAACTTTTTGTTAAAAAGCAGCGCCAGAAGAAACCCAATGGTGTACTGGAAGAAAATGGAACCGACCGTAAATATAAGCGAAGTTACCAGGGAAGATAGAAAGTTAGGATCATTCAATGGTTTACTGTAGTTATCAAATCCGACAAATGGAGTGTCGCCGCTGGCAAGAGTTCTTAAATTCACTTCCTGGAAGCTGAACAAGACCATTGAGGTGACAGGATAAACCAGAAAAACGAGTAAAAAGAGGATGGCCGGTAACAAGAATAAATACGGCCCGGATTTTTTCCTCAAAAAGTAAATTCGGGATTTTGCCCTGGCCTTTTCAGCAGTTGGAGCCGGTTTTTTAGCAACAAGAGACAAAATACTTTCTCCCCAATTCTCATGCAAATAAACGCCGGGTCGTAAGGTATTCACACGATTTGTAAGAAACCATAATTATTTGTTGTACTTTACGACCCAGGTTGTACCTTCCAGCTAGGCGGATAGTAAGGGTTTGACAGTTGCCGCAGCCTGCTTCAAAGCATCCGCGGCAGATTTTTGACCGCTTATGGCGGCCTGGAAAGCTTGTTGCACGGCGTCGGAGATTTTTGGATAGTTAGGGCCGTAAGCACGGGGCTTGGCTGTAGCCAGACTCGTTACAAAAACCGCCAGTTTAGGATCCTTCTTCCAGAAATCATTGGCCGCGACATCTTTTCGGCTGGGAATGTTCTGGTCTTTTTCCATCACACTTTCCAGACGGTCAGGCTGTTGAGTCCACAAAATGAAGTCAACCGCTTCCTTGATATTTTTACTGGAAGCCGTAACCGCCCAATTCTCGCCGCCTAAAATTGAGGCCTGCTGAGCTCCTTTAGGCAAAGGCACAACCTGCCAGTTGAACTTGGCATCTTTTTGTAAGCCGGGAAATTGCCAGGGTCCATTAATACACATTGCCGCCTTTTGAGCAATAAACTGAGTTATGGCATCCTGCTGTGTCCAGTTCAAGCTTTCAGATGACAAACTTTTGGCCTTAACCATGTCAACCAGGAAATTTAAGGCAGTCGTGGCCTCAGGACTATCCAGTTTGTCCAGGTCAGCGTTGGCTTCCCACAGGAAAGGCAAGAACTGAAAAGCACCTTCCTCGCTCTTCACCAGTGCCATGGATAAGCCGTAAACTCCATTCCTGGTCATTTTTGCGGCAACCGATTTTAGTTCATCCCAGTTAGTGGGGGGAGTAGCTCCGGCCTGGTCAAACATGTCCTTGTTGTAAAAAAGAGCCAGGCAGTTGCTATTGTTTGGAATGCCATAGTTCTTGCCCTTCCAGACAGTAGATTTCCAGGGTCCCTCCTGGTACTGATTTCCCTGGCCCCAGGCCGTAATATAACTGGTTATATCGGCTAGAATCCCTGCGTCGGCAAAAGCCGAATGATCCGGGTTATCAATCAGGACGATATCTGGCAACTGACCGGCAGCACTACCTAGAAGAAGTTTTTGTTTGAGGTCGGCAAAAGGTACATAACTGCGCTGGAACTTGATGTTAGGATTGGCTTTCTGATAGCTATCCAGAAGACCTAAATAACCCACCCGCTGGTCCTGCCAGTAGTCCCAGATAGTGAGCGTTACCTGTTTGTCGGAACTAGCCAGCGTGGTAGCAGAACCGCTTGAACTGGCTGCCGTGGTAGTAGTTCCTCCGGAAGTGTTAGAAGAAGCAGTAGTTGCGGTATTGTCTCCACAGGCGGCGAGTAACCCCAGGGCTGCACTACCGCCCAGTCCTAGGGCAAGCATTCGTTTTACAAAGGTTCGCCGGTGGAGTGAGTTGCGAGAAAAGTTCTCTGAGAAAATCTTAGGAGAATTAGCATTCTCGGATTGGTTCATCTTTGAGCTCCTTTTTTTTGTTAAGTCATAGCTTGACTTTTGAGCTGAACCCGTTAACGCAAGGATGACATCAGGAAACCTGGCCAGGAAGTGCGATTTTGGAGCATAGCCAATAAAGGCTTTACAAGCTTTACGCCTTATAAAGAAGTTACAAATATTGGACTTATCGAAACCAAAAGCTAGAATTTGTGGAGGGGAATACAGCCTGTTTTAACGCCCTTACATTTCAATTACAAGGCTGTTCCCATTCTTTCTTACATAAATATAGCGGCCTGTCCGTTATTTATTTAGCCCGGACAAACCTCAACAGCCTGGGCCTGCAATACAGGTCTGGTGGAGCTATATTTATTAGTTTGGTGATTAATCTGGAATTAAGGAAAAGCTTTTCCTCACATGGTGATGATAACATATTTTTTCAAACTGTCAATAGCTTACAAAAATCCAATTGAAATTGGTTAAATTAGTAAAAACGGCCTCAAATCTTTATAACAACTTTTCTGGCGACCGGAAAATTGAAATGTTGTTAGACTTTTAATCGGGTAAAAATTTTTGATAGGGTTTAATAATTTTCCTTTTTCCTCAGGTAATAACAGAGAATTTTGAGGACAGTGGAAGAGCAAGCCCAAAAAGGATCGATTTTATAATAAAAACAATTTAGAAACCTTTTATTAAGGAAAGGCTTTTCCTCAATAGTTCTAGTTGAATAAACCGCGTAGTGGCTACAACTGTTATCCGAGATTTAAGCCGCTCTCGATGGCGAAGGGAAAGCCGAAAGCTTTGATAAAGGCGTAAACCCGGGCAGATAAGTCAGCACCCTGCCCACCCTCGACGTTGTAGAAAAGCCCCGAACCATGGCCGATAAGGCCTAACAAGACAAAAGTTCAATTACTGCCCGTATGAATTGTGTAACTACCCAGGCCAAACTGGCAATTAAATTTTGAACAAGTTGGCATAAGATTTGTATCTTTCAGGGCGGAATAGACCTTTATCACGATATTTATCACGCTCTCGTCACGGGTAGAACTTATACTAAAAGTGTCTGGATAAATCTTTGAAAATAGTTTCTCCTTTGAGTAAAACCTCACGTTGTAGACTCGTTAAAAACACAGAAAATATGCAATAATGGTTATTAAGATAACCTCAATTGGTTTAGTGGAAAGCCTAAAACAGGAAGTTAAAGTATGCCAAAATACCAGTATGATGTGGTGGTAATCGGCGGCGGCTCAGGTGGTCTGGTAGCGGCACGCTTAACCGCCGCCCTGGGTGCCAGAACCTGTCTGATTGACAAACAAAGACTGGGCGGAGATTGCCTGCGCTTCGGCTGTGTACCCAGCAAAACCCTGATCCACGCTGCTAAGATGGTCCATACAGCCTCCGAGGCAATTGATTTCTACAGTGACCAGGGCGAGCGCCAGTTCAAAGTAAATATGGCTAAAGTTGCCAGCCGGATTCAGGAAGTGATTGGCACTGTAGAAAAGGCCGAGGAAGTTTATGTACGAGAGGTAGAAGTACGCTTTGGTCAGGCCGAGTTTAAGTCTTCGCACGAATTATGGCTCGACGGCCAGCCTGTTACCAGCCAAGCCTTTATCCTGGCAACCGGGTCCAGCCCGCGAGTCCCGCAGGCTGAAGGATTAGCCGAGGTAGGTTTTCTCACCAACGAGAGTGTCTTTGACCTGCTCAGTTTACCGCCTTCCCTGTTGGTGGTGGGCGGCGGGCCGATTGGAGTGGAAATGGCCCAGGCTTTTGCGCGACTGGGCAGCGCCGTAACCATTGTACAGGGGCCGGATAGAGTGCTGCCCAGGGAGGAAGTTGAAGTTTCTCAGGAAGTAGCGGCAGCCCTGGAGCGTGATGGAGTAAAAATTATTACCGGCGCTCGCCTGAAAGCGGCCCGGTGCCAGGGCGACTTAAAGGTAGTAGTGGCAAGCCGAGGTTCAGAAACCCTTGAACTGGCAGATCATGAAATTGTCCTGGCGCTCGGCCGCCAGCCTAATACAAATGGTCTGGGCTTATCAAGTGCGGGGGTAGCTTTTGATGAAAAAGGAATCAAAGTAGATGAATATCTCCAGACCACCGCTGACAACATCTTCGCTATTGGCGATGTGATTGGCGGCTATCTATTCACGCACGTTGCCGCTTACCAGGGTGGCCTGGCTGCTCGAAATGCTCTGCTGCCCAAACTGGTCGGGCGCAAGAAAGTAGATTACCGAGTAGTGCCCTGGGTTACTTTTACCGAGCCGGAAGCAGCCCGAGTTGGATTAACTGAAGCAGAAGCAGCTCGCCAGTATGGAGGTAAAATCAAGGTGCAGCGCTTCCCCTGGCATGATATAGATCGGGCCCAGACTGAAGGTGAAACTGCCGGGTTTATCAAACTGGTGCTGGACGAGAAATCGGAAGAAATCTATGGAGCGCACCTGGTGGGGGCGCACGCTGGCGAAGTGCTGGCCGAAGTAGCCCTTGCCATGCAGCACAAACTGGGCATCAGCGATATTCTGGCAACGATCCACTCGTATCCCACGCTTGCGACCGGTATGCAGAACGCCGCTTTCGAAGCCTATCTTTCATCCAGCGCCTTTGCCAGCGCCCGCAAAACTCTCAAACCTGTTCTTACCTTGCGGGGTTAAATCTTACCGGCGTTTTTACATTATACTCTAATTATCAGGTCAATTTTCCGGGCTACTCCTTCTTCTCAGGAAGGAGTAGCAAGGTTGTTTTTCCTCTATCTCAACAGGTAAAGAGTCATGATTAACAAAAAAATTGCGGTAGCCAGCTCGATTATTGTTCCATGTCAAAAAGAAGCGGCCCTTGCGGCGGCCTGGGAAATCAAAAATATCGAGTACTGCGAGGTGAAAGCCTACAGCGTGGAAGTACATCCCGAGAACGATAAGACGGGTACTTATAACGTCTTTGGACGCTTCGCCGGAGTACCCTGGCGCAACACTTTCCGTTATGTGCTACATGACCGGGGTTTTCATAGCCTGGAAGCTTCTCCGCCTCCGGAAGGTTCGCGGATTCATGGCGGCTTTTTTGTCGAACCCTTTGGTGAAAATGACTCTCTTGTGATTCACTACGAGCAGTATGTCCTGCCAGCCCGCTACCTGCTACTCAAGCCGCTCATTCTGCTCTACTTAAAGTGGAGTATGGGAAAGGAGTTACGCACTTTCAGGCAGTTAGTTATGAACGGTAAACAAACTGCCCTGGTCAATTCTTAAAGAGGTTTGCAGTATGAGGCAAGCACTCACCCCTGAGGAAGCTCGCAATTTTTATGAACGGTTTGGCAGTCTTCAAGATACCCGGTGTTTCTATGAAAATCCTGCTACCGCTACCTTATTAAGCTGGCTGAATTTGAATAAGAAAGGCTATATTTTGTTACTACACAACAGAGAATGGCAGATGCATGAGTTATGATGTCATTATAGTAGGAGCAGGTCACAACGGACTGATAGCCGCCTGTTACCTGGCTAAAGCAGGTTGCAAAGTGCTGGTGCTGGAGTCAAGTGACAAACCTGGCGGTGGTTCGCGGACCGAAGAAAGAATTCCAGGTTTCCATTTTGATATGCACGCCGTAGCTCACAACATCATTAATATGACTGCCATTCCCCGGGAGTTAAGATTGGCTGAGGCCGGGCTTGAATATATCGAGATGAATCCCTTTACCGTGTCCATCCGCGCGGACGGCAGCCGAGTGCGTTTTTACCGCTCACTGGAAGCGACCGTAAAATCTATCGCCGAATATGACCAGGAGGAGGCAAACGCTTACGCCCGTTTCATCGAATATGCCACTCCCCTGATGCGAGTCTTACTGCCAGCTCTGCGAGGGGAAAGTTCGCTGCTTAATTATCCCGGCTATTTTCTGGAACTCATCAGGACGATCCGGCGAGGGGGTGGTCTGTTCAGGCTTATGCAGGATTTACTCAGCCCATATGAATCGATTTTGCAGCGCCGGATTAAAAGTGACCTGGTAGCCGCGCCTATTAGCGCCTATGCCGCTCATTCGAGCGCCGGACCACAGGTGCCAGGTACGGGTCTTTTTGGCATGTGGCAGGCCATTTTTCATCTTTTCGGACAGTGGCATCCCAGGGGTGGTTCTGTGGCACTGGTAAACTCCCTGGTACGCCGTCTGGAGTCCTTTGGAGGTGAGTTGCGCCTGAATGCCCCGGTGACCAGGATTGAAACGGGTGAAGGCAAGGTACGCGGAATAGCCCTTGAGAACGGCGAGAGGTACGAGACAGCCAGAGTAGTTACCGCTATCCATCCTAAAATTGCCCTCTTAGAATTGCTCGACCCGCCCCTGGCTGGTATGGCGGCACGTGAGTTAGCAGCTACCCGCACCTCTAATGCGGTGCAGGCCCTGCTTCACGTAGCTACCTCCCGGCTTCCGCCTTATCCCAATAGCCATACTGATGATTTTAAGGGCTTACAAAATTTTGTGGAGACCGTGACCGAACTCAGAACCGGCTTTATCCAGGCGGAAGCAGGCCGCTTGCCTGACCAACTGCCTCTATATGCCTTCACCACCTCGGCCATTGATGCCACTCTGGCTCCTCCCGGGTGCCACACGGTTTACCTGGCCTGCCCTGCCGCACCGGGCCGGGTGGAAGGAGGCTGGGAAAACTGTCGCGAAGCTTTTATCGAAAAGGTTCTTGCTGTAATGGAACAGCGCGCGCCTGGTTTTCGCGATACTATTATCGGGCTGGAAGCATTTACACCGCAAGAAATGGAAAGCTTGAATCGCTGGCCGCTGGGGCATCCTATGTATCTCGATATAACGCTTGACCAGCTTGGTTTAATGCGTCCTACCCGCCGCCTCTCCAGTCACCGCACTCCCATAGCAGGCTTATTTATCAGTGGGGCCGGGACCGCCCCGGTGGGAGGAATTGCCGGAACACCCGGTAAACGCGCCGCAGCGGCATTACTGGCTGATTGGAAGGAAAGATCCAAAAACTAATATAATCATTATTAACCCTGGTAAATCATCCAGCGCACCATTTCAAACGTAAATTAACCGGTAATATTTGCTGGTGCCGCCTTTTCAAAGCGGTTCATAAAGGCTCCGTTGGTACTGTGTTTAACCTGTAGTAAAGCCTGGTAGCAGTGTCAGTTTAACGCATTTACTTTGTATGGGTTTGTAGCTACTTCAACCAGTCTTCGCCACAATAAAGCTTCAAACAGATGTGAACACTCAACCATATATGAACAGGGCAACTTCTATCGAATTTTCAGTATGAGAAGGAGTAATCTCAATGTCAAGTAAAGGCCAGAAAGCTCAAGAGGAAGCTAGATCCTTAACGCGGCGACGCTTTCTTAAAGCGGGTAGTACGATTATAGGTTCAGCCCTGGTTACTCCAATTTTAGCCGCCTGTGGTGATTCAACCGCTACCCCGGCTACTAACTCTACCACAGCCACCGCCAGCACGATATCCTCAACGCCTGCGGCAGCAGCCACTACTGCCTCTACTGGAGCTACTTTGCCTTTTGCCGGGCGTACTCTGACCGTTTTTGTTTATTCTGGCTTGACCGAAGATACTTTCAGGAATGTATATGGGCCTGCCTTTGAAAAAGCGACCGGAGCTAAACTGGTGCTTTCACCCGGTTGGTGGGATGCGGCCGCTAAATTGCAGTCATCTCCTGATGACCAACCCCCCTTCGACCTGGTTGAAACCGATCCAACTCAGGGTTTTCCCGGTATCCGGCAGGGCTTATTCCAGAAGCTAGACACCGCCAAAATTCCTAACGCCAAAAGCTTTGCCCCTCAGATTCTCAATAGCAGCATCTACTCCGATAGCTGGGGATTACCTTTTATCAGTTCGGCTATGACCCTCTGCTGGCAGAATGAGCTTGTGCCGGGTGGTTTGAAGAAATGGTCCGACCTCTTCTCCGATGGCCTGAAGGGCAAAATTATGCTTTACAACGCCTATTACATGTCGCTCTACACCTTCGCGGTAGCAAAAGTGGAAATGGACGGTAAGCCCGGCACGGCCCGCCAGGAAATGGCCAGCAATCTTGACGGAGTGCTGAAGTTTGCCAGGGATAAGCGTGATTGGGTGAAATACTGGTGGCCGACTACCGCTGACGCTGCTAATGCCCTGCTACAGAAAAATGTCTCGGCCGGTAATATTCACGGCAACGGTCTCATCACTCCAATCAAAGAAAGTAAGCCGGTTGGCTTTACTGTGCCTCAAAATGACCAGGCCTATGTCCAGTTGTTTTTTGTGGTGCCGAAAACGACTAAACAGCTCGATCTTGCAGAGGCCGCCATTAATTTCTTCGCCAGTGAGCAAATCCAGCGCGATTTCGGCCTTAAAACCGGCAACCTGTCGGTAAATATTCCTGCGATTGCCCAGGAAGTTGCTCCACAACAGCCCGTCTGGGCGAAAGTTTATCCTAATCAGCCTGACCAGTTTACAAACCTGTCGTATTACCCTTACGATGTGTACGATAAAAATGACGATAAAATCACCAAATTCTGGAACAGCGAAATCTTGCGTAAAAGCTAGAAAGTTGGCATGAGTCAGGCTAATCCTTCTTTTCCCGGACAATCGGTTCAACTCGTAGCGGTTTCTAAGAATTTTGGTGAGACCGTCGCCGTCAAGGAGTTATCGCTGCAAGTCGAGCCGGGCGAGTTTTTGTTTTTGCTGGGGCCCAGCGGTTCGGGCAAAACCACCCTTTTGCGGCTTATCGCCGGCTATGAACAGCCCAGTAGCGGGAGAATTCGTATTGGAAGCCATGATGTGACCAGGATGCCGGTCCATCACCGCAACATTGGGATGGTTTTCCAGAACTTCGCCCTCTTTCCGCATATGACTGTTGCTCAGAACGTGGCTTTTGGCCTCAAAATGCGCCGCACATCACCATCTGAGACGGCCAGAAAGGTTGCTGAAGCCCTGGAACTGGTCGAGTTGGACGGCCTGGCAAAACGTTATCCTTCCCAGCTTTCCGGCGGACAACAGCAGCGGGTGGCCCTGGCGCGAGCGATTGTTTACCGGCCTGAACTATTACTGCTCGATGAACCGCTGGCGAACCTGGATCGTCGCCTGCGGGATAATATGCGCTTTGAGATCAAACGATTGCAAAGCCTGATCGGTATCACCACCATTATGGTGACACATGACCAGGAAGAAAGCCTTTCAATGGCAGACCGGATAGCAGTCTTGCACCAGGGCAGGCTGGAACAGGTAGGCTCACCCGCCGAAATTTATACCCGGCCAGCCAGCCCTTTTGTGGCTGCTTTTATAGGTGAGATGAATGTGTTACGAGGTGAAGTGCTGGAAGTAAGCGGTTCGTGCTGCCGGGTATTAGCCAGCGGGCTGCAACTTAATCTTCAAACCGATCAACCCGGGCAGGCAGGCCAGTCTGTCATTATCTGCCTGCGAGCCGAGCGCATTAACCTCACCTGCCCGCATGATCCAGCGTCAAATGATTTCTCCTGCCTGGCAACCATCGAGTTTGTGACCTTTCTGGGCGCTTCCACCCTTTATCTGGTCCGGCCGGAGAATAGTCCTGACTTGCTAAAAGTGATTGAACCAAACGCGACCGGTACTCCGCTGCATGCCAGGGGAGAACCTGTACGTCTGAACTGGTCCAGCGAAAGCCTTATCACTTATTTTTAGAAATAAATAAGCTCTAACGGGTGAGTATTTGAATATACCAGTTTTAAAGCCTGCGACTGACCATCATCGCGCTAACACTTATAA
Organism: Chloroflexia bacterium; assembly: GCA_036261665.1. Taxonomy (GTDB): domain Bacteria; phylum Chloroflexota; class Chloroflexia; order Chloroheliales; family Chloroheliaceae; genus 54-19. The sequence goes on from DATAKM010000101.1 coordinate 76,998, forward strand.
TTCTAAATGGGCCTGGGCCTTGCTGGCTCCCGCTTTGCTTTTCCTGACCACCTTTTTTGTAGTCCCGGTGCTATGGCTGGTACGGCTGAGCTTATATTCCAGGCCGGGGAGCGCCAGCCAGTCGGGTAGCCGATTTTATGACCCAAACACTTTTACTCTCGATCAGTATGGGACTCTGCTGGGTCAAACTTATTACCTGCGCATACTGGGTGGTACGCTTCTCCAGGCTATCCTGATAACAATCAGCGTAATGCTGCTGGCCTATCCTTGCGCCGTCCTGATTCATCGCAGTAGCGCCCGCTTTCGTGCAGCGGCTACGCTCATTGTAATGTTGCCCAAACTGACTAATCTGCTGGTACTGACCTACGGCCTGCTGGTGCTACTAAGCAATAGTGGCATAATTAACCAGGCTTTGCTAACCCTGAAAGTTATTCAGGAGCCGCTAGCGATGTTTGCCAACACTTTTGCCGTCGTTGTGACCGAAACAGTCCTGTTAGCTCCTTACCCGATCCTGCTGCTGCTCAGTCTTTTCGAGCGACTCGACCCTGAACTGGAACTGGCCGCGCGAGGCATGGGCGCTTCGCCTTTCAGAGCTTTCTTCGAAACGACCTTCAAATTGACCTTTTCAGGTGCGCTGGCGGGAGCCGGAATTACTTTTATCTGGGCTTATGGGGCTTATGTCGGGCCGGTTATTATGGGTAACCCGGACAACTATACTACCGCCAACGAAGTTTTTGATTTGACCTTTAATCAAAACAACTGGCCGCTGGGCGCGGCCCTGGCGGTTTGCAACGTGTTGTTCGTGGTGACACTGGTGATTTTTAGCGGCCTGCTTCGCCTGGCAGTAACAAACCGGCCTGCCGCTAAGCTCAGTAAAGGAGACCGCGCTTGATTTTGCCTGACAAGGCTCGCTATAAAAAGGACGCTTTAATCCATGTAGAACTGGGTGAAGGCCTTGCTAAGCTGCTGGTCTACCTGCTGGGACTGTTGATGCTGGCGTTGTTAGCCGTCCCGCTGGTTTTAAGCCTGCTGGTTTCGCTCACTCCCGGCGAGATTATCGAAGTGCCTTCACCGGGGCGCTGGTCCTTGCGCTGGTACGAACGTTTTTTCAATGATCAGATCTGGCAAACCGGGGCGCTTAACAGCGCTCTTATCGCCCTGCTGACTACCCTTATCTCGCTGCTGATCGGAACCAGCGCGGCCCTGGCCTTCGAACGCTACGATTTTCGTTTCAAAAGAATAATTAACCTGTTTATATTACTGCCCCTTTTTGTACCGCCCGCGCTACTGGGCATGCAAAACCTGGCCTGGCACCAGCGTATCGGCATCTGGGGCAGCCTGTTAAGCCTGGCGATGGCGCACTCGCTCTGGGCGATGCCACTGGTCTTTACGGTTATGCGAGCGGCGCTGAAAAGAGTTGACCGTAGCCTGGAAGAAGCGGCGCGCGGGATGGGAGCCTCGCCCGTGCGCGTATTTTGGGAAATCACCCTGCCTTTGATCAGGCCCGGCCTGCTGGTAGCGGCTTTTTTTGCTTTTATTATCTCGATTAACGAGTTTGTGATGGCTCTATTCCTGGCCACGCCGCGCGTTCAGACCCTTCCAACCTTGATCTACCCGCAGTTAAGCTATAATCTCTCGCCCCTGGTGGCGGCGGCTTCTGCCGTATTACTGTTATTGACAATGAGCGTACTTTTGATTTCGGTAAAAGTGCTGAACAGTAGAAAGAACCCTGCTTAGTTTATGGCTAAACCTTTTTTGCGCCAGCTTTTAGAAGAACAAACGGCGGCCCTGTCCGGCCAGACCTTTTTAACCTTCGGAGATCGTTCTTACAGCTATGCTGAAACTGACCGGCAAAGTAACCGGTTTGCCCAGGTTTTACTCGAAATGGGGGTGCGCTCCTTTGACCGGGTAGCTTTCCTGCTGCCGAATTGTCCCGAGTTTATTTTCGGCTGGATCGCCACGATCAAGCTTAATCTTACCCTGATTCCACTTAATACGCAGTTAAAGGGCGAAGCCCTGGCCTATATTATCCGGCATTCCGCTCCCCACCTGTTGATTACAGACAGACATCTACTACCGGAAGTTCAGGCTGTTGCTGGCGCTCTCCCGAATGATTGCCGCCTGCTTGTATTGGATATGCAGGAGAATAGCCACCGGGTCTATTCCTTTGATAAAATGTTCGCAGCCGCCCCGCCCCAGCGCCCACTCGACGTTCCAATTGGCGAGGAAGACCCGGCTTTGATTATTTATACCTCTGGAACGACCGGCCATCCCAAGGGAGTAGTGATTGGCCGTCGTGCTCAAACCAACCACCCGCTCTATTATCATAAAGAAATGCTGCAAACCGCTCCCGGAGAAGTGGCTTATTGTTACCTGCCGCTCTTTCACGTAACGGCCCAGGGCACTACAATGGGCAGCCTGCTCGGTGGTTCGCAGGTGGCGCTCGACACAGGCTTCAAAGTATTCGGTTTCTGGGAGCGGCTCCGGCGCAATAGAGCGGTGGTCTTTCCCTACCTGGGAGCGGTTTTACAGATGTTGTATACCCGGCCTGAAACGCCGGGCGATGCTGAAAACCCGGTTAGAAGAGCCTTTGGAGCGGCGGCCCCGGCTGAAATCTGGGCAAGTTTCGAGAGGCGTTTTAACCTGAAGCTGGTTGAAACCTACGGCCAATCAGAATGGATGGCAATCTGGGTAATGCAACCACCCGGCGCAACCAGAATTGGTGCGGCCGGTAAAGCGCCGGAACGGGCCGAGGTTAAGATCGTGGACGAAAGCGGCCGGGAATTACCACCCGGCAGGCTCGGCCAGATTATTATGCGGCCCAAAGAGCCAGGGCTGATGATGAGCGGCTACTATCGCCAGCCCGAACTTAATGCCAGAGTCTTTAATGACGGCTGGTATTACACTGGCGACGCGGGTGAACTGGATGGCGAAGGTTACCTGTACTTCCGTGGTCGCCTGAAAGATTATATCCGCCGCAGGGGTGAGAATATCTCGGCCTTTGAAATCGAACAGGTAGTAAACGGGCATCCGGCCGTTATGGAGTCGGCGGCGGTTGGAGTTCCTTCAGAGCTGAGCGAAGAAGAAGTCAAGCTCTGCGTGGTGCTCAAGCCGGAGGCAGAGGTTGGCGAAGAAGCACTCTGGGAGTTCTGCAATCAGCATTTGCCCCGCTTTATGGTACCGCGTTATATCCAGATTCTGCCGGAACTACCCCGCACTGCCACGCAGCGGGTCCGCAAATTTATGCTGGCCACCGGCGGGGTCGACTCAGCATGGGATCGAAAAACAGCAAAAAGAACGGCCGAGTATCAAGCGGAAAAGAACACATAATTGCAAGGAAAGCTAGAAGAACCTGTATTAACTGATCTGCAAACTGTAAAAATTCAATTACAAAGCTATAAAGTGATATGAGGTGAGCGATGGAACGGATAGTAATTACCGGCCTCGGTGCAATAACTCCGATTGGCAACAGTGTAGCCGAGTTCTGGCAGAATTTAACCGGTGGCGTCTCCGGTATCGGTCCTGTCACGCAGTTTGATGCCAGTGGTTTACCTGTAAGAATAGCCGGGGAAGTTAAGAACTTTGAGCCAGGGCAGTACATGAATATTAAGGCGGCCCGGCGCATGTCACGTGCTGCGCAAATGTCAATCGCGGCTACCCGGCAGGCCCTTGAGGATGCTCACCTGGAAATAACTGAGGAAAATCGGGAAGAAATTGCGGTTGTAATCAATACGGGTGGGGCCGGTCTGTGTGAAACCTACTGGGAAACCCTGGTAATTGAGAAAAAAGGGCCAGAACGGGTTAGCCCCTTCTACGTGCCAATGATGGCTCCTAATATGGTCAGTTGTCAGGTTTCGATTACCTTCGGCATTACCGGCCCGGCGATGACGGCAGTAGCGGCTTGCGCCAGTGGTGTAACCGCTTTCCTGGACGCTGTGCGACTGTTGCGCAGCGGCGAAACCCAGGTAGCCCTTACCGGGGGTGCCGAGTCTTCTTTGAATCCGCTGGCGCTGGCTTCCCTGGCCAATATGCAGGCGCTCAGCCGGAACAACGAGGAACCGGCAAAAGCTTCCCGCCCTTTTGACAGGGATAGAGAAGGCTTTGTCTTTTCTGAGGGCGCGGTTGTAATGGTCCTGGAAACCCTGGAACATGCCCGTTCTCGCGGAGCAACCATCCTGGCCGAAGTGCTGGGCGGCGCCCAAACCGCCGATGCTTTCCATATTACCGCGCCTGCCCCGGAAGGTGCCGGAGCGGCTAAAGCTCTTAAGAAAGCGCTGGCCGTCAACCAGCTTAAACCGGAAGACGTTGATTACATTGTGGCCCACGGCACCGGCACCCCTTTGAACGATGCCGCTGAAACCCAGGCCATCAAGACGGCTTTTGGCGAGCAGGCTTACCGGATTCCAATCAGTTCACCCAAGTCTATGGTCGGGCACCTGCTGGGTGCAGCCGGTTCAATTTCCGCCCTGGCCGCCGTGCTGGCCATTCGCGACGGAGTGATTCCGCCGACCATCAACCTGGATAATCCTGCCCCCGACTGTGATCTTGATTATGTGCCAAACAAAGCCCGTCAATCTGAGGTTGAGGTAGCCTTGATTAACGGCTTTGGCTTTGGCGGGCAGAACGCCGTAACCGCCTTCCGGGCTTTCAGGTAGGAGACCGTTTTTGTCTGAATACATGTACGACCTGATAATAATCGGAGGAGGCTCGGGCGGGCTGGTAGCAGCCAGGGTTGGCGCGGCGCTTGGCGCAAGGGTGTGTTTAATTGATAAAGAACGCCTGGGTGGGGATTGCCTGCACTACGGCTGCATACCGAGCAAAAGTCTCATTTATGCCGCCAGAATAGTAAAAAATTTACGTGTTGCTGCTGCGTTCGGTACTGGTGGGGCAATTGACCACTTTGAAGTAGATATGGCTAAGATCGCCGATCATATCCACAAGGTGATCGAGCGCATTGGCGTGGCCGAGCAAATATATGTGCAGCAGGTAGAGGTGCAGTTTGGAGAGGCTGAATTTGTATCCAACCACGAGTTAAAGCTGAATGGTCAAATTCTAACCGGGCGGTCGTTTATCGTAGCGACCGGTTCTCAGCCGAACACCGGGGGGATTGAAGGACTGGCAGGCCTTTCCTACCTGACCACCCAGGACATTTTCGATCTAAACCATTTGCCGCACCGCCTGGCAATAGCCGGTGGCGGGCCGGTTGGCGTGGAAATGGCCCAGGCCTTTGCCCGCCTGGGTAGCCGCGTAACGCTTATTCACAGTCAGGAGAGGTTATTGCCCGGAGAAGATGCAGCTATCTCCGGGGCAATTGCCGCGGTGCTCTCGCGTGAAGGGGTAGAGCTTATTACAGGAGCGCGTCTAACAAAGGTTTCGGAGCAGGGCCTTTCAAAGTTGCTGGAAGCCCGGCGGGGCGAAGAACTGCTGTATTTCAAGGCTGATGAGCTCATGCTGGCTATCGGACGGCGACCTAACCTGACAGGATTGAAGCTGGAAAATGCCGGTATTACTTTAAGCGATAAAGGTATCGTGGTCAATGAGTACCTTCAAACGGCCAGCCCGAATATCTATGCCATTGGCGATGTCACGGGCGGTTATCTCTTTACGCATGTAGCAGCTTATCAGGCGGGTATTGCGGCGCGCAACGCTTTGGTGCCAGTTGGCCGTAAGAGGCCAGATTATCGCGTGCTGCCCTGGATTACTTTTACCGACCCGGAAGCCTCGCGAGTGGGCCTGACCGAAGCGGAGGCACGCCGGTTGAATCCGAATATCAAGGTGCAGTATTTTCCCTGGGAGGAGATAGACCGGGCCCAAACCGAAGGTGAAACGGAGGGCTTTATCAAGCTTATTCTGGATGAGCAGGGAGAGCAAATTCTAGGAGCGCACCTCGTAGGAGCACACTCAGGAGAAATGCTCGGCGAAATCACTCTGGCAATGCAGCATAAAATCGGCATTAGCGGCATCCTGCAAGCGATCCACGCCTACCCCACCCTCTCGACCGGCCTACAATCTACCGCTTTCGAGGCCTACCTTTCGTCAAGCTCTCTTACCAGCGCCAGGAAGGTTCGAAGGCCGGTTTTTAAGTTTAGTGAATAAATTATAGTAGATTCTAACGGCAGTTGTTCTAGACCGGGCGAAAATTTTACCATTAACCGCGTAGGACCTTTCTGACTACTTTCTTCACCCGTTTGAATCATGTAAGTTTCAGATAATAGAAGCAGCTGCTTTAGCCATTAAAGCTGAAAGTAATTGTTGTTACGAATGTTGCTTTTCTATCATATAATCCACTTCTTCCTCGCTCAAGCCAATAACCTCAACAGGCACCGGCCTTCTGTATCCCGGTACAACCAGATAATACCGGCCTCCTTTTTCCAGCACCAGCCCGCCACGTTCCAGAAAGCGGTCCCGGCTAACCCGGCTGGTAGCAGCAGTCCGCACCTGGCTCTCCAACGCTCCTTCCGAAATTCGCACCAGAGCCTTAGCCTGGTGGCAAGAAGACACCACCAGCGCTCCGGCCATTATCAGGATAACCACCACAAAGAACCCCGCCACCCCGATAATCACCACGTTATTCATGGTGCCTGGCGCTATTTGCAGTGAAAGCAACACCACCAGCACCGCCCAAAAACCCCTACCCATAACTTGAAAATACCTTTTGCCAGGCCTTGCTCCTCTCGCTCAACCTTTGGCTCTACGCCATAACCACTCTGGCAATATAGCGCTGGGCACCGCCATCACCAATTGGCCTTGTCAGGCCTCTCTCCTCCCGGAGTAAACTCCCAGGGCCAGTAGAGCCTTGTCACCGCCAGTAAATTCATGGTTCCTATCAAATTGACCCATATGTCGAAGGCGAAGATCACCCCGAAGACACACCACTCCACCGGGGAGTGATTGCCCTTCCAGATCACAAATTCAACCACGAATAAAATGATGGAAAGCACGACCGTAGCCGCAATCGCTCCAGGGCTTACCACCTGCCCATCCCTTACCCTGAAAGCCGGCACGAAATTCAGCATGGCCAGGTAATTAAGAAAGGCGCTCCAGCCGGTCGTAACTAAAGCTCCCATAAGAAAAATGAAGCGGTCGGAAGGCGAAACGGCATGCGAACTGTTTCGCGAAACGCTCCTCGGCCGGGTAAACCAGCCGACCGCACTTCCAATCCCGTTTACTCCATTTCGCAAAACGGACTTCGCCCGGCTCTTCGCTATTTCGTACTTTTCGTTATCTACCTCCTGCGCTTCCGCCTCCGCCACAGCCTGCCCTTTCGCACTCCCTCCTGCCGAGCTACCAACTGCCTTTCCAGGCTTCCTGGGCTGGGCTACCCGGTACTGCCCTTCATTACCTGCCACTTCTACCAACGCCTCCTCTACTCTCGCTACCGGGGAATAGCATCAATACACCCTCCCCAGTTCCTGAAAAATATCCACCACCTAAAGCTCAACCTCCACTTTTGAACTGGCAGTTGAGGTTGAGGTTGAACCTTGAGCCGCCGGTTGAGCTTCCCTGCCAGGGGAGGAGGCGCTGACCACTTTCGCATTGGCCGGGTAAGTCAGCCTGTGTCTTCGTACGCCCCGGAAGAAATCGGGCTCTTCTAGGTAGCTGGTGGCGTAAAGCTCCAGGGCTCTCGTGTAGCCCACCACCGGTACTGGCTTCGCTCCCGGCTTCACCTCTACCATCCTGAGTTCCCGGAAAATCTCCAGCCAGCTTCTATATGTTTTCGTAGGCTAACCCCTCCCCACCCACAGGCTCTCTCCCACCTCCCCCAGGTGGAAGAAACTGTAGAAGAAATCACTCACATCCTGGGCTTCCTCCAGCTCCTCCTGGCTGTAAGCGGGTGCCGCTGTTTCCTCTTCCCGAACCACACTCACCCGTTTTTCGCGATACTTCACGGCGCCGCTTGCCTGCTTCCTTCCCGCCGCCAGGACAGCCTTCCTCAGCCAATTAAGGCCTTCCACCAGGGTGATCAGGAAGAAAAGCAGGCAGGCCACATCGGCAAAGGCCAGCCCCGGAAAACTCAGGGAGACCACAAAACCGAAGAAGCAGAAGACGCTCACCCACAAAAAGAGCATGGCCATTCTGAGCTCCACCCCGTCAATATTTGCCACCACATTGCGCACTTTTTCCACTTTCGCACCTGACCTTGCCCCGGTTTAGTAGAGAGTCAGAAAAGACGAGATACCGTTAGTTTTTCAAAGATCTCTGGAGCCATGTAGCCCAGAGATGAATGTAGCCTTTGCCGGTTGTAAAATACTTCCAAATATTCAAATACTACACTTTTGGCCTGAGAGCGAGTGGCAAAACTCTGCCGGTCCACGCACTCACTTTTTAAGGTTCCATTGAAACTCTCAACCACCGCGTTGTCATAGCAGTCGCCTTTACGACTCATGCTGATCTCAATACCCAAATCTTCCAGTTTGGCTCGGTAACCGAGGCTGGTATACTGAGATCCCCGATCACTATGATGGAGTAAACCAGGCCCAGGATGACGTTTTAGCAGCGCCATATTAAGCGCTTCTTCGACTAACTTACCATCTCTTTGCGCTCCCATCGCCCAGCCTATTACCATCCTTGAATATAGATCTAGAATGACGGCCAGGTACAGCCAGCCTTCACTCGTCCAAATTCCTGTAATATCCCCAGCCCATTTACGGTTAGGAGCCTCGGCCTCAAACTCCCGGTTTAACTTGTTAGGTGCTACTGGGTCGTTGTGCTGGCTATCGGTCGTGCGGGTCTTGTGCTTTTTTAGCTTTGGTGTTAAACCTTTCGCTCCCATAAGGCGGGCTACCCGCTTGCGTGAGCAGCGCACACCATCCGCTCTTAGGCTGGCATGTATCCTCGGTGAACCATAGAGCCTGCGTGAACTTACAAATACCTTTTCGATTTGCTCAGTAAGAACCTTATCGGCCTCTTTTCGAGGGCTGAGTGTTTTACCCTGGTTCTGCAGGCACCACTTGTAATAGCCGCTTGGGGCTATTCCGAGCGCCTGGCACATCCGACTGACCGGGAACTCTTCGAGATGCTCCTTGATGAAAAGGTACTTCATTTGAGGCTTTGCGAAAATATAACTACCGCTTTTTTTAAAATGTCCCTTTCTTGTTTGAGATGCTCAACCTCAAGACGAAGTCGCCGCAACTCCTCTTCGGCCGGGGTCTGATGACCTTTGCCGGGAAAAGCTTCCTCTCCCTGGGCGGTTAGCTGTTTTTGCCACTTGTAGAGTATGGAGTCAGAGATACCCAAATCCTTGGCGATCTGGGGAACACTTTTGCCGCTACTTTCAACGAGATTGACCGCTTCCCGCTTAAATTCCGCGGTATATTTGCGCAGTTGCTTGGCCATGGGTGATGCTACCTCCTTAAAGTCAAGTATAGCATCTCGGCTCTTTCTTCTCTCCACTTTATCGGGGTAAGGTCA
>DATAKM010000114.1:0-4188 GCA_036261665.1 Chloroflexia bacterium
TGCGGCAACCACTACCGCCGCCAGCGCCACTACCGCTGCTACTTCGGCTACTACCGCTGCCAGTGCCACCACCGCCGCCAGTAGCGCCGTAAATGTTGTAACTCCCAGCACCAAGCAGCTTGCGCCCGCTACCGTAACTGTTTGGGCTACCGGCAGTGACACTGATACTCAGGTTTTGCAGGCCGCTGCTGATGCTTTTTCGGCCCTGCATCCGGGCGTGAAGGTGAATGTACAGACCCTTTCCTGGGACGACTCTCATGCCAAGATTCTTTCAGCAGTTACCAGCGGCACCGGCCCTGACATTATTACCGGCGGTTTATCTTACGGTATTGAATTCGGCCAGAAAGGTGGCGTTATTGACCTGAAAGCGAAGTACCCCGACCTGGTTGACCAGGTTCAGAAACTAGCTCAGCCGGGTATCTACAAATCGCTGATCGGGCAGGACGGCAAAGTTTACGCTCTACCGGGCGACCTGACCATTGAGATGATGTACTACCGCACCGACATTTTACAGCAGGCCGGGATTACTCCTCCCAAGACCTGGGATGAACTGACCGCTGCCGTTTCCAAGTTGCAGTCTGCCGGCAAGGCCAAGGGGCTTGGCTTTACCTGGGGTACCGCCGGTTGGTTAGGCTACTTCAACTTCCTTTATAGCGCCGGTGGCTCGCTCTACGACAACCAGTGCTCCAAAGCTACTATTAACAGCCCTGAAGGCCTGACTTCGCTCCAGTATTTCACCAGCCTTTACACCAAGTTGAACGCTCCGACCGATACCAGCAGCGACTTTGAAGCCGGTATGGCCAGCGGCGACTATCCGATTGGTTTCAACGGTAGCTGGGAACTGATCAACATGGAAGTCTCTAAGCCCGAACTGAAAGGCAAATGGGCGGCTGCTCCAATGCCGGCCGGACCTTCCGGTAAAGGTATCTCCTTCATTGGTGGTCGCGCCCTGAGCATTATGTCCACCTCCAAGAACCAGGACCAGTCCGCCGAGTTTATCCGCTTCCTCTATACCGACCAGGCCGCGCAGATTACCAGCACAGAGGCTGCCAAACTCAGCACCATCTGGTTACCGGCCCGCGTTGATATGGCGGACAAACTGCAAATCCCGCAAGATCGCATCCAGGCTCTTAAGTCACAACTGAACGAAGCTTCCGGTCCTCCGACCTGCGCCGGTTGGGAAGAAAGCGGCAGCACCGCCGACAAGAAGCTCCAGGAGGTTATCCTGAACAAAGCCGATCCCAAGGCCAGCCTGGATGACATCGCCAACACGATGAACCAGAATCTGAAGCAGTAGCACCGGCCCGAAAAGTGATCGGCAGGAAAGCTTTAAGAGTTCCTGCTGATCACTTTTTCCTGAAATTCTTACTTAAGGAGGAGAGTATGAATACTCCTGGAACCAGAGCCGGTTTTGTAGGACAGATTATCGGCAAAAGGATGGCTAGCACCCGGCGACTGAGCTCAGGTTATCTGTTACTGGCTCCCTTTATCGTTTTATTCCTTGTTTTTATCGTCTGGCCTATCCTTAATTCGTTATATCTCAGTTTTACCGACTACAACGGCATCAAACCGGCCCAGTTTATCGGTCTTGATAATTACAGTCGTTTACTCGGCCTTGATGAGCATTTTAAGGATGAACGGTTTAAGACTGCCCTGATCAATACTGTCGCTTATGTAGCGGTGATCGTAATACTTAACTCTGCCGCCGGACTCGGCCTGGCTATGGCTTTTCGCGCTCCTACCCTGATAAATCAGATTTGCCGGGCTATGTTCTTTCTACCGGCCGTCACCTCGACCGTAGCGGTTAGCGTTCTGTGGAGAATCATTTTTACCTCCGATAGCTACGGCCTGGCTAATACCGTTCTTAATGCTCTCGGTATAAAGTCGATCAGCTTCTTTTCCAGGCCGGAGTGGACGCTACCAATTATTGTGCTGGTGACGCTCTGGGGTGGCGTTGGCTCTACCATGATTATCTTCCTGGCCGGTCTGCAATCCATTCCGCACGACCTGACCGAGGCTGCCGCGATTGACGGCGCTAAAAGCGGCCAGCGCTTTTTATTCATCACCCTGCCTTTGCTCAGGCCTACCACCCTTTATGTGATAATTACCGGAATCATCGGCGCGTTCCAGATCTTTGACGTGGTCTACCTCTTATATCCCGCAGTTGGAAACGTGGGCGGCCCGCTCGACTCGGCGCTGTTTATCGTGCCTTACCTTTACGACCGCGGCTTTAACCGTTTCCAGTTAGGATACGCCTCCAGTATCGCCTGGGTGCTGTTCATTATCATCTTCATTGTGACCCTGATCAATCTGCGGTTTGGTCGAGAAAAGTAAGGGATAGAAAGAGGAGTTATATGGTTGGATCAAAAAAAGCGCCCTGGATGAAAATCTTTCGCCTGCCGCTTTACCTGCTGGCACTCACCATGGTATTGCCTTACTACTGGATGCTTATTGGCGCTTTCAAGTCGGTTCCTGAATTGCGCAAGGTGCCGCCTACCTTTATAGTGCAGAACCCTACGTTCAACAACTTCTATGATCCGGTAGGCAATAAGCCTCCCGATCATACCCTCGGTTTGTTTCAACGCCTGACCGATGCGCCGTGGGGCTTCGGTAGTTTCTTTGTAAACAGTCTCATTGTTACAACCGTCATTACCATTTTAAGCCTGCTTATCGCTTCGGCTGCTGCTTATGCCCTTGCCAAGCTCAGGATACCGGGCCGCAATATCCTTTTTCTGCTGATTGTGGCTTCTATGATGGTTCCCTGGCAGGTGCTTTTCATTCCGAACTTTTTAACCATCAAAAACCTGGGTTGGATTAATTCCTTCCAGGCTCTGATTATCCCGGCGCTGCCTAAAGCTTTCGCAGTCTTCTTCCTGCGCCAGTTTATGACCAGCCTGCCGGATGAAATGCTCGAAGCCGCTCGTATAGACGGCGCCAGCGAGTTCCGTATCTGGTGGCAGATTGTAATGCCCCTGATTCGTCCTGCTCTGACCGCCATGTCCATTTTTACGATACTGGGCGAGTGGAACAACTTTGTCTGGCCGCTGGTGGTTATCCAGGACTCTGCTCATGCTACTATTCCCCTGGCTCTCTCGCGTCTGAACCAGGCTTTCTTCGGCAGTAGCACCCTGGGCGTGTTGATGGCAGGTAGTTTACTGGCTTCTATCCCCACGGTCATCATGTTCCTGGCTTTCCAGAAACAATTTGTCGAAGGTATCGCTTTGAGTAGTGTGAAAGGATAGCCTTCTTCTAACAATCCTCCTGCTTACAAATAGTTACAAATTTCTTGATGTTATTCAACCGGGCGAGCTTGCTTGCCCGGTTGATCAGATAAATGACCGGATACTTTTGAAGAATTCCATTTTGGATAGAGCGGTAGCCTCTCCCGGCAACCCTAACTCTATAACTCGATGAAGAGAAAAGGCGAGGAATCAGCAGGTGAAGCGCAAAGTAAACCGATCAATCAAACTGGCAGGGCTGCTGGTTACGGGCCTTCTTATCGCTCAGGTTTTGAGCGCTTGCTCTAATTCCGCCGAGCCCACCTCAACTCCTGGCCCGGTTACAACTCAGGCTGCTGTCTCTCCTGTAACAACTCAGGCTTCTGCCACCACTCAACCCGCTACCGCTACTCCCACTGCTCAGCCAGCGCCAATTACTACAGCCAGCCGTTCTGAGCCGAGCGCTACGCCATCTGTTGCCGCAGTGCCGCCAGAAATCAAAAGTGTTACTCCTGACGCCAGTCAGATCGGGCGTTACAATAAGCTGGAACTGACCGTTGATTTGAAGGCCAGCTATAATAACCCCTTTGACCCGGCCCAGGTCGATTTGCATGCTGTTTTTACCGCGCCCGGCGGCAGCAGCAAGACAGTTCCCGGTTTTTACTGGCAGGATTACACCAGCCAGTTAAGCAACCAGAAAGAAGTGCTTACCCCTAAAGGACAGGCTGCCTGGAAAGTGCGCTTTTCACCGGATAGCGAAGGCGACTGGACCTATTATGTAGAGGTGGTTACACCGGGAGGCACTGCGAGGACTAATCCCGCGAAAGTAAAAGTGGTTTCTTCGACCAACCCCGGATTTCTACGGGTAAGCTCCCAGGATAATTCTTACCTGGAGTTCAGCAACGGCCAGCCTTATTTCGCAATTGGCCAGAACGTGGGCTGGTACGGCGAGGGTGGTTCACACGATTAC